>NZ_JBITLL010000014.1:0-1394 GCF_044465245.1 Nonomuraea terrae | reverse complement strand
CTTTGTGGTCAAGTCCTCGGCCTATTAGTACCGGTCAGCTCCACACGTTACCGCGCTTCCACCTCCGGCCTATCAACCCGGTCATCCACCGGGAGCCTTACCCCCTCACAGGGTGGGAGACCTCATCTCAAGGCAAGCTTCCCGCTTAGATGCTTTCAGCGGTTATCCCTTCCGAACGTAGCCAACCAGCCATGCACCTGGCGATACAACTGGCACACCAGAGGTTCGTCCGTCCCGGTCCTCTCGTACTAGGGACAGCCCCTTTCAAGTCTCCTGCGCGCGCAGCGGATAGGGACCGAACTGTCTCGCGACGTTCTAAACCCAGCTCGCGTACCGCTTTAATGGGCGAACAGCCCAACCCTTGGGACCTACTCCAGCCCCAGGATGCGACGAGCCGACATCGAGGTGCCAAACCATCCCGTCGATATGGACTCTTGGGGAAGATCAGCCTGTTATCCCCGGGGTACCTTTTAGCCGTTGAGCGACACCGCTTCCACACGCCGATGCCGGATCACTAGTCCCAGCTTTCGCTCCTGCTCGACCCGTCAGTCTCACAGTCAAGCTCCCTTGTGCACTTACACTCAACACCTGATTACCAACCAGGCTGAGGGAACCTTTGGGCGCCTCCGTTACCCTTTAGGAGGCAACCGCCCCAGTTAAACTACCCACCAGACACTGTCCCCGATCCGGATCACGGACCAGAGTTAGACGTTCAAAACGACCAGAGTGGTATTTCACCAATGACTCCACCCGAACTAGCGTCCGAGCTTCCCAGTCTCCCACCTATCCTACACAAGACGCTCCAAACGCCAATGTCAAGCTGTAGTGAAGGTCCCGGGGTCTTTCCGTCCTGCTGCGCGTAACGAGCATCTTTACTCGTAATGCAATTTCGCCGGGTCTGCGGTTGAGACAGCGGGGAAGTCGTTACGCCATTCGTGCAGGTCGGAACTTACCCGACAAGGAATTTCGCTACCTTAGGATGGTTATAGTTACCACCGCCGTTTACCGGCGCTTAAGTTCTCACCTTCGCACACCGAAGTGCACTAAGCGGTCCCCTTAACGTTCCGGCACCGGGCAGGCGTCAGTCCGTATACATCGTCTTACGACTTCGCACGGACCTGTGTTTTTAGTAAACAGTCGCTTCCCCCTGGCCACTGCGGCCTCCACCAGCTCAGAGCGCAAGACTCATCACCAACAGAGGCCCCCCTTCTCCCGAAGTTACGGGGGCAATTTGCCGAGTTCCTTAACCACAGTTCACCCGATCGCCTTAGTATTCTCTACCTGACCACCTGAGTCGGTTTAGGGTACGGGCCGCCACAACACTCACTAGAGGCTTTTCTCGGCAGCATAGGATCATCCACTTCACCACAATCGGCTCGGCATCACATCTCAGG
>NZ_JBITLL010000013.1:0-1396 GCF_044465245.1 Nonomuraea terrae | reverse complement strand
GATGGTACTGCACTCGGGAGGGTGTGGGAGAGTAGGTCACCGCCGGACAATTTTTTGAGGGGGGTCTCGACGCCTGTGGGTGTCGGGGCCTCCCTTTCTTTTTTGTGTTTGCTGAGGGTTCCACGCTGGTATGTGGGGCCCTTTCTGCGTTTGCGGAGTTTGTTTTTGGCGTTCATCGGGTCCATTGTGCTTCGGTTCCGGCGGGGCCATGAACCCTTTGTATTCGGGCGCGCCTGTCCTTCCTTGTGTCCGTTCGGAGGAATGCCGGCCCTTTGGCGCTCAGTTCTCGGGCGGTCTCGGTTACAGGACGTCATTGATGCGTGGGTGAGCGTTCAGGGAAGCATTTGATGGCCGCTGTGGCGAACGCTGGCCGGGGTTGAGGCGGGGTCTGGCTTAGCTGGAGTTCGGACTTTTTCGTGAGAGGTCTGGCGTGCGCGAGTTAGGCATTGTAGACGGTAGATCGCGTTATCGGAATTGCGATTTGCTCTGAACAGTTGGGGCCGGCGAGCCGGGCGTCGGATTGGGTTTGTGGTGGGCGTTCGATAAACGAGGGGTTGTGTTGGCTCGGGGACGTTCTGTGGCTTGCTAGGCTGGAGAGAGCGGGCCACCCCCACGGGTGGCCTTCGTCGCGTAAGGCCCGTGGCGCGGGCGGCGACCAAGCCACGGTGGACGGTTTGTTGTGAGTCCGCTGGGTGAGCCAACGAAATGGACCAGAAGTGAACAGAGATAACGGATCGGACGGCGGACAGCACGGGCGCGGCGACGACGGGGACAGGCGCTCCGGCGGCAGGAGCGGAGGGTACGGCTCTCGCGGACGAGACTCCGGCAGCGACCGTCCGTTCCGTTCCGACGACAGGTCGCGTCCCTACAACCGCGGTGGCGGTTCTGACAGCGGTGCGCGGCGAGAAGACCATCGAGATGACCGCGGCAGCAGCCGCGAGGGCGCCGAGCGCCGGCCGTTCCGTGACCGCGACGATCGCGGACCGCGCGGCGAAGGCGGATCCGGAGACCGGCGCGAGGGTGGCTACGGCCAGCGTCGCGAGGGCGGATACGGCGGTGACCGCGGCCCTCGGCGTGAGGGTGATGACCGCGGGGCCCGTGGCGCCGGCGAGCGCCGTACCTATCGGGACCGTGACGACCGCGGACCGCGCCGCGAGGGTGGCTACAGCGACCGTCGCGAGGGCGGCGGGGGCTATCAGGGTGACCGTGGTCCGCGCCGTGAGGGCGGGGGCTATCAGGGTGACCGTGGTCCGCGCCGTGAGGGCGGGGGTTACCAGGGTGACCGTGGTCCGCGCCGTGAGGGCGGGGGCTATCAGGGTGACCGTGGTCCGCGCCGTGAGGGCGGGGGCTATCAGGGTGACCGTGGTCCGCGCCGTGAGGGCGGGGGTTACCAGGG
>NZ_JBITLL010000011.1:0-135589 GCF_044465245.1 Nonomuraea terrae | reverse complement strand
TGTCGGAGCGGCTCAGCGCTGCCGAGCAGATCGTGTCTCGGCTGAGCGTCACCCGCGAGACGATCCTGGAGAGGACCGGCGACTTGGCCGAAGCTGCCCCTTGCCGCATCGACGCTCTTGCCCGGCTACCGGCAGTTTCTGGCGATCGTGGAGCAGGCGCCGGATGGGCTGCGGGTCGAGGACATCTGCCGGGTGCTGAACACCGGGATGGAGCCCAAGCACACCGAGAGCCTGCGCGCCAAGGTCGAACGCATGGTCGCCCGAGGCGTCCTCGTCGAACCCGGACCGGGGCTCTTCACGCTGCCCCAACCGTCACGCATGGACACCGCTGCCCAACGCCAGACGCCCACAGAACGCCATCTCAGAGCTTTTCGAGGGGGGCGTAGGCCAGGAGGAGGGTCTTCTCGCCGCCGGAGCCGAAGTCGATCTTGACCTTGGTCTTCTCCGCGACCCCGTCGACCGACACCACCGTGCCGAGCCCGAACGCGTCGTGCGAGACTCGGTCGCCGGGCGCCAGCGAGGGCACCGTGCGGCCGCCGCTCTTGGCGGGCGCCGGCCGCGCGGCCGGCTCGCGGCGGGTGGCCGCGCTCCACGCCGACTTCTCCGGATCCGTACGCCACTCGACCAGCGGCGCCGGCACCTCGTTGACGAACCGCGAGGCCGGGTTGAACGACGGCGCCCCCCACGAGCTGCGCACGGCCGCCCGCGTGAGGTAGAGCCGCTGCCGCGCCCGCGTGATGCCGACGTAGGCGAGCCGGCGCTCCTCCTCCAACTCCTTGGGCTCGCCGAGCGAGCGGACGTGCGGGAAGACGCCGTCCTCCATGGCGGTCAGGAACACGACGGGGAACTCCAGCCCCTTGGCCGTGTGGAGGGTCATCAGGGTGACGACCCCCTGCCCGCCGTCGGAGTCGGGGATCTGGTCGGCGTCGGCCACCAGCGACACCTGCTCCAGGAACTCCACCAGCGTGCCCTCCGGGTTGGCCTCCTCGAACTCGGAGGCGACCGAGATCAGCTCGTTGAGGTTTTCCAGGCGCGACTCGTCCTGCGGGTCCTCCGACGCCTCCAGCTCGGCGCGGTAGCCGGTGGCCACCAGGATCTCCTCGGCCAGGGTCGACGGCGGCACGCCCTCGGCCTTGGCGATCAGCTCCTCGATCATCGCGACGAATTCGCGGATGGCGTTGAGCGAGCGCGTGGCCACGCCGTACGCCTCGTCGGCGCGCCGCAAGGCCTCCCAGTACGTGATGCGCTCGCGGGACGACAACGCCTCCACCATGGCCTCGGCCCGCTCGCCGATGCCGCGCTTGGGCACGTTGAGTATGCGCCGCAGCGACACCACGTCGGACGGGTTGGCGAGCACGCGCAGGTAGGCCAGCAGGTCCTTGACCTCTTTGCGCTCGTAGAAGCGCACGCCACCGACCACCTTGTACGGCAGCCCGGTGCGGATGAAGATCTCCTCGAACACGCGGGAGGCCGCGTTGGTGCGGTAGAAGACCGCCACGTCGCCCGGCCGGACGTCCTCCTCGTCGCTGAGCCGGTCGACCTCCTGCGCCACGAACATGGCCTCGTCGTGCTCGTTGTCGGCGACGTAGCCGATGATCTTGGGGCCGTCGCCCTGGTCGGACCAGAGGTTCTTCGGTTTGCGCGACTCGTTGCGCGAGATCACCGCGTTGGCGGCGGCCAGGATGTTCTGGGTCGAGCGGTAGTTCTGCTCCAGCAGGATCGTGCGGGCGTCGGGATAGTCGCGCTCGAACTCCAGGATGTTGCGGATCGTCGCGCCCCGGAAGGCGTAGATCGACTGGTCGGCGTCGCCCACCACGCACAGCTCGGACTGGTCGGCGCCCTCCCGCACGACGTCGCCGTCGGCCGTGCGCACCTCGGGATGCCCGACCAGCTCGCGGATCAGCACGTACTGGGCGTGGTTGGTGTCTTGGTACTCGTCGACCAGGACGTGCCGGAAGCGCATGCGGTAGTGCTCGGCCACCTCGGGGAAGAGCTGGAACAACGTCACCGTGTTCATGATGATGTCGTCGAAGTCCATCGCGCCGGCCTCGGTCAGCTTGAGCTGATAGGCCTTGTACGCCTGCGCGAGCGTCTTCTCCAGGTGGGAGCCGGCCTTGTCGAGCGCCGTCTCGTAGTCGATCAGCTCGTTCTTGAAGTTGCTGACCTGCGCCGAGAACGAACGCGGCGGGTAGCGCTTCGGGTCGAGCTCCATCTCGCGGCAGACCATCGCCATGAGCCGCTGGGAGTCGGCCTGGTCGTAGATCGAGAAGCTGGACGGGAACCCCAGCCGCTTGGCCTCCCGCCGCAGGATGCGCATGCAGGCGCTGTGGAACGTCATCACCCACATCGCCTTGGAACGCGGGCCGACCAGCTTGTCGATGCGCTCCTTCATCTCCTTGGCGGCCTTGTTGGTGAACGTGATCGCCAGGATCTCGCCCGGATGCACGTCGCGCTCGGCCAGCAGGTAGGCGATGCGGTGGGTGAGCACCCGCGTCTTCCCCGACCCGGCCCCCGCCACGATCAGCAGCGGACTGCCGTGATGGAGCACGGCCTCACGCTGCTGAGGGTTGAGGCCGTCGAGCAAGGGGTGGTCAACAGAGACTTGGGTCGGCACCTACCTAGGTTAAGACGCCCCACCGACAAAGCGTGCCCGGAATGCCTTAGGGCGGTCGCAGGTTGTCTCCCCAGAAGGAAGTTCCAGAAAGGGGAGCCATGCTGCCGGACAGCGAGATCGACCGGGTGCTCGTCGTCACCGCCCATCCCGACGACGCCGATTTCGGATCGGCGGGGAGCGTGGCGCTGTTCGTCGACAGGGGCGTGGAGGTCACGTACCTGGTGGTCACGGACGGCGACGCGGGCGGCAACGAGCGGACCCTGGACAACGCCGGCATGGCGGAGCTGCGCAGGGCCGAGCAGCTGGCGGCGGCCAAGGCGGTCGGCGTCACCGACGTGCGGTTCCTCGGCTACCCCGACGGGCGGGTGGAGCCCTCGCTGGAGCTCAGGCGCGACATCGCCCGGGTGATCCGCCAGGTCAGGCCCGATCTGGTCATCGCCCAGCACCCGGAGCGCAACTACCGGTTCATCGCCCCCAGCCATCCCGACCACCGCGCCGTGGGGGGCGCGACCCTCGACGCGGTCTACCCGGACGCGCGCAACCCGTACGCGTTCCCTGAGCTGCTCCAGCGGGAGGGGCTGGAGGCGTGGACCGTACGCGAGGTGTGGCTGACCGGCGGCTCCACGCCCGATCACTACGTGGACATCACCGACGCCGTCGACCGCAAGCTCGCGGCCCTGCAGGCGCACGTCAGCCAGGTCGCCCACGTCGAGGGCTTCGCGGAGTTCGTCAAGAGCCGCTTCGCCGCCTGGGCGGAGGAGGCCGGCTTCGGCGAGGGCCGCTACGCCGAGGGCTTCCAGGTGGTCTCCACGGCCTGAGCCTCACAAAGACGACATAAAGCGCAACAAGCAGCAAATAGTAAAAATACATACTTTTATGTGAGATTTCGGTTTACCTTCAGCGGCTGGCCGGATCCAACGCTGGATCCCGCCTATCTGAAGGGACAACGAAGATCTCATGCTGAGAAGGCATCTCACCGGCCGGCCCGCTCTCTGGGCCGCCGTCGTGCTGGCGCTGGGGGCGATTTTCTCCTCGCTCGCCGTGTCGCCCGCCTCGGCCGCCGACCCGGTCGGAAGCATCACCGGGTTCGCGGGCAAATGTGTGGACGTCGCCGGAGCCAACAGCGCCAACGGCACCCCCGTGGTCCTGTACGACTGCAACGGCACCGACGCGCAGCGCTGGACCGTCGCCGGAGACGGAACCCTCCGGGCCCTCGGCAAGTGCCTCGACGTCGTCGACCGGGGCACGGCCAACGGCTCCAAGATGCAGCTCTGGGACTGTGCCGGTGGCTCGAACCAGAAGTGGGTCGTGACCGCCGCCCACGACATCGTCAACCCCGCGGCGAACAAGTGCCTGGACGTGACGGACAACAACCCGGCGAACGGCACCCGCCTGCAGCTCTGGGAGTGCGCCGGCACCGCGAACCAGAAGTGGAGCGCGCCCACCGGGAGCGGCTCGGGGGGTGGTTCGGGGAGCGGCTTCGTGGTCAGCGAGGCGCAGTTCAACCAGATGTTCCCGAACCGGAACTCCTTCTACACCTACAACGGTCTGGTGGCCGCGCTGAGCGCCTACCCGGGCTTCGCCCGTACGGGCAGCGACACGGTGAAGAAGCAGGAGGCGGCGGCGTTCCTCGCGAACGTCAACCACGAGACCGGCGGCCTGAAGTACGTGGTCGAGCTGAACACCGCCAACTACTCGCACTACTGCGACTGGGGCCAGTCGTTCGGCTGCCCGGCGGGCCAGTCGGCCTACTACGGCCGTGGCCCCATCCAGCTGAGCTGGAACTACAACTACAAGGCGGCGGGTGACGCGCTCGGCATCGACCTGCTGCACAACCCCTGGCTGGTGCAGAACGACGCGGCCGTGGCCTGGAAGACCGGCCTGTGGTTCTGGAACACGCAGCAGGGCGCGGGCTGGATGACCCCGCACGCCGCCATGGTGAACGGCGCGGGCTTCGGCCAGACGATCCGCAGCGTCAACGGCACCGTGGAGTGCGACGGCAAGAACCCCGCCCAGGTGCAGAGCCGGGTCGGCTCCTACCAGTGGTTCACGCAGATCCTCGGGGTCTCCCCGGGCGGCAACCTGTACTGCTGATCAAGGAGCGCGGTGCGCGGCCTCGGGGGTCGCGCACCGCGCCGCGAGACGGGCGAAGAGGTAGCCCAGGGAGTTGGTGGCCAGGTGCAGCAGCGCGGGGGCGAGCAGGCCGTTGCGGCGGCGCAGCTCGCAGAACAGCACCCCGGCCGCGGCCGTCGACACGACGCTGCCCGCCACCACCCGCGCGGTGTCGAGACGGCCGGGGGTCTCGCCGGCCGCCAGCGCCCCGAGGGCGGGGTTGGCCCGGGCCATGTCGATGGCGGGCAGGATGTGCCAGAGCCCGAAGAGGGACGAGGAGACGGCCGTGGCGGCCGCCGTGCCGTGCCGCCGGCGCAGCATGGCGTACAGGGCTCCCCTGAAGCCGGCCTCCTCCAGCAGGACCGTGCCGAGCGGGACCTGGAGCAGGGCCTCCTCCAGCACGCGGGCGCGGGTGAGCGACAGGGCCCGCTCGTCGTGGAAGAGCGGCCTGGTGCGGGGCCAGGCGATGCCGGCGGTGTAGCCGGCGGCCACGACCGCCGCCAGCGCGGCGCCCACGACGGCGCCCCGGCGCCCGCGCTCGAAACCGATCTCCTGCCACGACAGCCCCGACCTGCGCGCCATCGCCACCAGGGCGGCCGTCGCGACCGTGGAGGTCAACGGCCCGAGACGGGGGGCGATCTTGTTGTTCATGATGTTGGCGGCGGTGAGGACGGCGATCGAGCGCAGCAGCACCCTTGCAGGCTACGTCGCGACTCGCGCCTTCAGGAGGCGGCGGGACGGCGCCAGCCCTCCGGGAAGCGACTGCGGCGGCGTTCCTCCGGGGTGAGGCCGCCCCAGATGCCCTCCGCCTCGCCGGCGCGCAGGGCGTAGTCGCGGCACTCCCGCAGCACCTGGCAGCCGGCGCAGACCGCCTTGGCCCGGGCCTCCTGCGCGGGGGTGGGGGCCAGCGGGAAGAAGAGCTCGGGGTCGCTGGACCTGCACGCCCCCCGGCGCAGCCAGCGGATCTCCTCCACATGCATGGGTCCACGGTAGAGCGAGACCATGATCGCTCACATCATCCTCTGGGTTGACCCGCCTCTACACCCACGGTCGATCCTCAGCAGGCTCCCACTCCGCCCCGGTACCCCTTCGCGAACGCCAGCTGCCGCTGCTCGGCCGTCCCGTGGGCGTTCGGGTCGAGCCAGTCGTCCGTCGGGTCGCCGGCCGCCGCCAGGCTGAGGAGCAGCTCGTCCGCGTCGCCCTCCTCGGTCCCCAGCACGCCCGAGCCGACGAGGGCCGACAGCGTGCCGCCCGCGTAGCAGTCGGCCTGGAGCTCGAGCTGGACGTTCAGCGCGAAGCCGGTACGGAGCTGGGCCTGCACCGCGTGGCCGAGCTCGTGCGGGATGACGACGTAGACCGAGCCGTCGCCCATCTCGTTCCACAGAGCCTCCATCCACCGCTCGTCGTAGGCGATGAAGTGCCCGATCGGGCAGTAGAAGGCGTTGTTCGGCACGGCCGGCTGGTCGCCGCAGTCAGGGCCTGATCCGCCGGCGTACGGGACGAAGGCCTCGATCGGCCGGTACGTCCGGCCGAGCTGCCTGAACTGCTGGTTCCAGAACTCCTCGCCCAGCGTGCGCGCCGTGCGCACGTCGTCCTCGAACGTGTCGGCGCCCGCGGTGTCCATGGAGGGACGGGGGACGACGCCGCAGCCGGCGAGCGCCAGGACGAGGGCGGCGGCGATCAGGGCACGGATCACAGGACGTCCCAGGTGTGGACGGGTTCGTTGGTGTGCATGCGTTCGACGTACTCCAGGGTCATGCCGCGCAGGGCCGTGTGGCGGTCGCCGCCGCGCGCGTGTACGCGTTCCACCTGCCAGGTCGCGCCCGTGCGGCCGGTCAGGCAGCGGCCCTCGATGATCGACAGCAGCCGCTCGGCCGCGGAACGGTTCACGCCCCACCTGTGCAGCCCCTCGTACGCCAGGGGCAGCAGCCGGCGCAGGATCAGCTCGGACGCCGGCACCTCGCCCAGCCCCGGCCAGTACAGTCGCGCGTCCAGCCCGTCGCGGGCCGCCGCGGTGAGATTGTCCTGCGCCGAACGGAACGACATCCGGCTCCAGACCGGCCGCTCGTCGTACGGCAGCACGCGCATCAGGCCGTAGTAGAAGGCGGCGTTGGCCGCGACGTCGGCCACGGAGGGCCCGGCCGGCAGCACCCGGTTCTCGACGCGGAGGTGCGGGACGCCGTCCACCACCGCGTACACCGGCCGGTTCCACCGGTAGATCGTGCCGTTGTGCAGGGTCAGCTCGTGCAGGCACGGGACGCGGCCCTGGTCGAGCTCGGCGCGCGGGTCCTCGTCCGCGCAGAGCGGCAGCAGGGCGGGGTAGTAGCGGGCGTTCTCCTCGAACAGGTCGAAGACGCTGGTGATCCAGCGCTCCCCGAACCAGACCCGCGGCCGTACGCCCTGCGCCTTCAGCTCGGCCGGCCGCGTGTCCGTGGCCTGCTCGAACAGCGCGATCCTGGTCTCGCGCTGCAGCTCCCTGCCGAACAGGTACGGCGAATTGGCGGCGACCGCGACCTGGGGCCCCGCGACGGCCTGGGCCGCGTTCCAGTGGGCGGCGAACTCCTCCGGGCCGACCTGCAGGTGCAGCTGTACGCTCGTGCACGCGGCCTCGGGGGCGACGCTGTCGGCGTGGGTGTCGAGGCGTTCGACGCCCTCGATGCACAGGTGCAGGTCCTCGCCGCGGGCGGCGAAGATCTGCTCGTTGAGCAGGCGGTAGCGCGGGTTCGCCGAGAGCGTGCCCGCGCCCAGGTCCTGCTCGCACAGCGTCGGCAGGATGCCGATCATGACCAGGTGGGCGCCCTGCGACCTGGCGCGCTCCTCGGCGTGGTTGAGCCGGGCCCTGACGTCGTCCTCCAGCCGTACGGCGCCGTCGCCGCGCAGGTCCTGCGGCTCGATGTTGATCTCGACGTTGAACTGTCCCAGCTCCGTCGCCCAGTCCGGGCGGGCGATCGCGGCCAGCACCTGCGCGTTGCGCATGGCAGGATCGCCGATCGCGTCCACGATGTTGAGCTCGATCTCCAGGCCGGCCAGCGGGTGGTCGAACGCGAAGCGGGACTCGCGCAACATCTGGGCCAGGACATCGAGGCATCGATGCACCTTTTCGCGATATTTCCGCCGATCGTCCCTGCTGAACGCGACCGCCGGCACGTCCCTGCCCATATCATGAAATGTCGCACGCCGCAGCCGCCGAAACCACCCCACGAACGGAAACGGGACGCCCCCGTGGAACACCCGATACCGGCCCCTGCGAGGAGGTTCCGGAGCGGGCGAGGGAGACGCGGGCGGACGGGCCGATGGCTAGGGTGCTGGCATGCGCGTACTGATCACCGGCGGGGCGGGTTACATCGGCAGCACGGTCGCGTCCGCCTGCCTCGACGCGGGCATCGACCCCGTGATCCTCGACAGCCTCGTGACGGGGCGGCGGGAGTTCGCCGAGGGCCGGGTGTTCTACGAGGGGGACATCAGCGACGGCCCACTCATTGACAAGATATTTACCGAATATCCGGATATCGAGGCTGTCGTCCATTGCGCGGCGCTCATCGTCGTCCCCGACTCCGTGGCCGACCCCGTCGGCTACTACCGCGCGAACGTCGCCAAGAGCCTGGAGTTCGTCGACCACCTGCTCCGCAACGGCTGCACCCGCATGATCTTCAGCTCGTCGGCGTCGATCTACCGCGCCGGCGACGACCACACGGTGACCGAGGAGTCCCCGCTCGACCCCCAGAGCCCCTACGCGCGCACGAAGGCGGTCTGCGAGGCCATGTTCGCCGACATCGCGGCGAGCCGGCCCATCAGGATCCTGTCACTGCGCTACTTCAACCCCATCGGCGCCGATCCGAGCATGCGCACGGGCCTGCAGCTGCGCCGCCCCAGCCACGCCCTGGGCAAGATGATCGAGGCGTACGAGGAGGGCGTGCCCTTCCAGATCACCGGCACCGGCTACCCGACGCGCGACGGCACGGGCATCCGCGACTACGTCCATGTCTGGGATCTCGCCGCCGCCCACGTGGCCGCCCTGCGGCGCTTCGACGCGCTGGACACGGACGTGATCAATCTCGGCACGGGCGCGGGCACCACCGTGCGGGAGCTGGCCGAGGCGTTCAACCGCGTCGTCGACCGCCCGATCGAGCTGGTGGAGGCCCCCGCGCGCCCCGGCGACGTGGCCGGCGCCCACACGCGCAGCGACCGGGCGCACCGCCTGCTCGGCTGGCGCGCCCGGTTCTCCGTCGAGGACGGCATCAGGCATTCGCTCGAATGGGCGCGCCTGCGCGACTCCCGCCTGTCCTGATCTTTCGTTACGTGTGCCGATGCCTAGGCGGGAGAAGTCGCCGCGCCTCTCCCACCGGGCCGGAGGGCGTCAGCCGCCGAGCGTGGCCAGGGCGCTGTCCGGGATCGCCTGCGGGACCTCGGTGTCGGCGGTCAGCTCTTCGACGTCGATCCACAGGCTCTCGGCCGGCGCCTTGATCGACACCTTGGAGCCCCACCCGGTGAAGCGGGTGTCGGTGGCGGCGCGGTACTTGCCGAGGATGCCGTAGTCCGCGGTGTAGCCGGACGAGATCCGGGTGACCCGGCCCTTGGAGTCGACCGACAGCGCGTACTCGATCTTGATCTTGGCGGTCGTGCCGGTGACCTTCTGGCCGCTCAGCTTGCCGAGCTCGCCGTAGGTCAGCCCGCCCTTGTACGTGCCGCCCTTGAAGCTCTTGGCCTTGGCGACGAGAGCCTTGAGCACCTTCGGCTCGAAGACGTCGAGCAGCTGGTTGTACGACCCGGTGGCCGCCTGGCCGGTGTAGCGGACCCACTTCTTGCCGTCGGGGAGGTCCTCGCTGTAGAGGCCGCCCTGGGCGTAGGTGTTGCCGCCCACCGAGATGCTCCGCGGCGGGACGAAGACGTCGGCGAGACCGGTTCCGCCCTTGTTCGTGACGTCGGAGGCGACTATCCCCGACTTGCCGAACTCGAGGGTTCCGGATGTCTTGGAGCCGGCCGTCGACTTGCCGTTCAGCGTGACGCTGGTCGATTCCGTGAATCGCACCCCGTGACCCGGGACGAACTGCTTCTGCATCGCCTTGACCGGGTCGGCCGGGGCGGCCTGGGCGGGCGCGGCGGTCGCGAGCGCGGCGGCCGTGGTTAACGCCACGCCCGCGAGAATTCGCTTCATGAGTTTCCTTCGGTCAAAAGAGGGAGAACAGGATCTTGCCAATTGAAGATCACGACCATATATCGGGTGTCGGGTCGTACGGCGGCTAATTCGTGCAATTTCCGTGCAGGGTCGTCGTGAGGAAGTGAGATCAGCGTCACATGGCGGAAGAACCACGACCCGATGACCTGGGCAGGTCAAGCTTCGGGCTAGGCTTCACTGGCGGAAACGCCCGGCACGCACGGGGTTGCCCGGGCCGTCGAACATCAGTCGGAATGGAAGAGGACGGACCCTCGTGGACCTGTTCGAACATCAGGCGAAGGAACTCTTCGCCGACTACGGCATCCCGGTGCCACGCGGCATCGTCGCCCACACGGTTGAGGAGGTGCGGGCGGCGGCAGAGCAGTTGACCGGCCGCGTCGTCGTGAAGGCCCAGGTCAAGACCGGTGGCCGGGGCAAGGCCGGCGGCGTGAAGGTGGCCGACGACGCCGCCGACGCCGTCACCAAGGCAGAAGCCATCCTGGGCATGGACATCAAGGGCCACACGGTCCACAAGGTGCTCGTGGAGGAGGCCAGCGCGATCGCGGAGGAGTACTACTTCTCCTTCCTGCTCGACCGCGCGAACCGTACGTTCCTCGCCATCTGCTCGGCCTCGGGCGGCATGGACATCGAAGAGGTCGCCCACACCGCGCCCGAGAAGGTCGCCAAGGTGCCCGTCTCGGCGCTGACCGGCGTCGACCGCGCCAAGGGCCGTGAGATCGCGCAGGCCGGCGGCCTGCCGGAGAAGGCCCTCGACGGCGCCGCCGAGCTCATCGAGAAGCTGTGGTGCTGCTTCGTCGACGAGGACGCCACGCTCGTCGAGGTCAACCCCATGATCCTGTCCGCCGACGGCCAGGTGAAGGCCCTCGACGGCAAGGTCACGCTCGACGACAACGCCGGCTTCCGCCAGGCCGACCACGAGGCGCTGGCCGACAAGGCCGCCGAAGACCCCCTCGAGGCCAAGGCCAAGGAGAAGGACCTCAACTACGTCAAGCTCGACGGCAACGTCGGCATCATCGGCAACGGCGCCGGCCTGGTCATGTCCACGCTCGACGTGGTCGCCTACGCCGGCGAGGAGTTCCCCGGCAAGCCGTCCCCCGCCAACTTCCTCGACATCGGCGGCGGCGCGTCCGCCGAGGTCATGGCCGCGGGCCTGGAGATCATCCTCTCCGACCCGAGCGTCAAGTCGATCTTCGTGAACGTCTTCGGCGGCATCACCGCCTGCGACGCCGTCGCCAACGGCATCGTCTCGGCGTTCAAGCTCCTGGAGAGCCGCGGCGAGGCCGTCAGCCACCCGCTGGTGGTCCGCCTCGACGGCAACAACGCCCAGCTCGGGCGGCAGATCCTGGCCGACGCCGCGCTCCCGCGCGTCGAGCTGGTAGACACGATGGACGAAGCGGCCAAGCGTGCCGCCGAGCTCGCTGCGGTAGGTGCGTGACCCATGGCCATCTGGTTGACGGAAAACAGCAAGATCATCGTCCAGGGCATGACGGGCGGTGAGGGCACCAAGCACACCCGTCGCATGCTCGCCTCCGGCGCCAAGGTCGTCGGCGGCGTCAACGCCCGCAAGGCGGGCACGACGCACGAGGGCCTGCCCGTGTTCGGCACGGTCAAGGAGGCGATGGAGAAGACCGGCGCCGACGTGTCGGTCGTCTTCGTGCCGCCGGCGTTCACCAAGGACGCGGTCAAGGAGGCCATCGACGCCGAGATCCCGCTCTGCGTCGTGATCACCGAGGGCGTGCCGGTGCACGACAGCACCGAGTTCTGGGCGTACGCGGTCGAGAAGGGCAACAAGACCCGCATCATCGGCCCCAACTGCCCCGGCATCGCCTCGCCCGGCGCCTCCAACGCCGGCATCATCCCCGCCGACATCACCACCGCCGGCCGCATCGGCCTGGTCTCGAAGTCCGGCACGCTGACCTACCAGCTGATGTACGAGCTGCGCGACTTCGGCTTCTCGACCGCGGTGGGCATCGGCGGCGACCCGGTCATCGGCACCACCCACATCGACGCGCTGCAGGCGTTCCAGGACGACCCCGACACCGACGCCATCGTGATGATCGGTGAGATCGGCGGCGACGCCGAGGAGCGGGCGGCCGCCTACGTCGAGCAGCACATCACCAAGCCGGTCGTCGCCTACGTCGCGGGCTTCACCGCCCCCGAGGGCAAGACGATGGGCCACGCGGGCGCGATCGTGTCCGGGTCGGCCGGCACGGCGCAGGCCAAGAAGGAGGCCCTGGAGAAGGTCGGCGTCCGCGTCGGCAAGACCCCCTCCGAGACGGCCCGCCTCATGCGCGAGATCATGCAGGCTCGCTGAGCGTTTCCCCGCAAAGCCCCGCACGGCCCCGGCCGCGCGGGGCTTTCGCGTGTCGAAGAGGGCACAAAGTGGGCCCGGGGCGGCGCGTCAACCAAGCGCCGGTCGGGAAAGATTGACAAAATCGCCTAGTGTGACGGCGATTCTCGACCAGTTGCGTACCGCCCCCCGATCGGTGCTCGGCAAGCTCCCCGGGGTTACGAGCGACGACGACGATACGCGACGGCCGTTGCCGGTGTCGGGCATGCTCGCCGCCGCCGCCACGCTCGGCCTCGGCCTGGCGGCCCTCACCACGCTCACCCTCATCGGCTGGATCGCCGCGCCGAGCGGCGCACTGGGCGCCGGGCTGCCCGGCGTCTTCCGCACGGCGGCGCAGCTGTGGCTGGCCGCCCACCACGCCGGGTTCGCCATCTCCGGCGGGCGCGTCGGCCTGCTGCCGCTCGGGCTCATGATCCTGCCCGCCATGCTGCTCTACCGCGCGGCCCGATGGATGGCCCGCGACGCCGACCTGCGGCTGCGGCTGCCCGCCCGGCTGCCGAAGAACAGCCCGAAGGAGCAGGCGGGGGCGCGCCGCCGGGCGCAGCTCGTGCTGGTGGTGCAGGCCGGCGTGTCGCTGGCGGCCCCGTACTCCCTGCTGGCGGGCCTGATCGCGATCGTGGCCGAGAACGAGGTGACGCAGCCGTTCATCGGCGAGGCGCTGCTCTACCACTTCGTGCTGGCGTTCATGGCGGGCTCGCTGGCCACGGCGCGGATGATCGGGCCCTGGCGGATCATGCTGCGGCTGCTGCCCGAGCGCGTGCGCGCGCTGACGGTCGGCACGGTGGTCGCCACGCTGGCGCTGCTGGTGTCCGGGCTCGTGCTGGTGCTGGTCGCGGTGGTGCTGAACTTCGGGCAGGTGAAGCAGCTGTCCGACGTGCTCGCGCCCGGGTTCGTGGGCGGCGTGCTGCTGGTGCTGCTGCAGCTGCTCTACCTGCTCAACATGGTCATCTGGGCCATGTCCTACATCGCGGGCCCCGGGTTCGCCATCGGCGCTGACACCCTGGTCGCGCCCACGGGCGTACAGCTCGGCACGGTGCCCAGTCTGCCGCTGCTCGGCGCGCTGCCGGAGAGCGGCACGGTGTCGGTCTGGATGATGGCGGTGATCGCGCTGCCGTTCGCGGCCGGCGCGGTGGCGGGCGTCATCGTGGCCAGGATCGCGCCCTCACCGTCGTACGAGGCGGCGCCGCTGTGGGGATTCCTGACCGGCGTCACGACCGGGCTCGTGGCCGGGGTGCTGGCCGCGCTGTCGGGCGGGCCCATCGGCGGCGCCCGGCTGGCCGCCGTCGGGCCCTCACCCTGGGAGGTCGCGCTGTCGGTCGCCCTGGAGGTCGGGGTGGCCGCGGGCATCTCCGCGGGCGTGACGAACCTGCTGATCATCAACAAGCGCGCGAGGGTGCCCCTCGACAAGGCGGCGGCCCCCGTACGGAAGGCGGGCGCGGCCCTCGCCAAGGCGGCGAGCAGGGTCGGCCTGGCAGAGTCGGACCCGCGCCCGCTGCCCGGTCACTGGATGGACGCCACCGAGGCCGACACCCAGGAGATCCCGGTCATCCGCGACGACTGGCAGGACGAGCACGCCTCGGCGGAGGCGGAGACCCTGGCCCAGGCCAGGCCGCAGGCGCCCGAGCCGGAGCCGGGACGCCCGCCGCGTAAGGACATCGTGGACGAGTCGGACGACCGGGGCGGCCACGTGATCTACCTCGACCCGTACGCGTGGGACCGCGACTGAGGTCCAGGGCGGTCTACGGCTGGACGGTGCCGAGCATCTCCAGCACGTCGGCCGGGAGCTTGCGCTCGGCCATGTCGCGGAACTGGGTGAAGCACTCACCCTGCGACGACACCGTGCCGGCGCCCTTCATGCACTCCTGGTAGGTGGAGTATTCGTCCATGAGGTAGAGCTGCATGGCGGTGGCCCCGGCCGACAGGAGCAGCGCGATCGAGGAGACCGTGATGCCGCTCACCGCCGTGACCAGGGGCTTGGCGGCTTCCTTCAGCAGGGGGATCGCCCGGATGCCGGTCACGAGCGCGAACAGCGCCATGACGAGCCCCGCGAGCGGCAACATGAACGTCATCGCCAGCGCCGCTATGGACAACCAAATCGCTCGGCGGCCCGCGGACTCCGCGGGCTGCTGGCCTGCCGGCGCCTGCACCGGTGTCGACACCTGACCTCCTCTGCGTTGCCGGAAGGGGAACGGATACGCTGTGACCCCCACCCTGTTTTCTCTTGTGGAGAGTGCGCGTGTCTAAGGCTGGGCGGCTTGTCGTCCTCGTCTCCGGCTCTGGAACCAACCTACAGGCCCTTTTGGACGCTTCCGCCGATCCGTCGTACGGCGTTCGGGTAGTCGCCGTCGGCGCGGACAGGGAGGGAATCGAGGGTCTGGCCAGGGCTGCCAGGGCAAACATCCCGACTTTCGTTGAAAAACTGGGGGATTATGCGACGCGGGCGGAATGGGATGAAGCTCTTGCCGCCCGGATCGCCGCGTACGACCCCGATCTAGTCGTGTCCGCGGGATTCATGAAAATCCTCGGCAAACCCACGCTCGACGCCTTTCCCGTCCTGAACACCCATCCGGCGCTTCTGCCGTCGTTCCCCGGCGCCCACGGCGTACGCGACGCGCTCGCCCATGGGGTCAAGGTGACCGGCTGCACGGTGATGCTGGCCGATGAGGGCGTCGACACCGGGCCGATCGTGGCCCAGGAAGCGGTGCCCGTGCTTCCGGACGACGACGAGGCGGTTCTGCACGAGCGCATCAAGACGGTCGAACGCCGCCTGCTCGTCGACATCGTCGGCCGGATGGCCCGCCAGGGCTGGACGGTCAGCGGACGTACGGTCCGCATTGGCAATGATTCAGGAGGGGAATCCACGTGACTCGCATCGCCATCCGGCGCGCGCTGATCGCTGTATACGACAAGTCCGGGCTCGAGGAGCTGGCCAGGGCCCTCGACGGCGCCGGAGTGGAGATCGTCTCGACCGGCGGGACGGCCGCCGCGATCGCGTCCTACGGGATCCCGGTGACCAAGGTGGAGCAGCTCACCGGCTTCCCCGAGTGCCTCGACGGACGGGTCAAGACGCTGCACCCGCGCGTGCACGCCGGGCTGCTGGCCGACGTCACCAAGCCGCACCACGTCGCCCAGCTGGAGGAGCTGGAGATCGACCCGTTCCAGCTCGTGGTGGTCAACCTCTATCCCTTCCAGGAGACGGTGGCCTCCGGCGCGTCCGACGCCGAGTGCGTGGAGCAGGTCGACATCGGCGGGCCGGCCATGATCCGGGGCGCGGCGAAGAACCACAACACCTGCGCCGTCGTGGTCGACCCCGGCTTCTACGGCGACGTGCTCGGCGCGCTGGCCGAGGGCGGCTTCACGCTGACCGAGCGCCGGCGCCTCGCGGGCATCGCGTACGCCCACACCGCCGCCTACGACGTGGCCGTGGCCAACTGGTTCGCGGACACGTACGGCGCCGAGGACGAGTTCCCCGACTTCGCGGGAACGGCCTACCAGCGCAAGGCCACCCTGCGCTACGGCGAGAACCCGCACCAGCGGGCCGCCCTCTACACGGCCGGCACCGGCGGCCTGGCCAACGCCGAGCAGCTGCACGGCAAGGAGATGTCGTACAACAACTACCTCGACTCCGACGCCGCCTGGCGCGCCGCGTGGGACTTCTCCGACCCCTGCGTGGCCATCATCAAGCACCAGAACCCGTGCGGCATCGCGATCGGCGCCGACGTGGCCGAGGCGCACCGCAAGGCCCACGCGTGCGACCCGGTGTCGGCGTACGGCGGCGTGATCGCGGTCAACCGCCCGGTCACGGCCGAGCTGGCGCGGCAGATCTACGACGTGTTCACCGAGGTCGTCGTCGCGCCCGGTTACGAGGCCGAGGCGCTGGAGGTGCTGCGCGGCAAGAAGAACCTGCGCCTGCTCGTCTGCCCGACCGGGCCGTCCGAGCCGACCGAGTTCCGCAAGATCAACGGTGGGCTGCTCGTCCAGACCGTCGACCGCGTGGACGCGCCCGGCGACGCCGCGGCGCAGTGGGAGCTCAAGACGGGTGCGCCCGCGTCGCCTGAGGTGCTGGCCGACCTGGAGTTCGCCTGGCGGGCCTGCCGCTCGGTGAAGTCGAACGCCATCCTGCTGGCCGCCGGCGGCGCGACCGTGGGCGTGGGCATGGGCCAGGTGAACCGGGTCGACTCGTGCCGGCTGGCGGTCACTCGGGCGGGGGAGCGGGTGACGGGGGCCGTGGCGGCCTCCGACGCGTTCTTCCCGTTCCCGGACGGGCTGGAGGTGCTGGCGGAGGCCGGCGTACGCGCGATCGTGGAGCCGGGGGGCTCGATGCGCGACGACCAGGTGATCGAGGCCGCTGAGAAGGCCGGCATCACCCTGTACTTCACCGGCACCCGCCACTTCTTCCACTGACCCCTACCGACCGCTGTTGACCGATCCGGCAGGCTCTACCGCGGCCTGCCGGATCGCGTACGGGGCGGTCGAGCGGTAGTCCGCCGGATCGTGTGCGGCGCGGTCGTCCGTCCGGTCGTGTCGGGGTGTGCGGCCCGTGTGGTCGTTCGCGGGGTCGCGTGCGGGAGGTGGTGCGGGTCGCTCGCCGAATCCCGTGCGGGTGCGGGTGGCCGTGCATCGTCTGCCATCGCTATTGATCGGCCTGCAGCCCAGGCGCGACCGCCACCACACGGCCTCCAGTCCCAGGCGATCCGAGTCCCTGTGGCAGAGAGAACCCATGACGTCCCTACGCCGTTCAACACGACCGACGTAGCGGATCACCCAGAATCGTGGGCCGCGTCATGGAAAAGACGGACACCCGCCACCCGAGCCCGATGCCAAGCCGGAGAAAAGGCACAAGCACTCGTGGCCCACTCACCACCGCAACACTTTTCATGCGTTAATTTTCATGCGATTGATGGCGACTTGTTCGATCATGTGGCCATTTATCCGGTTTGGCCGCGAGCACCTGTGGAGTCCGGTTACGCTGAACACCTTCCCGCTCGCCGTCCCTCGGAGTACTTCTATGGCGCTCGACGTGATCCTGCAGGCATTCGTCACCTTGAACGGCCTCGCCACCAGTCCCATCGTGCTTCTGGTGCTCGCCTTCATCGGCGCTTACCTGGGTACGCGCGTCGTCGAAGTGATCCCCTTCACCCGCCGCATCATCGAGCGCCGGGAAACCCAGGCCGCCGAGCGCGACTGAGGGAGTGTCTGACAATTCGGTGTTGCGGAGCCAGAGCATGAGCGAGGCGATGGTGGCACCTGTCAGGTAGCGGCTGGCCAGCTTGTCGAAAGGTGGCGATGGCGCGCCATTGCTTGAGTTTGCGATGCAGCGTTCGACCAGGTTGTGCTGCTTGTAGGTGAGGGCGTCGAAGGCGTGTGGGCGGCCTCCGTGGCCGCCCTTGCGGTTGGCGATCTGATCGCGCCGCTCGGGGATGACCGCTTTGATGCCGCGCCGGCGCAGGTCGAGCCGGATCCTGCGGGTGGCGTAGTCCTTGTCATCGATCAGCTTGTCCGGCCGGGTGCGCGGGCGGCCTCCGTTCGGGCGGCGCGGCCGGAGCTTGGCCGGCACGGCCTCGAACGCGGTGCAGTTCGCCGCCGGTCAGGTGCAGGACCAGCGGCAGGCCGCGGGCCTCGACGAGCAGGTGCAGCTTGGTGGTCAGTCCGCCGCGGGACCGTCCGGGCGCCTGCCGGTCTTGTGATTGCTTCGTATCGCTCGTCCCGCCGTCGACCCCCTTATACGGGCTCCGGCGGCGTGCTGGTGGGCGCGGGCGATGGTGGAGTCGATGCTGACGGTGAACTCGACCTGGCCGATGGAGTCGTCATTGACCTGCATCTCCTCCAGCCGGACCCAGGTGCCGGTCCGAGCGTTTGAGCCGCTCGTAGCAGGGCTGCCAGGGCCCGTACCGCTCGGGAATGTCACGGCGCACCGATTCGCAGCCACCACAAGATCCCGTTGACCACCTCGCGATGGTCCCGCCAGGGACGGCAGCGGCACGATCGGCGCCCACGCCTTGTCGGTCAGCTCGCCACGTCGCGCCACGATCAACCATTCATCCGCGAACGTTGATCATTTGTCAGACACTCCCTAACGCTTCGACCCTGGGCAGCGGGAGGTGGGGGATGGAAAACCGGAACTCCGGTTTCTGTCTCGCGCCTCAACTCCGACTGTCACCCAGGTGTACTGCAACGACACCAACGGAAGCTGTCAGCTCTCCAACGGGTTCATGGCGGCCGCCCCGCGTCGACGGCGGGCGCGGCCCCGCGCAACCGAAAAAGCCCGCTTCCCTGCGTGTCGGAGGCGGGCGTCGCCGTCTGACGAGGACCGGCTGGTGGAGCCCTGGTGACTCAGCCGACCACGCCATTCGCCAGGCCCACGTCCTCAACCGGCATCGCGAACTCGACGAAACACCCGGCACGCCCCCACCTCGCGCGTCGCACGCGCTCCGCCGATGAGTTCAGGCGAGGTGCTCCCGGGTCCAGGCGGCCAGTGAGCGCAGGCCCAGCTCGGAGGGCGAGCCCGGCTCGGCCGTGTGCAGAGAGAAGGTCTGGTCCTGATCGCCGACGGGGGCGAAGGCCTCGTAGCCCAGGGTCAGGTCGCCGGCCACGGGGTGGTGGTAGTACTTCACGCCGTTGCTGCGGCGGATCACCTTGTGGTCGGCCCACCATCGGCGGAAGTCCGCGTCGCGGGTGGACAGGTCACTGACGAGTTCGGCGAGCAGCGGGTCGCCGGGGTAGCGGCCGGCGTACAGGTGAAGGGCGGCGACGGCGTCGCGGGCCGCCTGCTCCCAGTAGGCGTACAACTTCCGGGCCGCCTCGTCGAGGAAGATGAAGCGGGCCATGTTGCGATCCCGGTGCGGCAGCGCGTCGAAGTCGGTCAGCAGGGCGCGGGCCAACCGGTTGGCGGCCAGCACGTCCAGGCGTCGTCCCGTCACCATGGCCGGGACGTCGCCGACGGAGTCGAGGGCCAGGCGAAGGCCGGTGCGCAGCCGCTGCGGCGGCATCGGGGCGGCAGGAGGGCGGACCGGCCGGTTCAGGGTGTACAGGTGCTCGCGCTCGGTGTCGTTCAGCAGCAACGCGCGGGCCACGGCGTCCAGGACGGCGTCGGACGCGTGCACGCGGCCGCGTTCCAGCCGGATGTAGTAGTCGGTGCTCACGCCGGCCAGCAGCGCCACCTCCTCCCGGCGTAGCCCGGGCACCCTGCGCGTGCCATGCCGCAGTGGCAGGCCGGCGTCCTTCGGGGTGATGCGCGCCCGGCATGAGCGCAGGAACTCAGTGATGTCCCGTCGGCCCGGCGCGGCGGAGGGTGCGCTCATACCTCCAGGCTAGTGCGGAGACACACCAGAGGGGGTCTGCCCAACCCCCGGTAGAACGCGCCCCCTCTCGGGGCACGGCGGCGGGCGCGCCGCTGGTTGCCTGGAGACGTGGTCACCGTGGCCACCCGTTCCGCGAACCACGACGAAAGGATGTCGCGGCATGTCCACGGAAACTTCCAGCAGTACGACGATCACCATCGGCAACGGACCAGCCGTCGGGCGGGTGGGCTACGGAGCGATGCAACTCACCGGCAGGCAGGTGTGGGGCGACTACCCCGACCGGCAGGCCGGAATCGAGCTGCTGCGCGCGGCAGTGGACGCCGGGGTGACGTTCATCGACACCGCCGACGTGTACGGCCCGCACAGCAACGAGCTCCTCATCCGTGACGCGCTCCACCCCTACCCGGACCACCTGGTCATCGCGACCAAGGGTGGCTTCGTCCGCGGGGGCTTCGACTACTCCACCCTGGACGCCGTCGGCAACCGCAACTACCTGCGCCAAAGCGCCCACATGAGCGCACGTCGGCTGGGTGTGGAGCACATCGATCTCTACTACCTGCACAGTGGGCGCGCTACCGACGCCCCGTTCGAGGAGCAGATCGCCACCCTGGCCGGACTGCGCGAGCAAGGGCTCATCCGCGACATCGGCCTGTCCAACATCACCCTGGAACAGTTCCACGCGGCCCGGTCCATCACCGACATTGCCGCCGTCACCGCCCTGTACAACCTCGGGAACCGCACCGGAGCCACCCTGCTGAAGGCCGCCGAGGAGACCGGGACGGTGTTCTCGCCCTGGCACCCCGTCACCCTCCGTGACGGTGGCGACCTCGAGCGCGTCACCGCCGCTCTTGAGCCGATCGCCCGCCGTCACGGTGCGACTCTCCAGCAGATCGCGCTCGCCTGGCAACTGCACCGCTCGCCCGTCACCCTCCCGATCCCCGGTACGACCAGCCTGCGCCACCTCAAGGAGAACCTCATGGCTCATGACCTCCACTTGAGCGCGGAGGAAATGGACACCCTGACCACCCTGGCACCGGAGGGCTAGGATCCACGGGCGCGCCTGGCACCCAGGCGCGTTCAGGAGGCCGACGCGGCCTACCGGTGCCTTGAGCCGGAAACGCCTCGGCGTAGCCGTCGTTGACGGCGGCGCCCGTCCGCGGCCGATCCGTGCAATTGGCGACGTCCCCGGCCTGCTCGCGCACGATGTAGTCGGCGTACCAGGCCGGCCAGTCCAGGTTCTCCGTGCCGAGGCGCGCCTCGTGCTCGCCGTGGGTGACGACGGCGCCCTCACCCGGCCTCGGCCCGATCACGGAGGCGGGCTTCGACGCCCTGCACAACCGGATGGGCATCGCGCCGTGCCACGCGTCGCCGTGCTCACCGGCCACCGGCTGGCGGGCAAGGACGTCAGACATCCCCGACGCACCTTCTGCAGGACCCCGACGCCATTCCCGAATGGCGCACATCGCCACGGAGCCGCGGCGGCCGGGTGACGCTGCCCCGGCCCGGTCTTCCACTCGGTGGAGGAGAAGCTCGAACACGTCGCGCAGGGCCACGGCGTCATCGTCCTGCCGCTGTCGGTGGTGACCTTCTACACCCGGCCCGATGTCACCTGCGTTCCGATCGCCGACATCCCACCGAACCAGATGTGCCTGGACTGGGACAGCACCCGCCGCAACCCGCTGACCGGTGAGTTCGCCACCACCGTCACAGACCTGCAGGGCCGAACCGATGAGTCGTCCTCATGCGTATGAGCTGCGGATCCTGCCCACCAGCGCCACCGCCGCCCCGCTGCGGCAAGAGCTGTTCAACGCGTTCATAGGCACATCCAGCGATATCTCCCGTGGTTGAGCCGGACCGTGGATGGATGCGCGGGCGTCGGCGGAGTTCCCGCTCAGGTCTGGGTTCGGGGGAATGGCGTCCAACAGGGCGTTGGGGAGTGTCTGACAAATATCAGCGTTCGCGGTTGGTGCGACGTGGCGAGCTGACTGACTAGGCGTGGGCGCCGATCGAGCCGCTGCCGTCGACCGGCGGGTGGGGCCGTCCCTGGCGGACCATCGCGAGGTGGTCAACGGGATCTTGTGGCGGCTGCCAATCGGTGCGCCGTGACATTCCCGAGCGGTACGGGCCCTGGCAGCCCTGCTACGAGCGGCTCAAACGCTCGGACCGGCACCTGGGCCCGGCTGCTGGAGGAGATGCAGGTCAAGGACGACACCACCGGCCGCCGCCCGGACGCCCCCTGCCAGCAGCCTGACAGCTCGGGGAACCTGTGGGGTCACATACGCACCGGCGTCCCTGCGAACGAGCACGGCGTTGGTCCCGCCGATGTGGCAGGTGATCAGCGCGTCAGTGTTTGTGGTGGTTGTCGGGCTGGCGAGGGTCACCGGGGTGTTCGAAGCCGGGGACGAGCCGTACGCGCTTGGCTCGCATGTCGTCGAGCCACCGCGCGAAGGCCTTGCGCCGTGCGGCCTCAACGAGCGAACTGTCATGGTCGTTGCCGTCGAGAGTGGCGGATGCAGGAGCGGGATGGACGGGGGTCGCCATGGCGACGTGCCAGCCGAGGGCGTCCACGACCGGCCCGACGAGTGTGCCGTACGGGTGGCTGTTGAGAGCCTCGGCGATCGCGGTCGGCAGCGAATCGAGCTCGACCGGCCCGAGAGACTCCAGATCGGCCTCCGTCGCGTCCCGGGCGCGCGCCGGATCGTCAAACAGACGGTGACGTACGAGGTGGCGCGGGCTGCGCTCGGAGGAGCGCAGGCGGCGGCCGGAGGAGGTGGACCGCCGCCACTCCGGAGGAACGGAGGCCGACGCCGTGACGTGGTGGAACACGGCCCGCGCCCACGGGCTGCCGTGGTAAGCCGCAGCGTTGATCGACCCCAGCTCCACAGCCGCGACCCGATCAAGCCGCCACGACGCCTCGCTGCCGCCGACTGGCGGCGAACTTCGCGCAGGGGTGCAGCCATCTCGTTCGGTTGCTTGTTCGGGGGACAGGCCGAGGTCGGCGGCGGTCGCTTCGCAGAGGGCCTCCGTGAGGATGACCTGGGTCACCCAGCGGGCGAGCTGGCGGTCCTCCGAAGTGCCCGGTACGGGCAGTGCGGACCTGAGCGGGCCGTTGCGCAGCTCGTCGAGGCGCTGGTCGAGGCGGTCTCGTGGGATCGGGTGGTCATCGACCCACCCGATCACCGCCGCCGAACCGCTCCCCGGAGTGTGGACGTGGTCGTCGGTTGGCATGGCCGGGTTGGGACCAGCGCCGGGTGGGTGGCTGTGGTTGTGGGCGGTGGTTGGAGGGGCTGTCACCGGGTTACCTCCAGGCGGATCGCCGGGGAGTACTGGCAGCGGCCGAACCACATGACCTTGGCCATCGCCCAGGCGTGACCGGCCGGCGCGTCAGCCGGGACGTTCACCGGGAACGCGACGTCGATCGTCTCGCCTGCGGGGACCGTGAAGCCCTGGATGACCTGCGGGAGCATGGCCCAGGTGCCCCACGGGGAGGCGAGTTGGGTCTCGCCGTGGATCTCGTCGGCGGCCGTGTTCGTGAGCCGGAGGCTGAGCGAGGTGCGGTCGCCGGGACGGAGGGACAGCGCGTCCGTGACCGGAGTGACCGACAGGCCGGTGGGGCGGGCGTCTGCCGATGTGGTGCCGCGGATGGCCGACTCTGGCGGTGGGCCGGCCACGGGGAGCTCCGGGCCGTCGCCGACGGCCACGGTGGTGACGTCTTCGACAACCTGGCCGCCGACGTGGGTGCGGGCCGCGACGAAGTGCAGGCCCGGCCTCGGCGGTGTGGCGGCTGCCGGGTCGATGGTGACGGGGAAGCGGAGGTGGCCGCCGGGGGGCAGCCGGAACGGGCGCTGCGCGGGCGTGGCGGCCCAGCCCTCCGGCACGCGAATGTCCACGATGCCCTCATGGGGCTCGTCCGTGAGGTGGGACGAAAGCACCACCTCCACCTCGAACGGCCCCTCCGGCGCAGCCACCAGATCGGGGCCGACGGCGATGGAGATCGGCAGATAGCCCAGCGGCGCCGGCCCCTTGTTGTGCAGCCAGTAACGGCTGTAAACCGGCTGCGCGGGCTCGACGGTCGGGCCGAGCTCCCACTGGCCGTGCTCCGCTGTCGAGCGCGCGTCTGGACGGGCCTGCCCTGCCGCAGCGGCGGGTGCGGGACTGGTCTCCGCTGCCGTAGCGGCGGACGCGGGACTGGTCTCTGCCACTGACGTAGCGGCGGACGCCGGACTGGCCTCTGCCACCGTAGGGGCCGGTGCGGGGCTGGTCTCCCCAGTTGTAGGGGCGGGTGGGGGACTGGTGTCCGCTGCCGCAGGGGCGGGTGCGCGGCTGGTCTGCGCTGCTGCTGGGGCAAGCAGGTCGGGAGCCTTGGTGAGGTAGGTGGCGATCTCGAAGCCGTTGAGGTCGAGGGCGGCGGCCGGGGTGCCGGGACGTTCGAGGAGGTCGGAGTGGATCAGGGCGTCGAGCGGCAGGACGGGGGAGGAGAGCTCCGCCTGGCTGCCCAATCCCGTCGACTCGACCAGCCGGATGGTCACCGTGTGGCCATTCGGGGCGACCGGCGACGGCGGGGCTTCTGGAGCTGGCAGGGCCTGCGAAGCGGGGGTGGCTGAGGAAGGCAGAGGCTCGGTGGAGGTGCGGCCGTGGGCGTGGGGGTTGCCGGTGGATTTCAGGGTGCCGAGGAGGACGTCGCGGGACGGTGTGACCGTCAGGAGGGAGTGGATCGGTGGCAGGGGGCCGGGCTGGGTGCCCTCCACGAGGCGGGGCAGCAGCGGGGTGATGTGTTCCTGGGCCGTGGCGGGCAGGCGGAGCGTGCGCCAGTCGCCGTCGCCGGACACCAAGGAGTAGGAGAACTCGTGGGTCCAGTGTTGGAGCTGGAAGGCTGAGCCGTCCGGAGCGGCGCGGTGGGGTGGGTCGAGCCAGATGCCCGAGGGCCAGCCGGTGCACGACCGCATGAGAGACAGGTGGAGCGCGCCCGATGGATCGACCGCGAAGCCGGGCAGCCCGTACGTCAGCAGCGCGACCGTACGGTCTTCCAGGACCTCCTCGCCGAGCGGGCACACGGCCTCGATGACCGCGTCGGACAGGTCGGCCACCAGGTCGGCGGGATCGGTGACGATCAGGGCGGGGAGGGCTCGCAGGTCGCGCAGGTCGGCGCTCGGCTGCCAGACCTCGGGCAGCGGACGCTCGGCGGGCACCCAGACGCGGGCGGCGCCCGACTTCAGCGCCTCCAGGTAGGCGTCGTCGGCCCGGTCGAGCAACTCGGCGGCCACCGGGTTGGTGTCGGGACCGCCCAGGACGATGCGTACGTCGGGGAGGTTGGAGTCGACGTCGAGCCAGCCGTACCGGGTGCCGTCGGCGGAGGAGGTGGTGGCGGTCACGCCCGCGCGGGCCAGCGCCACCACCAGGTCGCGGGCCTGCGGGGCGTCGTCGAGGGCGGGCACGACCACCTCGGCCACGCCGAGTGCCCGCGCGCCCGCCTCGCCCAGGTCGACCCGCGCGGTGGTGGACAGCCCGAACCAGGTGTTGGCCGGGTTGTCGAGAGTCCACGGGTGTTCGGCGGTGTCGACGTCGGGCAGCGCGAAGCCGCGGCCCACGACGGCCCCGGCCACGTCGGACACCGGCAGCGCCCCCTCCACGCGGGCCGGGAAGCGCACCCGCAGCAGGCGGTCGGCGCCGGTGTGGTCGAGCACGCGGGTGGTGAAGTCGATGCGGTCGGAGCCGGTCAGCAGGGTGACGGTCTGCTCGTAGGCGATCTCGCCGACCCCGCCGGTGACGGTCAGGCGCCGGCCGATCGGGCTCGTCTCGGCGGTGACGGTGAGCGCCCGGGCCTCGGTGGAGCCGACGACGCGGCCGGACGGGATGAGGTGCCAGGGGCCCTCGCCCATGTCGGGATGTTGCGGGTATTCGTCGTAGAGGCGCAACTCGTTGCCGAGGCCGGTGAGAACCTCGCGGTCGGCGGCTCGGTCGTGGATCGAGACGAGCGCGCCGCCACGGGCCGGGTCGGCGGTGACCTGCCAGCGGTCGTTCTCGATGGTGACGAGCGGCGTCGGCGAGAGCGGGGCCGGCTGCCACGGCTCCGCTGAGCCCGGGACGACGCGGTAGGAGCGCCACCCCATCGAGGGCACGTCACGCGCCACGAACGTGAGGGTGCCGTCTTCCGCGACGGCGGGGACCGGCGCACCCGACAGGTCGGCCACCGTCCGCCCCGCGGGAAGCGGCACGCTGACCAGGCCGTCGCGGGCGAACGGCAGCGTGTTGGTCACCACGACGCTGCGGCCGTCGAGGGCGATCTGGCCGGTCAGCGCGTCGAGTGCGTTGTCACGAGCCGTCGCGGCCAGGTCGTGGGCCTCCCGCCAGCCCGTCAGCAGGTCGATGTAGACCTGGTCGGACTCGGAGCCGGTGATCGCGTCGTGGTGGGCGCCGTACGCGAGCTGCCGCCACACCTTGTCGAGCGCCGTGTGCGGGTATCGCCCCAGACCCAGCACGGACGCGAACGCCGACAGGCGCTCGGCGTCGAGCGCCGCCACCTCGGCCGCCCGCTGGGCCTGTTTGGTGTCGATGTAGGAGACGTCTTTGCCGGTGTAGACCGGGTTCATGTCGCGGGTCTGGGGGCTGAAGGCCGCCCGCTCGGCGCGTACGGCGTCGAGGAAGTCGCGCGGCGTGGCGCAGACGAACCGGGGCCAGACGTAGCGGGCGGCCCACGTGCGATGGACGTCGGTGATCCATTTGTTGGGCGGGGTGTAGTCGGTGCCGACCGGGAGCAGGACGTTCTTCGTCGCGGCGACGGGCTTGAGCGAGCGGTAGAGGTCGTGGACCGCCTCGCAGGCCGCTTCCAGGGACGGTGAGGAGTCCATCCACCAGCCCGCCGAATAGTGGGCCGGCATGTAATGGGTCAGCACGCCCTGCCCGGACGGCGAGATCCACTCGAACTCGCTGGGGAACTGCATCAGCGCGGCGTCATTCTTCGCCTGCTTGAAGTTTTTGCTGATGGGACCCCACTGGTGGAACGGCCCGCGCGCCCACGCGCTGCCGGTCAGCCCGGCCGCCGCGAGGTAGCCGGGGAACTGCGGGTCGTGGCCGAACGCGTCGAGCTGCCACGCCGTGCGCGGGTCGCCGCCGAGGATGTCGCGCTGGTAGCCGATGCCGTAGACGATGTTGCGGATGGTGGTCTCGGCGCCGGTCAGGTTGGTGTTGGGCTCGTTGTACGTGCCGCCGACCAGCTCGGCGCGGCCCTCGGCCAGGAGGGCGCGCAGGTCGGCCCGGCGCTCGGGGTGGGTGTCGAAGAACGGCTTGAGATAGTCGACCTCGGCCAGCACGAAGCGGTAGTCGGGGTCGCGCAGGGCCAGGTCGAGGTGAGCCTCGACCAGCGCGAACGCGTTGCGCTCCCACAGCGGCCTGGTCGTGGCGTCGCCGGACAGCAGCTCCCATGGGCTGGTGTAGGCGGCCTGGGTGTTCCACCACACCGGGTCGTAGTGGAAGTGGGACACCATGAACATCGTCCAGCCCGGCTCCTCGGCGGTGACCGCCGTTTCCAGCCGCTCCTCGCCCAGGGTGAGCAGGCAGGGCACGGTCGTGCCCGGTGGCGCCGACACGGCCAGGGGGACCTCGACCACCCCCTCGGCGGCGGCCGGGACGGTCAGCGGCTCGGCCAGGCGCACGCCCTCGCCGCGCACCTCGAGCGGCTCGTCGCGCTCTCCCCGCGCGACCGTCACGCGCAGGACTTGACGCGGCTCGTCACGGGAGCCCACGAACAGGTCGGTCGACTCTGCGGACAACAGGCGGACAGACAAGGGGGAACCTCCAGGCAATCGGTGCCGGCGCCCCCAACATAAGCCCTGCCAACCTGCCTGACAACGATGTCAGGAATCGGCTGTGGACAACCCGGGGCGACGGCGCGACGGCTGTGGACAACGTGGCGGGCGCGTGCGGAAGTCGTGAGCAGGCATGGAAGGATTGCGGCATGAGCGCAGTGAAACTCGATGGCAAGGCGACCGCCGCAAAGATCAAGGCAGACCTCAAGAAGCGGGTGGCCGCGCTCAAGGAACGCGGCATCACACCCGGGCTCGGCACCGTGCTCGTGGGCGACGATCCCGGCAGCCAGATCTACGTCGCCGGCAAGCACCGCGACTGCGCCGAGGTCGGCATCGCCTCCATCCGCGTCGACCTGCCGGTCACCGCCGCTCAGGCCGACGTCGAGGCGGCCATCGACGAGCTCAACGCCTCGCCGGCGTGCACCGGCTACATCGTCCAGCTCCCGCTGCCGAAGCAGCTCGACACGATGGCGCTGCTGGAGCGCATCGACCCGGCGAAGGACGCCGACGGCCTCCACCCGGTCAACCTCGGCCGCCTCGTCCACATGGTCGACGCGCCGCTTCCGTGCACGCCGCACGGCATCGTGCTGCTTCTCCAGGAGTACGGCGTGCCGATCAAGGGCGCTGACGTGGTCGTGGTCGGGCGCGGCATCACGGTGGGCCGCTCGCTGGGGCTGCTGCTGACCCGCCGCAGCGAGAACGCCACGGTGACCCTCTGCCACACCGGCACCCAGGACCTGGCCTCGCACGTGCGCCGCGCCGACATCGTGGTGGCGGCGGCCGGGGTGCCCGAGCTGATCAAGCGCGACATGGTGAAGCCCGGGGCGGCCGTGCTCGACGTCGGGGTCTCCCGGGTCGACGGCAAGATCGCCGGTGACGTCTCGCCCGACGTGGAGGAGGTCGCCGGGTTCCTCACGCCCAACCCGGGCGGCGTCGGCCCCATGACCCGGGCCCTGCTGCTGTCCAACGTGGTCGAGGCAGCCGAACGCCTGCAGCGCGGGTGACCGGGCGCGCGTAACGCGCCGCGCATCGGCATGGTGTCGCGGCCTGCGGGGCCGGTCCGTGCTGTTGGGATTCCGAGGTGCCGGTCAGGTCTTCGGCGGCGCGGGGGCGTACAGGGTCGGCGGAGGCGTGGAGATCGCCGGGATGGCGGACGGACACCGGGATCCTGCCGGGCCTGCGTGCCTCCCCGCCGCGGTGCTCCGCAACGTCCTCGACGACGTCGCCCACATGGTGCGGGAGCAGCCGGGTGGGGGTGTGCGTGCTGACCTTCCGACCGCAGGTCATCGGGCGCGGGCATGGTCGGGCAGTGGCCGGGGCGCAGGGCGTCGAAGACCCCCAGCCGGGCGGCCGCGACGAGCAGGCGCTCGAACGTTCCTCGACGCCTGCCTCGTACGGCCGCTCGCCTTCCGTACGGGCCTGGACACCGCGCGGGCAGGTGATCAGTTGAGCCCGAGCCCCCTGCGGAGCGCGCCGACCAGGTCGGCGAACATGCGCTGAGCCGCCTTGGTCGTGGGGAACAGGAACGTGCCGTGCACGGTGCCGGCGTACACGCACAGCTCGACGCTGACGCCCGCCTTCATCAGGCGCTGCGCGTAGTCGATGGCCTCGTCCCGCAGCGGATCGAGTTCGTTCACGGCGACGAAGGCGGGAGGCAACGCGGACAGGTCCTCGGCACGCGCGGGCGCCGCATACCGCATGCCGTCCTTGCCGTCCACGGTGGAGGTTCCGCCGAGGTAGTGCTGCCAGGTGAGCTCGAGGATCTCCCGGTCGACCATGGGAACGCCGACCAGCCGGGCGATCGAGTCGGTGTCCAGCCGGTCGTCCAGCGTGGGGATGCCCAGGTACTGGAAGCGGATGGCGGGGCCACCGCGGTCCCGCGCGAGCAGGGCGAGCCCGGCGCTCAGCCCGCCGCCGGAGCTGTCGCCGCCGACGGCGATCCTGCCGGGGTCGACGTCGAGGTCGGCCGCGTTCTCCGTCAGCCAGGCCAGGGCCGCGTAGCAGTCTTCGAGACCGGCCGGGAACGGGTTCTCCGGCGCCAGCCGGTAGTCGACGGAGACGATGACCGCCTGGGTGGCGAGGGCCAGGTCCATCAGCATGACGTGCGACATCTCGAGGTTGCCCAGCACGTAGTTGCCGCCGTGGATGTAGAGCAGCGCGGGCAACGGCCGGTCGCCCCGCACGGGCGTGTAGATCCGCACCGGTACGTCGGGGCCCGGCACGACTGTGTCGCGTACCCGCAGGCCGGCGGGCGTCTCCGGCGCGGGCATCGCCTCGTACAGCTCGAAGAAGTGGTTGCGCGCGGCGATCGGGTCGGTCAGGTCGAGGCGCGGGTACTCGATCCGCGACGGGTCCAACTCTGGGTCATACGTGTAGTCCATCTGCTTTGCCCCCTGTACGCCATTTCGGGCGATCGTGCCCTTGGAGCACGTTAGGGGCGTCATCGGCAGGTCTCCATGCGTGGCAGTCCTGAATGCATGCGAGACCGTCCGAGACGCGACCACCCGCCCGGTGGGCGGTCGCGCGTGCAGGCGTCAGAACGGGTGGCGGGCGATTTCTCCCTGCATGGTGGCCCACGGCGTCTCGGTGAAGGCGTCAACGTTCGAAGCCGGCCTCTCCTCCGTCTCCACCCGCTGACGCCACGCTCACCGCGACGTCAGCGGTTGCGGTAGCGGTCGGTGGCGTGGCGGGTGGCGCGGATGGCGGCTTCGGCCGTGTCGTAACGCCGCTGCGCCAGCCCGACGAAGATGCAGTCCACGATGAGCAGCTGGCTGATCCGGCTGGCCAGCGCCCCCGGGCGGAACGCCGTCTCCCGCCCCGCCGACACCAGCGTGTGGTGGGCCAGCCCCGCCAGCGACGACCGGGGGTTGTTGGTGATCGCCACCACCAGCGCCCCGCCCTCGGCGGCCGTACGGGCCGGGACGAGCACGTCCGGCGTCTCACCGCCGCAGCTGATCGCGACCGCCACATCCCCCTTCCGGAGCAGCGCGGCGCTGGTCAACGCCAGGTGGGCGTCGCTGAACGGATGACTGGACAGCCCGATCCGCAGCAGCTTCTGCGACATGTCGCACGCCACCAACCCCGAGGCGGCCACCCCGTACACGTCCACCCGCCGCGCCTCCGAGATGGCCTCCACCACCTCGCCGAGCTGACCGGGGTCGAGCTGGGCGGCGGTGTCGGCGAGCGCCTCCGCCTCGGCCCGCGCCACCTTGGCGATCACGTCCGTGAGCGGGTCGTCCGGCCCGAGATCACCGGGGACGAGGCGTTCGGGCTCCTTGGCGACGGCCGCGGCCAGCGCGAAACGCAGCTGCGAGTACCCGGTGAAGCCGAGAGCCCGCGCCGTGCGGACGACCGTCGCCTCGCTCGTCCCGGACGCCGCGCTGAACTCGGTGATCGTGCTCCGCACGACCAGCCCTGGGTCGTCCAGGATGAGCCGGGCGATCGACTTGGCCGCCGGCGTGAGCGAGGGCATCAGAGCGCGTACGGCGGCGACGGGGTTCGCGGGCTCGGCGGTCACCGGATCATCCATTCGGCTGCGGCCTGCGCCGACACCCGGGAGACGCCGTGGGTGGCGGCGTGGGTGGCGGCGTGATCGGTGATGTGGGTCGCGTCCTGCGGCGGCGCCGGGATGCCGGTGTCCACGATGATCGCCTCCGGCCGGCGCGCGAGCGCTCGCGCCACGGTGTCGCGCACCCAGGCGTGCCGGGCGGCGTCGTGCACGACGAGCACCACCGGTCGCTCGTCGAACGCCGGCAGGTCGCCCCCCGGCTCCAGCTTCACCCGGGCGGTGTCCGGCAGCAGTGTGGCGAGCGCGGCCGTGATGCCGGTCGGCGTGGCCGGGTCCACGGCCTGGCTGAAGCGGGTGTTGACCTCGACCACGAGCGGCGCCCGGCTGAGCCGGCCGGTGCCGGTCGTGGTCAGCGCGGCGCGGGCGGCGCGCAGGCCCACGCCCTCGTCCACGTCGTCTCGGGCCTGGTCACGCAGCTCGGAGCGGCCGGCGTACCAGGCCGACAGGGCGTGCACGCGGGCGGCGGCCTCGGCGAGCCGCTCCTCGGGCAGCACCCCTTCGCGCACCGCCGCCACGATCGCGTCGCGCATCGCGAGAAGATCGTCCTCGGTGGTGAGTCCGACACAGATCGCGTCCACGCCCGCGCCCAGCGCCCGCACCGCGATCTCGCCCGGGGTGAACATGGCGGCCACCGCCCGCATCTCGATCGCGTCGGTGACCAGCATCCCGTCGAAGCCGAGCTCGCCCCTCAGGAGCTCGGTCATCGCGGTACGGCTGAGCGTCGCCGGCATCGACGGATCGAGCGCGGGCACGAGCAGGTGGCCGGACATGATCGACCGCACCCCGGCGCCGATCGCGGCCCGGAACGGCGGCAGGTCTCGCTCGGCCAGCAGCTCCCGCGAGGCGTGCACGGTCGGCAGCGCCAGGTGGGAGTCGGTGACCGTGTCGCCGTGCCCGGGGAAGTGCTTGGCGCAGGCCGCCACGCCCGCGCCCTGGACGCCCTCGACGAACGCCACGGTGTGCCGGGCGACCAGCTCGGGATCGGGCCCGAACGACCGGACGCCGATCACGGGGTTGGCCGGGTTGGCGTTCACGTCGGCCGAGGGCGCGTAGTCGAGCGTGATGTCGAGCTCCGCGAGCATCCGGCCGATCTGCCGGCCCACCTGCTCGGTGAGCTTCACGTCGTCCACCACGCCCAGCGCCCGGTTGCCGGGGAAGGAGCTGCCGGCCGCGACCTCCAACCGGGTGACCGTGCCGCCCTCCTCGTCGATGGCGACGACCACGCCGGGGTTCTCGGCACGCAACTGCCGGACGAGCGGCGGCGAGGCGGCGTTGCGGGCGAACAGCACCACACCGCCGAGACCCTCGCCCAGCGCACGGCGCAGCCAATCAGGGGCGGAGGTTCCGTCGAACCCCGGATGGAGCACCGTCAACGCCAGTCTGTACAGGTCACCGCTCATCGGCATTTTCCTTCACGGTTGTTGATCTGAAGGTAATTTTCTGTCATCGTCGCCCTCGACACAACCACTTCCGAGAGGCACCCCCCATGCCCAGCAGAAGGACTCTCTTCAAGGGTCTGGCCCTGGCCGCCGCCGCTTCAGCCGTCCCGCTGCCCGCTTTCGCCCAGGCGCAGTACGTGCCGCCGCTGCGTCAGATGCGCGGCATGTGGATCGCTTCGGTGGTCAACATCAACTGGCCCTCCCGCACGGGGCTCAGCGCCGACCAGCAGAAGGCCGAATACCTGGCCTGGCTGGACGTGGCCGTGCAGCGCAAGCTCAACTCCGTGTTCGTGCAGATCAGGCCCACCGCGGACGCCTTCTGGCCGTCGCCGTTCGAGCCGTGGTCGCAGTACCTGACCGGCACCCAGGGGCAGGACCCGGGCTACGACCCGCTCGGGTTCGCCGTGGAGGAGACGCACAAGCGCGGTCTGGCCTTCCACGCCTGGTTCAACCCGTACCGCGTCTCGATGCAGGGCGACCCGGCCAAGCTGCACCCCGACCACCCGGGCCGCAAGCACCCCGAGTGGATCGTGCCGTACGCCGGCAAGCTGTACTACAACCCCGGCCTGCCCGAGGTCCGTAAGTTCTGCCAGGACGCGATGATGGACGCCGTCACCCGCTACGACATCGACGGCCTGCACTTCGACGACTACTTCTACCCGGTCAACACCACGGCCTTCGACGACAGCGCCGCCTTCGCGCAGTACGGCGCCGGATTCCCGGACCTCGCCGCCTGGCGGCGCAACAACGTCGACCTCATGGTCCAGGAGATGCAGCAGCGCGTGCTGGAGGCCAAGCCCGGCATCGCGTGGGGCATCAGCCCGTCGGGCATCTGGCGCAACCGCGGCACCGACCCGCTCGGCTCCGACACCAACGGCGGCCAGTCGTACGACAACCTGCACGCCGACACCCGCGGCTGGGTCAAGAAGGGCTGGCTCGACTACATCGCGCCGCAGCTCTACTGGTACATCGGGCAGCCGCCGGCCGACTACTCCAAGCTCGTGCCCTGGTGGTCGGACGTCGCGGCCGGCACGAACACGCTGCTGTGGATCGGGCAGGCGGCGTACAAGGCGGGCGATCCCGCCCAGGCGCCCGAGTGGCAGCAGACGAACGAGCTGTCGCGGCACCTCACCCTCAACCGGGACCACCCCGAGATCAGCGGCGACGTCTGGTACAACGCCAACGACGTCAGGGCCGACCGGCTCCGCTCCATCTCGACCGCCGTCGACGACCACTACCAGCGCCCCGCCCTCGCGCCGGTGCTGCCCAGGCTGGCGAACGGCCGTCCGCCGCGCCGCCCGGTGCTGGCCCACGCGCTGCGCCGCTCCTCAGGGGTCGAGGTACGGGTGGTCGCGACCGGCGACGAGACACCGTTCCTGATGGCGATCTTCCGGTTCGACCGGGATGCCGCGCCGGAGGCCTTCGCCGACGCGCGCAACCTGGTCGCGGTCGTGCCCGGCGGCAAGCAGGTCACGTGGACCGACCCCGACGGCGGCAGCGGCCATCGTTACCACGCGGTCGCGGTCGACCGCGCCAACCGCACCAGCGCCCCGAGCCGCGGCTTCCGGGTGGTCTGAGCGCGCGCTCGCGCCCGCGTACGCCGGGCCCGGTGCGCTCCGGGCCCGGACCCCGGCACAGGGGTCCGGCGCTGCCGGAACCCCTCGCCGAAGCACCGGTCGCGATCCGGCCCCTGTGGTGGGCCGCGTTCTCCTACGAAGCCCTGCGCCCCGCCGGCGAAGCCTGGTCGGCGGAGGCCCCTGATGACCGCTGCGGTGGCACCACAGGGGTCGGGCGCACCAGCCCGAGCGCGACGACCTCGTTGGCCAGCCGCGTACGCCGGTTGGTGCCCTCCGGGATCCGGAACTTCTGGTAGAGACGCAGCAGGTGCTGCTTGACCGCGGCCTCGGTCACGACCAGGTCGTCGGCGATCTCGCGCGCGGTCGCCGGGGCGACGAACGCCTCGTCCGACAGCGCCGGCCGGCAGAGCGAGGTCAGCACGTCGACCTCGCGCCTGGTCAGCTCGGGGGCGGCGGCCCTGCGCAACTCGACCTCGGGGGTGAAGTCCTCTCGGGGGACTCCGCCGATGCGAGCCCGCGCCGCGCCGAAGGACACGACGTCGCCGTCGTCGAGCACCCTCCGGGCGATCGGCCTGCCGTTCACCCGCGTGCCGTTCCTGGACAGCCCCAGGTCGACGACATACAGGTAGGGTCCTCGTCTGACGAACTCGGCATGGAGTCGAGACACGCTGGGGTCGGTGAGACGGATGTCGACGCCCCGGCCCCTCCCGACCGTCGTGATCTCGGGGCGCAACGGGACCACCTCTCCAGTGTCCTCGATGCGTATGAACGGCCCCTCCACGGCAGTTCCTCCCCAGGTAGCCCGCCGTAACTATTACTACAGCTCCGGCTTACCCAACCGAGGGGATGCGGAATCTCCTTTGCCGAAAGGAGAATCCGACGTGAATTTGGTCTGGACCTCTGCGGCCGGTTTTGCCTGCTCACGGGTAGACTTCGGACGGAGATAAGCGGAGGAAACACTCATGGCGGACAAGCCCACGAAAGGTCTGGCCGATGTCGTCGCCGCGTCCACCGCGCTGAGCGACATCGACGGAAAGGCCGGTCGGCTCTTCTACCGTGGATACGACATCCACGACCTGGCCGGCCGCGCGACGTTCGAGGAGACCGCACATCTGCTGCAACGGGGCAAGCTGCCCAACCGCGCCGAGCTGGACGCCTACGGCGAGGAGCTGGCGAGCGGCCGCGAGCTGGGCGCCCTGGTGTCCGCGAACATCGCCGAAATAGCCGAGAAACAGAAACCCATGGAGGCGCTGCGCTCGCTGGTCTCCCTGGCCGGAGCCGACGACCCCGACAAAGACTCCATCGCCCCCGACGCCAACCTGCGCAAGGCCGCACGACTCGTCGCGCAGCAACCTCTGCTGGTCGCCCGCTATCACGCCGCTCGCACCGGCGGGAGCGTTCCCGACCCCGACCCGTCGCTCAGCATCGCCGCGAACTTCCTGCTCCAGGTCACCGGCCGCACGCCTGCCAAGCGCGAGGTCGAGATGTTCGACGAGTGCCTGGTGCTGCACGCCGACCACACCATGAACGCCTCCACGTTCGCCGCACGGGTGTGCGCCGCCACGCTGTCCGACATGCACTCCGCCATCGTCGCCGCCATCGGCACCCTCAAGGGCCCGCTGCACGGCGGCGCGAACGAGCAGGTCATGAAGACGCTGGAGTCGATCCCGTCCGGCGGGGTGGCGCAGGCCGTGCGTGACAAGCTCGCGGCCGGCGAGAAGATCATGGGCTTCGGCCACCGCGTCTACAAGACCGAGGACCCGCGCGCCACCCACCTGCGCCGCATGTCGGCCGAACTGGGCGAGGCGAGCGGCGACGACACCTATTACCGGATGTCGAAGGAAATGGAGGAGGTCGTCTTCGAGACGAAGGGCCTCTACCCGAACGTCGATTTCTACGCGGCGTCCGTCTACCACTACCTTGGCATTCCGACAGACCTGTTCACGCCGGTCTTCTCCATCAGCCGCATGTCCGGCTGGACGGCTCACGTCATCGAGCAGCACGCCGACAACCGGCTGATCCGCCCCGACAGTGAGTACATCGGTGAGACCGACCAGAAGTGGAAGCCGATAGAAGAGCGTTGAGCCAACGGACCGAACGCCAGCCGCGCGAGACCTGGGGGCCGTACCCGCTGATTCTGGCGGGTGCGGCCGTCGGCGTGCTCGCCATCTTCGTCGCGAACCCGCGCTGGGGCGGGTTCGCGCTGGGTGCCGTCATCATGATCGCCGCCGCCCTCCGCTTCGCCGGTTACGGCGGTCAGCTCGCCATCAGGAGCAGGAAGAACGACGTCATCACACTGTCGCTGGCCGGGTTCGTGCTGGTGATGACCTCACTGCTACTCGACAACAACGAGCTCAAGGCGGTCATCCTGTCCCTTTTCGCCCGGTGACGGGACGGTCCGATAGCCTCGACGCATCCATTCATTGAAGGGGAACATAGGCATGCCCAAGATCAAGGTGGAGGGTCCGGTCGTCGAACTCGACGGCGACGAGATGACCCGGATCATCTGGCAGTTCATCAAGGACCAGCTGATCCTTCCTTACCTCGACGTTGACCTGAAGTACTACGACCTCGGCATGGAGCACCGGGACGCGACGGACGACCAGGTCACCATCGACGCCGCGAACGCCATCAAGAAGTACGGCGTCGGTGTGAAGTGCGCCACCATCACCCCTGACGAGGCGCGTGTCGAGGAGTTCGGTCTCAAGAAGATGTGGAAGTCCCCCAACGGGACCATCCGCAACATCCTCGGCGGTGTCATCTTCCGTGAGCCGATCATCATGTCGAACGTGCCGCGGCTCGTCCCCGGCTGGACCAAGCCGATCGTCGTCGGCCGTCACGCCTTCGGCGACCAGTACCGCGCCACCGACCTGAAGATCCCCGGCGAGGGCACCCTCACGCTGACGTTCACGCCGAAGGACGGCTCCGAGCCGGTCGAGATCGACGTGTACGACTTCCCCGGCAGCGGCGTCGCGATGGCGATGTACAACCTGGACGAGTCGATCCGCGACTTCGCCCGCGCGTCGATGCGCTACGGCCTGGCCCGTAACTACCCGGTCTACCTCTCGACCAAGAACACCATCCTCAAGGCGTACGACGGCCGCTTCAAGGACATCTTCGCCGAGGTCTTCGAGACCGAGTTCAAGGAGGAGTTCGACAAGGCCGGCCTGACCTACGAGCACCGCCTCATCGACGACATGGTCGCCGCGGCGCTGAAGTGGGAGGGCGGCTACGTCTGGGCCGCGAAGAACTACGACGGCGACGTCCAGTCCGACACCGTCGCCCAGGGCTTCGGCTCGCTGGGTCTCATGACGTCCGTGCTGATGACCCCCGACGGCCGCACCGTCGAGGCCGAGGCGGCCCACGGCACCGTGACCCGCCACTACCGCCAGCACCAGCAGGGCAAGCCCACCTCCACCAACCCGATCGCCTCGATCTTCGCGTGGACGCGCGGCCTGGCCCACCGCGGCAAGCTCGACAACACCCCCGCGGTGAGCGAGTTCGCCGGCAAGCTGGAGCAGGTCTGCATCGAGACCGTCGAGGGCGGCCAGATGACCAAGGACCTCGCCCTCCTGGTCGGCGGCGACGCCAAGTGGCTGACCACCCAGGACTTCCTGGCAGCCCTGGACGAGAACCTCAAGAAGAAGATGGCTTGATCGTTCTTCTGAAAGGGCCGCCCGCGTGGCGGCCCTTTCGCATTCCTGGGCCTTCGTGCTTGATCTTTCCGATTGAGGAAGCAACCCCAGCGGCATCGGCCGTGAACGTGTAGGTGTACTGGTCGTACCACTCGACAACCTTGGCGGAGGGAGCGCTGCCGACATACAGGCCGTCGCCGCTCCGGATGTGAACGCGGCAGTAGCGTTCGGCGCTCCACGATGATGGGCGTTTGATCGTGGATCTTGACGGTGGCATTTTTCTCTGGCTGGATCAGGGGCGTTTCGATCTTCCTCCCTGCTCCTGATCGGAGACCTGAGTGCGCCCTTTACGCCTCGAACGCCGTCATGCGGTCAGTCCGGCGCTCGCCCGGCTCACACGGTGGTCGACCACCCTGAGCGGTGTCCTGGCCATGACAGTCGGCCTGGTCACCTTGCCTTCCGCCGCCGCCTCGTCGGGGGACTCCACGACGTACCTCAACGTGTCCCTGGATGTCACCTCCAAGAGCGGTGACGTGGCCGTGGGCGGAGGGAAGGTCTTCGTCTCCGCGGAGGACCGCATCGTCGTCGCGGATACCACCGGCAAGCTCACGAGCACGATCACGGGTCTGTCCGGTGCGCTCGGCCTCGCCGCGAGTCCGGACGGCACTCGCCTGTACGCGGCACTGAGCGGCTCGAACGAGGTGGCCGAGATCAACACGGCCTCCCTCGACATCACCCGGCGGATCGATCTGACCGCATACCCGTGCCCGTCCAACCTGTCCCTGGCGGATGACCGGCTGTGGGTCGGCTACGGATGCCCGAACACGGATGGCGGCGGCGTCCTCAGCCTTGACCTGTCGGTGGCGACAGCGGAACCGGTAGCGTTCGGGCCCAACACGAACAGCGCACCGATCGTCGCCGCCGCTGGTGACACGCTGGTCTTCGGCGACCCAGGCGTCGCACCGACAGATCTCCTGGTGTACGACGTGAGCGGCACCGCGCCCACCCAGCGTGGCGCGATCGACGGTAGCGAACAGGACCTGTCCTTCGTGAACGATCTGGCCATCACGCCGGACGGGTCCATGGTCATCTCGTCGTTCGGCAGCCCGTACCATTACGACGCCTGGGACACGGGCAGCCTCGCGAAGGTCCGCACCTACGGTCAGGAGCCGTCGTTCGACGGCTACCCGCTAGGTGTCGCTATCAGTGCGGACGGCGCGCACATCGCGGGCGGGCGAAGCCGTGGCAGTACGGACATCGCCGTGTACGACACGGTGACGGCGGCGAAGACCTACACGAACACCGGCCCTCTCGGTGACCTGGTCGAGGGAAGCCTGGCCTTCTCGGGTGCCGATCTCTTCGGAGTGCTGCGAGAGTGGCGCGACGGCAAGATCCATCTGTGGCGCTCGGAGGGCGCGACCCTCAAGGCGTCCACGTTGACGTTGACGACGCCCGGTGACTCGGTCATCTCGAAACCGCTCACCATGAGCGGTCGACTCACGCTGGCCGACGAGTCGGCTCCAGGTCCGCAGCCCCTTGTCGTAACCAGGCACCCGCAATACGGAACCCCGGCGATCCTCCCCGGCGTGACCACAGCGGCGGACGGCACGTTCACCATTACCGACATCCCGTCGGCTTATGGCGGGACCACGTACGACGTGCGCTGGGACGGCGATTCGGTGTTCCGGGGGAGCGCGGCCTCGGCGTTCACGTGGACCCGGTTCGCCGCCTCACTGACTTTGATCGGACCCGCGAAGGGTGTCATCGGTAAGCCGCTACAGCTCAACGGCGTACTGGACACCAACAGCGGGACCATCCCGGGCGGAATCTCGATCAGCGTGCAGCGTACCTTGACGGGTCGCGACGGCACCGTCACTACCACCACGCTGCCGGCGGTGACTCCTGGCAGTGATGGGTCGTTCGGCTTCACCGACACGCCGGACGCGGCGGGCCGTTACGCATACACGGTCCGATGGGAGGACACCGATTACGAGCCCGCACAGGCTGATCACTCGGTCGCCGTGCGGACAGGACGCGGGTAACCGGTCCTGCCACATCACTGGATGACCATGTCATGAGCCACGGCTCGCGCACTGTGGCGGGAAGGCGATCCTTGCTCGTCCGAGCACGCACAACGCGATGTCTTCGTCGTTCGGCGAGTGGGGAGGCCGTGGGCCGCGGAACGACTGTGGTCCGAGCTTACAGTCGCAGGTCAGGGGCGCCTTTTCTCATGTTCCAGAGCAGAGCCTGCCATCGACTCGGTTAATACCTGAGGGTCTTACCGGTGACTCCGTAAGTCTTCCGCAGCCGTGCTCGGTGCCACAGATTTCAGGACCTCGGCATGGACGGGCGGTGGGGCCGTCTCTGGGCTGTACGAGGTAGGCCAACGACGACAGACACTGATCGACGATGATGGCTGGGGTCCAGGTCAACGTCATTTCTGGCCTGCGCCGTCCTGGTTGAGGAAACGGTCTGACCGTCCCTCAAGAAGAAGATGCCGGCCTGGCCGCATTCACGAAACGGCCCCTACCCGTTCGGTAGGGGCCGTTTCCTATGTGTGGGGCGGTCGCCGTAGCGGTCAGCGCGGATCCGCTTCGGAGCCGGGCGCGGGCGGACCGTTCTCGGGGCGCGGGTTCTCCTGCTCACCGGGTTGGGTGTTGTCTCGTTCGCCGAAGGCGGCGGCCTCGAGTGTCTCCAGGAGTTGCCGCCGCCACTGGGCGTCCTCGTCGGGCGCGGGGGTGGGGGTGAAGGGAACGGGCTCCACGTGTTCGGCGGTGGCCAGGCTCGGGCCGCGGCGGGACTTGGCGATGAGCACCGCGAGCACGGCCAGCAGGGCCAGCACGACCACGACGGCCGAGGTGATCATCGTTGGCGTGGACAGGCCCGGCAGTGAGCTGGCGTTCGCCGCGTTGAGCTGCGTGGAGAAGGCTTGGGGAGCCATGGTGCTGGACGCCGTCGGTGTGGCGGCGACGTCCTCGGCGATGGCGGGCTCGGTCGTGGCGGTCGTGGGGGTGGTCGTCGGCGTGGGCGAGGACGAGGTTGCGGTCGTCGCTTCGGAGGAGGCGGTGGCGGTCGGCTCGGCTTCTGCGGAGGCGGAGGTGGTGGCGGTCGGCTCGGCTTCTGCGGAGGCCGCGGCTGACGGAGACTCGGACGCTGCGGCCGTGTCCGTGGGCGAAGCCGACTCCGACGCTGTGGCGGTGTCGGTGGGGGACGGCGAGTCCGACGCTGTGGCGGTGTCGGTGGGGGACGGCGAGTCCGACGTTGTCGCCGTGGGGGTGGCTGACGACGAATCCGAGGGTGTGGCGGTGGGGGTTGATGACGGTGATTCCGACGCCGTCGGCGTCGCTGTGGGGGACGACGAATCCGACGGAGTGGGGGTGGGGGTCGATGACGGTGGTTCGGAGGTCGTGGGCGTCGCCGTGGGGGACGAGGAGTCCGACGGTGTGGGGGTGGGCGTACCGGCCGTAGGGGTGGCGGTCGGTGTGTCGGTGGGCTGGGGAGTGGCCGTGGTTGAAGGCGTGCCGGCTGTCGGGGTGGCAGTGGCGGTGGCGGTCGGCGTGTCGGAGGTCGGCTGGGGGATGGCCGTCGATGTGTCCGAGGGCGACGGCGTCGGCTCGCTCGTGACCGGCGGCGCGTCCGAGGTTCGGGTCGGCTCGGGGGCGGGACGGGTCGCTGTGGGCGACGGATCGGCGCCCTGGTGCTGGGTGCCGTCGTGCTGGGTGCCCTCGTGCTGGGTGCCCTCGTGCTGGGTGCCCTCGTGCTGGGTGCCCTCGTGCGAGGAACCGTCCTGGTGGCCTTGCTGGTCGGAGCCTTCCTCGTGGGAGCCCTGCTGGTGATCCTGCTGGTCGGAGTCGTTCAGGTGGGGGCTGGTGTGGTGGTCTGGCTGGTCGGAGTCGTTCTGGTGGGGGCTGGTGTGGTGGTCTGGCTGGTCCGAGCCGCCCTGGTGGGAGCCTTTTTGGTCCGTGCCGTCGTGGTCGGGGTTCGCTGGGCCGGTCGGCTTCTCCTGCCAGTCCTGGCCCTTGCCGTGAAGCCCCTGACCCTTGCCGTGAGAGCCCTGGCCGTTCTGCTGGAAGCCCTGGCCGTTCCCCAGGAAGTCGTGGTTCTTTCCGTGGGAGTTGTGGCGGCCGTCGGTGTCCGTGTGCGGCCGGTCATGGAAACCGCCCGGTTGGCCCGCGTGGTCGTTGCCTGACTGCGGGCCGATCGGGTCGTCTTGGTGGAAGGGCCGCTGGTGGCCGGGCCCCTGTTGCTGACCCCAGTCGGAGCCAGGCCCCCGGTCATGTCCCCCGTGGCCGTCGGACGGCTCGTAAGGTGTCCGGTGGCCGGGCTGGTCGTCGATGATTCGCGCCTCGGTGGTCTGGTGCCACGAGGACAGGACGTAGGCCGCGTCGATGAACTTCGGAATCTCTGGCGACATGGAAGTGTGGGACCCTCCCGGACAAGGCCGGATTTACCCATACAGATCCTGACAAAAGTGATGACTAAGAACTGATGGGGATGAACCGGAAGCCTGTGGTAGGGCGAGGGTATCGTGCCGTTTCCGCAGGTCAAGGGCCCCTAAAGGGGCGACCAAGGGGCCACTGGAGAGTAAAAGCCCAGGTCAGCGGCGTTGTCCGAAATATCCCTTAACGTGAGCTATGTGGAAAGATCTACCAAAATCCATGAGTATCCGTCAGCCGGCGGTCGTTCACTGTGAGGCGACCGTGCGTACGGGAAGGCGGGTCAGCGCCCGCTGGAGCCCCGGCCGCCAGCCGATCTCGGCCGCGGGCACGGCCGGCTCCAGGACGGCGAACCGGTCGAGCAGGCCGGTGAGCGCGATCTGGGTCTCGGCACGGGCCAGGGCGGCGCCCAGGCAGTAGTGGATGCCGTGCCCGAAGCCGAGGTGGGCGTTGTCCGGGCGGTGGATGTCGAGGAGGTCGGGGGCGTCGAACCGGCGGCGGTCGCGGTTGGCGGCGGCGTACACGACCTGTACGGCCTCGTCCGCCGGGATCGTCACGCCGGCGAGCTCGACCGGCTGGAGCGTGTAGCGCATGACGGCGATCTCGGCCGGCCCGGTGCAGCGCAGGAACTCCTCCACCGCGGCCGCCACGCGGGCCGGTTCGGCGCGCAGGGCGTCCTGCAGGTCCGGGCGGGCGAGCAGCAGCCACACGCTCTGGCTGATCAGGCCGACGGTGGTCTCGTGCCCGGCGATGAGGATGCTGATCGACAGCGCGATCAGCTCGTCGTCGGCGAGCCGGTCGCCGTCGAGGTCGCGCACCCGGATGAGGGCCGACAGCAGGTCCTGCCCGCCGTGGGCGCGCTTGCGCTCGATCAGGTCGGCCATGTAGCCGACCAGCCCACGGGCTCCAGCCGCGACCCGGGCCGGATCAGGTGCGGTCAGCTCGGCGGCCCACCCGCGCCAGACGGCCCGGTCGGCCTCGGGCACGCCGAGCAGCTCGCAGATGACCTGGATCGGCAGCGGGTAGGCGAAACGTTCGATGAGGTCGAACTCCTCCGGCAGGCCGGACAGCAGCTCGTCGGTGATCTGCCGGATGCGGGGGCGCAGTCCTTCCACCCGGCGGGCGGTGAACTCGCGTGACACCAGCCGGCGCAGCCGGGTGTGGTCCGGCGGGTCGTAGGCGCCGAGCGTGCTCATCAGGTACGGGGCCATGTCCTCGGGCAAAGCGGTCACGGCGCTCATGTCGATGGCGGACTGCTTGCCCGGGTCGCTGCTGAAACGCGGATCGGTGAGCACGGTCAGGCTCTCCGGGTAGCCGGTGACGAGCCAGATGGGGGTGCCGTCGACGTAGTGCCCGCGGCTGACGGGGCCGTTCTTGGCCAGGTGGGTGAGGAAGGCGTCGCGGTCGGGGGTGGTGAACAGGTCCATGAGTGAGGTGCTCATAGCGACTCCAAGGTCTTGAGACAGGTCATGGCCGGGACGAGCCGCGTTCTTTCCGCACCGCGTCCCATGCCTGCAGGGCGCGCTCGTCGGCGAACACCCCGTGGGTGAAGATCTCGATGCCGGCGCGGGAGTAGCGCAGCATCGTCTCCATGTCGTGCACGTCGGTCGCGCCCAGCGCCCGCGACAGGTGCTCACCGAAGGCCAGCGGCGCCAGGAGCCAGGTCACGTACATCGCGGCGCGGGCGCGGGGGTCTTCGCTGGGGTGCGCCCAGCCCTCGCGTACGCCCTGCTCCAGCCAGCGGCCGGTGGCCTCGACGATCTCGTCGAACAGCGCCGCCGCCCCAGGCGTGCCGTCCAGGAACGCGCGGCCGAGATAGCGGCGCACCGCGCCGCCGGCCTCCAGCATCGCCGCCAGGCCGGAGGTGTCGTCCAGGGCTGCCTCCGAGCCGCCGCGTACGAGCGACATCACGTAGTCGTCGCACGCCTTGCGCAGGCCCTCCTTGCTGGCGAAGTGGTGGAGCACCAGAGCGTGCGACACCCCGGCACGCGCGGCCACCGCCCGCAGGCTCACCCGGCTGACCCCTTCGGCGCCGAACAACTCCAGCGCGGCGTTCCTGATCCGGGCGCGGGCCGTCAGATCATCTTCGGCTGATCGCATGGTCAGTATGCTAACCAATTGGTCAGCCTGGCGGAAGGGGCTTCTCGGCTCGCCGGGTAACAGTGATGCGTTGTCGTCCATGGCGCGTCGTTCCGCCCGGAGCTAGAATCGGTGGATTACGCCTTTTGGCGTGCTGGTGGAGAGCCGGGAAGTCTGGTCGGCCCGCGACGTTCGGCGTCGCGGAGAAGGAGGACGACTTCCCGATGACCTCTCCCGGCGACATGACACTGATCCGGCTCTCGCAGATCGATTCCTCCATGATCGACCGGGTGGGCGGCAAGGCGGCCGGGCTCGGCGAGATGATCAGAGCCGGTGAGCGCGTACCGGACGGCTTCTGCCTGACCGTCGAGTCCTACGAATCCCGCCGGCTTCCGGACGAGGAGCTGGCCGACGCCTACGAGCGGCTCGGCGGCGGGCGCGTGGCGGTCCGTTCCAGCGCCACCGCCGAGGACCTGCCCGACGCCAGCTTCGCCGGCCAGCAGGACACCTACCTCAACGTCGAAGGCGCCGGCCCGCTCGTCGACGCGGTCCGCCGGTGCTGGGACTCCCTGCACACCGAACGTGCCGTGGCCTACCGCGCCACCGCGGGCATCGACGACGCCGCCATGGCCGTGGTGGTCCAGCGCATGATCGACCCCGTGGTCGCCGGTGTCCTGTTCACCGCCAACCCGATCACCGGCTGCCGCACCGAGATGGTCGTCGACGCCGCCCCCGGGCTGGGCACCGCGATCGTCGACGGCACCGTCGTCCCCGACCACTACGTCCTCGGTCACCGGACGCCGGCCGTGCCGAACGGTGCCGGGTGCCTCGGCAAGGAGCAGCTCGAAGCACTGCGGGACGCCGGGCGGCGGCTGCAGAAGCACTTCGGTTCGCCGCAGGACATCGAGTGGGCCATCGACGCCGACGGCACGCTGTGGCTGCTGCAGTCCCGGCCGATCACCACGCTGTTCCCGGCCCCGCCCGACACCGGCGACACGCGGCTCTACCTCGAGTTCGGTCACATCCAAGGGATGCTGCGGCCGGTCACGCCGATGGGGGTGTCGTTACTCAAGGCGGGCGGGGGCTTGTGGTTCAAGGCGGCGGGCGCCACGACCCATCCGCGGGATCCGATGCCCCGGCTGGTGTCCATCGGCGGGCGGCTCTACTTCGACCTGACCGATTTCATCCGTAACAAGACCATGCGCAAGCGGCTGCGGACGTCACTGGAGGTGTACGGGCCGCGGGTGCGGGGCGCCGTCGAGCGGATGATGGACGATCCCCGCTTCGCGCCGCGGCGCGGCATGCCGTTCCGCGTCGGCAGTGCCGTGAAGATGACGCTGCGGCTGACGGGGCCGGCGATCTTCGGCATCGCCCGCAGCCTGGCCTGGCCGGACGCCGCCCGGGCCAGGGCCTACCGGGGTCTGGAGGAGATCAGGCGCTCCATCACGCCGCCGCCCGAACCCGCCACGCCGGCCGAACGGCTCCGCTGGGTGATCGAGGACTCGCACAAAGCCGTCATGGGCGTCGACATGATGGGCATCGTGTGGCCGCTGATGGCCGGCATGATCGTCGGCGTGGCGCCGTCCGCGCTGCTCAACGGCATCGCCACCGACGAGGAGCTCGACGTCGTTCTCGGCGGGATGCCGCACAACGTGACCACGGAGATGGACCTCGCGCTCTGGAGAGTCGCGGTCAACGCGCGCGAACACCGCGACCTGTTCCTCACCACCCCGCCCGACGAGCTTGCCGCGCGGTATCGCGAGGGCCGGCTGCCTGACATCGGGATGGCCTCCTTCCTCGACAGGTACGGCATGCGCGCGGCCGCCGAGATCGACGTCGGCATGCCGCGCTGGGCGGACGACCCGGCCCCGCTGTTCGCCACGATCGCCAACTACCTGCGCGTCGACGACCCGGAGCAGGCACCCGAGCGGCGGTTCGAGCAGGCGGCGCGCAGGGCGGAGAAGATGGTCGAGACGCTGTCGCGGCGGGCGCGGCGCGCCAGACCGGTGCGCGGCCGGTTGGCGGCGTTCCTCATGCGCCGCTCGCGCCGGCTCACCGGGCTGCGGGAGATCGGGAAGTTCGCCTGGCTGCCGGCGCTGCAGGCGGCACGCGGGCAACTGCTGCTGACAGGGGACGATCTGGTCGCGCAAGGGCTGCTGGAGCGCGCCGACGACATCATGTTCCTCGACCTGTTCGAGGCCCGGGCCGCCGTACACGACGGAGCCGACCATCGGGACCTGGTCGCGGCGCGCCGGGCCGCGTACGAGCGGGAGTTGCGGCGCCCCACCGTCCCCGGCGCCCTGCTGTCCGACGGGACCGACGTGGAGGCGCTCGCCCCACAAGGACCCGTGGAGGGCGGGGTGCTGACCGGGATGGCCGGGGCCGCGGGCCGGGCCACCGGCCGGGCCCGGGTCATCCGCGACCCGTCCGGCGCGCACATCGAACCCGGCGAGATCCTCGTGGCCCCTACCACGGACCCCGGCTGGACCCCACTGTTCATGACGACGGCGGGTCTGGTGACGGAAACCGGCTCCCCTGTGGCCCACGGCCCCACCGTCGCCAGGGAGTACGGCATCCCGGCCGTCATCTGTGTACGCAACGCCACCCACGAGATCAAGACTGGCCAGCTCATCACGATCGACGGAAGCGCGGGCACGGTGCGCATCGAGGAGGAGGACTGACGCCGGCCTGGCACAGTCGCTGTGCCGCGGCATGTCGGTCTCCAGTGACATGTACCGGCTGTCCGGCGGCCGGCGAGAGTGGTGAGCGCGAGACGGGATGAGTGAGGGATCAACCACCACCGTGTCGCGGCCGGCGTAGCTGCTCACGGACCTTCCCGTCTGGCCGGCGGAGGCTTCATCGACTATCGTCAATTGACGATGAACGGTGACAGTGATCCTCTGCCGCGGGCGGAGGCCGAAGAGTACGCGAGTTGGTTCAAGGCGTTGGCGGACGCGACGCGGATCCAGATCGTGTCGCTGCTGGCGCGACGGCGTGCGCCCATGAGTGTGGGGGAGATCGTGGCCGCCTCCGGGGTGGGGCAGTCGACGGTGTCCCACCACCTGAAGATCCTCGCCGAGGTGCGGTTCGTGCTGGTCGAACGGCAGGGCACCGCGAGCCTCTACCGGATCAACGAGGCGTGCGTGCGTTGTTTCCCGACCGCGGCCGACGTCGTCATGGGCAAGCCCGTGCCGGCCGCGCCCACGTGCGAGTGAGAGGGGCCGGCCATGGCGCGTGACGAGGTGACCAAGCGTTGCTCGGACCCGGCGCGGGCCGTGCCGGGCGCGCACTCGGCGATCGTGCGGGCCGCCACGCCGGCGATCGGCCCCGGGCTGGAGATCCGGGCGATGCGCGCCGCGGACGCCGGCCAGGTGCTGGCCATCTACCAGGCCGGTCTGGACACCGGCCAGGCCAGTTTCGAGACCACCGCGCCGAGCTGGGAAAGCTTCACCGCGGCCAGGCTGCCGCACCTGCGCTACGTGGCCGCCGACACCGACACGGGCGAGGTCGTCGGCTGGGTCGCCGCCTCGGCGGTCTCGCCCCGCCCGGTGTACGCCGGAGTGGTCGAGCACAGCGTCTACGTGCACCCCGGCTGCCAGGCGCACGGCATCGGCAGGGCGCTGCTGTCGGCTTTCGTCGCCGGCAGCGAGGACGCCGGCGTGTGGACCGTCCAGAGCGGGATCTTCCCCGAGAACGCCGCCAGCCTGGCCCTGCACCGCGCCCTCGGCTTCCGCGTCGTCGGCACGCGCGAGCGCGTGGGCCGCCACCACGGCATCTGGCGGGACGTGCTGCTGATCGAGCGCCGCAGCTCCGCGATCGGCATCTGACCCCCGCGTTTATAGACTTCTGTCAATATAGACGGGAAGCGAATTAGATGATGGTCTATGCGGGGAGAGTGCGATGGAACTGTTGGAGATCTTGGAATGCAGCCCGCCGCTCGCCCGCGAACCGCTCAGCGCCGAGCAGGCGGCGGGCGTGGCGCGGGTGTTCAAGGCCCTGGGAGATCCCGTACGGCTGCGCATCCTGTCGATCGTGGCGAGCCGGGCGGGCGGCGAGGTGTGCGTCTGCGACATCACGGACGCGTTCGAGCTGTCCCAGCCGACCATCAGCCACCACCTGAAGGTGCTCAAGGACGTCGGCCTGCTCACCTCCGAGCGCCGCGCCTCCTGGGTGTACTACCGGCTGGTCCCCGAGACCCTGGGCGAGTTGTCGGCGCTGCTGACCGTGCCCGCCACCGTGTGAGAAGAGACGTCCCGCATGTCCACCCGTTCTGCTGAGGCCACCGCGCCCGCGCCCAGCGTGATGAGCGCCCTGTCCACGCTCGACCGTTTCCTGCCCGTGTGGATCCTCGCCGCGATGGCCGCCGGGCTGCTGCTGGGACGACTCGTCCCCGGCCTGGACACGGCGCTGGAAGCGGTGCGGATCGGTGAGATCTCGCTGCCGATCGCCCTGGGCCTGCTGCTGATGATGTATCCGGTGCTGGCCAAGGTGCGCTACGACCGCCTCGACACCGTCACCGCCGACCGCCGCCTGCTGATCTCGTCGCTGGTGCTCAACTGGCTGCTCGGCCCGGCCGTCATGTTCGCGCTGGCCTGGACCTTCCTGCCCGACCTGCCGGAATACCGCACGGGGCTGATCATCGTCGGGCTGGCTCGGTGCATCGCCATGGTGCTCATCTGGAACGACCTGGCGTGCGGCGATCGGGAGGCCGCCGCCGTCCTGGTCGCGCTCAACTCGCTCTTCCAGGTGGTCGCGTTCGGCGCGCTCGGCTGGTTCTACCTGCAGGTCCTGCCCGGCCGGCTGGGTCTGGAGCAGGCCGCGCTCGACGTCTCCGTCTGGGACATCGCACAGTACGTCCTGATTTTTCTAGGCATCCCGCTGCTCGCCGGTTATCTCTCCCGCCGCCTCGGCGAGCGCGCGAAGGGCCGCGACTGGTACGAAAGCCGCTTCCTGCCGAGGATCGGCCCGCTGGCGCTCTACGGGCTGCTGTTCACCATCGTCATCCTGTTCGCCCTGCAGGGACACACGATCACCTCCCAGCCCGGCGACGTCGTCCGCATCGCCCTGCCGCTGCTGGCCTACTTCGCCGTGATGTGGGGCGGATCCTTCCTGGCGGGCAAGCTGATCGGCCTCGGCTACGAGCGCGCCACCACGCTGGCCTTCACCGCCGCCGGCAACAACTTCGAGCTGGCCATCGCGGTCGCGGTCGGCGTCTTCGGCGTCAGCTCGGGCCAGGCCCTCGCGGGCGTCGTCGGGCCGCTCATCGAAGTGCCCGTCCTGGTCGCCCTGGTCTATCTGAGCCTGGCCGGGCGGCGCCTGTTCACCGCGAAGGAGACCGTCGATGCCTAGTGTCCTGTTCGTCTGCGTGCACAACGCGGGCCGCTCCCAGATGGCCGCCGGGTGGCTCACCCACCTCGCCGGGGACCGCGTCGAGGTGCGCTCCGCCGGCTCGGCCCCGGCCGGACGGATCAACCCGGTCGCCGTCGAGGCCATGCGCGAGGTGGGCGTCGACATCATCGATCAGCAGCCCAAGATCCTCACCGTCGACGCGGTCGAGGCCTCCGACGTGGTCATCACCATGGGCTGCGGCGACGCCTGCCCGATCTTCCCCGGCAAGCGCTACGAGGACTGGAAACTCGACGACCCCGCGGGGCAGGGCATCGAGGCCGTACGCGAGATCCGCGACGAGATCCGCGCCCGCATCGACAAGCTGATCAGCGAGCTCGTGCCAACAGGCTGACCACTCATGCGGACGCGTTCGTGAGAGCTCGCGTGATGGCCGCGGTGTCCTGGTATTCGCGCCAGTGTGCGACGCGGCCGTCTCTGACCCTGATGACCAGGACGAACGCCGCGCTCGCCCGGTGGCCGGTCACGGTCGTGCCCGTCAGCTCGTACTCGGCGACGATCACGTCCGGGTCTGCGGTCTGGTGGACGGCGACGGTGCGGAACTCGTCGAACCGCACGGGCAGAGCGCTCCTGCCCGCCGCCGTGAACGCGGCGACCTCCTCGCGTCCGGCGATCCGGCGCGGCGCGCCCGGTGGGGCGAAGGGCATGTCGACGACGACGTCTTCGGCGCAGAGGTCCTCGGTGAGGCCGGGCGCCCCGGTCAGCACATTGGCGCGGAAACGTTCGAAGGCCTGCACGGGGCTCAGCATGACGGGACCCTTCTGGCTACGGCGTGCGCATAAGATGAGTGGAGACTCAGGAACGAAAATATGAGTCACCACTCAGCTTGTCAACGAGGGGGCCGACGCCGCCGTGACGCACCACTCCTCATCCGCCTCTCCGGAGCGGAAACCCCCGCGCGCGGACGCGCAGCGCAACCGGGCGCGGATTCTCGCCGCCGCGGAGGCCGTGTTCGCGGAGAAAGGTCCGTCCGCCTCGACGGAGGAGGTGGCGGCGCGCGCGGGCGTGGCGATCGGCACCGTCTTCCGGCACTTCCCGACCAAGGACGATCTGCTCGCCGCCATCATGAAGGGTCTGCGGCAACGGCTGATCGAGGAGGCGGACGCGCTCGCCGGGGGCGGCGACCCGGCCACCGCCCTGTTCGCGTTCTTCACGTTCGTCGTGGAGCAGGCGGCGGCGACCAGGACCGTGGCCGATCTGCTGGTGCGGACCGGCGTCGCCGTCCGGCCGGACGAACCGATCCAGGACCTGGCGCAGTCCCTCGCGGAGCTCCTCGTCCAAGCCCAGCGCGCCGGTGCCGTCCGTCCCGACATCCGCGTCGCCGAGGTGGTCGCGCTGCTCACCGCCGCCTGCCACGGGGCACTCAGCGGCGCCTGGGACGAGGACCTCCGGCATCGGACGGTGGCGATCATGTTCGCCGGAATGCGGGCCGCGAACCCTGAGCCGTCGTTCAGCGCTGGAGCTGAGCCAGGATCTCGGTGACCATGGTGCGGGCGGTGCGGGCGGCGCCGATCAGGGTGGCCGAGGCAGGGCCGGTCCAGTCGCCGTAGCCGAGGAGGTGCAGGCGGGGCTCGCCGGCGGCTCGGGTGCCCTCCGTGGGGATGAGGCCCCCGGGGCCGCGCAGACGGAGCGGGGCGAGGTGGCCGAGCGCGGGGCGGAAGCCGGTGCACCAGATGATGACGTCGCAGGCCAGTTCGCTGCCGTCGGCCCAGGTGACGCCGGTCGGGGTGATCCGGCTGAACATGGGCTCCGACTTGAGGACGCCGCGGTCGCGCGCGTCGCGTACGGGAGGGACGGCGACGATGTCGCCGAGGCCGCTGATGCCGTCGTCGTTCCGTCCGGCCAGGGCGGCGCGGTGGCGTCGCGTGGCCAGGTCGAAGAGCGCGCGGCCGTCGACGTCGTCGGGCAGCAGCCGTGGGGGACGCAGGGTCGCCCAGGTGGTCCGCGTGACGGTGGAGACGTCGGCCAGGATCTGGGCGGCGGAGTTGCCGCCCCCGACGATCACCACGTGCCGGCCGCGGAAGGGGTCGGGCCGCTGATAGTTCACGGTGTGCAGCTGTTCGCCGCGGAAGTCGCCGACGCCGGGATAGTGAGGAACGTACGGGCGTGACCAGGTGCCGGTCGCGCTGACGACGACACGAGCCTCCCAGTCGTCCTGGTCGGTCTCCACGAGCAGGCGGCGTGTGCCCGTCCGGACCGCCTTCACCGTCACCGGGCGGATGATCGGCAGCTCGTAGCGCTGCTCGTACGCGGTGAGGTAGGCGACGGTGTCGGCCGCGCCGGGGTAGCCGCCGCCCGGCGGCTGCGGCATCATCCAACCGGGCAGCGAGCTGAACGGGGCGGGGGAGAACAGGCGCAGGGAGTCCCACATGCCCGGCCAGGCGCCGCCGGGCCGGGCGTACGCGTCGAGGATGACGAAGTCGGTCTTGGCCCGGCGCAGGTAGAAGCCCGCCGCGAGCCCGGCCTGGCCACCGCCGACGACCAGGACGTCGACCTGGCGCGGAGCCCGGCTCATGCGCTGACCAGTCCGGTGCCGGGCGCCGGTCCGGTGGCGCCGGTGGATGGGGTGAAGAGCATGCCCAGGTTGGTCAGCGGGTCGGGAAGCAGACGGTAGTGGATCCGGGTGCCGCGGCGGTCTCCGTCGATCAGGCCGGCAGTGCGCGACACCTTCAGGTGGTGGCTGATGGTGGGCGCGGTCAGATCGAAGACGCCGGTCAGGTCGTCCACACAGCACTCGCCGCCGGTGTGCGAGCCGATCAACGACAGCAGCCGCAGCCGTACGGGGTCGGCGACGGCCTTGAGCATGACCGCGAGGCCGGCCGAGTCGGCCGCGGACAGTCCGCGCGCGATCGGCGCGCAACAGTCGATCGTGGCGACGGTCACGACGACACCACCTGGTTCGACAGGCGATGGTAGGCGACCAGCGCGACCGCGGCGGCCAGGCAGGCGGCGGTGACGGACCCCATCACCCAGCCGTAGCCGACGGTCTGCGCCAGCGTCACGGCGCCCAGCGGCGCCAGCGCCTCGCCGGCGACGGAGAACAGGGCGATGCGTCCGGACAGGCTGGCGTAGGCGACGGTGCCGTACTGCTCGGTGAGCAGGTGCGGGAGGGTGATCGTGCCGACGCCGAAGCCGATGCCGAACAGCAGCACGCACGCGATCGCCCCCGGCACGGTCGCACCCACCGGCGGCAGCAGCACCGCGCCGATCCCCTGCAAGGCGAAGACCGCCGCGGCGACGCGCGCGGCCGCCCAGCGGCGACGCAGCCCGGTGGTGATGAGCCGCCCGGTCACCGACAGCACGCCGAGCAGCCCGGCGACGCCGGCCGCGAAGACCGGGGAATGGCCGAGATGTACCAGGTACGTGATGAGCAGCACGGCAACGGTGGCCACCCCGCCGCCGTGCGCGGTGAAGGCCGCCGCCAGCAGCCAGAACGGCCGTTGCCGCACCGCCGCCCTGACCAGGTCGGTCCGGGACTCCTTCTTCGCGGCCGCGCGACGGACACGGCGCCGTAGGACGAGGGCGTGCAGCGGGATCGCCAGGACGCCGTAGCCGATGGCCAGCATGACGAGAGCGTCGCGCCAGCCGTACCGGTCGACGAGCAGGCCGGTCAACGGCAGGAAGATGGAGGAGGCGAAGCCGGCCACGATGGTGAGCGCGAGCAGCGCGTCGGCCCGGCCGTTCCCGTCGAACCAGCTGACGATCACGGCGAACGCCGACTCGTACAGCACCATCGCCGAGGCGATGCCGACGGCCACGAAGACGCCGTACAGCTGGGGCAGGCTCTCCACCCGCGACCAGGCGAGCACCGCCAGCGTGCCGAGCACCGAGCCCGCCGTCATCACGCCGCGACCACCGTGGGCGTCGAGCAGACGGCCGACCAGGGGCGCGCACAGGGCCGTGGTCAGCACCGCGAGGGTCAGCGCGGTGGCGACCTGCGGACCGTGCGCGCCCAGGTCGCGCTGCATGGGGAGGAGGAAGACCGAGAAGGCGTAGTAGAGCACGCCGTAGCCGATGGTCTGGGTGACGGCCAGGGCGGCGACGATCCGCCGGCCGCGGGTGGAGCGGCCGCCGCTCCCGACTGCGGGGGCGGCGGCTTCGGCGGTCGGGCTCACGAGCTCCCGCCCGAGCGGGACCGCGGGTGGGACATCTTCAGGTTCCTTCCGGTGGTACGTACGGCTCAGCCGCAGCATCCACCACCGGACGAGACCGTGACCAGGGGGAGCGGGGTGGCGAGCAGGCCGCCGCCGACGCCGGTGGCCAGGCCGACGCGCTGCTCCTGGGCCTCGGCGAGGCTGGAGGAGCAGACGCCGGTCTCCGGCAGCTCCAGCCGCACGTCCCTGGCCGCCTCCCAGTCGCCGGCCAGGGCGGCGACGACGGAACGGGCCTGCTCGTAGCCGGTGGCCAGCAGGAACGTCGGAGCGCGGCCGTAGCTCTTGACGCCGACCGCGTAGTAGCCGGGCTCGGGGTGCGACAGCTCGTCCACGCCGTGGGCGGGGACGGTGCCGCAGGAGTGGCGGTTCGGGTCGATCAGCGGCGCGAGGGCCCGGGTGGAGCCCAGGATCGGGTCGAGGTCGAGACGCAGCTCGGAGGCGATCGAGTGGTCGGGACGGTAGCCCGTGGCCGACACGATCCGGTCGACCGTGACCGACTGCTCGAAACCGGACGGGTCGCGGCTGACCACCCGCACCTGCTCGCCGTCCTTCGCCAGCGTGTGGGTGAAGAAGCCGGTCAGCAAGCGGACGCGCCCTGAGGTGACCAGCTCGTGCAGGCGGGTGCCGAGCGCGCCGCGCGCCGGCAGCGCGTCCGCGTCTCCGCCGCCGTAGGCGCGAGTGGCCGAGCCGGCCCGGATGGCCCAGGTGATCTGGGCGTCGTCGAGCCGGGCGAGCGCGATGAGCGTGGTGGCGGCCGAGTGGCCGGCGCCGACCACGAGCGTGTGCCTGCCCTCGTACGTGGCGCGGTCCGCCCCGAGCACGTCCGGCAGCGCGTGGGCGACGAGGTCGGCGACATCGCTCTCGCCATAGGCGGGCAGACCGGCGGCGCCGAGCACATTCGGCTCGGTCCAGGTGCCGGAGGCGTCGATGACGGCGCCGGCCTGGAGCTCCTCGCCGGTGTCGAGCCGCAGCACGAACGGGACGTCCTCGCGGCCGTTCGTGCGGACGCGGTCGTAACCGAGGCGGCTGATCGCCGTCACCCGCACGCCGGTACGCAGCCGGTCGCCGAAGAGCCCGGCCAGCGGCGCGAGGTAGCCGGAGATGAGCTCGGCACCGGTCGGGAGCCAGTCGGGGTCGGGCGCGGTCCAGCCGGTGGCCTCCAGCAGGCGGCGGGCCGCGGCGTCGATGTCGTACTTCCACGGGCTGAACAGCCGTACGTGCCCCCACTGCACGATCGACGCGCCCGCCTGCTCACCGGCCTCCAGCACGAGGAAGTCCAGGCCGCGTTCGGCCAGGTGGGCGGCGGCGGCCAGGCCCACCGGCCCCGCGCCGATCACGACCACGGGAAGCCCGGTGCGCGGCGCGAACCGCTCGATCTCCACGGCCGAGGGGCCACAACATCCACTCATGATCGAACCTTTCCTCTCAGCGGGCCATCAGGGCGGAGGTGCGGGCGCGCTCGGCCAGCGCCCCCGCGCGGCACCGGGCGTCGCACACCTCGCCGCGCCTCTCGTCGAACGTGATCGTCGCGGGCCGCGGACGGCGGAGCAGCGTGAACACCGGGAGCCTCCTGGTTAGAAGTTCATCTAAGCAGGATCAGCTTGGCGGATGCTTAGATGGATGTCAAATTAGGCGGCCGTCTAATCATGCGAGGGGACGTCGAAGCGGTTCAGCGGGTGACGAGCCCGGCTTCGTAGGCGGCGATGACCAGCTGAGCGCGGTCGCGGGCCCGCAGTTTCATCAGGAGGCGGCCGATGTGGGTCTTGACGGTGCCGACGGTGAGGTGGAGATGCTCGGCGATCTCGGCGTTGGACTTTCCCCGGCCCACGAGGGTGAGCACCTCGGCCTCGCGCGGCGTGATGCCGTCGAGGGCTCGTGCCGCCGGAGGTCGTTCGGGGCTTCGCAGGAACGCGGTGATGAGCCGGCGGGTGACGGTGGGCGCGAGCAGCGCTTCGCCGGACGCGACGACGCGGACGGCGGCGAGCAGCTCGGCCGCGGTCGCGCTCTTGAGCAGGAAGCCGCTGGCGCCCGCCCGCAGCGCGGCGTACACGTATTCGTCGAGGTCGAACGTGGTGAGGATCAGCACGTGGACCCCGGCGGTGTCGGGGTGGGCGCAGATGTGGCCGGTGGCCTCGATGCCGTCCATGCCGGGCATGCGCACGTCCATGAGCACGACGTCGGGGCGCAACCGGCGGGCCAGCTCCACGGCGTCGGCGCCGGTGCCTGCCTCGCCCACGGTCACCAGCCCGGGCGTGCTGTCGATGAGCAGCTTGAAGCTGTCGCGCACCAGCACCTGGTCCTCGGCGAGCAGCACCCGAACGGGCGGCGCCTCGTGGCTCACGTCGGACTGCCGTTGGTGCGGCGATCGGTCGCTCGCGTCGCGCTCTCGTCGGTGTGGGGACGGGTTGCTCATGTCGGGCTGCCGTAGGGCAGGCGGGCGGTTACCCGGAAGCCTCCTTCCGGGCGGGGCCCGGCGGTCAGCGTGCCGCCGTACATCGCGGCCCGCTCGCGCATGCCGATCAGGCCGTGCCCGCCGTGGCGGGCCCTCGCCGGCTCGCGGCGGTGGTGGGGGCCGTCGTCGACGACCTCGATCACGGCGTCGCGTCCGTCGATGTCGACCCGGACCGAGCAGCGGGTGGGAGCCGCGTGGGTGATGACATTCGTCAGTGCCTCCTGCACGATGCGGTAGACCGACAGCGCCACCGCCGGAGGTGACGCGGCATCCTCGCGCACCACCAGATCGACGTCGACCCCGGCCGAGCGGGCATGGCCCGCCAGCTCGGGCAGATCGGTCAGACCGGGTGCGGGCATGAGCTCGTGGTGCGGGTCGCCGTCGGCGCGGAGCAGGCCGAGCATGCGCCGGATCTCGGTGAGCGCGCTCTGGCTGGTCTGCTCGATGACCGCCAGCGCGGCGCGCGCCTCCTGCGGGCGCGCCTCGGCGACGTGGTTGGCGACGGTGGCCTTGACGGCGATCAGACCCATGCTGTGGCCGATGACGTCGTGCAGCTCGCGGGCGATGCGCCGGCGCTCGTCGGCCACCGCGGCCTCGGCGAGGTGGCGGGCGAGGCGGGCCGATGTCTCCCGCTTCCAGCGGACCACCGCCCCGGCCGCCCACCCCGCGCCCATGAACACGCAGATCGCGCCGATCTCCACCGGCCAGTACGGCGGCAACTCGCTGGGCTCAGGGGCGGGCGGCAGGCCGGGCAGGACCTGCGCGTAGAAGACCAGGACGGCGGCGGTGGCACCGGACACGCACGCCGCCAGGCTCGCGGCCGACCGCCCGGTCGTGGTGGTGGCGGCCACCTGGTAGAGCACGAGCGCCCCCGGGACGAACGACAGCCAGATCGCGCCCGCGGCGACGGCGCCGGCCACGGTGGCCAGCACGGCCCCCGTGGCCGCCACGCCCAGCATGGGCAGCGGCCGGCGCCGCCGGAGGGCGATCGGGAAGCCCAGCACGGCCGCGACCGGCCAGGCCGACCAAACGGGCCACCATGACGAAGGGCCCGGCGGATCGACGATCGCGTAGCCGATGAGCAACGCCACGACGACCGCGAGCGCCGTATCGGCGGCCTTGCCCGCGCTGAGCCGCTGCCACGCCCCGTTCATGCGAGGAACGTACCTCGCCGCAGGCTTCTCCGGCATCAGACCAGGGGCCGATCAATTCCCTCCGACCCTGGTCGTACCCGCCGGTCGTAGGCGGCCGAAAGGTCCGACCCCGGCTGGACGCGCCCGCGCCGCCCCCGCCCGCCACCATGCTCCCGCGCCCCGGCGACGGGCCGTCAACGGCTACTACCAGGCCTGGCGGGAGAGGGCCTGGCATCCGTTCAAGACGCTCTCCGGCGCGATCCTCCTCGGATGGATCGTGCTCGCCGTCGGCGCCTACCGTTCAGGAGCCCTGGGCCTCGGCCGCTCGGTGGCGCTGGCCTGTGTCGTTCCTCGTCACCCTCAAGGGCACCCGGACACCGCGGTCGATCATCGCCACAGGGGGCCTCTGCGCCGCGTTCATCCCCATGGGCATCACCATGCCGCCGACGGGCCACGGCCGAGCAGGCGCGCGCTGCTCTGGCTCGTCGCCGTCATCGGCCTTCTCGTCCTCGGCAACCTGTACGGGCCGAGGGGGTGACGAGATCGTCCGCCGGGCAGCAGGCGTTCAGGGTGGCCTGCAGGTCGGACAGCGCCTTGCTGATCCGCGCGGAGTCGGCGCGGTAGTAGACCGTCTTCCACTCCCGCCGCGAGACGAGCACTCCGCCGTCGCGCAGGGTCGCCAAATGGGTCGAGGTCGCCGACTGGGCCAGCGACATGCGCTCGGCGACCTCGTTGACGGTCAGCTCCACGCCTCCGGCGAACAGCCCCATGATCTGCTGGCGCGTCTCGCTGGCCATCGCCTTGAGAAAGCCGCGCGCCGCGGAGCTCAGCTCGATCCCATCCATGGTCATAGCATCACCCCGACGCCATCATATTGTGTTTTCTGGATATGAGGATATGATCCGGCGGCATGGACACGATCGTCATCGGGGCCGGACAGTCCGGCCTCAGCGCGGCCCGAGCACTCCGCGACCGCGGCGTCACCCCGGTCATCCTCGAAGCAGGCGACCAGCCCACCGGCTCCTGGGCCGATTACTACGACAACCTCACCCTGTTCTCGCCCGCCCGTTACAGCGCCATGCCGGGCATGAACTTCCCGGGCGACCCCGACGGCCATCCCACCAGGGACGAGGTCGTCACCTACCTCCGGCGCTACGCCGACACCCTGGACGTGGAGATCCGCACCGGGGTAAGGGTCGCCTCCGTCGAGGCCGACGGCGCCGGCTTCCTGGTGCACACCGTCAACGGCGACACGTTCCGGACCATGGGCGTCGTGGCGGCCTCAGGCTCGTTCGGCAACCCCTACATCCCCGACTTGCCCGGACAGGACGACTTCGCCGGCCAGGTCCTGCACGTCGCCGACTACCGCAATCCCAAGCACCACGCCGGGCAACGTGTAATCGTGGTGGGCGCCGGCAACTCCGCCGTCCAGGTCGGCTACGAGCTGGCCGAGGTCGCCACCGTCACCCTCGCCACACGACAGCCGATCCAGTTCATGCCGCAGCTCATCGGCGGCAAGGACGTGCACTTCTGGCACGACACCACCGGCTTCGACTTCTTGCCGCCGCAGTGGCTGGCCCGCGTCGCCACCGGCACCCTGGTGCTGGACACCGGCGACTACGCCGCCGCCCTCGCCGCGGGGCGGATGAACCGCCGCCCCATGTTCACCGCCCTCGACGGCGACCAGGTCGTATGGGCCGACGGCAGCCGCGAACGCGTGGACACGGTCATCTACGCCACCGGCTACCGCCCCCACCTGGACTGTCTGCGATCCCTCGGCTGCCTGGACGAGACGGGCATGCCTTTGCACAGCGGCGGCATCTCCACGTCGCATCCCGGGCTCGGCTATGTCGGGCTGGAGTTCCAGCGCTCCTTCGCCTCCAACACGCTGCGCGGCGTGCACCGTGACGCCGAGCACGTCGCCGCCCCGATCGCCGCGTACGCGAGCAGGGCCCTGGCCGTCTACGGCCTGTGAGCCGGCTCGGCCAGCGGGGCGAACAGGGCGCCGAGCCTGGCCACGGTCTCAGGAACGATCCGGTAGTAGACCCAGGTGCCGCGCCGCTCGCCGCTGATCAGCTCCGCCGTGCGCAGGACCTTCAGGTGGTGGCTGATGGTGGGGGCGGTCAGGTCGAAGGCGTCGGTGAGGTCGCACACGCACGCCTCACCGCCCGCGTGCGAGCCGATCATCGACAGCAGCCGCAGGCGTACGGGGTCGGCGACCGCCTTGAGCAGGGCGGCGAGCTCGGCCGCGTCGCCTTCGCCCAGGGGCTCGCGGGCGATGGGCGCGCAGCAGGCCGCTGCCGTGCTGCTCTCCAGGGTGGCGGCGGTCATACGGAACCTCCGAAATGGTTCGATGCTCGTCTAAATGATACGCGTCAGGTGACGACCTGGTACGGGCCAAGTCCGCCCCGGGCACGCCGAGCCGCGGCATCGGGTCGGTGTCCTCGCCCGCGGAGCGGCGGACAAGCCCCGCAAACGCCGACTGTCCCATGGCCCGGTCAAGGATCGTGCCTCAGAGCGGAATCCCTACCCGGTGCCCACGACCGCTTATCGCCGCCTGGCGGGCAGCGGCGTGAACACCTCGCGGTGCGCGGCTGAAAATGCGGTCATGTCTGGCACGGGTTCCGGGACGATCTCTTGACGGTTACGCGGCGTGGCTGAGTTGATCAACTGGGTAGGAGCCCTTCGCAGGCATCGCTACCTGCAGTGACCCGCCGATCGCGGGCCGCTCACAGTCGTACGCGTCTCGGGGGGTTCGGATGCGACTGGGTTTGTTGAGTGGGGTGGGAGTGCTCGCGGCGACCGCGATCATGACCGGCTGCGGCTCGGAGCCGCCCCCTGTCGTGAAGGTGGACGCCAAAGCCGACGCCGCCGCCAAGCTCAAGGCCACCAAGGAGGCGAAGGTACGCAACGCCGCCAAGGTCAGGGCCAACGAGCTGGGCCAGATCCCGGTGCTCATGTTCCACCGAGTCGTGCCGACTCCACAGACCACCGACGACAGGACGCCCAAGCAGTTCAGGGCCGACCTGGAGCGGCTGGCCAAGGAGAACTACGTGCCCATCACGGCCGCCGAGATGGTGACCGGCAAGATCGACATCCCGGCGGGCAAGCACCCCGTGGTGCTGACCTTCGACGACTCCTCGCCGTCGCAGCTGACGCTGAACGCCGTGGGCGTCCCGCAGAAGGACACCGCGGTCGCGATCATGCGGGAGGTGGCGGCGAAGTACCCGGGCTGGCGCCCGAAGGCCACGTTCTTCGTGACGCGCGACCTGTTCGGCAAGCACACCCGCGAGGAGCAGGCGCAGGCGCTCCTGTGGCTCAAGGACAACGGCTTCGAGGTCGCCAACCACACCCGCGACCACCTCAACCTGCGCAGCCTGACGCAGGAGCAGGTCGAGGAGCAGATCGGCTCGATCGGCAAGACGATCGACTCGCTGTCGTACACCAAGCCCGTCACCATCTCCCTGCCGTACGGCGCCCAGCCCAGGAAGAAGGACTGGGCCCTGCGCGGCAAGGCCTACCGTCACAAGGGCGCCTTCCTGGCCGGGTACACGCCGGCGCCGGCGCCGTTCAGCAAGTCGTTCGACCCGGCCGGGATCCCGCGGATCAAGGTCATGGAGAAGAAGGGTGATTGCGCCCAGTTCTGCTCGGAGGCCTGGCTCGACTGGCTGAAGAAGAATCCCGACATGCGGTACACATCCGACGGTGACGTGAACACGGTGGCCTACCCGAAGTTCAAGGCGCCGTACCTGCGTAAGACCTTCACTTCCCTGAGCCTGCCGTACTGACAGGCGTGCGAGAGCCCGGCCCCCGTGCGGCGGGCCGGGCTCTCGCGTGTGCTCATCGCGTGGGGAACCCGCATGAATGCGGCGAAGCCGTGACGTCACGAAGCTTTAACAGATCCGTGAGAATCGGCCGGGCGTCGTAAAGTTTGCGTCGATGGGGTTCAGGACACGTGGGGATGACGAATGCCGCAGATCTCGCCGCTGGTCGCCGGCGATCCCACCGAGCTGGGATCCTTCCGGCTGTCCGGACGGATCGGGGAAGGCGGTCAGGGCATCGTCTACCTCGGCGTCAACGACGAGGGCGAGCGCGCCGCGGTCAAGCTCCTGCACGTCAAGTTCACCGGTGACACCATCGCCCGCTCCCGGTTCGCGAGGGAGCTGAAGGCTGCGCAGCGGGTGGCGTCGTTCTGCACCGCCGGGGTGATGGAGGCCGACCTCGAAGGCGACACCCCCTACATCGCCAGCGAATACATCGACGGCCGTCCCCTGCGCGAGATCGTCGAGACCGACGGGCCGCTCACCGGGACGGTGCTCGAACGCCTCGCCGTCGGCACCGCCACCGCGCTCACCGCCATCCACCACGCCTCGATCGTGCATCGCGACTTCAAGCCCGACAACGTGCTGATCGCCGCCGACGGGCCGCGCGTGGTCGACTTCGGCATCGCCCGGATCATCGACTCCACCGGTACGATCACCAGCCGCGCCATCGGCACCCCCGCCTACATGGCCCCCGAGCAGATCGCCGGCGACGACGTCGGGCCGTACACCGACGTCTTCTCCTGGGGCGCGACCATCGCGTACGCGGCGACCGGCAAGCCCGCGTTCGACGGCAAGTCGATCGCGGTGGTGCTCAACAAGATCCTCAACCACGAGGTCGACGTCAGCATGATGCCGGAGCCGCTGCGGAGCGTCGTCCGCTCGGCGCTGGCCAAGTCGCCGGCCGAGCGGCCGTCGGCCGACCAGATCCTGCTGCGGCTGCTCGGTCAGTCCTCCACCGTGGGCGCGTCCACGGCGGTGCTCACCCGGGGCGTGCAGGTGGCCGGTGACGACACCACGCCGTTCATCAGGGTGTCGGCCGGCTCGATCACCGACCAGCGGACGGGCTCCGTGGTGCCGGCCCCGCCGCCGCCTCCCCAGACGGCCGCGCCCGCGACGGGTCAGGTCACCGGGCCCGCCCAGCAGCCCGCCACAGTGCCGCCCGGCCCGTCAGGACCGCCCGGGACGCCCGGGCCGCCTGGACCGACGGCGCAGCCGGAGCGGGCGCCGTACCCGATGACCGAGCCCGCGGGGGCGGCCAGGCGGCGGCGCGGGAAGGTCTGGGCCGCCGTCGGCACCGCGCTCGCGCTGGTCGCCGCCACGGTGCTCGCACTGGCGCTGAACGGCAGGCTGCCGCTCGCGTTCGGCGAGCCCCCCGAGCGCCCGTCCTCCGTGGGCCCGTCGGGCGACGACCCCGCGAACCCGTTCGCCAGCGTCGTCGACAAGGTGGCGCAGACCGGAAAGGTGGTGATCGGCGTGCGCGGCGACCTGCCGGGCGTCGGGCTGGACAACGGCGGCCTGTACGAGGGCTTCGACGTCGACGTCGCCAGGCGCATCGCCGAGGGGCTGGGGGCCAAGGAGACGACGTTCGTCAGCGTGAGCGGCTACGACCGTGCCGCCGCGCTGACCGAGGGCGCCGTCGACCTGGTCGTCGCCACGTACTCGATCGACGAGAGCGACGTGGTGTTCGCCGGCCCGTACTACCTCGCCCACCAGGACGTCCTCGTGCGCGCGGGCGGCCGCATCGACGAGCTCGGCGACCTGAAGGGCAAGCGCATCTGCGCGCCCAACAGCCCGTCGGTGGGGCTGGTCCAGGACCGCGTGGCGGTCGAGGCGGTCTCGGCGCCCGACTACGCGGCCTGCATGGACATGCTCAGGAGCGGCGAGGTCGACGCGGTGCCGGGCGACGACCTGATCCTGGCCGGGTTCGCCGCCCGCGAGCACTCGCGCTTCAAGGTCCTCGGCGCGAAGCTCAGCAACGAGCGCTACGCCGTCGGCATCCGGAACGGCGACGTGAAGACGTGCAAGGCGGTCAAGGCACTGATCGCCGACCTCTATCGCACGGGCTTCATCGACAAGCTCGTGACCAGCCATTTCAAGACGGTCGATTTCGATGCCGAACTGAAGGTGCCCGCGATGGAAACCTGCTGAGTACGAGCGGGTAACATCCCGAAAGTCAATCATTCGTGCAGCGAGATAGGGGTAACGCCATGGCGTCGTCAGCCACTGCGCCCGTCAAGGTGACCGTCACCGGAGCCGCCGGCCAGATCGGCTACGCACTGCTGTTCCGCATCGCGTCGGGGCAGCTGCTCGGCGCCGACGTCCCGGTCAAGCTCAGCCTCCTGGAGATCCCGGCGGCGGTGAAGGCGGCCGAGGGCACCGCGATGGAGCTGGACGACTGCGCGTTCCCGCTGCTGTCCGGCATCGAGATCACCGATGACCCCAACGTGGCGTTCGACGGCGCCAACGTCGCGCTGCTGGTCGGCGCCATGCCGCGCAAGGCCGGCATGGAGCGCGGCGACCTGCTCGGGGCCAACGGCGGCATCTTCGGCCCGCAGGGCAAGGCCATCAACGACCACGCCGCGGACGACATCCGGGTGCTGGTCGTCGGCAATCCGGCCAACACCAACGCGCTCATCGCCCAGCAGAACGCGCCGGACGTGCCGGCCGACCGCTTCACCGCGATGACCAGGCTCGACCACAACCGCGCGCTGTCGCAGCTGGCCGCGAAGCTGCAGGTCCCGGTCACCGAGATCAAGAAGATGACGATCTGGGGCAACCACTCCGCCACCCAGTACCCCGACCTGTTCCACGCCGAGGTCGGCGGCAAGGTCGCGGCCGAGCTGGTCGAGCAGGAGTGGCTGCGCGACACGTTCATCCCGACGGTCGCCAAGCGCGGCGCCGCCATCATCGAGGCGCGCGGCGCCTCCTCGGCCGCCTCGGCCGCCAACGCCGCGATCGACCACGTCCACGACTGGGTCAACGGCACCGACTGGACGTCCGCGGCCGTGGTCTCCGACGGCTCGTACGGCGTGCCCGAGGGCCTGATCTCGTCGTTCCCCGTGCGTTCGGCGAACGGCACGTACGAGATCATCCAGGGGCTCGAGATCGACGCGTTCTCCCGCGAGCGCATCGACGCCAGCGTGCGCGAGCTGGAGGAGGAGCGCCAGGCCGTCAAGGAGCTCGGCCTCGTCTGAGCGCCGACGTCTGAGCGCCGACGTCTGAGCGCCGACGTCTGAGCGCCGACGTCTGAGCGTCGACGTCTGAGCGTCGACGTCTGAGCGCCGACGTCTGGAGCGCGGACTTCGGCATCCGAACGGCGGGCGCGCGGTCTCCTGGGACAGAGGAGGCGCGCGCCCGCGTTCCGTTTCTAGGTCGTGTCCACCGGGGTGCAGGAGGCGGGCTGGGCGGCCGGCGCCGGCTGAGACGTCGCGAAGATCACACCGGCGGCGGCCGTGAGGCAGCCCACCGCGACGAGGGCGCCGAAGAACAGCTTCGTGACCCTAGGTGAAATGGTCCTCACATTTCGGTATCCCAGCACACATTCGCCCGCCGTAGGGCTATTTCCCGGAAAGCGCTCGCCAGGCGTCGGAGACGATGTCGCGCAGGGCCGTCCGCTCGGGCTTCCATCCCAGCTCGCGCTGGATCTTGGCGGACGAGGCCACCAGCACCGCCGGATCGCCGGGCCGCCGGTCGCCGACCACGGCCGGGATCTCGTGACCGGTTACCTCACGGCAGACCGAGATCACCTCCTGCACGGAGAAGCCGGTGCCGTTGCCCAGGTTGTAGATCTTGTGCTCGCCCGGCGTGACCGCGTCCAGCGCCAGCAGGTGGGCCCTGGCCAGGTCGGTCACGTGGATGTAGTCGCGCACGCAGGTGCCGTCGGGGGTCGGGTAGTCGGTGCCGAACACGCTCACCGACTCGCGCTCGCCGGTCGCCACCTTCAGCACGTTGGGGATGAGGTGCGTCTCGACCGTGTGCCGCTCGCGGTAGCGGCCGTGGGCGCCGGCCACGTTGAAGTAGCGCAGGCTCACCGCGCCGAGGCCCCACAGCCGCGCGTACGTGGTCAACGCGGTGTCCACGGCCAGCTTGGAGGCGCCGTACGGGTTGGTCGGGCGGGTAGGGTCGTCCTCCTGGATGGGGGAGCGCTCGGGCTCGCCGTACGTGGCCGCCGTCGAGGAGAACACGATGCGCCGCACGTCCTTCGCGCGCATGGCGTCGAGCAGCGCCAGCGTGCCGCCCAGGTTGTTGGCCCAGTAGAGCCCCGGCTGCTGCACCGACTCGCCCACCAGTGACCTGGCCGCGAAGTGCAGCACCGCCTCCGCGCCGTCGAGCGCGTCGTGGGCCTCGGTGATGCCGGCCCGGACGAACCGGGCGCCTTCCGGCACCGCGTCCACGTGCCCCGTGGACAGGTCGTCGAGCACGGTGACCTCGTGTCCCGCCTCGACGAGCTGGGCCGCGACCACGCTGCCGACGTACCCCGCCCCGCCGGTCACCAGCAGTCTCATGTCCGCTCCTGTTAGAATATGTTTGATTTTGTACGGCTTGCGGTTCAGCATACGCTGGAAAGCGGACGAGTACGCTGCCAACCACCATGTTCGACACCGTCGCGGCAAACATCGCCCTGGTCCTGCTCTTCATCCTGATCGGGGGGTTCTTCGCCGCCGCCGAGATGGCGATGGTCTCGTTGCGGGAGAGCCAGGTCCGCAAGCTCTCCAAGCGTGGCCGCCGCGGCGAACGCGTGGCCAAGCTCGCCCATGATCCCAACAGGTTCCTGTCGGCCGTGCAGATCGGCGTGACGGTGGCGACCATGTTGTCGGCCGCGTTCGGCGCCGACCGGCTGGCCGCGCAGTTCGTGCCCGTCCTGGAGGGCTGGCGGGTGCCCGAGGCCGTGGCCCCCGTGCTGGCGCTGGTGCTGGTCACCCTCGCCATCTCGTACGTGTCGCTGGTGCTGGGCGAGCTCGCCCCCAAGCGGCTGGCGCTGCAGCGGGCCGAGGGCCTGTCGCTGTACGTGGCGCCGTTCCTCGACCGCCTCGCCGTGCTGTCGCGCCCGATCATCTGGATGCTCTCGAAGTCCACCGACGGCGTGGTCCGGCTGCTCGGCGGCAACCCGAAGGCCGACCGCGAGGAGGTCAGCACCGAGGAGCTGCGCGACATGGTGGTCGGCCACACCGAGCTGACCGCCGACGAGCGCAAGCTCATCGGCGAGGTGTTCGCCGCCGGCAAACGGCAGCTCAGGGAGGTGATGCTGCCGCGCACCGAGGTGGAGTTCATGGAGGTGGACACGCCACTGAACGAGGCAGCCAGGCTGGCCGCCACGCTCCCGCACTCCCGCTTCCCGGTCTACCGGGAGACGTACGACGACGTCGTCGGGTTCGTCCACGTCCGCGACCTCCTCGCCCCCGAGCTGGCCGGGCGGAAAGAGCCGATCAGCGCGGTCGTGCCGATCAGGACGGCCAAGTTCGTGCCCGCGTCCAAGCGCCTGCTCGCCACGCTGAACGAGATGCGCGACGAGGGCCAGCACCTCGCCATCGTGGTCGACGAGTACGGCGGCACGGCCGGCATCGTCACCCTGGAGGACCTGGTCGAGGAGCTCATCGGCGACATCAGGGACGAGTACGACCTGGAGGAGCACATCGTCGTCCTGCCCGCAGGCGAGATCGAGATCGACGGCCTGACCAACCTCAACGACTTCGCCACCGAGACCGGCATCCGCCTGCCGGACGGCCCGTACGAGACGCTGGCCGGTTTCGTCATGGCCATGCTGGGGCACGTGCCCGTACAGGGGGAGCGGGTCGAGTTCTCCGGCTTCGAGCTCACCGTCACCGAGCTCGACGGCCGGCGCATCTCCCGCGTACGCGTGAAGCGCCGTCCGGCGCTCGAGTCGCCTCCCGACCAGAACTCCTGACACAATTGCCTGCTATGGCCAGACCTCGTGTACTCTCCGGCATCCAGCCCACCGCGGACTCCTTCCACCTGGGCAACTACCTGGGTGCGGTCCGCCAGTGGGTCACTCTGCAGGAGACCCACGACGCGTTCTACTGCGTGGTCGATCTCCACGCGATCACCGTGCCGACCGAGCCCGACGCGCTGCGCCGCCGCAGCCGCGTGGCCGCGGCCCAGCTCTTCGCCGCCGGGCTCGACCCCGAGCGGTCCACCGTGTTCGTGCAGTCGCACGTGCGCGAGCACACCGAGCTGGCCTGGGTGCTGATCTGCCTCACCGGCATGGGCGAGGCCGCCCGCATGACCCAGTTCAAGGACAAGTCCGCCAAGTACGGCGAGAGCGCGGCCAGCGTCGGGTTGTTCACCTACCCGATCCTGCAGGCCGCCGACATCCTGCTCTACCAGGCAAACCGGGTCCCGGTGGGCGCCGACCAGAAGCAGCACCTCGAGCTCACGCGCGACCTCGGCCAGCGCTTCAACCACCGCTTCGGCGAGACGTTCACGCTGCCCGAGCCGCACATCCTCAAGGAGGTCGAGAAGATCACCGACCTGCAGGACCCGTCGGCCAAGATGTCGAAGTCGTCCTCCAGCCCGGCGGGCATCCTCGACGTCCTGGAGCAGCCCGGCCCGCTGCGCAAGAAGGTCATGCGCGCGGTGACCGACACGGGTTCGGAGGTCCTGTTCGACGAGGAGAACAAGCCCGGCATCTCCAACCTGCTGCGCATCCAGTCCGCGCTGACCGGCACGTCCATCCCCGAGCTGGTGGCCCGCTACGAGGGCCAGGGCTACGGCACCTTCAAGAAGGACGTCGCCGAGGCCGTGGTCGACGCGTTCACGCCGATCCGCGAGCGCACCGAGAAGCTGCTGTCCGACGAGGCCGAGCTCGACCGCATGCTCGCGATCGGCGCGCGGCGCGCGTCCGAGGTGGCCAGGCAGACGATGGAGATGGTCCGCGACCGGGTGGGTTTCCTGCCCGCGTAGCCTTCCGTCCTCTCCAGGCCCGGACGCTGTCCGGGCCTTCTGTCTTGTGGCTGACCGCATCGGACGGCACGCGGGGCGCGGTCCGTCATTCTCGTGCTCCGTCCCGGGCTGGACGACACCGACGCGAGCCCTCAGTGCGTCAGGCCGAGCCCTCCCTGCGAGGGACCGCTGCGACGCTGAGGGCCTGTGCTGGTCAGGCGGGCCAGGCCGGGCGGCGGCGGGCGTGGAGCAGGGTGGTGTGGTGGGCCAGGGCGGAGGCCAGGGTGATGGCGTCGGGGGCGGCCAGGCGTTTGCGTACGCCGCCGGCCGCCAGTTGCGCCGTGAGCGGGCGGCCGAGTACGGCCGTCCAGCGTCCGCCGGCGGGGACGTCGGGGCGGAAGCGGACGTCCCATGCCGGGTACGTGGTTCGCAGGACGTGCAGTTGCCGCTCCACCAGGCGCCGGTCCTCGGCGGACGAGCCGAGGCTCAGGGCGGTCATCGGGCGCCCCGGTGCAGGCACAGCAGGGCACGCAGGGCGGCCAGGGTGGGCCGGGTGAGCCGGACCTCGCCGCGGGCGGCGGTCCACCCGTGCCGGTCCCGTTCGAACGCCCACTCGGGGAACTCGCGTGCGGCCTCCCGGAGAAGGCGTTCCATGACGACGTCGGCAGTAGGCGTGCTGGTCATGAACGCAGCGTGGCACCTCGGCGCCTGTCCGTGACGAACTCGGGCGGAGGAACTCTTCGTTCGCGTGATCCGAACTCTCTGTTCGCTCAGATGGGGATCTCGTGGCGTTCGGCCAGGTGGCGCACCTCGGGCGCCCACGACGGCCGCGCCCGCCGCGCCAGTGACCGGACCATCTCGCGCAGCAGCAGCTTGTGGTCGAGCTCCTCCGGCGACTCGCGCTCGATCCGCAGCAGGTGGAGCAGGCTGGCGGCGTCGTCGCCGAGATCCTCGCAGGCCCGCGCCACGTCGGCGAGATGGGTGGCGCGCCGCTCCATGGACGGGATGCGGCGCAGGTCGATGTCGTCGGCGATGTGCAGCACCGTGTCGGGGTGCCCGGTGTCGGTCTCGATGCAGGCCATGTGGATGGCGACGTTGGTGGGCCCGAAGAACGCCTGGTCGTAGCCGCCGGAGGAGTCGCCGACCCGTTCGGCGAGCCGGGCCGCGGGGCCGCGTACGCGCTCCCTGGCCGTGTCGTCGTCGCCCGCGCGAGCCTCGCCGACGGCGGCGAGCAGGTGGAGCGCGCCGAGCGCCTTGAGGTGACGCTCGTCGCCGTCGCCGACGTGCGGTTCGAGCTGCTCGATGGCCCGCCGGGCGACGTCGTACGCGATCTGGTGCATGTCGTCGGCCAGCATCGACTGCCCCAGGTTCCAGTACGCCCACGCGATCATCAGCGGGTCGGCCGACTCCTCGGCGAAGCGCATCGCCCGGTCGGCCGCCAGATGCGCCAGGTCCACCCGCCGCAGGTGCTTGAGCACGGCTCTGGCCAGCACGTACGCGTCGGTGGCGACCCGGTAGGAGGCGGGGGCGCGGTCGAGGACCAGCGTCTCGGTGTCGGTGATCAGGGACGGCAGCGCGGCCATCAGGATCGAGTAGCGCCGGGTCGAGGTGAACCAGGCGTTGCGCGCCGCCGCGACGCGTTCGGCGAGCTGCTCGGCGTCGGGCGGCTCGATGTCGGGCGAGGCCGAGCGGCAGGTGAACAGCGCCCGCTCGATGTCGCCGATCTGCGGCCTGCTCGGCTCGTGGGAGTCGCGCGGGGTCTCGCCCAGCAGCACGGCGGTGCGGACGCCGAGCACTTTGGCGATCTCGCGCAGCAGGGTGAGGGAGGGGGTGCGTTTGCCGTGCTCGATGAGCTCGATGTGCCGGGGGGTGCAGCCGGACTGCGTGGCTAACGCGGTGGTGCTCATGCCTCGGCGCTCTCGTTGGAGCCTGATCATCTGACCGGTGGTGATTTCGGGCATGCGCACCGCCTTCCGGATCGGTCCCGAGGGCTTTCAGGCTAGGCCGCGCGGTGCCCGGCCGCCATGGTTTCAGCGCAGCTCAGGGCGCGTGTGATGGGCCAGGAGCCGGCCCAGCGAACGCGTGAATTCCTCACGTTCGGCGTCGCTCAGGGGCGCGAGCAGGGTGTCCTGGAGGTCGGCGATCAATTTGTCGAGGCGTTCCAGGTGGCCGCGGCCGGCGGAGGTCATGGTGATGACGTTGCGGCGGCGGTCGCCGGGGTCGGGCGCGCGTTCGACGAAGCCGCGCGCGGACAGCTCGTTGATGACGGCGACGAGGTCGCTGCGGTAGATGCCGGTGCGCCTGCTCAGCTGCGCCTGGCTCATGGGGCCGGACTCGCGCAGTGCCACGAGTGCCGCGTAGTGCCACTTACGGGCGTCCGCCGTGGCCAGGCCCTCGCTCACGATCCGGTCGGCGTGCGACGCGACGATCATCAACATCCGGCTGGGCAGGGTCCGCAGCGGTGCCGGGGTCTCCTGCGCATCCATGGGGTCCGTCATGCCGGCGATCCTACCGTTGCGTTAGTGCGACTAACGATATAGCGTTCGTTAGCGCGACGAACGTTAGCCACTCGAACGATTTGAGGGATCATGCCTGCTGTCGACGTGCTCGACTCGCACATGCACTACGAGGAGTCGGGGGAGGGAGCCCCCTTCGTGTTCCTGCACGGCAATCCGGCCTCGTCCCACCTGTGGCGCGGCGTGCTGCCCGGCGTGGCGCGGCCCGGGCGGCGGCTGCTCGCCCCCGACCTCATCGGCATGGGCCGTTCCGGCAAGCCGGACGTGCCGTACCGGTTCGGCGACCACGCCCGCTACCTCGACGCCTGGTTCGACGCGCTCGGTCTGGAGTACGTGGTGCTCGTCGGGCACGACTGGGGCGGCGCGCTCGCCTTCGACTGGGCGGCGCGCCACCCCGGCCGGGTGCGCGGCGTGGCGTTCATGGAGGCGATCGTGCGGGGCATGAGCCTGGACGAGCTCGGCGACGGCCCGCGCGCCAGGACCGAGCTGATCCGCGGGCCGAAGGGCGAGTCGCTGGTGCTCGACGGGAACTTCCTCGTGGAGACCGCGTTCACCGGAGGCGTGTTGACGCCCCTCGGCGAGCGGGAGATGCAGCCGTACCTGGCGCTACCCGACCCGAGAGAGCCGCCGGCCGCTGCTGGAGTGGGCACGCTCGCTGCCGCTCGACGGCGAGCCCGCCGACGTGGCGGGCTCCGTCGAGGCGTCCGGGAAGTGGCTGGCGAGCAGCGACGACGTGCCGAAGCTGCTGCTCACCTTCGACTCCTCGCCGACGCTGATGATCGGCGAGGAGATGGCGGCCTGGTGCGCACGGAACATCGCCGCCCTGGAGACCGAGCACTGCGGCCCAGCGGGCCACCACGCCCCCGAGGACCGTCCCGGGGACATCGCCGCCGCCCTCGCCTCCTGGGCCGCCAGACACGGGCTGTAGAGCCGCGTACGGGCCGTTTCCGGTCGCGGTGCGTGTCGGCACGGCCTGTGGGCAGGTGATCCACCACGCAGGGCCCCCGAGGGAGAGGGCGTGATGGAGAGTCTCACCGAGCGCGTCGCGGCCGTGAAGGCGCGGGCCCGCGGCAGGGTGGAGGAGTGGCGGGTGCGGCGGCCGTCCGTCGACCACCTGATCCGGACCGTGCGCCGCTACCAGCTCCAGTCGGGCGACCGGCTGGCGGGCGCGGTCACCTACTTCGCGTTCCTGTCCTTCTTCCCGCTGCTGGCGCTGTCGTACGCGGTGCTCGGGTACGTGGTGGCGGCCAGCGAGGAGACCAGGGAGGCCCTGCAGCGGGCCGTCGCGGAACGCCTGCCCGGCATCGCCTCCCAGCTCGACCTCGCGGCCATCGCCGGAACCAAGGCCACCGCCGGGATCATCGGACTCCTCGGTCTCCTGTACGCCGGGCTCGGCGCCCTCGACGCGTTGCGCGGGGCGCTGCGGCAGATGGCGATGGACACCGCCCCGCAGGCGAACTTCTTCGTCGGCAAGCTGCGCGACCTGGCCTCGATCGTCATGCTCGGCGTGACGCTGATCGCGTCCGTGGGCGTGGCCGGGCTCGCCACCGCGGCCACGGACCGGGTGCTGCACTTCCTGTTCGGCGGCGATTCCGTGCTGGCCGCGCTCGGGCTCAGGGCCGCGGGGGTGGCGGCGAGCGTGGCGGCCGACTGGCTCATGTTCCTGATCCTGCTGGGCTGGGTGGGGCGGGTCGCCCAGCCGTTCCGGGTGATCGCGAAGGGGGCGCTGCTCGGGGCGGTCGGGTTCGGGCTCCTCAAGCAGGTGGCGACGCTGCTGCTCAGCCAGACGCTGCACAACCCGGTGTACGGGACGTTCGCCGTCATCGCCGGTCTGCTGCTCTGGATCAACTTCTCGGCCCGGCTCGTCCTCTACGTCGCCGCCTGGACGGCCACCGCCGGATTGTCGCCCCCGCCTTCCCCGTCGCCGATCCCGTCCCCCGGCCCGGCCGTGCAGCCGGATCAGGCCGTGGAACCGGATCAGGCCCTGCCGCCGGATCAGGCCGTGCAGCCGGATCAGGCCGTGCAGCCGGATCAGGACGTCCGGCGGGACGGGAACGCCGCGCCGGACGGCCGGGCGCGGGAGTCCGCGCCCAGCCGGGCGTCAGAGGCGTGACCTGGCGCGCCTGCGCCGGATGCCGAGACCGAGCCAGACCAGCCCGAACAGCAGTCCGCCGCCGATCACCAGCGCGCCGACCGTCCTGGTCGAGTCGCTCTGCCGGGAGGCCGCGGTGTCCAGCAACGGCGGCTGCGCGGCCGGGGTGACGGAATTGGCCGGCGTGACCGGAGCCCCGGCGGGCGGAGCGGCGAGCGCCGGGTCGGGGAGCGGGTTCACCAGCTGACCGACCGGCTGGGCCTTGCCCCTGACCGAGAAGCCCCAGTCGAGCAGCGAGGCCACCTCGTCCCAGAAGAAGCCCTCGTGCCGCATGATGCTCACCACGATGGTGTGCCCGCCGCGCGTGGCCGCGCCGACGAAGCTGGCGCGGGCCTTGGAGGTGTAGCCGTTCTTGACGCCGATCATGCCGTCGTAGCGCCAGAGCAGCTTGTTGTGGTTGCTGATCTCGTAATGGCCCTTGGGGGCCGGGAACCTCGTGGTCTTCGTGCTGATGTAGCGCCGGAAGTCGGGGTCGGCGAGGCCGGCGCGCGCGATCAGCGCCAGGTCGTACGCCGAGCTGCTCTGCCCCGGCTGGTCCAGCCCGCTGGGCGTCTTGGCCACCGTGTCGTACGCCTGCAGCCGCTTGGCCAGCGCGTTCATGTCGCGCATCGTCTGGGGGACGCCGCCGTTCGCCTCGGCCAGGGCCATCGCGGCGTCGTTGCCCGAGGCCATCATCAGCGCCTTGAACAGGTCGTCCACCTTGTACGCCACCTTGGGCGTCAGGCCGACGGCGCTGCCCTCCTGGTTGCAGGCGTTCTGGCTGGGGCGCACCTTCTGGTTCTTGTCGAGCTTGGGGATCAGCGTGAGCGCGGTCAGCGCCTTGATCGTGCTGGCCGGCAGGTACTTGCCGTGGGCGTCCTTCGCCGCCAGCACCTGACCCGTGTCGGCGTCCGCGATGACGTAGGAAGTAGCCTTGCTCGTGGGTGGCTTCTTGACGCCTGCGGGGACGACCAGGCCGCGGCTGCCCAGAGCCGCACCGCCGACCGGTGTCGTCGGCTCGGCGTGTGCGGTCCCGCCGGAGAGCGCGACCGAGGCGATGAGCGCCGTGATTGGCACGATTTTCGTCCACATGGCCGTCTCAGCGTAGCTCTGAGTTAATACGCATGTGGCGACACATCCCCCGAAGATTCGCGTTCGATACTGGAGAGGCACGCATGTCACGAAAGACGGCCGGATTCCTGATCGTCCTCGGCGTTTTCATGATCTTCGAGTGGGTGAACCTCGGGTTTAACTTGGCCGATGGCCATCCGACCAGCTTCTACGTGGTCCACGGCATCCTGATCGTGGTGAACGTCATCCTCGGCGTCGTGGTGGGGGTGCTCGGCTGGCGCGGCCTGCGCGGCTCGTCCGTCAGGGACGGCGGCGTGCGATCAGGTGCCGCAAAGTAGCCTCCGGGTCAGGGCGTGCAGCTCGCCGGCCTCCTCGCGGGAGTCGCCGATCGAGGTGAAGCCCAGCTTCCCGTGCTCGGGAATCGCGCCGAGCAGGTGGAACACGTTCCCGGTCCGCCGCTCGGCGTCGAAGCCGAGCCCGAGCCGCTCCGCCGTCCGGATCACCTCACCCGGTGTGCGGCCCAGCAGGCACGCCGAAGCGCAGTTGTCGGTCGCGGTGTAGAACTTCGGCTGATCTCCGCACATGAGGTAGCCGGTGGCCGGATCGTACATCGCCCCCGTCGTCAGCACGGCCGCCCCGAACGGATGCGTCGTCCCGCCGATGCGCAGGTTGATCTCGCACAGCAGCGCCGCGTACCCGGCGTCGGCCTTGAGCGCGAAGAAGTCCATCCCGAACAGCCCGACCACGCCCCGGTCGGCCAGGATCTGCGCGATCCGCCGCGCCGACGCGCCCACCTCGGCGCGGTACGCGGACGCCGCCGGGAACGTGCAGCCCTGGTAGACGTGGCCGTTGGCGCCGCCCAGCACCTGGTCGTGGGTGGCCAGCACCTGCGCCTGCCCGCCGGGGGTGATCTGGGCCAGCGCGCTGGGGTAGTAGAGCGGGCGGTGCTCGATGAACTCCTCGACCACCGCCCCACGGTCGGCGATCTTCGCCGCGAACGAGTCCCAGGTCTCCCCGGTCGCCGCGAAGCTGGTCAGCGACCGGTCGCCCTTGGTCACGATGGCGTTCCCGAGCCCGGAGTAGCCGTCGTTGAGCTTGACGATCACACGCTCGCCCGGCAGGGCCTCGATCGCCTCGTCGATCTCCAGTGCCGTGCGCACGTCGCCGAAGCCGCGCGGCATCGGCACGCCGGCCTCGTGCCCGACCTCGCGGGCCCCGCTCTTGGAGCCGTAGTAGGCCAGGGACGTGGCCGGCCCGTAGAGGGGGACGCCGAGCGACGCGGCGAGCTCCTCCTCCAGCTCGCTCAGCACGAACGGGACCAGCCACGCCTCGCCGGTGATCGCCGCGCGTACCTGCTCGACGATGTCGGGGTGGGCGAGCAGGGTCCTGGTCAGCGGCTGGGACCAGGGCTCGTCCACGCTGACCAGTGTCAGGCGTTTGTCGGCGTCGTCGGGGTCGGGCAGGAACGAGAGGTAGTAGTCGACGATGTCCGGATCGATCGGCGCGGAGGAGAGATAGACCACCTTGACACCGGGGTTGCGGAGCGTGAGCAGCAGGAACAGCAGACGCTCCTCGTACGACCTGGCTCCCTTGATCCGGCGCAGCTCGTCCTGCGGAAGGGAGAGCGAGGGCACGACCACCAGGGTCCCCTCACTCGGCTCGAAGATGCTCAACCCAGCACTCTTCTCCCCGAACGGGATATTAGTGATCATATAGCGAGTGAAACACGCATTCTTCTCATACGCAGCAGTCTCCGAAGTGTGATGACCATGACAGAAGGTGACAGGATTCGGAATCGCTGACCACGTTTGGGAGGGGGCTCATCGGGTCACGATCTACTGATCCCTTGTGACTATTTCCGGATCAGCCGTACCCGCACGGAACGTGACAACCAGCGGTTTCGGACATGCCACCGGACAACTTTTGGGGTATCTGTCACCGCGAAGTCTCGCGGTGGCGATAAAGTCGAACCATCGCCATCGGGCTCACGGCCGACCGCCGTGCTCCCGGGCTGCGGAGGCACTCGCCACCGACGTGGGCGAAGCCCGTGCTGACGATCTCGCGCACCGATACCACCGGGTGTGTCTTCTGATTCGACGAGCGGCCGCTCGACCGGGTGGGCCAACGCGGGACGGAGAGTTATTTCAGCGCATGAGCCGCGATGGCCTTGTACATATCGAGGTATGCGGCATTGGGACAGGACGGTGACATATGCGGGGACGTGAGCTTCGGGGCGAACTCGACGCGTTCCTGGCGGAGACCGAGCAGGATCTCGTGGCATTCCGCCGCGACCTCCACATGCACCCGGAGCTGGCCTTCGCCGAATATCGCACGACGCAGCGCATCGCCGAGCGGCTCACCGCCGCGGGGCTGACGCCATCGGTGCTCCCCAAGGGCACAGGGCTGATCTGCGACGTGGGCAGCGGTGACGGCCCGACCATCGCGCTGCGCGCCGACATCGACGCCCTGCCGCTGCAGGACGAGAAGGACGTGGCGCACCGCTCGACGGTGCCCGGCGTCTGCCACGCCTGCGGCCACGACGTGCACACCACGGTCCTGCTCGGCACGTCCCTCTTCCTGGCCCAGCAGGCCGCCGCGGGCCTGCTTCCCGGTCGGGTGCGGCTGATCTTCCAGCCCGCCGAAGAGCTGCCCGGCGGGGCGCTGGAGGTCATGGCCCACGGTGGCATCAGCGGCGTCGACCGCATCTTCGGCCTCCACTGCGACCCTCGGGTCGACGTCGGCCAGCTCGGCCTGCGCACCGGCCCGATCACCTCCGCCTGCGACAAGCTCGTCGTCCGCGTCTCCGGGCCCGGCGGCCACACCGCCCGCCCCCACCTCACCGCCGACCTGGTCTTCGCGCTGGCCAAGATCCTCACCGAGCTGCCCGCCGCCCTGTCGCGCCGCGTCGACCCGCGCTCCTCGCTCAGCCTGGTCTGGGGCAAGGTCGAGGCCGGTTCCGCGGCCAACGCGATCCCCGACGACGGCGTGGCCGAGGGCACCGTCCGCTGCCTCGACGAGGAGGCCTGGCACGCCGCCCCCGACCTGATCAAGTCGCTGCTGGAGTCGGTGGCCGGCGCGTACGGCGTCGAGGCCACGATGGACTACAAGCGCGGCGTGCCGCCGGTCGTCAACGACGAGGTCAGCGTCGAGATGCTGGCCGAGGCCGCCGAGCGTGCGCTGGGCGCGGGCGCGGTGGTCCCGACCCAGCAGTCGCTCGGCGGCGAGGACTTCGCGTGGTATCTCGAGTCGATCCCCGGCGCGTTCGCCCGGCTCGGCACGCGCTCGCCGGGAGGGCTGACGTACGACATCCACCAGGGCACGTTCGACGTCGACGAGAAGGCGATCGCGATGGGCGTGCGGGTCATGGCCACCACGGCGCTGACCGCGTTGTGGGAGGTCGGCCCGCTCGACTCGGTCACCACCGCGATGGCCTGACGGCACCACCGCGATGGCCTGACGGCACCACCGCGATGGCCTGACGGCACCACCGCGATGGCCTGACGGCACCACCGCGATGGCGCGACGGCACCACCGCGATGGCCTGACGGCACCACTGCGATGGCCTGACGGCCCGCCGCGCGGACGCGGCGGGCCCGCCCGCTAGCGCAGGCGGCCGGTGGAGACCGGCAGGTTCAGGGCGGAGTGCCCCGGCGAGACCGTGATCTTCGTGCCCTCCGGGTAGCGGAGGGTGTAGTCGTGGTCGGTCGAGATGATCACCAGGCCCAGCCGGTGGCCCTGCTTGAAGGTGTAGTCCGTCGGCTGGAAGTCCCAGGTGAAGGTGTACTCCTTGCCCGGGCGCAGCGGCTCGGTCCGGTCGGCGCGGTGCCGGTTGCGCACGTCGAGCCAGCCCCTGGTGACGATCTTGTAGTCGGTGCCGGCGGTGCCGAGCGTCCGCAGCGCCGTGCAGCCGCTGTCACCCGGCACGCTCTCGCCGTAGCAGTAGGTCTGGCCCGTCGAGACCAGGGAGCCGGTGGGGCGCACGTCGGTGCCGTAGTCCACCAGCAGCGCCGTCAGGTACGGCGAGGCGCCGTCCTTCAGCGAGGCCCGCACCGAGACCGTGGGCGTCCCTGAGACCCGCACGTCGGCGGGCAGCGCCCCGGTCGTGTACGCCAGCCGGTTCGGGTCCGCGCCGGTGGCCTCCACGAGCTGCTCGGCCGTCCTGGTCTTCTGGTCCGTGAACGTCTCCTCGGGCGCCCGCGGGTCCTTCTTCTGACCGAGGGCCGAGCCGGAACCCGGGTAGAGCTTGGCGGTCTTCGTGCCGGGCGGCGGCCAGGACGCCTCCCGCGCCCACTGCCCGACCTGGACCTCCACGTCGGCCTGCGGCTCACGCATGATGCCCGAGTCGACGCCCTGCAGCCAGTGGTCGAACCAGCCGTGCAGCTGGCGCAGCCACTCGGCGGTCCGCAGGTTGAACGGGCTCATGTGGGTGCCCTGGTGCAGCCAGATCTTGCGCGGCACGTCGTGCTCGCCCAGGGCGTACCACCACTGGGCGAACTGCTTGGTCTTGACGTTCCAGTCGTTGAGTCCGTGCACGACGAAGACGCTGGCCTTGACCTTGTCCACGTCGTTGAGGTAGTTGCGGGCGTCCCAGAGCGGGCTGTAGTCGCCGGTGATCCGGTCCTGGTCGATCCCGAGCTGCTTGATCTGCTCGCCGCAGACCTCGTAGCCGTTCTCCCTGGTCAGCACGTACTCGGCGAGCACGTCCAGGTCCTCGCCCTGGTAGCCGCCCGGGGCCAGGACGCCGCCGTTGGCGCGGTAGTAGTCGTACCAGCTGGAGATCGCGGCGATCGGGACGATCGTCTCCAGGCCCTCGACGCCGGTCGCGGCGACGGCGTTGGGCAGCGTGCCGTTGTAGGAGACGCCGATCATGCCGACCTTGCCGGTGGACCAGGTGGCCTCGACCGGCTCGCCCTGGGCGTCGAAGCCCTTGGCGCGGCCGTTCAGCCAGTCGATCGCGGCCTTGGGCCCTGCGGTCTCGTTGACGTCGCCGGTGGTCGGGCAGCCGGTGGCGCGGCCGCTGCCGATGTTCTCCACCAGGGCGATCGCGTAGCCGCGGGGCACGAAGTAGTTGTCGTAGTAGCCGTCGAACGGGCCGGCCTCGGGGCTGGCCGCCAGCGCCCTGAGGCTCGGCAGCGGGACGCCGTTCTCGTCGACGTCCACGGGGTGGTTGGCGACGTCGTTGCCGCCCGCGTAGTACGGGCTGGACTCCATGATGACCGGGACCTTCAGGCCCTGCTCGGTCTCCTTGGGTCGCAGGATGTCCACGGCGACCCGGTCGGGTGCGCCGTCGTGGTCGCTGTCGGTGCCCGCGACCTCGACGAACACGGTCTGCAGGATGGCGTCCGCCCGGGAGAACACCGGCTGGGTGGCGTTGTTCTCGATCCGGATGGAGGGGGTGTCTGCGGTGGCAGGCGTGGTGCCGGTCATGGTCGCGACGAGTAACGCGGCCAGCGGCACGGCCAGTGCCTTCCAAGGGTGCATGCGGTCTCCGATGAGAAGTTGACCTGTCGGAGGGAATCTCCGCCATGATCGCCTTCGGGGCAAGAGGTGGACTTGTCCCAATTTTGGGCAAAGTTTTCCGCATGCGTGCCCGAAGTGCCTGAATCCCAATTCAGGTCACGGTCGCGAGTGATGTCGATAACGGAGCGGTTGCGACCCTGTGTGCTGGTTTGGTCTCGCCTGGTCAAGCAACTATCTTCCGTGCAGATGCCGTACGTTTTCTTCGCGCCCGCGATGAGTTCTTGACGGCGGCGGAAGACGGCGGGAGAGGAAGGGAGTCGCCTTGCTCGGCAAGCGATTCAACAGGATGGCGTTCGGCTCAGCGGTCGGCGTCATGCTCATGGCAGTGGCGGCCTGCGGCGGCGGTGGGGGATCCACGGCCACCGACGAGCCGGCGGGCGGCGCGAGCAGCCCGGCGTCGGGTCTCAAGGTCGGCCTCGCCTTCGACGTCGGCGGGCGTGGTGACAAGTCCTTCAACGACGCCGCGTACGCCGGCCTGGAGAAGGCCAAGACGGACCTCGGTGCCGAGATCAAGGAGCTGAGCCCGGCCGCGGACGGCTCCAACCGCGGCGACCTGCTGCGTCAGCTGGCCGACGCCGGCTACAACCCCATCATCGGCGTGGGCTTCGCGTACGCCGAGGACGTCAAGGCGGCCGCGGCCGAATACCCGGACATCGAGTTCGCCATCGTCGACTCGGCCTCCAGCGCCCCCAACGTGACCGGCCTGCTCTTCGCCGAGGAGCAGGGGTCGTACCTGGCGGGCGTCGCGGCGGCGGCCAAGTCGGAGAGCGGCCACGTCGGCTTCGTCGGCGGTGTCGAGAACGACCTGATCAGGAAGTTCGAGGCGGGCTTCGACGCCGGTGTGAAGTCGGTCAAGGCCGACGCCAAGATCGACGTCACCTACCTCACCCCTGACGGTGACTTCTCCGGCTTCCAGGCCCCCGACAAGGGCAAGATCGCGGCCGAGAAGATGTTCCAGGACGGCGCGGACATCGTCTACCACGCCGCCGGCGACTCCGGCCTCGGCGTCTTCCAGGCCGCCGCGGCGGCCGGCAAGAAGGCCATCGGCGTCGACTCCGACCAGCGCCAGACGGTCACCGAGACCAACCTCCAGTCGGTGATCATGACCTCCATGCTCAAGCGCGTCGACGTCGGCGTCTTCGAGTTCATCAAGGCGTTCCAGGGCGGTGCCAAGGGCGGCCAGGACGTCACGTACGACCTGAAGGTCGACGGCGTGGGCCTGGCCACCACCGGTGGCGAGATCGACGACATCAAGGATCAGCTCGACAAGGCCAAGCAGGACATCGTCAACGGCACGATCAAGGTTCCCAGCCAGCCGGAGAGCTGAGCATGCTGTGAAAGGCGAGGGCCCGGAGTCCGCGTACTTCGGGCCTTCTGCCTGTGCAGCGCCAAACAGGAGAGGCAGATGAGTGCTGACACCTTGGCCACGGCGCGACCCGCCGTAGAGCTTGAGGGCATCACCAAGCGTTTCCCCGGCGTCGTCGCGAACCACGACATCCGCATCACCGTCCGGCCCGGTACGGTGCACGCCATCGTGGGGGAGAACGGCGCGGGCAAATCCACCCTGATGAAGATCCTCTACGGCATGCAGCGGCCGGACGAGGGCACCATCAAGGTCAACGGCGAGCAGATGGCGTTCCGCACGCCGAGCGACGCCATCGCGGCCGGGATCGGCATGGTGCACCAGCACTTCATGCTCGCCGACAACTTCACGGTGCTGGAGAACATCGTTCTCGGCGCCGAGCCGAGGAAGGGTCTGCGGCTCGACACGGCCGCCGCCCGCAGGCGCATCACCGAGCTGGCCGCCACCCACGGCCTGCGCGTCGACCCCGACCGGCTGGTCGAAGACCTGGGCGTCGGCGACCGGCAGCGCGTGGAGATCCTCAAGGTCCTCTACCGCGGCGCCCGCATCCTCATCCTCGACGAGCCGACGGCCGTGCTCGTGCCGCAGGAGGTCGAGGAGCTCTTCCAGAACCTGCGCGAGCTCAAGTCCGAGGGCCTGACGGTCATCTTCATCTCGCACAAGCTGGACGAGGTGCTCGACATCGCCGACGAGATCACCGTGATCCGGCGCGGCACCACCGTCGCCAGCGTCGACCCCCGCGAGGTCACCGCCCGCCGGCTCGCCGAGCTCATGGTGGGCAGCGAGCTCCCCACCCCCGAGACCCGCGAGTCCACGGTCACCGACACGGTCGCGCTGAAGGTCGCGGGCCTCACCATGGAGGCCGGCGGCTACCGCCCCGTCCCCAAGGGCACCTCGGTCAGCCTTTACGTGGACAAGCTTCGCCAGGACGGCAAGCGCCTGCTCCTCGACGACGTGTCGTTCGAGATCCACAAGGGTGAGATCCTCGGCATCGCCGGCGTCGAGGGCAACGGCCAGTCCGAGCTGATCGAAGCGATCATGGGCATCCGTCAGGCGCACGGCGGCGTCGAGCTGGACGGCCGTGACATCAGCTCCTGGTCCACACTGCGGCGCCGGGAGTCCGGCATCGGCTACATCCCCGAGGACCGCCACCGCCAGGGCCTGCTCCTGGAGGCGTCGCTATGGGAGAACCGGGTGCTCGGCCACCAGACCAGGCGGCCCGCCCGCAAGGGCCCCTGGATCGACCGCAAGGCCGCCAGGGCCGACACCGAGCGCATCATCGGCGAATACGACGTCCGCACCCCCGGCGTCGAGACCCTCGCGCTGGCGCTGTCCGGCGGCAACCAGCAGAAGCTGATCGTCGGACGCGAGATGAGCGGCGAGCCGTCGTTCCTCATCGCCGCCCACCCCACCCGCGGCGTCGACGTCGGCGCCCAGGCCGCGATCTGGGACCACCTGCGCGAGGCCCGCGCCGCCGGGCTCGCCGTGCTGCTGATCTCCGCCGATCTCGACGAGCTGATCGGCCTGTCCGACACCATCCAGGTGATCTACCGCGGCCGGCTGGTGGCCGCCCTCGATCCATCCGACATCACGCCCGAACGGCTGGGCGGCTACATGACCGGCGCCATCGCCGGAACTGAGGAGGAGTGATGCCCGCCGGGCTCAACCGGGCGCTGCTCACCCTCGCCGGCGCCGTCGTCGCCATCGTGCTGGCCATCGCGGTCTGCAGCGTGGCGATCGTCGCGGCGGGCGGCGACCCGCTGCACGCGCTGACCGCCTTCTTCGACTTCGGCGCCTCCGAGCGGGCGCAGTCGAACAGCGTCGCCACGCTGTTCAACCGGGCGGTGCCGCTGTTCATCGCCGGTCTCGCGGTGGCGGTCGGCTTCCGCATGAACCTCTTCAACATCGGCGTGGAGGGCCAGTACCGCATCGCCGCCATCTGCGCGGCGTACGTGGGCTCCACCTTCGTGGCTCCGGCGCCGATCCAGATCGCGGTGATCATCATCGTGGCGATGGTCGCCGGCGGCCTGTACGCGCTCATCCCCGCGATCATGAAGGTGACCAGGGGTGTCAACGAGGTCATCGCCACGATCATGCTCAACTACATCGCCCTCAACATCACCGCCTACCTCGTGCGCGGCCCCTTCGCCGGCACGCGGGCGGAGGGCGAGCTGACCGTGAGCACGCCGCCGCTCCCCGACTCGGGCATGTTCCCCGATCTGAACTTCCTCTTCGGGTGGTTCGGCATGCTCGCCCCCACCCGCGAGGGCGGCCTGTGGGGCTTCCTCGTCGTGGCGATCGTGCTCGGCGTGGTGCTCTGGGTGGTGCTGGAGCGCACCCGCTTCGGCTTCGACGTCAAGGCCAGCGGCCTCAACCAGTCCGCGGCCCTGGCCGCCGGCGTCAACCCCAAGCGCATGGTGATCGCCGCGATGGTGCTGTCGGGCGCGATCGCCGGTCTCATCGGACTGCCCGAGATCCTCGGCTCCACGGGCTCGTTCGGCACCACCTTCACCTCGGGGCTGGGCTTCCTGGGCATCGCGGTGGCGCTGCTCGGCCGCAACAAGCCCGCCGGCATCGCGGTCGCCGCGCTGCTCTTCGCCTTCCTCGACCGGGCGCAGGGCGCGCTGCAGTTCGCGAACATCCCGCCCTCCGTCGTCGAGATCATCCAGGGCGCGATCGTCCTGCTGGTCGTGGTGGCGAACGAGGTGACCAACCGGTTCGCGCTCAGGCTCGAAGAGCGGCGGGCCGCCAGGCAACTGAAGGTGGCAGCATGACCAGGATCGGGAAGTACCATCTGGCGCTCATCGGGGTCGCCGCGCTCCTGCTGCTGATGTCGCTCGTCCGCGTGGTGACCGGCCAGAACGACATCACCTCCTCCGGCACGTTCTCGGCCGCGCTGACGCTGGCGGTGCCGCTCGCCCTCGTCGGGCTCGGCGGCCTGTGGGCCGAGCGGGCCGGCGTGGTCAACATCGGCCTCGAAGGCATGATGGTGCTCGGCACCTGGTTCGCCGGCTGGGCCGGCTACCAGTGGGGTCCCGTGGCCGCGCTCGTCGCCGGGCTGCTCGGCGGCGCGCTCGGCGGGCTGCTGCACGCCATCGCCACCGTCTCCTTCGGCGTCGACCACATCATCAGCGGCGTCGCCATCAACCTGCTCGGCCCCGGCGTCACCCGCTTCCTGTCGGAGGTGCTCTACCGGGAGGGCACCGCGGCCGCGGAGGCCGGCGGCGCCATCACCACCTCGCCGCCGATCAGCCCGCCCGCCCCGGAGCGCAGCCTGCCGCTGCTCTCCGACGGGCCCGACCTGCTGGGCAAGCTGGAGAGTACCCACTGGTTCCTGCTGTCGGACGTGGCCGGCATCCTGCGCGGCCTCACCCACAACGTGAACGTGCTCGTCATCCTGGCCGTCCTGCTGCTGCCGCTGACCTTCTACGTGCTCTGGCGCACCCCCTTCGGCCTGCGGCTGCGCTCTGTCGGCGAGAACCCGTGGGCGGCCGAGTCGCTCGGCGTGAACGTCTACCGGATCAAGTACATCGCCGTCATGATCTCCGGAGCCTTCGCCGGTCTCGGCGGCGTCTTCCTCGTCTTCGTCTCCACCAAGTACGTCGAGGGCCAGACGCAGGGCCGCGGCTTCATCGGCCTGGCCGCCATGATCTTCGGTAACTGGCGGCCCGGCGGGCTCGCCGTCGGTGCGGGCCTGTTCGGCTACGCCGACGGCCTGCAGCTGCGCAGCTCGGGTGCGATCACCTCGGTCCTGCTGTTCGGGGCGCTGCTGCTGCTGGGTTACCTGGTCATGCAGGCCCGCAAGCTCATGTCGTCCGAGCTGGAGGCGAGAACCGCCAGGCAGTACACGGTCATGGCCTTCGCCGCCCTGGGCATGATCGTGTTGTTCTGGCTCTGGCTCACCGTCGACCGGCTGCCGGACGAACTCGTCAACATCACGCCACACGTGCTCACCCTGCTCGTGCTCCTGGTGGCTTCGCAGCGCCTGCGGATGCCCAAGGCCGACGGCGTGACCTACCGCAGAGGGGAACAGCATTGACCATCGACTGGGACGCGTTGCGGGCCGCCGCCGAGGAGGCCATGCGGAACGCGTACGCGCCGTACTCGAAGTTCCCCGTGGGGGCCGCGGCGCTCGTGGACGACGGGCGGGTGGTCACCGGCTGCAACGTCGAGAACGCCTCCTACGGCGTCGGCCTGTGCGCCGAGTGCGGTCTCATCTCGGCGCTGGCCGCCACGGGCGGCGGGAGGCTGGTGGCGTTCACCTGCTGCGACGGCCACGGCGAGCTGCTCATGCCGTGCGGGCGCTGCCGCCAGCTGCTCTACGAGTTCGGCGGTGAGGACCTGCTGGTCGAGACGGAGGACGGGCCCAAGCGCATGGCCGAGATCCTGCCGTACGCGTTCGGGCCGCAGGACCTCAGCCGGAGCGCGTGATGGACGCCATCGAGGTCATCCGCGCCAAGCGGGACCGGGGCGAGCTGACCACGGCCCAGATCGACTGGGTGATCTCCGCGTACACGCGCGGCGAGGTGGCCGACGAGCAGATGTCCGCGCTGGCCATGGCAATCCTGCTGAACGGCATGAACCGGCGCGAGATCGCCGACTGGACCCAGGCCATGATCCGCTCCGGCGAACGCATGGACTGGTCGATGCTGGACCGGCCCACGGCCGACAAGCACTCGACCGGCGGCGTCGGCGACAAGATCACGCTGCCGCTGGCGCCGCTGGTGGCGGCCTGCGGGGCGTACGTGCCGCAGCTGTCGGGGCGCGGCCTCGGGCACACCGGCGGCACCCTCGACAAGCTGGAGTCGATCCCCGGCTGGCGGGCCTCGTTGTCCAACGACGAGATGCTGCACGTCCTGCGCACGGCGGGCGCGGTGGTGTGCGCGGCCGGCTCGGGCCTGGCCCCCGCCGACAAGAAGTTGTACGCCCTGCGTGACGTCACCGGCACCGTCGAGTCGATCCCGCTCATCGCCTCGTCGATCATGTCCAAGAAGATCGCCGAGGGGACGGGGGCGCTCGTCCTCGACGTCAAGGTGGGCTCCGGGGCGTTCATGAAGACCGAGGAGACGGCCAGGGAGCTGGCCGAGACCATGGTCGCGCTCGGCACCGACGCGGGGGTGCGCACGGTCGCGTTGCTGACCGCGATGGACCGCCCGCTCGGGCGGGCCGTCGGCAACGCGCTGGAGGTCGCGGAGTCGGTCGAGGTGCTCGCCGGCGGCGGGCCTTCCGACGTCGTGGAGCTCACCGTACGGCTGGCGCGCGAGATGCTGGAGGCCGCCGGGATCTCCGGCAAGGACCCGGCCGAGGCGCTCGCCGACGGCTCCGCGATGGACGTGTGGCGGCGCATGGTCGCGGCGCAGGGCGGCGACCCCGACGCGCTGCTGCCCAGGGCCGCAGAGACGATGACCGTGGAGGCGGCCGAGCCGGGGGTGCTGACCCGGCTCGACGCGTACGCCGTGGGACTGGCCGCCTGGCGGCTCGGCGCCGGTCGCGCCCGCAAGGAGGACCCGGTCTCGCCCGGGGCCGGTGTGGTGCTGCACGCCAAGCCCGGCGACCTCGTCCGCGCCGGCCAGCCGCTGATGACCCTGCACGCCGACGACACCGGCCGCTTCGCCCGCGCGCTGGAGGCCCTGGAAGGCGCCTACGCGGTGGGCCCGTCCACGGCGCCGCAGCTTCCCCTGGTCATCGACCGCGTCACTCCGTAGCGGTGCGCAGCGTGCCGAAGGGGTTGTCGACGACGTACCGCCATCGTCCGTCCTGGCCGCGCCGGGCGACGTCGGTGGCGGTCCCCTCGACGCGCACGTGCCGGCCGTCGGCGTCCTCGCCGTCGATGAACCAGTCCACGATCAGCAGCGCGAGGTCGCCCGCGGTGTAGACGTGCCGCGGGCGGACGGTGATCGGCACTCCCAGCCGCATGAACCGGGCGTTGGCCGCGTGGGCCCGCGTCCCGGTCAGCGCGCGGCCCGGCTCGGGGACGAACAGCGCTCCGCTCTCGTACACCTGGGCCACCGCGTCCGGGTCGCCGCTGTTGAAGCGTTCGGCGAACACCAGGGGCACGTCCTCGGGACGTTCGGCGAGCTCGCGCATCTTGACCTTCCGGCAGGTAGGAATCACTGGGACGCGGCAACGCTAGGAGGCGCTCTCGTGACTCACCAAACCGTTGGTCACCCGGCCCGGCCGGGCCTGCCCGACGATCCGCTCGCGGACGTCACCGAGCCCGATCCCTCGTGCCCGGTGGAGATCACGCTGGCGGCGTTGCGGGGCCGCTGGACGACCTTGGTCGTCCGGGAGTTGCTGCGCGGCGACCGCGGCTACACCGACCTGCGCCGGGCGTTGCCTGCGTTGTCGGACAAGGTGCTCTCCGAACGGCTCGCGCAGCTGGCTCAGGCCGGCGTCGTCGAACGCCGCCGCCTGCCGGGCTGGCCACCCCGCACCTGCTACACCCTCACCCCGCGCGGCCGCGGCCTGGCCCCCGTACTCCAGGCCCTGTGGGACTGGGGCGCGGCCGGGGAGTGAGGACGGGGACTCCCTCGGCTTCGTGCCGCGGGCCCCGCGGGACCGGGCGCGGTCAGGAGGTCAGGGCCGGGGCGTCGGTGAAGACCTGCTTGAGCACGGCGCGGTGGGTGGGGAGGGCTTCGGCGTGGCGGGTGCGGCCCTCGTCGGTGATGCTGACGTAGACGCCGCGGCGGTCGGCGTCGCACACCACGCGCGTCACCAGGGACGCCTTCTCCAGGCGGGCCACCACGCGCGACAGCGCGCTCTGGCTGAGGTGGACCTCGTCGCACAGCTCCTGGATGCGGAGCTTGCGGTCATGGAGGACGATCCGGTCGAGCACCTCGAACTCACTGGGACCCAGGCCGTGCCGGTCACCCAGCTCCCGCTCCAGCGCGCACATGGCCCTGGCGTGCGTGGACAGCACGTACTGCCAGGTGTCCACGACGTACTGCTCCTCCATGACGCGGAGGTTACCACTTCGCAAATACTCAGACCATCGCATTAATTGCATTTGCATTAAGTGCACAAACAACTATTATCTCTACGCGCCTTCTCCTCTGCCGGGAGCCGGTGCCGGCCGCCCCGGCGACCGGGTCGTGCTCCCGCGAGGCGGCCCGTCCCTGAACGAGACGGGGCTGTCCGTTTGAGGCCGTCCGACCGCTTACGATGCGGTCCGACCGCGCTGGGGCCCCGCCGGACCGGCGGGGCCCTGCCTCATAGAGGGTGCCGCACGGCCCGGCGGGACAGGGTAGGGCAGGGTAGGGGCCCGCAGCGGTCGCGGGAAGCGCCGTACCGATCGGGTGTGGTGCGGCTTGCGGGCCGGTGGGCGGGGCATCTACCCCGCATGGACTCGCCATCCTCGCCGCGCGGCCGGCTGCCCGCTCCACGCGTCCTGCTGGCCCTGGCCGCCGGGCTCACCGTGCTGACGGCCTGCGGCCCGGCCGAGCAGAGCGCCCTGCCGGAGAAGCAGGCCGTCGCGACCGGCACCCCGCCCGGCTCGCCCAGCCCCGTCCCCGACGTGCCGACGAGCACCGCCGAGGTCGAGGTCGACCGCGGCGGCATGGAGCCCGCCGTCGTGAAGGACGTCCGCTACGCCTCCCACGGCTCGTACGACCGGCTCGTGGTCGACCTCGAAGGCGACGTCCCCGGCTACTCCGTGCGCTGGGTGGACCAGCTCGTCCAGGACGGCTCCGGCCGGCCGATCGACGTGGGCGGCGGCGCGTACCTGCTGCTCACGCTCTTCCCGGCCAACGCCCACGACGAGAAGGGGCGGCTCACCTGGGAGGGCGGCCCGGTCTACCAGGCGGGGCTGGGCAACCTCACCGACGTCGTCAGGACCGGTGACTTCGAGGCCCGCGTGGGCATCGCCCTGGTGCTCGACAGGAAGGCCCCGTTCGAGGTGAAGGAGATGGGCTCGCCCAACCGGCTCGTCATCGACGTGGCACACTGACGTCCGTGGTGAAGAAGATCGAGGGCCCGGCCCGCATCCCCGTCCCCGGCGGCAAGGTGATCGACGAGCACGTCGGCCGGGTGGCCGGCGGCGACGAGGCCGTCTCCATCGCCCATATGACCGCCCCGCCCGGATGGGAGGAACCGCCGCAGACGCCGTCGTTCACCGAATACACCGTGGTGCTGCGCGGCACGGTCATCGTGGAGCACGACGGGGGCGTCACCCGGGTCGAGGCCGGGCAGTCGGTGGTGACGTCGCCGGGGGAGAAGGTCCGCTACAGCGTCGGCCCCGAGGGCGCGGAGTACATCGCCGTGTGCCTGCCCGCGTTCTCGCCGGAGGCCGCGGGGCGCGACTGAGCCCGACGGTGCTCATATCATGGCCAGATGAGTCTCACGCTTGACGAGATCCGGCGGGCTCCCAAGGTTCTGCTCCACGATCACCTCGACGGCGGGCTGCGCGCCGAGACGATCGCCGAGCTGGCCAGGGAGTCCGGCTACGAGCGGCTGCCCACCCGCGATCCCGACAACCTGCGCCGGTGGTTCGAGGAGGCGTCCGACTCCGGTTCGCTCGAGCGCTACCTCGAGACGTTCGCGCACACGGTCGGCGTCATGCAGACCCGCGAGTCCCTCGTCCGCGTGGCCGCCGAGTGCGCGGAAGACCTCGCCGCCGACGGCGTCGTCTACGCCGAGGTGCGCTTCGCGCCCGAGCAGCACACCACCACGGGGCTCAGCCTCGACCAGGTGGTGGAGGCCGTGCTGGAGGGGTTCGAGCAGGGCTCGCGCGGGCGCGGCATCCGCGTCGGCACGCTGCTGACCGCCATGCGGCACCAGGCCCGCTCCCGTGAGATCGCCGAGCTGGCCGTGCGCTACCGCGACGGCGGCGTCGTGGGCTTCGACATCGCCGGCGCCGAGGCCGGCTACCCGCCCACGCGCCACCTCGACGCCTTCGAATACCTGCAGCGCGAGAACGCCCACTTCACCATCCACGCCGGCGAGGCGTTCGGGCTGCCGTCGATCTGGCAGGCCATCCAGTGGTGCGGCGCCGACCGGCTCGGCCACGGCGTGCGGATCATCGACGACATCTCCGTGGCCGAGGACGGCACGGCCAAGCTGGGGCGGCTGGCGGCGTACGTCCGCGACAAGCGCATCCCGCTGGAGATGTGCCCGACCTCCAACCTGCAGACGGGGGCCGCCGCGTCGATCTCCGAGCACCCGATCGGGCTGCTGCGGCGGCTCTACTTCCGGGTCACGGTCAACACCGACAACCGGCTGATGAGCTCGACCAGCGTGTCGCTGGAGTTCCTCAAGCTGGTCGAGGCGTTCGGCTACGGCTGGGACGACCTGCAGTGGTTCACGGTCAACGCCATGAAGTCGGCGTTCCTCCCCTTCGACGAGCGGCTGGCGCTGATCAACGGCGTGATCAAGCCGGGGTTCGCCCAACTCAAATGGCAGCCATGAAGCAGACCTTCCGTTCCAAGACCGCGTTCGTGCTGGCGTGGGTGTGGCTGGCGTTCGTCGCGCTCAACGTCTGGGACCTGATCGCCCGCTACACCGGCAAGCCGTCGCTGGTGGCGCTGGCCGTGCTGGCGTTGCTGACGTCGCTCGTGTACGCGATCGCGTTGCGCCCCGCCACCGTCCTCACCGAGGAGGGGCTGCTGGGGCGCAACCCGTTCCGTAGCACGTTCGTGCCGTGGGCCGCCATCGACGACGTGAGCGTGTCGCACGCCATCGCCGTCCGCTACGGCGACGAGCAGGTGCTGCGGCTCTGGACGCCGATGAGCAGCGCCCGCGAGCGGGCCAAGGCGCAGCGCCGCGGCACGGTGCCGGAGCGGCGCGGGCGGTTCCAGACCGAGCCGACGCTGCCCAAGGCCGAGCAGGCGGCGGCCGAGGCGTTCGCGGGCAAGACCCACGCCGACTGGGTGGGCGACCAGATCCGCGAGCGCGCCGAGAAGGCGAGGCTCCGTGACGAGGCCGCGGCGCCGGCCCGGATGACGTGGTCGTACGACTCGATCGCCTTCGTGGTGGTCACGGTCGTGCTGCTCGTCGGGGTCGTCGCCTTCGCGTAGCGCCGTCAGGCGCTCCCGCCCCTGGGCAGCCGACGCAGCCCGACGTACTCGAGCGCGGCGTAGACCGCGACCACCAGCGCGCCGGTCAGCAGGAAGGCGACCCCCAGGCCGGTCAGCGGGATCACGTCCGCGAACGCGAGCACCAGCAGCGCCGCGCACGACAGCGCGTTGCCCGCGACGACGTACGCCACGTACCTGGCGGGGATCTGCGAGTGGGCGGCGATGAGGCCGAGCACGGCGGCGCCCACCTGGTGGAGGCCTATCCTCCTCGGCATGGACACGGCACAACCGTCTCGGGTGGGGCCACTGCTGCGGCAGTGGCGGCAGCGGCGCAGGCTCAGCCAGCTCGACCTCGCCAACCTGGCCGACACCTCGGCGCGGCACCTGTCGTACATGGAGAACGGCCGGGCGCGCCCGAGCCGGGCCATGCTGCTGCGCCTGTCCGCCGCTCTCGACGTGCCGCTGCGGGAGCGCAACACCCTGCTGCTGGCCGCCGACTACGCGCCGGCCTACCGGGAGAGCAGCCTCGACGACGGCTACCTGGCCTCGATCCGCTCGGCGCTGGAGACCATGCTGACGGCGCATGAGCCGTACCCGGCGGTCGTGGTCGACCGGCTGTGGAACGTGTTGCTCACCAACCGGGCCATGGGCGTCCTCATGGACGGCATCCCGCCGCACCTGCTGGAGCCGCTGCCGAACGTGTTCCGGCTGGCCCTGCACCCCGACGGGCTGGCCGCGCGGCTGGCCAACCTGGGCGAGGTGCGGGAGCTCTTCCTCGAACGGCTGTCACGCCAGGCCGACGCGACCGGCGACGCCGATCTCCAGGCGCTGCACGAGGAGGTGGCCGGCTACCCCGTGACCGCGCGGGACGACGGCCCCTCCCGGCACCGGCCCAGCCCGATCCAGGTGCCGTTGCGGATCCGCACCCCGCTGGGTGAGCTGGCGATGTTCAGCACCATGGCGACGTTCGGCGCGCCGGCCGACGTCACGCTGTCGGAGCTGGCGATCGAGCTCTTCTGTCCCCTCGACGCCTTCACCGCCGGCGCCCTGCGCGCCCTGGGAGATCTCACGGCCGGGGGCGGTTGACGAAGGCCGCCATGCCGGCCTGGGCGATGCCGGACGACTCCACCTGCCGGGCCGCCTCCGTCTCCGCCGCGAAGGCCCGTTCGACCTCCTCCGGCGCGGGGCGGAGCAGGGCGAGGTGGACGGACGTGGCCGTGCCCGGCTCGGTCCACCGGCGGACCCGGGCGATCGCCGTCTCCACCAGCGCCTCGGGGGCGACGATCTCGTCCAGCAGGCCGAGGGAGAGGGCGTCGGCGGCGCTCATGCGGGTCGAGTCGAGCACCAACCGCAGCGCCCGCGCGCCGACCAGGCGGGGGAGCAGGTAGCCGGCCGCGTTCGAGACCGACAGGCCGATGTGGTTCTCCGGGAAGAAGTACTCGGCCGCCGGGGCGCCGACGCGGGCGTCGAAGCTGAGCGTCCATTCGGCGGCGCCGCCGACGCACAGGCCGTTGACCGCCGCCACGACCGGGACTCGCGTTTCGAGCACGGCCCTGGTCATGTCGTGGAAGAGCTCCACCTCCTCGACCAGCGACCGGCCGACGGCCTGGTGCAGGTCCTCGCCGGCGCAGAACGCCCGGCCGGCGCCGGTCACCACGATCCCTCTCGTGCCGCTGCCGTGTTCGCGGACGGCCGCCGCGAGGTCCTCGCGCATGCCGGCGGTGAGGGCGTTGAGCTTCTCGGGGCGGGCGAGGGTGATCAGGGCCACCTCGTCGCGTACGGTCACGTCGATCATCGGGTCTCCTTGTCGACCTGGATGGCGGGGGCGGCGCGCTGGTCGCGCTCCGGCTGGAGGAGGTGGCGTTTCTCGATGCGGGCCGACGGGGTGAGCGAGAACTCCTCGACGAACTCGACGTACGCCGGGATCTTGAAGCGGGCCAGGCGTTCCCTGGCGTGCTCGACCACGCTCACGGCGGTCTCCTCGGTCGGCGGGAATCCGGGGCGGAGCTGGAGGAACGCCTTCGGCAGCTCGCCGAACAGGTCGTCGGGGACGGGCACGAGCGCTGCCGACAGCACCGCCGGGTGCTGGGCGAGGACGTTCTCGACCTCGGCGCACGAGATGTTCTCGCCGCCCCTGCGGACCATGTCCTTGATCCGCCCGGCGTGGCGGATGTAGCCCCGGTCGTCGCGGACGCCGAGGTCGCCGGTGTGGTACCAGCCGCCCCTGAAGGCGTGGGCGGTCGCCTCGGGGTGGTTCCAGTAGCCCTTCATCATGGGGACGCCCCTGACCAGGATCTCGCCGGTCTCCTCGTCGACGACCACCTCCTTGCCCGGCGGGGCGAGGCCCATCGCGCCCGTTCCCACCGTGTCCTTCGCCTCGACGGGCATCACCAGGTCGGGGCCGCTCTCCGTGGAGCCGTACAGCTCGCGCCAGGGGACGCCCCAGCGTTCCTCGAACGTGCGGTGCAGGTCGGGCTGGATGCCGGAGCAGAGCACGAGCCGCATGCGGTGGTCGCGGTCGTGCGGGGCGGGCGGCTGCTTGTGCATGAGGAGGGGCATCGTGCCCAGCACGTACGTGAGCGTCGCCCCGTGCTCGCCGGCGGCGGGCCAGAAGCCGGAGGCGGAGAAGCGGGGGAGCACCACGAGCGGGATGCCGCCGATCAGCGCGAGCACGGTGACCCACTGCGGGTCCATGTACGAGTACGCCTGCGCCATCATGATCACGTCGTCGTCGCGCAGGCCCACCTGGTCGGCGACGACCTGCGCGCATCTGAGCCAGTAGTCGTGGGTGAGCATGCAGGCCTTGGGGAAGCCCGTCGTACCCGATGTGTACTGAAAATTCGCGACATCGTCGGGATTGATGCGAACGGCGGGAGAGGTCCCGTCGGTCAGGGCGTCGAAGAGGTGCACCGTGCCGGGGATGTGCGGGGCGTGCCCGGCGGTGGTGACGGTGGCGACGGCGCCCGAGTCGCGCAGGACGTGCTCCAGGTCGGCGGCGCGGTAACGGACGTTCACCGGCACCGCCGTCGCGCCCGCCTTGAGCACGCCGAGCCACGTCAGCGGCCAGCCGGGCACGTTGTCCATCATGATCGCCACCCGGTCGCCCGGCCGCACGCCCTTGTCGGCCAGGGCGCCGGCCAGCCGGTCGGAGCGCGTGCCGGCCTCGGCGAAAGTGACGGATCCGTGGGAGGGGAAGCGGAGGAACTCGCGGTCGCCGTACGTCCTAGCGGCGTGCCTCATCAGGTCGGGGATCGTTGCGTACATCCGGCGGCTCCCATGGAAAGTCGGGCAGCTGGGAGAAATCGGCGGTGGGAACGGCGGCGTCGGCGGGGGCGCGGACGGCGGCCAGCCCGATCGTGACGAACTCGGCGCACACCTGCTCCAGCGTGGAGTCCCCGTCGGGGCGGTACCACTCGCTGGTGCCGGTGCACATGGACATCAGGGCCAGGCGGGTCAGCCTCCGGTCGGCGAGGCGGAACGTGCCCTCCGCCACGCCGTCGGCCAGGGCGCGCCGCCAGTGGTCCTCGTACGTGTCGCGCAGGGTGATGATCTCGTCGCGGGCGGCGGAGCCGGGCGTCAGGGACCGCAGCTCGCCGTCCATGACGCGGGTGGTCATGGGGTTGCGGGCGTGGATGGCGGTGAGCGAACCGATCAGCAGGGCGAGGCGGTCGGCGGGGCGGGCGTACGGGGCCAGCATGCGCTCGGTCGCGTCGATCAGCCCCTGCTGGGCGACGCGCATGAGGTCGGCCAGCAGGGCTTCCTTGCTGGAGACGTGGTGGTAGATGCCGGCGTTGGTCATGTTGACGGCTTTGGCGAGGTCTCTGACGCTCGTGGCGGCGTAGCCCTGCCGGGCGAACAGCAGGACCGCCGCCGTCCTGATCCGTTCGCCGGTGTCGCGGGTGGTGAGGTGAGTTGACATGTCGCCTACCGAACGTTCGGTCGCCTTGATTTCGAAAAGTACCTCACGTCGTGAAAAATCGCCATAGGTTGACTGTGACACCGTGTCAGCCCCTACATCTGGTGAGGACATGTTCGGCATCGGACAGCTCAGCTTCGCCCTGGAGCAGGTGATCTCGTCCCCGTGACCGCGCAGGACCTCGGGCCGCTGCTGGAACCGCATCGGGTCGAGCTGACCGGCTACTGCTACCGCATGCTCGGCTCCGGTTTCGAGGCAGAGGACGCGGTGCAGGAGACGTTCGTCAGGGCGTGGCGGACGTACGATTCGGCCAAGGGGCCGCTGCGGGCGTGGCTGTTCCACCTGGCCACGAACATCTGCCTCGACATGCTGCGCGGCCCCCAGCGCCGCGCCCGGGCCATGGACCTCACGCCCGCCGCCGTTCCAGGCGCCGACCTGGGTGTCCCGTTGCCGGGGGACCGGTGGGTCTGGCCCGTCCCCGACGTGCGCGTCCTCGATCCCGCCGACGTGGCGGTGACGCGGGAGACGGTGCGGCTGGCGTTCGTGGCGGCCCTGCAGCACCTGCCGCCCCGGCAGCGCGCCGTGCTCATCCTGCGTGACGTGCTGAAGTGGAGCGCCGCCGAGACGGCCGTCCTGCTGGGCACGAGCGTCGCCTCCGTCAACAGCGCCCTGCAACGCGCCCGGGCCGCCCTGCCCGCCACCCGGGAGACCGACTCAGAGGTGGACGAAGGGCTGCTGGACCGCTACGTGTCGGCGTTCGAGCGCTACGACGTGGCCGCGCTCGTGTCGCTGCTGCACGAGGACGCCACGTCGTCGATGCCGCCGTTCACGTGGTGGCTGCGCGGGCGGGAGGACGTCCGCACGGTGCTGGCCGCCGCCGCCGGCGACGCGTACTGCGCCGGCTCCCGCCTCGTCCGTACGCGGGCCAACGGCTGCCCGGCTTTCGGGCAGTACGTCAAGGGGGAGGCGTTCGCCCTGGTCGTGCTGGAGGTCGCGGGCGGCGTGATCACGGGGGAGACGACGTACCTGGATCCGGGGTTGTTCCCGTTCTTCGGGCTGCCGATGAGTTTCGGGGACGTCCTCCGTACTGATGGGTGAAGGAGGACACATGCCACAGATCATCGAACTTCCCGAGCGTCCGTACGTCGGGGTGCGCGGGACCATCACCATGACCACGTTCGGCGTGGTGGGCGACCGCATCGCCGGCATCATCGGCTGGCTCGCCGAACGCGGCCACCACCCCGCCGACGCCCCGTTCTTCCGGTACGAGGAGATCGACATGGCCGGTGACCGGCTGGTCGTGCAGGCGGGGGTGCCGGTGGCCGTGCCGGTGGAGGGCGAGGGAGACCTCTTCGCCGCCGTGCTTCCGGCCGGCCGCTACGTCACCGAGTCGCACCACGGCCACCCCGACCAGCTGTTCGGCGTCATCGAGTCCGTGCTCACGTGGGTCGAGGAGCAGGGCCTGACCCTGGACGCGACCGAGAAGGACGGCACCGAGCACTGGGGCTGCCGCCTGGAGCTCTACAAGACCAACCCGCTGGAGGAACCCGACCTCAACAACTGGGACATCGACCTGCAGTTCCGCCTGTCCTGACGGTCGTGGGCGGCGCGGCTTCCCACGCCGCCCACCACCGGGCGTCCACCAGCTGCTCGGGCGTGATGTGCGTGACCCCGCCCACCTCTCACCCGCTGCGGGAGGCGGCGTAGAGCGGGGCGGACGTGCCGGCCCAGGGCATCTTGGAGCGGTGGACGATGAGCTCGCTGAGGTCGTGATGCCGACCGTCTCCCGGCTTCACCGATCAGTGCGGCGGAGAATCGTGTTCGGCGCCGGCACTCCGCGAGCTGTGCCACGACCTCCACAGCGCCTCGTACACCCCGCCCGCCGCGGCCAGCTCGTCGTGGGCGCCGACCTCCACCACCCGGCCGTTGTCCATGACCACCACCCGGTCGGCGTCGCGGGCAGTGTGCAGGCGGTGGGCGATCGCAATGACGGTCCGCCCCTCCAGGACGGCGGCGAGCGAGCGTTCCGCGCGCCTGGCCGTACGGGGGTCGAGCATGGCGGTGGCCTCGTCGAGGATGACGGTGTGCGGGTCGGCCAACATGACCCTGGCCAGGGCGAGCTGCTGGACCCGGTCCGGGCCGAGGGTGACGCCGGACGACTGGGACCCCAGCTCGTCGTCGAGCGACGCGACCCAGTCGGCGCCGACCGCCGCAAGCGCCTTGTCCAGTCGGTCGTCGCCGGCCGTCGGATCCGCCAGCAGCAGGTTGTCGCGGACGGTGCCGAGGAACAGGTGCTGTTCTTGGGTGACCAGGACGACGTGCTCGCGGAGCTGGGTGGGGGAGAGGTCGGCGACGGGTACCGAGCCGACGGTGACCGTGCCCAGGCGGGGGCGGTCGATGCCGGCCAGTAGCTTGCCCAGGGTTGACTTGCCGGCTCCCGAGGGGCCGACGACGGCCAGACGCTCGCCGGGCCGTACGGTCAGATCGACGCCGCTCACCACGTCGTCGCCGCCTTCGTAGGCGAAGTGCACGCCGCATGCCTCGATGCGGTCACCCTGCGGCGTCGCGGCGGCGGCCTCCTCCCGCGCCGGTGCCGCGAGGCCCTCGATCCTGGCGAAGGAGGCGCCGCTGCTCTGCAGCTGCTCCAGCCAGATCAGGATCGTTTCGATCGGCTGGCCGAGCTGGCGTAGGTAGAGCACGCAGGTGACGACCGCGCCCAGCGTGACCTGGCCGCGGTCCAGGAGCACCCCGCCGAGCAGCAGTACCAGCACGGGCGGCAGCAGCGAGGAGACCTCCACCGAGGGCCAGAGCACGCTGCGCAGGAAGAGCGTCCGCAACTGGGCGGCCCGGTTGCGCTCGATCACCCGTTCCGCCGCCTGTGTGCGCTTGGCCTGCAGGCCCAGGGCCTCGATGGTGCGGGCGCCCGCGGCGTTGGCGGCCAGGTGCTCGGCCAGCTCCGAGCGGGCGGCGCCTTCCTCCAGGTAGGCGGGGCGGGCGCGGCGAAGGTACCAGCGGGAGGCGGCCACGATGCCGACCAGCGCGAGCAGGCCGCAGGCGCCGAGGACGAGGTCGACCAGGAAGACGGCGACGATCAGGAAGAGCGCCTGCAAGCTTGAGACGAGGATCGCGGGGGCGGCGTCGCGCAGGGTGCGGCCGACGACGGCCACGTCGGTGGTTCCGCGGGCGGTCAGGTCGCCGGTGCGGATGTGCTCGACCGTGGCGGCGGGCAGGGCCAGCACGCGGTCCAGGAGTTCGGCGCGGATGCCTTCCTGGACACGCTCGCTGAAGCGAGCGCCGACCTTCTCGGCGTATCTGGACAGGACCAGCTGGGCCAGCGCAGCGCCCACGGCGATCGCGGCGAGCAGGTCGACCGTGTCTCCGGCGCTGATGGCGTCGATGATGCGGCCCAGCAACCACGGGCTGATCAGCGCGGCGGCCGCCGCCAGACTGTTGAGCAGCAGCGTCGCGATGAAGCCAGGCACCTCGCGCCTGACAAGGCGCAGGGCGGCCCGCCGTACCTGCCGGCGGTCGGCGATGGGCAGGTCGCGGTTCATGCGAGCACCGATCGGTAGGCGGGGGTGGAGTCCATCAGCTCGCGGTGGGTGCCGGTGGCGGCCACCCGCCCATCCTCGATGAACAGCACCTGGTCGGCCTGGGCGAGCAGCAGTGGCGAGGTGGTGGCCACGACCGTGGTACGGCCGGCGCGCGCCGTACGGAGCCGCCCCGCGAGGAGGGACTCGGTGTGCGCGTCCAGGGCCGAGGTGGGCTCTATGGCCAGCAGCACCTCGGGCTCGGCCAGCAGGGATCGGGCCAGGCGCACCCGCTGGCGCTGGCCGCCCGACAGGTTGCGGCCGCCGGGTTCGATCAACGAGTCGAGCCCGTGGCGCAGCCCGGCGACCACGTCCTGCGCCGCGGCGACGTGCACGGCCCGGTCGATGGCCTCGTCGTCCGCCTCGCCCCGGCCCTGGAGGACCTCGCGCAGCGTGCCCGCGAACAGGGCGGCGTCGTGGTCGGCGATCAGAGAGGTGCAATCGAACCCGCCCATCCCTTCGAGCAGTGCCAGGCTCTCCTCCGGCCGGGCGCTGACGAGCCCCACCAGGCTCCCCGGCGCGACCTCCGGCCCGGCGGGCCGGGGCCGCTCCTCGGCGCGCAGCGCGAGGAAGCGGGTGACCTGGCGGGCGGCGACCAGGCCGTGGCTGACCTGGAAGCTGCCCTCGATGAAGGAGGAGACAGGAACCACCAGCATGGCGATGTACCCGTACACCCCGACCAGTTCGCCCACCGTGATCGCCCCCTCGGCGGCCAGCCGGGCGCCCAGCCAGGTGACGGCGGCCAGGAACAGGGCGGGCAATCCGGCGCCCAGCGCGCCGATCCAGCTCGTCAGCGATGCCACCCGGTAGCCCTGCTCGCGCAGGCTCGCCGAGTCGGCGCGGTACCGCTCGGCGTAGGCGCCCTTGCCGCCGAAGGCGTTGAGCACCCGCAGCCCCTCGATCAGGTCGACCAGGCGGGTGGTCAGCCTGCCCTGGTTCTCGCGGTAGCCGTTCTGCACCTTCATCAGCCGCCCGAGCAGCGGGCCGAGCACTATCGCCAGCAGCGGCACGCCCAGCAGCACCACCACGGCCAGCACCACGGAGACCTGCAGCAGTAGCGCCGCCACCACGCCGTAGCTGATCACCGCGCCCACCCCGGGGCCGGTCACCGTCAGCGAGGCGGCGATGGCGATGACGTCGCCGATTCCGATCGTCACCACGTCGCCCGTCGAAGCGCGTTTGGGCAGGTCGGCGCCCAGCTTGTTGATCTGCTCGACCAGGGCGCGCACGGTGCGGAAGTTGGCGTCCATCCGGATCTTGGTCATCGTGCGGTGCCGCACCATCGCCAGCCAGGCGTTGACCAGGCCCGCGCCGAGCAGCGCCAGCACCCAGCCGGGCGCCAGGCCGTCGTCGACGGCCCTCGACAGCAGGTACGGCGGGAGCGTCAGGCCCACCATCCAGAGGGTTCCCAGCATCGCGCCAAGCGCGACCCGACCCTTCTGCGCCCAGGCCAGCCAGCACAGATACCGAGCCGCCCTCATGGTGCTTACGCTAGAGCATGACTTTGGCCGCCTCTTTGCCCGCCCTTGGCCGGGCCGTCCGTAGCGGCTGACCCAGTGCGCCCGTGACGGCGTCCGGCGGGGAACGTCGAATCCGGCGAGCCCTTGCACGACGCGCTACGTCGGGAACTGGCCGAAGAACTCCACCTCGATCTCAGCCACGCCACCGAACCGGAACTCCTCTGGCTGGTGGATCAGCGCGTCTCACGCCCCGGCCCCACACCTCCACCGCGCAAACTCCACCTCATCTACCGGCTGCACATCACCGAGCGCGTGCGCTCCACCCTCGCCCGCAATGAGTACGACGCATTGCCCGACGGGCGGACACGAAGTGGGTCCACTATCGCAAGACCACCCGTCTGCCGATCTTCCCGCCGATCGGTGCCGCCCTAGCCGGGCTCTCCGATCCTTGGGCACCGGCTGGTGCCGCCGAACTGCCGGATGTCACCGATGACAACTACGCCTGGGTCTGACTGGCTTCTGGGGGCCGGCGCCGGCAGGTCGAGCAACTGCCGGACATTGTAGGGAGCGAGCGGGTGAACGATGAAACAGACGGTTGCTGGTAGAAGGGGCGACCATCGGTGTTGATCGCCTCGATCATGGAGAGGTCGGTGCCAATGAGGAGAAGCGGACCGGGGATGGGGCCGAATGTGGTCGTGCCGATCCTGGCACTGCCGAGTGCGGCTGTGTCGCTAGAGATCCAGGTGGGATTCCAGGTCGTGCTTCAGAGCTGAGAGGGCGTCGGTGGCCTGGGTGCGGGCCTCGGTGACGTCGTCCGGCGTGGGGACGACGACCTCCAGGTAGCACTTCAGTTTGGGCTCCGTGCCGGAAGGGCGGATCACGACGCGGGCGCCGCCGGACAGGACATAGCGCAGGCCGTCGGTCGGGGGGAGGCCGCCGTCTCCCTTGGACAGGTCGTCGGCGCGCTCCACCGCCAGGCCGCCGAGCGTCGTGGGCGGGGTGGTGCGCAGGCGGGTCATCGCGCCGGAGATCAGCGACAGGTCCGCCACCCGGAACGACACCTGCGACGTCGCGTGCAGGCCGTGGCGGCGGGCCTGGTCGTCCAGCAGGTCCAGCAGCGTACGGCCGTCGCGCCGGGCCGCCGCCGCGATGCCGGCCACGGTCAGCGCCGCGCCGATGCCGTCCTTGTCGTGGACCGGCAGGCCGGAGTCGGAGCCGACGCTGTAGCCGATGGCCTCCTCGTAGCCGAAGACCAGCCCGGGCCCGGCCTTGATGATCCACTTGAAGCCGGTGAGCGTCTCGCCGTACCGGACGCCGTGCGCCCGCGCGATCTTGCCGAGCAGGGTGGAGGAGACGATCGTGGTGGCCACCATGCGGTCGCCCGTGGTGTGCGTGATGACGTGCTCGGCCAGCAGGCCGCCGAGCTCGTCACCGGTCAGCATGCGTACGCCGCCGCCCGGCAGCGGAACCCCCACCGCGCACCGGTCGGCGTCGGGGTCGTTGGCCAGCACCAGGTGGGCGTCCGTCTTGGCGGCCAGCGCGACGGCGAGGTCCATCGCGCCCGGCTCCTCCGGGTTGGGGAAGGCCACCGTCGGGAAGTCCGGGTCGGGGTCGCGCTGCTCCTCGACCGCGATCGGCTCCTCGAACCCGGCCGCCTTGAACGCCCTGGTCAGCAGGTCCGCGCCGACGCCGTGCAGCGGCGTGTAGGCCACCCGCAGGTCGCGGGCGTCACCGAGGGGCAGCGAGGTCACGGCGTCGAGGTAGGCGGTGACGACGTCCTCGCCGAGCATCGTCAGCTCACCGGGGCCGTTCAGGGGGAGCTCGTCGACGCGGCCTGCGGCGTCGATGGCGGCCGAGATCTCGGCGTCGATCGGCGGCACGATCTGCGAGCCGTCGCCCCAGTAGACCTTGTAGCCGTTGTCGCGCGGCGGGTTGTGGCTGGCCGTCACGGTGACGCCCGCGTCCGCTCCCAGGTGGCGCACGGCGAAGGCCAGGACGGGGGTGGGCAGCGGGCGCGGCAGCAGCGAGGCGCGCAGCCCCGCCCCCGTGAGCACGGCGGCCGTGTCGCGGGCGAACACGTCGGACTTGTGCCGCGCGTCGTACCCGATGACCACGTGCCTGCCCGGCCCCAGCACGGCGGCCAGTCCGGCGGCGGCGCGCATGACGGTGACGCGGTTCATCCGGTTCGGGCCCGCGCCCAGCTCGCCGCGCAGCCCGGCGGTGCCGAACTCCAGCCTGGCCCCGAACCGCTCGCGCAGCGCGGGCAGGTCTTCACGTTCGATGAGTTCCGACAGTTCGGCGCGTGTGTCGGGGTCGGGGTCCTGCGCCAGCCACCGGCGCGCGTCCCGCAGAAGCTCCTGCGCGTTCACCGGCGCGCCTCCCCGCGGAAGTTCCGGGCGGTCGCCGGCGTCGCCGCCCCGAAGGGGCCCCGGGCGGTCACAGGCGGTCCACTGCCTTGGACAGCAGGACGCCCATGCGGGCGGCCGTGGCGCGGCCCACCTCCAGCACTTCCTCGTGGTCGAGCGGCTCGCCGGAGAGCCCGGCGCCGGGGTTGGTGACCAGGGAGACGCCGAGCACCTCCACGCCCGCCTCGCGGGCCGCGATCGCCTCCAGCACGGTGGACATGCCGACCAGGTCGCCGCCCAGCGTGCGCAGCATGCGGATCTCGGCCGGCGTCTCGTACGTGGGCCCGCGGAAGGCGACGTAGACGCCCTCGGCGATGGACGGGTCGATCTCGCGGACCAGGTCGCGCAGGCGGCGCGAGTAGACCTCGGTGAGGTCGATGAAGGTGGTGCCGGTGATCGGGTTGGCCCCGGTCAGGTTGATGTGGTCGCTGATCAGGACCGGGTCGCCGACGTTCTGCGTCTCGGGACGCAGCCCGCCTGCCGCGTTGGTCAGCACGAGTGTGCGGACGCCGGCCGCCGCCGCCGTGCGCACGCCGTGCACCACCGCGTCGACGCCGAGCCCCTCGTACAGGTGCGTACGGCCGAGGAAGATCAGCGCGGTCCTGCCCCCGGCGGTGCGCACGGCGCGGATCTTGCCGCCGTGCCCCGCCACCGCGGGTGCGCGGAAGCCGGGCAGGTCGGAGAACGGGATCTCGCTCACCGTCTCGCCGATCGCGTCGGCGGCGGGCACCCACCCCGACCCCATGACGAGCGCCACGTCGAAGGTGTCGAGGCCGGCGGCGCCGCGCAGCGCCGCCGCGGCCTCGCCGGCCTGGGTGTAAGGGTCGTTGTTCACAAATCAGTAGTTTAGGAGCAGCCGGTCCAGCACCCGGACGCCGAACTGCAGCGCGTCCACCGGCACCCGCTCGTCCACGCCGTGGAACATCGAGGCGAAGTCCATGTCGCCGGGCAGCCGCAGCGGCACGAACCCGAACCCGCGCACCCCGAGGTCCGCGAAGAACGTCTTGTTGTCGGTGCCGCCCGACATGCAGTACGGGATCGCCCGCGCCGCCGGGTCCTCGGCCTTCAGCGCCGCGATCATCGACTCCACCAGCGCCCCGTCGAACGTCGTCTCCAGCGCGATGTCGTGGTGGATGAACTCGCGCCGCACCTTCGGCCCGAGCAGCGAGTCGATCGTCTTGAAGAAGTCCTCCTCGAACCCGGGCAGGAAACGCCCGTCCACCACGGCCGTGGCCTGGCCGGGGATGACGTTCGACTTGTAGCCGGCGTCGAGCTGGGTCGGGTTGGCGGTGTGGCGCAGCGTCGCGCCGACGAACCGCACCAGCGGCCCGATCCTGTCCAGGACCGGCTGCGGGTCGTCCTCGTCGAACGGGATGCCGAAGGCGTCGGCGACCTCGGTGAGGAACTGCCGGACCGTGGCGGTGTAGGTCAGCGGCCAGTCGTGCGCGCCGATCCTCGCCACGGCCTTGGCGACCTCGGTGACGGCGTTGTCGGAGTTGAGCATCGAGCCGTGCCCGGCCGTGCCGTCGGCGATCAGCTTCATCCAGGACAGGCCCTTCTGGGCCGTCTCGATGAGGTAGAGCCGCAGCGACGGGTCCACCTCCAGCGAGTAGCCGCCGACCTCGCTGATCGACTCGGTGACGCCCTCGAACAGCTCGGGGTGGTGGGCCGTGAGGTACTTGGCGCCGTACACGCCGCCGGCCTCCTCGTCGGCCACCCAGGCGAACACGATGTCGCGGCGGGGCCTGCGGTTCTCCCGCTTGAGCTGGCGGATCAGGGCCAGCATCATCGCGTCCATGTCCTTCATGTCCACCGCGCCGCGGCCCCAGATGTAGCCGTCGCGGATCTCGCCCGCGAACGGGTCCACCGACCAGTCGGCGGCGTTGGCCGGCACGACGTCCAGGTGGCCGTGGACGAGCAGGGCGGGCAGCGACGGGTCGGAGCCCTCCACCCGGGTGATCACGTTGCCGCGGCCGGGCTCGCTCTCGATGTACGTCGACTCGATCCCGACCTCCGACAGCCTGGCCATGACGACCTCGGCGGCGGCTCGTTCGCCGGGGCCGCTGCCGTCCCCGTAGTTGCTGCTGTCGGCGCGGATGAGCTCCACGCACAGGTCGGCGACTTCCTTCTCTGCGGGCGTCATGGTGTGGTCTCCCAACGGTGGTTCAGCGTGAGCAGTCCGGACTTGTGGAGATGGCCGCGTTTGTAGGCGCGGGTGATGAGGGTGAGATCGATGTCGGTGATCTCGTCGTACCGGCCGACCACCCCTGTCACGAAGCGATAGAGGTCGGCTTCGTGCGCCGCGACGACCTGCACGATGAGGGAACGCGTGCCGGTGGTCGCGGCGCAGTACCGGACGTCGGGGTGTGCGGCCAGCCGCTGGCCGACCAGGTCGAGCCCGTGCGGGCGGACCTTCAGCCAGAGCATGGCCTCCACCTGCAGCCCGAGCAGCGCGGGCTCCACCTCGGCGCGCGGCAGCAGCAGCCGCCGCTCCAGCAGCGAGGTGAGCCGGCGGCGGGCGGTCGGCGGGGAGAGGTCGAGCCGCTCGGCGACCGCGGTGTACGCGATGCGGCCGTCGGCGACGAGCAGGTCGGCGATCTGCTGTTCCAGCGGCGACAGGGTCTCCTCGTCGGGCAGGCACTCCGGCGGCGGCCCCGGCCGCAGCTCGGCGACCTCCTGCTCGGTGAGGTAGGGCGCGTGCCACTCCGCGACGGTCCTGAACGTGTGCAGCACCACCTGCGCCTGTGTCCGCACGATGCCGTCGATGCCGGTGAGCTGCTCGGACAGGATGCGGTGCAGGTCCTCGCGCGAGGGCGCGATCAGCTCGCAGCCGAGGTCGGCGGCGCCGGTCAGCGCGTACACCGAGCGGGTGTCGGGCCGCTCGGTCAGCGACTTGGCGACGTGGTCCGCCGTGCCCGCGTACACCTGGACGTCGAGGTGCACCGGACGCCCGTGGCCGGTGCGCAGGTCGTCGTAGATGGCGGTGACCCGGACGACGCCCTCGGAGATCAGCCGTTGCAGCCGCCGGGCGACCGTGCGCTCGTGTTCGCCCACGGCCCGGCCGATCTCGCCCCACGACGCGCGGGGGCTGACCTGCAGGGCGGCGACGAGCCGCCGGTCGAGAACGTCCACGTAGACCCGTTTCTGTGTCGGGATTGTAAATATATTCCTCGACATTTGACTGTTTCGGTCTGCTACCTGCACAGTAAAGCATTCCCGCACGTGGCAGCAAAGGAGTCCAGGTGGCCACCTCCCCCATGGCCCCGTCACCGCTCGGCATCCCCAAGAGCCGGGCTCGCCAGCTCATGGCGGCGAGCATCGGCAACGTCGTCGAGTGGTACGACTGGTACGCCTACACCTTCCTCGCGATCTACTTCTCCGCGCAGATCTTCCCCGCGAGCACCGGCAGCAGTCTCGTGCCGTTGCTCAGCTCGTTCGCCGTCTTCGCCGTGGGCTTCTTCATGCGTCCGCTCGGCGGCCTGCTGGTCGGCGCCTTCGCCGACCGGTACGGGCGCAAGGCCGCCATGACGTTCACCATCATCCTGATGGGCGTGGGCTCGCTGATCGTCGGCCTGACCCCCACCTATGAGGCGGTCGGCCTGCTCGCGCCGGTCATCCTCACCCTGGCCCGGCTCATCCAGGGCCTGTCGGTGGGCGGCGAGTTCGCCGCCGCCACCACGTTCCTCGTCGAGTCGGCCCCCGAGGGCCGCCGCGGCCTGTTCTCGAGCTTCCAGTACGTCAGCACGACCATCGGCCAGCTCCTCGCCTCGGGCCTGGCGGCGGTGCTGGCCACCAGCCTCGCCGAGGCCGACATGGACTCCTACGGCTGGCGCATCCCGTTCATCGTCGGCGCCGTGCTCAGCCTCGTCGGCCTGTGGATCCGCAAGGGCGCCGACGAGACGTCGGCGGTGGCCGAGGAGATCCAGCAGGGCAAGGCCGAGCGGCCGAAGATGTTCGAGTTCCTCAAGAACCACCCGAGGTCGGCGGCCACCATCGTGGGCATCACGATCGCCGGCACCGTCGCGTACTACACCTGGACCAGCTTCCTGCCCACGTACGCGCAGATCACCGTCGGCTTCGACGAGGCCGACTCGCTGCAGATCGGCACGATCTCGCTGGTCTTCTTCATGATCCTGCAGCCGCTGCTCGGCATGTTGTCGGACCGGGTCGGGCGCCGGCCGATGCTCATCACGTTCGGCGTCGGGTTCCTCGTGCTGCCGGTGCCGCTGCTCAGCCTGCTCACCGACGCGTACGCGAGCCTGCTCGTCGTGCAACTCGTCGGCATGGTCTTCCTCGGCTGCTTCACCTCGATCTCGGCCGCGGTCAACTCCGAGCTCTTCCCGACGCGGGTGCGTGCGGCGGGCGCGGGGTTCCCGTACTCGCTGACCGTGGCGCTCTTCGGCGGCACCGCGCCGCTGATCGGCACCGCCCTGCAGGAGGCCGGCAACCCGCAGCTCTTCCCGTGGTACATGTCGGCGCTCGCGCTGATCTCGACCCTCGTCTACGTGTTCGTCCTCAAGGAGACGAAGGGCCGGCCGCTGAGCTAGCGTCCTGCTCGTGACTGACGACTACTCGGAGGTGTTCCTGCGGTTCGGCATCGAGCCGCAGGACTCCCTCTACCCCTACGCCCCCGTGTTCCGCGGCGCGATCGGCGGAGTGGCCGTCGCCGTCAAACGCACCCACTCGGCCGAGGCCATGGGCCGGTGGGTGCGCCACCTCGCGGGCGCGGGCGTGCCGGTGGTGACGCCACTGGCCGGGCCGTACGGGATCGGCGAGCACGACTGGGTCGCCTACCCCTGGATCGACGGGCGCGCCTACGACGGCTCGCCGGCGGACATCCGCGCCGCCGGCGACCTGCTGGGACGCCTGCACGCGGCGCCCGACGGCTCGACCGGCCTGCCCGGCTTCGCGTGGCCCGACCACGACGCGGCGTCGGTCGAGGAGGACGTGGCGGGCCTCGACAAGGTGCTCACCGCCTACCGGCCGGACCTGCGCGAGCAGGTGCTCGGCCGGCTCGCGCCGCTGTTGCGGTCGTTCATGACCACCACGCTGCCCGCGATCCGCGACGCCGGCCTGCCCGCGGCCGACGTGTCGCTCGACTGGAAAGCCGTCAACCTCGTGTACGGCGCGGCCGGGCCCGTCCTGATCGACCCCGACAACGGGGAACGGGCGCCCCGGCTCCTCGACCTGGCCCTGGCCGTGCTGCTGTTCCACAACGACCTGCCGGGCGGCCCCGCGCGGTCGTTTTCCGCCACGGAGTGGGCCGCCTTCCGGGACGCCTATCTCGCCCACGTGCGGCTGACCGATCAGGAGCGGGCGCTGTGGCCGGCCGCCGTCACGTACATGCTGCTGGAGTGGGGCGTGTGGACGGCCGTCCACGGCGGCGAGGTCGGCGACTGGGACGACCCGCGGCAGGCGGCCTTCCTCGCGGATCTGCTCACCGCGGACGCCACGCGTTACCCGATCTAGCCGCCGTAGGACGTGCAGGGGCGCTGCCGGAGCTCCTTGACGTAGTCGTCGGGGGCTCCGGCGCGCTCGGCCGCCTCGGCCAGGCAGCCGAGGTAGCGGGCCGAGGGCAGGCCGCCCTCATAGCCGTCGAGCACGTAGAACCAGGCCACGACCTCGCCCTCCAGCGTCTGCACACGCAGCCGCACCTTGTGGTAGGCGCCGCGCACCGCGCCCTCCCACTGGTCGAGCGAGGTCTCCTCCCACTCGGGCACGTCGTAGAGCACCACGAACACGTGCTCGCTGGGATCCTCCACGATCGTCGCGACCGCGCCCTCCCAGGAGGAGTCGTAGCCGCCGAACGTCAGCCGCCAGCCGGGCAGCCAGCCCACGCCCCAGATCGGAGAATGCGGCGCACGCATGGCCATCTGCTCCGGATCCATGTTGGAGCCGTAAGCAGCGTAAAGCCTGCGGTCATTCGGCTTCCCCGAGTGCGAAAGCCATGCCACGATCCACCCCTCTCGACGGGTGACGCTCATCCAGCTACCGCGCTATCCTGTCACGCCCCGCGGCCGAGTCGTTCCACCCCCGGTACGAAGCCGTGTCATGCCACGGTCAGGCATGCTGGCTCCATGCCGTACGGACAGACGGGAAGGCCCAGGCCGCCGGTCGTCGAGCTGACCGACCGGCGCGCGCTGGAGCGGTGGCGGCCGGCCGATCCCGAGACGGTCGAGCGGGCGCGGCGGCTGAAGGAGCAGGCGCTGCTCGACCTCGGCCTGACGCACAGCGCGATCGCGTCGTGGATCTACAGCAAGTGTCACCACCAGGTCCCGACCACGGCCGTGGACACCGCGGCCGTGCTGGCCTCCGGCGACGGCACGTGCCTGCTGCTCTACAACCCCGGCTTCTTCGTGGCCCTGGGCCTGGAAGGGGTGCGGTTCGTCCTCTTCCACGAGGCCCGTCACCTGGTGCAGCGGCACCTGTTCGCCGAGCAGGAGCTGCTGGACGACCCCGTCTTCACCCTGGCCTGCGAGGTGACCATCAACCACGTCGCGCTCGTACGGCTGCGCGCCCGCGGGCTTCCCGTGATCGACGGGCGGCCGGTGGGCATCGACCCGGCCACGGTGCACCGGGCGTACCAGGCCGACCTGGCGGAGCAGGGGCTGGCGGCGCTGCCCTACGAGGAGTTCGCCGCCACCGACATGATCGTCTATCGGGAGCTGCGCCGGATGCGCCACCCGCCCGTGCCCCGGCAGCCGCCCTGCGTCCACCTGCTCATGGACGGGCTCGACCAGGAGACCGTCGACCGCGTCGGCAACGAGGTGCTGCGCAGTGTGCTGATCGCCGCCCGGCGCGGCAACGCCGTGGCGCGCGGCGAGCTGCTGGACCTGCTCGACCGCACCGAAGGCGCGGGGGCGCGCGCCGACCGGCTCTGGGGCGACCTCGGCGCGCACGCGCTGCGCGGGCGCACCGTCGCCACGCGCCGCGTCGAATGGTGGCAGCAGTGGCTCGTCGACGTGCTCGGCTCCAAGCTGAGGGACGGCGAGCGGCTGGTCTACCCCAAGAAGCGCGGCGCCGTGCTGGCCGCGCTCGGCCACGAACCCACGCTGGCCCGGCGCGGCCGGGAGCGGGTCAAGACGCTGGTGATCGCCCTCGACACGTCGGGGTCGATGCCGGACGGCGTGGTGGAGTGGCTCACCGAGCTGGTCGGGCGGATCGACGGGGTGGAGGCGCACTGGCTGAGCTTCGACGCCGTCGTCATGCCGTTCCGGCCGGGTGAGCGGGTGTACGGCGGGGGCGGCACGAGCTTCGCCGCGGTCCGCGACCACGTCGAGGGCCGTCACGGGGTGATCGACCAGCCGGACGGGCAGGTCGATCACCTTGACGGGCACCCCGACGCGGTGATCGTGCTCACCGATGGGCACGCTCCGCCGATCACGCCCGCCATGCCCGACCGGTGGATCTGGCTGGTCACGCCAGGCGGCGACGACTGGCCCGAGCGGCATCACCCGCCGATGGCCTGCCACCGGGTACGCCCGGTGCTGGCGATGTGATCTCCGACCCCGTACGGTGTCGATCCGTGACTTTTGCCGCTGTCGCCCGGGTCAGGGCGGCCGACATCCGCGCCTGCGCCGCGGGCCTGCTGCGCTTCGCCGCCCCCGGCGAGCTGGACGCGCTGCTCGCCGACCCCCTGACCGCACAGGCCCACACCAGCTACGGAATGCTCAACCTGACGGTCGTCGAGGCGTTCCTGCGGCGGGACGGCCGCCCGCCCGCCGGCCTGCTGTCCGATCCGGCGCTGTCGGACCCGAAGTCATGCCTGCTCGGCCGGCTGCTGGACCTGGACGACCCCGAGGTGAACGGCGCGCTCTTCCTCTCGCCCGCCGTGCCGCGCAATGTCCTGCGGCAGCTGGCCGGCCAGACCTCCCGGCGCGACGGAGTCACGCTCGTCCCGCTCCCGGCGCACGTCCTGCAGCAGGCGGGCTCCGAGCGGCTGCTGAACGCGCTGCTGCACTCCTCCGACCCCGACGTCGCCGCGCACGCCCTGCGGACGCTGGGCCGGGGCGCCGAGCCGCACGGCGCCGTACGGGCCTGCCGGTTGTTGCTGGACACCCACCGCTCGTACGAGCTGCGGCGGCTGGAGGAGGAGGACCGGCTGCCCGAAGCCCGCTGGGGGCCGGACGAGTCGGAGCCGAGCGTCGGCGCGTACGTACGGGCCGCGCTGCGTGGCCAGGACGGCGCCGACCGGCTGCGCGAGCTGAGCGAGCGGGTGCGGCGGCCGGAACGGCTCGCCTCGGTGGCCGAACTCGGCGACGCGGCGGGCCGGGACCCGCTGGCGTCCGCGCCGCTGGTGCGCTCGGTCGTCCACCGCCGGCATCCCTGCGCGCCCCGGATCGACTGGTGCGCCCTGCTGGCGGCCGAGCCGGAACGGCGGCGGCGCGACGGGCCCTTCCCCTACCCGGTGGCGCGGCTGCTGGCGCTGCGCCCCGACACGCCGTACGAGCTGCTCCGGCTCGCGGTCGCCGACCATCCCCATGTCGCGCCGCTCGCCCCCGCACCCACCGCCGAGCTGCTCGCGGACGTCTGCGAGCGCCTGGCACTGGTCGGCGCGCCCGCCGCGGTGAAGGTGGCCGGCAACGGCTTCGTCATGGGCACCCTGACCGCCGAGCAGATCGCCTCCATCCTCCCGCCCGAGGCCCTGGAGCCGTACGCGGAGTCGCTGTGGCTTCCCGGGCTGCGCGGCACGGCGGCGGTCCGCACGCTGACCGGCAAGGACGGCGACGTGGTCCTGCGGCCGTTCTTCTGCGACGAGACCGGCCACGGCGCCCACCGCCGGCTGCGCTCACCCCTGCGGCGGGCGCACTGGGACGCCGCCGCCGTCTACGGGCGGCAGGTGGCCGACGCGCTGCGGCATCGCGAGCTGTCGGCCGACGAGGTGCTGTCCATGGTATCCCCGGACGCCGTGCTCGCCCCCGGCCCGGCGGCGTCGCCGGATCCGCGGGTGCTGCGCCGGCTGGCCGAGCTGGTGCACCAGAACCTCGGCGGGCGGCCGGAGGCGTGGATGGTGGCGCTGCGGCTGCTGCAGGACGGCTTCGTCGGCACCCTTCCCGAGCTGCTGGTCACCGCGGGCGCCGTGGCCGCCTGACCGGTCACCAGGGCGCGACGCGGTAGTCCTTCAGCAGGCACCCGTACGGCGGGTCGCCGGCCTCGCCGCGCACGATCGGGTCGTACACGCGGGCCGCCGCGTCCACGTCGTCCAGCGGCGGGCAGAAACCGGCCGCGGCGCGGCGGCGGCGGTCCGGCTCCGGCTGCTGGTCGGAGAACCAGCCGGGGTCCACGCTCGTCACGTAGACGCCGTGTGCGGCCAGCTCGCCGGCGCTGGTGCGGGTGAGCATGTTGAGCGCGGCCTTGGCCATGTTGGTGTGCGGGTGCTCCGGGCCCTTGTGCCGCCGGTCGAACTGGCCCTCGGCAGCCGAGACGTTCACGACGTACCTGCGGGGGTGCGGCGAGCTCTCCAGCAGCGGGCGGAGCCGGGCGAGCAGCAGGAACGGCGCGGTGACGTTGATCAGCTGCACCTCCAGGAACTCCACCGGGTCGACGTCCTCGACCAGGCGCGTCCAGGAGTTGACCGGCGACAGGTCGGGGATCAGGCCCGAGACGTCTCTTACGGCGGCGATCTCCGCGCTCGCCCCCAGGCTCGGTCCCGCGGTCAGCTCGGCGACACGTTCGGCCGCCAGCAGCGCCGCGTACGACTCCGCCGGAGGCCGCACGGTCTGGGCGGCGAGGTTCACCAGGATGTCCAGCGGCTCGCCCGCGTCCACCTGCGCGTCACACCAGCGCAGCAGGGCGGGGACGTCGCGCAGGTCCATCCCGGTGACCGTCAGCCGGTCGGCCCACTCGGGGCTGTCGGGCACGGCGGCGAACCTGCGGCGCGCGTCGTGCGGAAACCGGGTGAGCGCGGTCACCGCGGCCCCGTCCCGCAGCAGCTTCAGCACCAGCTCGAAGCCGGCCTTCACCCGGCCGCCGGTGACGACGGCCCGCCTGCCGGACAGGTCGGCACGGGCGTGCCTGCGCGCCCGGTTCTCGGCATCACATGGCGGGCACAGCCTGCCCACGCCTCGGAAATGGCTCTTGCACACGTAGCACCGCCGCAGCCCGTCGCCGGAGCCGAGCGGCCACCGCACCGGACGGCCGGTGCCCTCCGGGAGCGGCGCGACGGCCGTTTCCGGGGACCGTACGAGGGCCGTCGGCGCACCATCGGCGTACTCGGCCGCCTCCGTCCGGGGCGCCGGGCGGGGACTCGCCAGCGCCGCCGCGTCTTCGTCCACGCGCCGACGTCGTTCCCTGGCCCGTGCGTTCTCCCGGGTGCGCCTGGTGAAGGCGCTGACCGCGTGCTGGACGCGTACGAGATCGGGGTCGTCGTGCGGAGCCTCGGCCAGCTCGGCGAGCACCCGCAGGCATACTCGGAGATCGTCCTCACGCATGCCGGTATTAAACGGCAAATCAGATGATATTCCTGGCGGGCCCCGATGTACTGGCTCTCACACGACGTCCCAGGGGGAGGACACGAGGTGAACCCGCAGCCGCCCGGCCGCCGGACGAGGCGGTCCGCCCTCGCCGACTTCATCGACGCGATGATCGACCTCGGCATCACCGGCCAGGTCTTCGGCGAGCACGGCATCGGCAAGACCGCCACCTTCTTCACCCATGTCCGGGAGAACATGGAGGGCGTCCGGCTGGTCTACGTGCCCGCCGCGAACCTCACGCCCGACGACCTCCTCGTCAACGCCCCCGTACGGCAGGACGGCGAGCTGGTCCTGCGCCAGCTGATCATGCGTCAGCTCAGCCCGGGCCGCCCGTTCGTGCTGCTCATCGACGACTCCCTGCAGGCCGGCGAGACCATCCAGGCCCAGCTCATGCAGATCGCCTGCTCCTGGACGCTGGGCGAGCACGACCTGCGCGCGCTCGGCTGCGTCGGCGTCTTCCTCACCGACAACGAGTCGCTGACCGAGACCTCCGCCCGCCGTTCCGACCTCGCGATCCTCGACCGGATGGCCACCCTGCGGGTGACGGCGGCCGACACCGCGTGGCGCGCCGCGCTCGCGCGCAAGTTCGGCGACGTCGACCTCTCCGGCGTCTTCCGGGTGTGGGCGACGCTGCCGCCGGACCTGCGCCGCCTGATGTCCCCGCGCACGCTGGAGCACGTCCTCGACTGCGCCCTGGCCGGGCTCCCGCCGCACTGGGGCCTGCCGCTGGTGAACGGCGACCGGCTGCGTCTGGCCGTGCCCCGCCAGGACGGCACGCCCGGCCCTGACCAGGCACCCGACGTGCTGGCCGCCGTGGTCGAGGAGCTGCGCCGCGCGGGCGCCGACGTTCCGGCCCCGGCGCACCTCCCGGACGCCGTCCGCACGGTCGTCCGCGAGGCCCTGCGGCGCCGCTGGGCGGTGCTGATCCAGGGCCCGCCCGGCTGCGGCAAGACCGAGGTCGTCAAGCAGGTCGTACGCGAGGAACTGGGCCGCGACCCGGTCTACTTCTCCCTGCCCGTGACCAACGTCGAGGATCTGTGCGTCCCGGTGCCCACCCCGGACGGCACGCTCGACAACCTGATGGCCCGCGTCTTCACCGGCGAGGAGTCCAAGGCCGTGGTCTGGGACGAGTACAACCGGCCCAAGGACAAGTCCACCTTCGCCAGGCTCATGGAGATCACGCAGGAATGGTCGCTGGCCGGGCGCCGCATCGAGGGGCTGCGGGCCCAGGTGGCGCTCCAGAACCCGCCGTACCACCTCGGACGCAAACTCCTGGTCGCTCGCAACACCGTCGCCCAGGCCTCCCGCTTCACCGTCTCCCTGGACATCACGCCCGAGGACATCCCGGCCAACGAGTGGCTGATCGAGCGGTACGGCCCGGTGGCGGAGACCGTCCTGGAGTGGTGGAAGAACGACATCGACGACGAGGGCCGCGCCTGGATCACCAAGCGCACCCTGGAGCGGCTCGTCAAGCTGCACGGGCGCGGGCTGCCCCTGGAGCTGGGAAAGATCTACCTGGGCGACGGCGAGTACGCCCCCGTGCCCCTCACCGACCTGTCGGCCCGCCTGGCCTCCCGGCAGGTCACCGGGCTGCGCGAGCTGGCCGGCGACGTGGACGGCTGGGCCGCGCGGCTGCGCGAGGCCGCCGAGGACGGCCCCGAGGGCGCGGACGCGAGCGACGTCGTGCACCGCGTCCTGGCCAACGCCGAGCTGTCGCAACTGCGCGCCCACCGTGAAGCGGTCGCCCGGCTCGCGCCCCTGCTGCCGCCCAAGCTGAAGGCGACGTACCTGGTGGGGGCGGGTGACGAGCGCCAGCGCTTCTGGATCGAGATCTTCACCTCCGCCGGGAGCCGCCACAGCCCGGTTGCAGTGCAGTCCGGTATGTACGGGACAATGGAACCGTGACGAGGATCGTGATCATTGGCGGCGGACCCGGCGGCTACGAGGCGGCGCTGGTGGCGGCGCAACTGGGCGCGCAAGTCACGCTGGTCGAGCAGGACGGGCCCGGCGGGGCCTGCGTGCTGACCGACTGCGTGCCGTCCAAGACCCTGATCGCGACCTCCGTGCGCAAGCAGGCGCTGCTCGACGCGGCCTCGCTGGGCGTGTCGTTCACCGGCGGGCCCGACGGCGACGTCGGATCGGTCGGGGTCGATCTGCCGCTGGTCAACAAACGGGTCAAGGAGCTGGCGCAGGCTCAGTCGGCCGACATCGCGACGCGGGTCGAGGCCGAGGGCGTCGAGATCGTCAGGGCGCGCGGGCGGCTGGTCGATCCGCAGGTGGTGCGGGCGGGCGACCGTACGATCCGGGCCGACGTGGTGCTGATCGCCACCGGCGCGACGCCGCGCGTGCTGCCCGGGGCCGAGCCCGACGGGGAGCGCATCCTCAACTGGCGTCAGCTCTACGACCTGGAGGAGCTGCCCGAGCACCTGATCGTGATCGGCTCGGGCGTGACGGGGGCGGAGTTCGCCGGGGCCTACCGGTCGCTGGGGGCGGAGGTCACGCTGGTCTCCAGCCGCGACCGGATGATGCCCAACGAGGACGCCGACGGCGCCGAGGTGCTCGAAGAGGTCTACCGGCGGCGCGGCATGAACGTCATGGGCCGTTCGCGGGCGTCGTCCGTCAAGCGCACCGACGACGGGGTCGTGGTGACCCTGGAGGACGGCCGCACGGCCGAGGGCTCTCACGCGCTGATGACCGTCGGCATGGTGCCCAACACCTCGGGCATCGGCCTGGAAGAGGCCGGGGTCCAGCTCGACCGGGGCGGCTTCATCAAGGTCGACAAGGTCTCGCGCACCTCCGCGCCCGGCGTCTACGCGGCCGGCGACTGCACCGGCGTGCTGATGCTCGCCTCCGTGGCGGCCATGCAGGGGCGCATCGCGGTGTGGCACGCGCTGGGTGAGGCCGTGCAGCCGCTGCGGCTGTCCACCGTGGCCTCCAACATCTTCACCGACCCGGAGATCGCGGCGGTGGGCGTCGCGCAGCGGGCGATCGAGGCGGGCGAGATCGAGGCCAACGTGGTCAAGCTGCCGCTGGCGACCAACGCGCGGGCCAAGATGCAGGGCTTCAACGACGGCTTCGTCAAGCTCTTCTGCCGCCCCCACACCGGCATCGTGCTCGGCGGAGTGGTGGTGGCGCCGCGCGCGTCCGAGCTGATCCTGGCCGTGTCGGTCGCGGTGCAGCAGCGCTTGACCGTCGACCAGATCGCCCACACGTTCGCCGTCTACCCGTCCCTGTCCGGCTCCATCACCGAGGCCGCCCGCCGCCTCATGCAGCCGGGCGTCTCCATCTGATCTCCACCGTCACGGTCACCGCGGGCTCGCGCCCGTTCACGGAAACACCCGCCGGCCGCTCAGTGGCGCACCGCCGCCACGCGAGCCCGCCCGGGCGTCCTGGCCGGGAGCTCTAGGCGGGCTCTTCGCCCGGCACCTTGGCGAGCGGCACACCCCGCATGCTGAGCAGCACCATCGCGACGCACCCGCAGGTGATCGCGATGTCGGCGACGTTGCCCACGAACGGGCCGTAGTCGATGAAGTCCACGACGTGCCCGCGGGCGAAGCCGGGCTCGCGGAAAAGCCGATCGCCCAGGTGGGACACCGCGCCGCCGAGCAGCATGCCCAGCACGATCGCCCAGCCGGGGGAGGCCAGCCGACGCGCGGTGTAGAGGATGCCGACCACGGCCCCTGCCGCCGCCAGGGCGAACACCCATGTCACGCCGGTGCCCGTGGAGAACGCCGCCCCGGCGTTGTACAGCAGCCGGAAGTGGATCAGAGGGGGGATCACGGCGACGCGTTCGCTGTCGGACAGCGCGGAGACCGCCCAGAGCTTGGTGAGCTGGTCCACGAGCAGGACCACCGCCGCCAGCATGAGCATCATGCCGTACAGCCGACGCGAACCCCGCTCCAACCCCATCATTCATGGCCTCCGTGCTGTACCGACCGGGATCTCCCCGAGACTACCGGGGCGCCTCATGAGGCGCGCCGTGCCGTGATCAGCCCAGGACCTTCAGGTAGTGCGGGTTGTACATCAGGCCCAGGATGTTGCCCCAGGGGTCGATCACCGAGGCGGTGATGAAGCCGGTGCCGCGGTCGCGCGGCGAGTCGTGTTCCTTCGCCCCCATCGCCACGAGCCGTTCCAGGGTCGCCGGGACGTCGTCGACGTGCCAGAAGACCACGGCGCCCGCCGGACCCCCGACCGTGCCAGCGTCGGGGGTCCTGGCCAGTTCGCCGCCCGCGTAGGAGCTGTGGATGAAGCCGAACTCGTGCTGGTAGTCGCCGACGCGCCACTCCATGTACGCCGGCGTGTCCATGTACGGCGGGATCCCGAGCAGGTCGGTGTACCAGCGCTTGGTCGCCTCGAAGTCGGGCGAGTAGAACGTGATGGTGCTGAGTCCTCGCAACATTTCCGGTCCTCTCTCGGGGTGGTGAGACCCATACTCGCGTTCAAAGTGCTCATCAACTGAGCACTTTGTTTGCGAGGATGAGCGACATGCGCGCTGACCGTCTCGTGGCCGCCCTGCTGCTGCTCCAGGCCCGCGGCCGGGTGACCGCGGCCGAGCTGGCCGAGGAGCTGGAGGTGTCGGTGGCCACGGCGCGGCGTGACCTGGAGGCCCTGTCCGCCGCCGGGATCCCCGTCTACCCGCAGCCGGGGCGTGGTGGGGGCTGGCAGCTCGTCGGCGGCGCCCGTACGGATCTCAGCGGGTTGACCGCGGCCGAGTCCCAGGCCCTCTTCCTGCTCCTGGGTCCGGCCGGTTCGGGCGAGCCGGTGCTGGCCTCCGCCCTGCGCAAGCTCGTTCACGCCCTGCCCGCCACGTTCCGCGCCGACGCGGAGGCCGCGGCGCGGGCCGTCGTCTCCGATCCGGCGGGCTGGGGCGAGGCCGAGCGCGAGACTCCCGCCCTCGTGCGGGCGCTGCGGGACGCCGTGGTGCGACGGCGCAAGGTGCGGCTGACGTACAGGGGGACGGAGCGGCTGGTCGATCCCCTCGGCCTGGCCGACAAGGACGGCACCTGGTACCTCGTCGCGGGCACCGAGGCGGGCCGGCGGACGTTCCGCGTGGACCGCGTCGACTCCGCCGAGGTCACCGACCTCCGTGCCGAGCATCCCGACGACTTCGACCTGCCGGCGGAGTGGGCGCGGGTGGTGGCGGAGATGGAGCGGCGGCGTTCGCTCGTCTCCGCCGTGGTGCTGATCGACGCCCGCTTCCTCCCGGTGCTGCGCTCGCATTTCGCACGCCACTGCGAGGTCATCGGCCAGGAGGACGGCCGGGTCAGGGCGCGAGTGGGCGCGCACCTGGTTCGTTCGATCGCCGAGCAACTGGCGGGCTGGGGCGCGATGGTGGAGGTGGTGGAGCCCGAGTCGGTACGCGCCGAACTCGCCCGGATCGGCCGGGAACTGACCGAACGGCACGCCGAGCACCGCCCGGCCGGGAGCTGACTGCACGACCTCCGGCCGGGGACGGGCCGAACGACCTCGGTCCGGGTTCGCCGGGCCGGGAACGGGCCGAACGGTACGCCGAGGGGCCCGGTCAGTGGCCGTCAGGGAAGATGTCCTCGGGCAGGAAGGCGGAGACCAGGAAGCTGGGGACGTCTACCAGCTGGCTGACCTTGAGGTCGACGGCGACGCTGCAGATCGCGTACGCCTGTTGCGCCGTCCACCCGCGTTCCCCCAGGTGGTCGATCATGTCGAGGAGGGCGTTGCGGGCGGCCAGGGTGGCGTCCTCGGCGGCCACCTGTCCGTCCCGGCTCACCGACATGCCGGTCGTGGCGTAGAAGCGGCGCGGCGCCGCGTACGCCGGGGCCACCCAGTAGTCGGAGCGGGTGAAACGGGGAGCGCGGATGCCCTTGGCGGCGGCCTCGCCGGGGTGCAGGTGGAAGCGCACCCGCAGGGTCGCGTTCATCTCGATGGCGGTGCCGCACGCCTCGCTGTCGCCCTGCGCGAAGTGGGCGTCGCCGGCCGAGAACAGCGCCCCCGGCGCGTCCACCGGGACGAACAGCCGCGTGCCCGCCCCGAGCTGCTTGATGTCCACGTTGCCGCCCTGCTCCCTGGGCGGGATCGTGCGCAGGCCGGCCGCCCCGGCGGCGGAGGCGGGCACCGCGCCCTCGGGCGAGGGCGGCAGCACGAAGCCGCCGCGCGACAGCGCCGCCTGCTCGCGTGCGGTGATCGCGGACAGCGACGCGTGGCCGGGGGCGAGGCCGATCGTGCCCATGAAGGGCGCGGCGGGGATGCGCACGCCGGGCAGGTCGTCGGAGACCGCCCAGCCGTCGGCGAGCTGCCAGCGCACGATGAACGGCTCGGGGAACACGTCCCGCAGGAACCCGAAGCCGGGCACCTGCACGGTGTAGCCGTAGCCGTCGGGGACGACCTCGAGGATCTCGATCTCCAGCAGGTCGCCGGGCTCGGCGCCCTCGACGTACACCGGGCCGGTGAGCGGGTGGACGAGGTCGAGGTTCGGGGCCTCGACGGTCTTCAGCGTGGCGTCCGGGCCCATCTGGCCGTCGAACGCGTCGCGCGTCTCCATGACCACCTCGTCGCCGGGAGCGCAGCGGACGACGGGTGGGATGTCCGGATGCCAGCGGTTGTGGCCGGTGCCGGGTTCGTCACGTAAGGGGAGGGCGGGGTTGATGCGAATCTCGTGAACGGCCATGGCGGAACCCCTTCGGGTGGCGCGTGTGAACGCCACGCTTCGCCCGCTCGTCCCGCCTGTCAAGCCCTCAACATCTCGTACGTCGCGTACGCCGTGATCCCGTACGCCAGGTGCGGGACGGCGTCCGAGACCCAGCTGGACGGCGGCCACTCGCGCGGGTCGGTGACGCCGAGCGCGGTCAGCGGCGCGTTGGAGCCGAACATGGCGAGGACCGTGAGCGCGAGCACCCCGGCCGGCCACGGCGGGCGGCGGCGGGCCGACAGCAGGGCGTAGCACAGGGCCGCGCCCGCCCCCGTGCCGTAGCCCATGAGCGAGCCGAGCGCCTGCTTGCGGTTCTCGGCCCGCTCGGCCTCGCCGAGGTCCACGTCGGCGAGGTCGGTGAGCTTCTCCACGGCCTGCTGCGGCGTGCTGCTTGACCCGCGTCCCCGGATCGCCATGTCGAGGTACGTGGCCAGGTTGAGCGCGCTGGTCCCGGCCGCACCGGCGATCAGGCCCTTGACGAGAGTGTGCATGTACGCCAGCTACCCGGACACGCCGCAGCATGCGTCCCACTGTGCCCGTGGGAAACACTCCACGGACGCTTCCGGAGAACAAACTCCAGCGCTGGGAAAGGTCACGGAATGTCGCTACCCGTTAGCGCAATGTGTGCCAAGTCTGCCGGTTTTTTTGTCGTATGGGGTTCTGTGTCGGTTTCGATGGGCAGGCTGCGAAAGGCGAGGGGAGATATTCATGACTACGTCTGTGCAACCGGCGGCGTCCGGTCAGATGGCCGGACGTCCGTCGTCTTCGGGCCTGGCCGATGTCATCGACACCATCTTGGACAAGGGCCTGGTGATCGACGCGTACGTCAGGGTCTCGCTTGTCGGGATCGAGATTCTCACGGTGGACGCTCGCGTCGTCGTGGCCAGCGTCGACACGTATCTGCGCTTCGCCGAGGCCGCCAACCGGCTGGACCTCGCCGAGAGCGAGGAGGGCCTGACCGACGTCCTCGCCAAGACGAAGGGCGGCGGCGCCGACAAGGCCAAGGAACTCGTCGAGGGCGTGATGGACACGGCCGGCGACAAGCTGCGCGAGCTCACCGACAAGCCGCGCTCCGCCGCCGAGGAGCCCGAGGTCACGGTCGAACGCGAGCCACGCGAGGCCCCGCGCAAGCGGCCGCGCCCGCAGCGAGAGGAAGGGTAACGCCATGGGGCGATCGAAGGTCTCAGAATCCTCCGTGCCGAAGCAGCCCACGCGCAAGGTCCAGAACCTCGCTTCGTACGTCTACGGCGTCGTGCCCGCCGACCTCAAGAGCCCGCCGGAGACCGAGGGGCTGGGCGACCCGGCGGGAAAAGTACGGCTCGTCCGTCACGGTGAGATCGCCGCGCTCGTCAGCGACATCGACGCCGACGAGCCGCTGGGCCGGCCGGGCGACTTCCTGGCGCACGAGCGGCTGCTCGACGCCACCGCCGCGAAGGCGCCGGTGCTGCCGTTCCGCTTCGGCGGCGTGGTGGCGAACGCGGACGCGGTCGTGGCCGAGCTGCTCGAACCGCACCACGACGAGTTCATCGCCGCGCTGCGCGAGCTGGAGGGCAAGGCCGAGTTCATCATCCGGGGCCGCTACGTCGAGCGTGCCGTGCTGGCCGAGATCCTCGCGGAGAACGCGGAGGCAGAAAGCCTGCGCCAGGCCATCCGCGGCCGTCCCGAGGAGCTCACCCGCGACGAGCGGATCAGGCTCGGGGAGATCATCTCCGCCGGCATCGAGGCCAAGCGCGACTTCGACACGCAGCAGGTACTCGACCACCTCTCCGGCCACTACGAGATGGCGTTCGTGCGCGAGCCGACGCACGAGCAGGACGCCGTGCACATCGCGATGCTGGCCAGGACGAGCGAGCAGGGCCGGCTGGAGGAGACGCTCACCGCGTTCGGCGAGCGCTGGGAGGGCCGCGTGGACCTGCGACTGCTGGGGCCGCTGGCGCCGTACGACTTCGTCGTCACCGACCAGCAGGGGGTGTGACCCGTGGGCCTCGTGACCGGGATCCTGACCTTTCCGGTCAGTGCGCCGCTGCGCGGCCTGGTCTGGCTCGCGGAGCGGATTCAGGACCAGGCAGAGATGGAACTGCACAGCCCCACGTCCGTCCGGCGGCGCCTGGAGGAGATCGAGGAGGCCCGGCGGGCCGGCGAGATCTCCGAAGAGGAGGAGCGCCAGGCGGTCGAGGAGGTTCTGCAGCGCGTGACCGCCACCCGGAGGTGAATAGATGCCCACTACCAGGCGCACCACCGTCACGAAGACGCGCGCCCGCCCATCGACCGACGAGGAGGAGGGCACTCGCGCCGCGGCCTCGGGGGAGGTGGACCAGCGTGCCCCCGCCTCGGGTGAGGCGGGGGCACGCGGTGCCGCCCGCCCGCAACGGCAGCAGCCCCGCGAGCTGACGGCCGCGACGGCGGGCGGTGTCGGCGTGCGCCACATCGCCGACCTGACCTCGAAGCACACCGAGGGAGTGACCTCGGTCGAGCCCGTCGAGGACGGCTGGATCGTCAGCGTCGAGGTCGTAGAGGACCGCCGGATCCCCTCCTCCGGCGACATCCTCGCCATCTACCAAGCCAAGATCGACAGGGAGGGCAGCTTGCTGTCATACCGCAGGACACGGCGCTACCGGCGCTCGAACGCCGACATCGGTGAGGCGTTCTGATGGACAGAATGATGGGATCCGGTTCGGCGGTCCGCCCTGCCTACGCGGGCTCGGCGGCCAACCGCGAGCCGACCAACCTCGGCGACATCCTGGAGCGGGTGCTCGACAGGGGCGTGGTGATCGCCGGTGACATCCGGGTCAACCTGCTCGACATCGAACTGCTCACGATCAAGCTGCGGCTGCTGATCGCGTCCGTGGACACCGCCAGGGAGCTCGGCATCGACTGGTGGGAGCACGACCCGTGGTTGTCGGGCCGGGACCGCGAGCTGGTGGAGGAGAACCGCCGCCTGCGCCGCCGCCTGTCCGCCATCGAACGACGGGGAGAGGCCATCGACGGCGGCGACTCCACGGAGCGGTACGACCGGTACAGGGACCACGCGGAGCGACACGGAGACGTCGATGTCTGACGCGACGTACCTGTACGCCGTGGCGCGCGACGCGCTTCCGGAGTGCCCGGCGGGCGTGGCGGACCTGCCGGTGCGCACGATCGGCCGGGAGGGGCTGGTCGCGTACGTGAGCACGGTGCCGCTGGAGCAGTTCGGCGAGCAGGCGCTGCGCCGGTCGCTGGAGGACATGGACTGGCTGGCCGAGACGGCCCGCGCCCACCACCGGGTCGTGGACGCCGTGGCCGCCGCCACCCCGACGGCCCCCGTCCGGCTCGTCACCGTGTACGACGACGACGGGCACGTGCGCGACCTGCTGGACCGGCGGGGGGACGACTTCCTGCGGGTCCTCGCGCGGGTGACCGGCCGCCGCGAGTGGGGAGTCAAGGCGTACGCCGACCCGGCCGCCGGCGTGGGCCCCGGACCCGGAGCCTCAGGCGGCGGGAACGGCGAGTCGTGCCCGGGACCGAGCGCGAGCGGCGGCGGGGGTGCCGGGCGACCCGGGACCGCGTACCTGCAGCGGCGCCGCGCGAGCCTGCGCGGGCGCGAGCAGGTGCGCAGGCAGGTGCTCCAGCGCGCCGACCACATCCACCGGGCGCTGTCGGAGCTGGCCGCCGCGAGCTACCGGCACCGCGCCCAGGACCCGCGCCTGTCCGGCCGGCACGACTGGATGTTGCTGAACGGCGCCTACCTCGTGGACGAGGGCCGCGACGCCGAGTTCGCCGAGCAGGCGGCGGCCCTGGGGGGCGACGGGGTGGAGATCCGGGTGACCGGGCCGTGGGCGCCGTACTCGTTCACGGTGATGGAGATGGGCTGATGCGTGATGTGGTGGCCGAGGAACGGCTGCCTCCCGAGCGCGTCGCGCTCGTGGACCTGCTGGACCGGCTCCTGGCGGGAGGCGTGGTGATCACCGGCGACCTGGTGCTGTCCATCGCCGACATCGACCTCGTCCGCATCTCGCTGCGAGCCCTGATCGCGTCGATCGACGAAGACCTCGAGGGGAGTGCCGGCTGGTGAGCCAGACGGAGAGGCCGGCCTGGCGGGTCGCCGCCGACCCGGACACGGTGGAGCGCGACCTGACCCGTCTCGTGCTGACGCTCGTCGAGCTGGTCCGCCAGCTCGTCGAGCGCCAGTCCGTACGGCGGATGGAGCAGGGCGACCTGACGGACGAGCAGATCGAGGCGCTCGGCGTCGCGCTGATGCGGCTGGAGGAGGGAATGGGCGACCTCTGCGACCACTTCGACCTGCGCCCGCAGGACCTCAACCTCGACCTCGGCCCCCTGGGCACCCTCCTGCCGTCGAACGACTGACTCCGCGGATCGGCCGGGGACGGCCTCCCTGGGGACCACGCCGCCTTTCGTCGACGGAGCTCTAGCATCGACGCGTGGAGTCCGGTGGCGTGGAGGCGTTCGAGGGGCAGCGGCCGCGGCTGCTGGGGCTGGCGTACCGGATGCTCGGTTCCGCCGCCGAGGCCGAGGACGTCGTCCAGGAGGCGTATCTGCGATGGAGCCGGGCCCGGCCGGTCGGGGATCCGGCGGCGTGGCTGACCCGGGTGGTCACGAACCTCTGCCTCAACCAGCTCACCTCCGCCCGCGTACGGCGTGAGCGTTACGTGGGGCCGTGGCTGCCGGAGCCGGTCCTCACGGGTGGCGGCGCGCTCGGCCCGCTGGAGACCGTCGAGCAGCGCGAGAGCGTCTCCATGGGTGTGCTCGTGCTGCTGGAGCGGCTGACCCCGGTGGAACGGGCGGTGTTCGTGCTGCGGGAGGCGTTCGGGCACCCGCACGCGGAGATCGCCGCGATCCTCGGCATCGAAGAGACCCACTCGCGCCAGCTGCACCACCGGGCCAGGACGCACGTCGGCGAGCCGCGCAAACGGTTCGACGGCGACCGGGAGCACCACCGGCGGATCGTGCGCGGCTTCCTCGCCGCCGCCCGCACGGGTGACGTCGCGGCCCTCGAACGGCTGCTCGCCGACGACGTGGTCGCCTGGGCCGACGGCGGCGGCACCACGACCGCCGCCCGGCGTCCGGTACGCGGGCGTGCGGACGTGCTGCGCTACCTGGGCGGGCTCAGCCGACGGCCGGAGGCCGCCGTGGCGACGGGCGAGGTCGTGGAGGCCAACGGCGAGCCCGCCGCACTCTTCCGCGACGCCGCGGGCGGCATCCTGGCGGTCGTCGCCATGGAGGTCACGGACGGCCGGGTGGCGGCCGTGCGGACGATCGTCAACCCGGCCAAACTCGCCTACGCCGCCGCCCAGCTCATGTGACCGGCATCACGGGCCAGGGGTGTCACGGATGACCCGGCTGTCCGGTTCAGGTGGTGACTCGATGGGAGGAACCATGACGGACCACATCGTGGTGCTGGGAGCCGGATACGCGGGGCTGGCGGCGGCCAAGCGCGCCGCCGCGCGGCTGCGCCGCACCGCCGCACGGGTGACGCTGGTCAACGCGTCCAGCCGTTTCGTGGAGCGGGTACGGCTTCACCAGCTCGCGGCCGGCCGGCGGCTGGCCGAGCTGCCGCTGGCGGGCCTGCTCGGCGGCACCGGCGTGGAGCTGGTGGTCGCGCGGGCCACCGGGATCGACTTGGCGGCGCGGACCGTACGGCTCGACGGGCCGCCGTACGAGCTGCGCTACGACGTCCTGGTCTACGCGCTCGGCAGCGGCTCCGGCGGCGCGGCCGTGCCAGGGGTGCGGGAGCACGCGTACCCGCTGGCCACGGCGGACGAGGCGCTGCGGCTGCGGGCGCGGCTGGCGGTGACCGGCTCGGTGACCGGCTCGGTGACCGGCTCAGTGACCGTGGTCGGCGGCGGGCTGACCGGCATCGAGGCGGCGGCCGAGCTGGCCCGCCCGGGGCTGCGCGTGGAGCTGCTGACGACCGGCGTCGCCGGGCCCGGCCTGTCGGCCCGCGCGCGCGGCCACATCCGCCGGTCGCTCGCGCGCTTGGGCGTCGCCGTACGCGAGCACGCGGCCGTCGCCAAGCTCGGCCCCGGCGCCCTGCTGCTGGACGACGGCACGGAACTGCGCGCGGAGACGGTGGTGTGGGCGGCCGGGTTCGCCGTGCCGGCGCTGGCCGCCGACGCGGGCCTGGCCGTCGACGGGCACGGACGCATGCTGGTCGACGCGTCGCTGCGGTCCCTGTCGCACCCCGACGTGTTCGGCGCGGGGGACGCGGCCGCCGCCGACCGGCGGGGCCGGACGGCCCGCATGTCCTGTCAGACGGGCCTGCCCATGGGCAGGTACGCCGGCGAGGCCGTCGCCGACCTGCTCACCGGCCGCGAACCGGGTACCGCGCGCTTCCGTTTCGTCTGGCAGAACGTCAGCCTGGGCCGCCGCGACGGCGTCACCCAGTTCACCCGCGCCGACGACACGCCCCTTGACGCCGTCATGACGGGGCGCGCCTCGGCCGCTTTCAAGGAGGCCGTCACCCGGAGCACGGTCTGGTTCCTCCGTCATCCGCGCTGAGGTGCCACGGCAGCACGACGGGCTCGTCCACCGGGCCGCGGAGCAGCCGTTCCATCAGCTTGCCGAGCTCTCTCGGCACGACGGGCTCGTCGGTGCGGTCGAGCTCGGGCCGTGACCACCACCTGAACCGGTCGGTCGTCGCCCGCTCCTCCTCGTCCATGCCTGACGTGTCCACCTCCAGTCCCGGCACGCGCAGCAGGAAGAAGGAGTCGCGGGAGTGGTACCGCCGCCCGCCCAGCCGCCAGCCGCCCTCGCTCGTCGCCACCACCGGCCCGAGCGCCTCGGGGGCGACGACGTGGCCGAGCTCCTCCCGCAGCTCACGCGCGGCGGCCTGCGGGGCGCTCTCGCCGGGGTCGACGCCGCCGCCTGGGGTGAACCACGCGTACGGCGTGTCCTCCCGCTGCAGCAGCAGGCCGCGGTAGAGCAGGATCCGGTCGGCGGCGTCGACCAGCAGGACGCGGGCCGTCTCGCGGACGATCACGGTGTGGCCATCTCGGCGGTGATGGCCCAGCGCTCGTGGTCGCGCCAGGCGCCGTCGACGAACTGGAAGTTCGGCGAGTAGCCCTCGCGCTGGAAGCCGGCCCGCCGGATGAGGCCGAGCGAGGGCGTGTTCGCCGGCTGGATGTTGGCCTCCAGCCGGTGCAGCTCCATCTCGCCGAACGCGTGCCGCACGAGCAGCCGCAGCCCCTCGGTCATGTAGCCGCGCCCGGTCGTGGAGGCGTACGCGCAGTAGCCGACGGTCGCGCTCTGGTGGGTGCCGCGGATGACGTTGTTGACGTTGACGCGGCCGACGATCGCGCCGGTGTCGTGCCGGCAGATGAGAAACCCCTCGTGCGACGGCCCGTCGAACCTGGCCACATACCTCTCGAAGTCCTCGTAGGTGACGATGGGGGCGCCGGGCATCCACCGGGCGAGCATCTCGGCGCTCTCCTCGTGCAACGGCGCGAGCTCCTCGAAGTCCCGCAGGGTGACGTACCGGATGGCCACTCGAGCCCCCTGGGCAAGATAAATCACACCCGACATTCTGCTGCAGGTGCTAGGGTGCGATTCGTCCGCGATGAAGGGGGAGATGAGTTGATGGCCGCGCCGAAGGCCGCTGCCGTGCGCAGCGCCGCGATCGTCCTCATGTTCCCGGTCCCGGCCTGACCTGGTTCCCCGCTTCGTCACGAGCCGCACGGCTCGTCAGGTGGGTGACGCCTGAACCGCGTCGGGGCCCTTCTCGCAAGGATCACCCATCACCATGCACGACGCTTTGACGTCCGCGTTCCTCACCCTGCACCACGGCCTGCCCCGCCAGGGGCCGGGCTCCGACTCCTCCACCCGCCGCATGACGGCGCTGGCCGGTCCGCTGCCGGACCGCCCGCGCGTCCTGGACATCGGCTGCGGGCCCGGCCGTGCCTCGTTGCTCCTGGCCGAGGAGGCCGGGGCCGAGGTCGTCGCGCTCGACCTGTACCAGCCGTTCCTGGACGAACTGGCGCAGGCCGCCGCCGATCGCGGCCTCGCCGTCCGCACCGTACGCGCCTCGATGGCGGACCTGCCCTTCCCGGACGCGAGCTTCGACGTGATCTGGGCGGAAGGGTCGGCCTATTTCGTCGGCTTCGACGCCGCCCTGCGCTCCTGGCGGCGGCTGCTCGCGCCCGGCGGAGTCCTGGTCCTCACCGAGTGCGAATGGAGCACCGACTCGCCCTCCGCCCAGGCACGGGCGTTCTGGGACCAGCGGTACCGGCTGCGGACCAGGGCGGAGAACCTCGCCACGGCCCGCGCGGCCGGGTACGAGGTGCCGGGGCTGCACGAGTTGCCGGAGAGCGACTGGTTCGACGAGTACTACACGCCCCTCGCCGAACGCGTCCAGACCGCCGACCTGACGGTGCCGGGCATGCGCGAGGCCGTCGCCGCCACCCGGGAGGAGATCACCATGCGCCGGGAGCACGGCGCCGAGTACCGCTACACCGGCTACGTCCTGCGACCGCACCCCGACCACGACGCCTGGACCACCCGCCCCGAGAGCGCCGCCGACCGTCTCGGGATCCGTGCGGTCAACCTGGCCGCCTTCCCCGGCCCGCACGAGGCCGACCTGGTCGAGGCCCTGCGTGCGGACCCGGAGGCGTGGTCGCCCGGTCTGTCGTGGGTGGCGGAGGACCCCGAGGGAGAAGTCGCGGCCTTCGCGCTGCTCACCCGCTGCCACGTCGACGGCGCTCCCGCCCTCACGCTGGGGCCGTGCGCCGTACGGCCGGAGCTGCAACGCCGGGGTGCGGGGTCGGCGGTCATCCGCGCGGCGCTGCGGGCCGCCCGTGAACAGGGCGAGAACCTCGTGCTGGTCCTCGGCCACGCGGAGTACTACCCCCGCTTCGGGTTCGTTCCCGCCTCCCGTTACGGCATCCGCCCGTCGTTCGAGGTCGCGGACGAGTACATGATGGCGCTCGTCCTCGACCCCGGACGCCCGGTCCCCTCGGGCACCATCCAGTACCCGGAGGCCTTCGGCGTCTGAGCCGGCCTCTGGCAGCATGGGGGCTGTGCTCGTTGTCATCGGGGGGTTGCCGGCCGCGGGGAAGACGACGCTCTCGCGGCCGGCGGCCGCCCGGCTGAACGGCGTTCACGTGCGCGTGGACACCATCGAACAGGCCATCGTGCGGTCAGGGCTGGCCCGGCAGCCGCTCGGGCCCGTCGGTTACGTGGTCGCGTACGCGCTCGCCGGCGACCATCTGCGCCAGGGGCTCACGGTCGTCGCCGAGTCGGTGAACCCGATCGCGGTCACCCGGGACGCCTGGCGGCAGGTCGGGGCGGAGGCGGGCGTCCCGGTGGCCGAGGTCGAGGTGGTCTGCTCCGACCCGGCCGAGCACCGGCGCCGGGTGACCTCGCGCTCGCCCGACATCCCCGGCCACCTGCTGCCCACCTGGCGGGAGGTCGTCGAACGCGACTACGAGCCGTGGACCCGCGACCACATCACCGTCGACACGGCCGGGCAGACGCCCGAGCAGTCCCTCGCCACCCTCCTGCGCGCGCTCGGCGCCAGGTGAACCGGGGTAGCCCCGGCTCCCCGGCTCTCCGCCCGGTGACCGGAGACGACAGAAGCGCCCCTCCGGGACCCGTGGGTCCGGAGGGGCGCTTCCGGTGTGCTCGTGCGGTTTACCAGTCGCCGCCGCCGAAGTCGCCGCCGCCGAAGTCGCCTCCGCCGCCGAAGTCGCCCCAGCCGCCGCCGGCGTCACCGCCGAAGTCGCCGGCACCGGCGTCGGCGGCGCCCTCCGCGTAGCCGGCGCCGTAGCCGCCCATGCCGAAGCCGCCGGTGAGCATGCTGCCCATCATGGTGCCGATGAACATGCCGGTCATGATGTCGCCGAAGCCGCCGTAGTAGCCGTAGGCGTACGGCTGGTAGGCGGGGCCGGCGTCGTAGTAGGGCCTGCGCTGGCCGTCGACCATGACCTCGCGCATCTGCGGGTCGAAGCCGCGCTCCACGGCCTCGGCGTCCATCTTGCAGGCCGGCACGTCACGTGCGGCGCCGCCGGGCGGGGCCCAGCGCACGTCACGGAGGGACGGGCCGTGCTGCGGGTTGAAGAAGCAGGGCGCGCGCCGCTCGGGCACGGGCTCTTCGTTGACCTTGGCCTTCACCACGGCCAGCGCGTAACGGCCGTCCTCGAGGGTCTGCGTGACCTCGCGCACCTGGTCGGGCCGCTGGACGGCGGCCAGCTGCGTCTTGGCCTTCTCGTAGGAGTCGAGAGCGGTCTGCCACTCGTCGATGTGCTTGCCGCCGGCGCCGGACAGGGTGACGTCGGCGTCGACCGCGGTGATCTCCTCGCCCAGCTTGGTGACGTCCTCGTCGACGGTCTGCTTGACCGCGGCGAGGTCCTTCGCCTCCTGGATGGCCCGCTTCTTCTTCCTGTTGCTGGAGTAGAGGAAGTAGCCGCCGCCGCCGACCAGGACGAGCGCGCCCAGGGCGATCAGCGCCGCGGTGCCGCCGGCGCCGGGGTTGGCCTGGCTGTCGGGGTCGAGCGCGGAGTTGCGCCCGCGGACGGCGTCGTCGACGCGGTTGGTGAAGTCCTTCATCCCGGCGACGACGTCACCGGGGTTGGCGGTCACCGCGAGGTCGGACAGCCGGCCCGCGAGACCGTCCGCGCGCAGGGCGCTGGAGGCGGCGTACAGCTTCGTGCCGTCGAGCACCGCGTAGGTGGCCCGGGGCGCCCGCGCGGCCTCCATCGCGGAGTTGAGCTGGGTCATGTACGACGCGATGGTGGAGTCGGTCACCGTGTTGGGAGGAAGCGCGACAGCGTAGATCTTGCTGCTGGCTCCTTCGAGGGCGTCACGGATCTCACTCTGCTGGTCCGACGTCAGCGGCGAGCCGGACTGGACCAGAAGCGGATCTTTGTCCTTCCAGTGGGACACCACCGACTGTGCGTCGGGGGGAGCCGCCGCGTTGGCGGCAGGGGACAGCGCGAAAACGACGAGTAGACCGGCGATCAGAGCCGCGATCGCGGCCCCTGCACGGCGCAGCGAATGAGTCATTGGCAGCAAGCCTCCTTCGCCCATTGAGGACGAACGGGCGGTCGGCAAAGTTCCTCAATGCGCACGCTACCCGTCCGGACCCTCATAGGCGTACATCGCGGTGGAACAGACAGGCACCGGTCCGGTCGATCGCCGGTCAACGGGCGGTGTGGCGCCTTGTGGTCCGGTCAAACCGCCCACCGCCGGCGATCAGGTGTCCTTGATCTCACAGATCGCCGCGCCCGCGGTGACCGTCTGGCCGACGGCCGCGGTCAGGCCGGTGATCGTGCCGGCCTTGTGGGCGGTGAGCGGCTGCTCCATCTTCATGGCCTCCAGCACCACGACCGTGTCGCCCTCGTTCACCGTGTCGCCGTCGGCGGCGACGACCTTGACGATGGTGCCCTGCATCGGGCTGACCAGCGAGTCTCCGCCCGCGGCCGATGCCTTCTTCGCCCCGCCGCCCGCGCGCCGCGGCGCCCTGCCCGGGGCCGGCCCGGACGAGGGCGTGCCCAGCCCCGCGGGCAGGACGACCTCGATGCGCTTGCCGCCCACCTCGACCGTCACCGTCTCCCGTGCGGGCGTCTCGGCCGTGGCCACGTCGCCCGCGTACGGCTCGACGGGGTTGTCCCACTCCGTCTCGATCCACCGCGTGTGGACGGAAAACGGCGAGGACGTGTACGCCGGGTCGGACACGACGGCCCGGTGGAACGGCAGCACGGTGGGCATGCCGGCGATGTCGAACTCGGCCAGCGCCCGCCGCGACCGCTCCAGCGCCTCCTCGCGGGTGCGGCCGGTCACGATCAGCTTGGCGACCAGGGAGTCGAACGTGCCCGGCACGGTCATCCCGGCCTCGTACCCGGCGTCGAGCCGCACGCCCGGCCCGGACGGCGGGCGCATGACGGTCAGCGTGCCGGGCGCGGGCAGGAAGTTGCGCCCGGCGTCCTCGGCGTTGATCCGGAACTCGATCGAGTGGCCGCGCAGCACCGGGTCGTCGTAACCGAGCGGCTCGCCGTCGGCGACCCTGAACATCTCGCGCACCAGGTCGATGCCGGAGACCTCCTCGGTGACGGGATGCTCGACCTGCAGCCGGGTGTTGACCTCCAGGAACGAGATCGTGCCGTCCTGGCCGACGAGGAACTCGCAGGTGCCGGCCCCGACGTAGCCGGCCTCCTTGAGGATGGCCTTGGAGCTCGTGTAGAGGATCTCGACCTGCTCGTCGGTCAGGAACGGCGCGGGCGCCTCCTCGACCAGCTTCTGGTGGCGGCGCTGGAGCGAGCAGTCGCGGGTGCTGACGACCACCACGTTGCCCTCGCGGTCGGCCAGGCACTGCGTCTCGACGTGGCGCGGCCGGTCGAGGTAGCGCTCGACGAAGCACTCGCCGCGCCCGAACGAGGCGACCGCCTCGCGCACCGCCGACTCGTACAGCTCGGCGACCTCCTCCAGGCGGCGGGCCACCTTGATGCCGCGCCCGCCGCCGCCGTACGCGGCCTTGATCGCGATGGGCAGGCCGTGCTCCTCGGCGAACGCCACCACCTCGTCCGCCCCGGAGACCGGGTCCTTCGTGCCGGCGACCAGCGGCGCGCCGACCTTCTGGGCGATGTGGCGGGCCTGCACCTTGTCGCCGAGGGCGGCGATGGCGGCGGGCGGCGGCCCGATCCAGACGAGACCCGCGTCGATGACGGCCTGGGCGAAGTCGGCGTTCTCGGCCAGGAACCCGTAGCCGGGGTGCACGGCGTCGGCCGCGGAGCGCCGGGCGACGTCGAGGAGCTTGGCGATGTCGAGGTAGGTCTCGGCCGGGCTCTGCCCACCCAGCGCGTACGCCTCGTCGGCGACCTTGACGTGCAGGGCGTCGAGGTCCTGGTCGGCGTAGACCGCCACGCTGCCGATCCCGGCGTCCTTGCACGCCCGGGCCACACGTACGGCGATCTCGCCGCGGTTGGCGATCAGAACCTTCCGCACCGGACCACGTCCTTCCTCGTGTCTCTCATCTCGGTTCAGCGGCTGAGGTACGCGCCGCCGTTCACGTGGAGCACCTGCCCCGTGATGTGCCCGGCTCCCGCCGAGGCCAGGAACAGAACGGTATCGGCCACGTCGGAGGGGTGCCGGGCCGGCCGTCGCGGGTGCCGGCCAGGCGCCGCCGGACGCCCTCGCCGGTCATCCTCGCCGCGGAAGAAGTCGGTGTCCGGCACGAGGCCGGGGGAGACGACGTTCGCGGTGACCCCCCGGGGGCCGAGCCCGGCGGCCAGGTCGGCGGCCAGGTCGGCGCTCCATGACTTCAGGGCGGCCCTGACGGCGCCGTACGAGCCGGATCCGGTGCCCTTGGCCGCGATCGTGTAGCCGATGCCGCCGCCGGTCACCACGACTTCCCGCATGTGCGGACTGCTCCCTGAACCCATCCGAACGATCCTCTGGTAGACCATAGCCGCTTGGCATAACCCGGGCGACGGCCGGTGGGCCGCTCTTAGGGTGAGGGCGCTTTCACCCCTTCCAGGAGGTATGCATGAGCCAGAGCATGCTAGGCGGCGACCCGACCGAGATGGCGGCGATGGCCAGCCAGTTCGACCGGCAGGCGGAGGCGGTCCAGGCCGTCATCGGCGCCCTCAGCAAGGAGGCCGCCAAGGTCGGCACGGTGTGGACCGGTCAGGGCGCCGTGCGTTTCAAGCAGGCGTGGGACAACTACCAGGTCTCGTTCCAGCGCATGTCGGACGAGCTCAGGGAGGCGTCGCGCGTCATCGGCACGTACCGCCAGAACATCGAGTCCGCGACGCAGTGACCGACGGTCTGAGGCCCTGGCGACGGCGCCGGGGCTTCTTCCGTTGATTACCGGATGAATCGGGCGGGTTGCCCTCTTTCCTCATGATGGGTCGCGCCCTCATGGATAGCGCGCTCGCCCTGCCTGGCGCCCGCCACCGCCCCTGACGACTGCCGGCCGTCCCGGACGCAGGTCGGCGAGTCGTGGCGCAGAAACGGCTCGACCCCAGCGCGTCTGGCCGCTGTCCACCGGCGCGGTCATCGACAGCGGGCGTCGGCCTGGAGCACCCCCAGATCCGCCTGGCCGGCCGGACCGATCTCACCGGCACCGGCTATGTCAGCGCATGACCGAAACTCCTGATGCTTATGTAACATATCTGGTTGAATGTGCCCGATCATGCTTTGCTGGTGGAAGGTTTTTGGGCATGCACCCGTTGCGACCTGAGGATCCAGAGCGGATCGGCGCTTTCGAGATTGTCGGGCTGCTGGGAGAGGGACCGAGGGGCCAGGTCTTCCTCGGACGCGAGTCCGCCGAGGCGCCCCTCGTCGCCGTCAAGGTGCTCCCCGCCGAACCGGATCCCGGCCCTGACGTGCCCGCCCGGCTCCTCGGCGCGAAGCGGGTCTCCAGCTCGTACGTCGCCAGGGTCCTGGACGCGGGACTCCTGGAGGGCCGGCCGTACGTCGTCCGCGAGCACGTCGAGGGCAAGAGCCTGGCGCAGACGGTCGCCGACGACGGGCCGCTGAGCGGGGACGCGCTGGAACGGGTCGCTGTCGGCGTGCTGACCGCGCTGTCGGCCGTCCACCTCGCGGGCCTCACGCACGGCTCGCTCACCCCGCACAACGTGATCCTCGGCCCCGACGGTCCCCGGGTGACCGACGCCGCCCTCGGCGAGCCCGCGGGACAGGCCGCCTACCAGGCGCCCGAGCAGCTGAAGGGCCTCCAGTACGGGCCGTACGCGGACGTGTTCGCCTGGGCGGCGACCGTCGTGTTCGCCGGGACGGGGAAGCCGCCGTTCGCCGGGCGGGACGGTGTGCTCGACGCCGAGCCCGAGGTCGGCATAGCGCGCGAGCCGATGCGCAAGGTGCTGCTCGCGGCCCTGACAAAGGAGGCGAGGGCGCGGCCGACCGCTTACAACGCGCTCATGCGGATGCTCGGGGACCACCGCGGGGATCCTCCGCCCGCCGCCGCGCAGGAGCCCGTCGAGGGCGTCCCCCTCCCGAGATCATCCCCCGATGCCCCGGCGCCGGGGCCGCTCCAGGGTCCGGTTCCCGGCGGTCCCGTCCTGGGCGGTCTCGTTCCGGGTCCGGTGACGGGGGATCCCGGTGCGAGTCCGGCGCCGGGGGCTCCGGTTTCCGGTGTGCCGGCCGAAGGGCCGATGTGGCGTCCGGCCCAGAGCCCGAACGGTGGTGTGCCGGGTCAGGGGCCGCAGGGCCCGAAGGGTGGCGTGCCGGGTCAGGGGCCGACGGCCTCTGCGCAGAGGCCGTTCACGCAGGGACCGCCGCCGCACGTGCCGCCCCACGGGTCGCCGCCGCAGGGGCCGATGAACGACGTCCCCCTCGCAGGGCCGCCGCAGCGGCCCGAGAGGCCGATGTGGGGGCCGCCGGAGGGCGCTCCGCAGCCGCCGAACGCCGTCAGGGACGAGCGTAGGCCGCTCGGTCCCTCTACCCAGCCCCCGCGTCGGGGTTTCCCCGTGATGGTGGTCGCCGGAGTGGGCGTGGTCGCGCTCGTCTCGGCCGTCGGCCTGTGGGGCGCCACCAAATACGTCGAGCTCCAGCAGGTCAACTCCGCCGCGGCGCGGGCCGGCCGGGGCGGGATCCTGGCGCCGGTGGGCACCGCGCCGGCCCAGGGACCGCAGGGCTCCGATCAGGCCGGCGACGCGCAGCCCGAGGCCGTCGTGCCCTGGGGCACCATCAGCCCTGACCAGGACGTCGGCCCGATGGAGCTGCCGTCGGAATGGACGCCGGCCTCTCCGGTGGCGCCCGAGCTGACCTCCGTGCCGAGCGTGCCCGCGACGCCGGCGCCGATGCCGACGCAGCCGGTCGCGGTGCCCACGCCGTCGGTGAGCACCGCGCGGCCGACCGCGAAGGCCAAGAAGCAGAGCTCGCCCCAGGCGAGGGTGACCAAGACCGTGCCCGCGAGCCGGACGCCCACGCAACGGACGACCCCGCCGCGGGAGCCGCAGCCCACCAGGACCAGCGCACGCCCGACCCCGACGACCGCAAAACCCACGCCCACGAGGACGACCGCCAAGCCGGCCCCGACGCCGACGAAGACCACCGCCAAGCCCACGGCGGCCGCCGCGCCGGTCAAGAACCCGCACACGCCCACCCAGGTGTGTGGGTCGGGCTTCGTGGTCCAGCGTTCCAGCTCCTTCTCCGGCGGTGTGACGTACCAGCTGTGGAACAACGGCACCGGACAGAACTGCGCGGTCACCATGAAGACCGCGAACGTCGGCAAGAGCACCTCCGTCAGCGTCACGCTGGAGGTGCAGGGCGGCGGGAGCCAGTCGGACAGCGGCAGCTTCCAGTACTACGCCGGCCCGGTCAAGCTGCCCGCCAAGGGCCAGTGCGTGCGCGTGTCCGGCAGCGCCGGCTCGGGCAGCACGAGCACCGGCTGGGCCAACTGCGGCTGAACCCCGCCGGAGAAGGCCCCTCGGATCCGTGGTCGGGGGGGGGGCGCCGCCCCCCGGGGGCCCCCCCCCCCCCCCCCCCCCCCCGGGGCCCCACGGGGGGGAGGGGGCCCCGGGGGGGTTGAATGATAGCCGGGCGGGCGGGCGGGGGGTTTTTGGGT
>NZ_JBITLL010000010.1:110248-150554 GCF_044465245.1 Nonomuraea terrae | reverse complement strand
GGCCAGTACGAGTCGATGCGGGCCACCCTGGAGAAGGACCACACGGCCGGCCAGGACGACGCGCTGCTCGACATCTACCGCAAGCTGCGGCCGGGTGAGCCGCCGACCAAGGAGTCGGCGCAGACCCTGCTGGAGAACCTCTACTTCAACCCCAAGCGGTACGACCTGGCGAAGGTGGGCCGCTACAAGATCAACAAGAAGCTCGGGGTCGACTCCGAGATCACCCAGGGCACGCTGACCGAGGACGACATCGTCGCCACGATCGAGTACATCGTGCGCCTGCACGCCGGCGAGGAGTCGATGCCGGGCGCCAACGGCGAGGTCATCGTCGAGGTGGACGACATCGACCACTTCGGCAACCGTCGCCTGCGCAGCGTCGGCGAGCTCATCCAGAACCAGGTCCGCCTGGGCCTGGCCCGCATGGAGCGCGTCGTGCGTGAGCGCATGACGACGCAGGACGTCGAGGCGATCACGCCGCAGACCCTGATCAACATCCGCCCGGTCGTGGCGTCGATCAAGGAGTTCTTCGGCACCTCGCAGCTGTCGCAGTTCATGGACCAGACCAACCCGCTGGCCGGCCTGACGCACAAGCGGCGTCTGTCCGCGCTGGGCCCCGGTGGTCTGTCGCGTGAGCGGGCCGGCTTCGAGGTCCGTGACGTGCACCCGTCCCACTACGGCCGGATGTGCCCGATCGAGACCCCGGAAGGCCCGAACATCGGCCTGATCGGCTCGCTGGCCACCTATGGCCGGATCAACGCGTTCGGCTTCGTCGAGACGCCGTACCGCAAGGTCGTCGAAGGCAAGGTGACCGACCAGATCGACTACCTGACCGCCGACGAGGAGGACCGCTTCGTCAAGGCGCAGGCCAACACCCCGCTGAACGCCGACGGGTCGTTCGCCGAGGCCCGCGTTCTCGTCCGCACCAAGGGCGGCGAGACCGAGCTCGCGCACGCCTCCGAGGTCGACTACATGGACGTCTCGCCGCGCCAGATGGTGTCGGTGGCCACGGCCATGATCCCGTTCCTCGAGCACGACGACGCCAACCGCGCGCTCATGGGCTCCAACATGCAGCGCCAGTCGGTGCCGCTGCTCAAGAGCGAGGCGCCGCTGGTCGGCACCGGCATGGAGTACCGTGCCGCGACCGACGCCGGCGATGTCATCAGCGCGGAGAAGGCCGGTGTGGTCGAGGAGGTCTCCGCCGACTACGTCACGGTCATGAACGACGACGGCACGCGGACGACGTACCGCGTGGCGAAGTTCAAGCGCTCCAACCAGGGCACGAGCTTCAACCAGAAGCCCATCGTGGCCGAGGGCGACCGGGTCGAGGTCAACCAGGTCATCGCCGACGGCCCCTGCACCGACAACGGTGAGATGGCGCTGGGCAAGAACCTCCTGGTGGCGTTCATGCCGTGGGAGGGTCACAACTACGAAGACGCGATCATCCTGTCCCAGCGGCTGGTCCAGGACGACGTCCTTTCCTCGATCCACATCGAGGAGCACGAGGTCGACGCCCGTGACACGAAGCTGGGCCCGGAGGAGATCACCCGCGACATCCCCAACGTCTCCGAGGAAGTCCTCGCCGACCTCGACGAGCGCGGCATCATCCGCATCGGCGCCGAGGTCGTGCCCGGGGACATCCTGGTCGGCAAGGTCACCCCGAAGGGTGAGACCGAGCTGACGCCGGAGGAGCGGCTGCTGCGCGCGATCTTCGGTGAGAAGGCCCGTGAGGTCCGCGACACCTCGCTGAAGGTGCCGCACGGCGAGCAGGGCAAGGTCATCGGTGTGCGCGTGTTCTCCCGTGAGGAGGGCGACGAGCTGCCGCCGGGGGTCAACGAGCTGGTCCGCGTCTACGTGGCGCAGAAGCGTAAGATCACCGACGGTGACAAGCTGGCCGGCCGGCACGGCAACAAGGGCGTCATCTCCAAGATCCTGCCGGTCGAGGACATGCCGTTCCTGGAGGACGGCACCCCGGTCGACATCATCCTCAACCCCCTCGGCGTGCCCGGCCGGATGAACGTCGGCCAGGTGCTGGAAACCCATCTGGGGTGGATCGCCGCCCGGGGCTGGGACATCTCCGGCGTCGAGGAGGCCTGGGCCGAACGGCTCCGGGACAAGGGCTTCGGGCAGGTCGAGCCGCGTACCAACGTGGCGACGCCGGTCTTCGACGGCGCCCACGAGGAGGAGATCGTCGGCCTGCTCAGCAGCACGATCGCCAACCGCGACGGCGACCGGATGGTCCAGCCCACGGGCAAGGCCCGCCTGTTCGACGGCCGCTCCGGCGAGCCGTTCCCGTACCCGATCGCGGTCGGCTACATCTACATCCTCAAGCTGCTCCACCTGGTCGACGACAAGATTCACGCTCGGTCGACCGGCCCGTACTCCATGATCACCCAGCAGCCGCTCGGCGGTAAGGCCCAGTTCGGTGGCCAGCGCTTCGGTGAGATGGAGGTGTGGGCGCTGGAGGCGTACGGCGCCGCCTACGCCCTGCAGGAGCTGCTGACCATCAAGTCCGACGACGTTCTCGGCCGGGTGAAGGTCTACGAGGCCATCGTCAAGGGCGAGAACATTCCCGAGCCGGGCATCCCCGAGTCCTTCAAGGTGCTCATCAAGGAGATGCAGTCGCTGTGCCTCAACGTCGAGGTGCTCTCCAGCGACGGCATGTCCATCGAGATGCGCGACACCGACGAGGACGTCTTCCGCGCGGCGGAGGAGCTCGGTATCGACCTGTCCCGGCGTGAGCCGAGCAGCGTGGAAGAAGTCTGAGGGGGAGATCGCACACAATGCTAGACGTCAACTTCTTCGACGAGCTTCGGATCGGGCTGGCGACGGCCGACGACATTCGTCAGTGGTCGCACGGCGAGGTCAAGAAGCCCGAGACGATCAACTACCGGACTCTCAAGCCGGAAAAGGACGGGCTCTTCTGCGAGAAGATCTTCGGCCCGACCCGCGACTGGGAGTGCTACTGCGGCAAGTACAAGCGGGTCCGCTTCAAGGGCATCATCTGTGAGCGTTGCGGCGTCGAGGTCACTCGCGCCAAGGTGCGTCGCGAGCGGATGGGCCACATCGAGCTGGCCGCGCCGGTCACGCACATCTGGTACTTCAAGGGCGTCCCGTCGCGCCTCGGCTACCTGCTCGACCTGGCCCCGAAGGACCTGGAGAAGGTCATCTACTTCGCGGCCTACATGATCACGCATGTCGACACCGAGCTGCGTGAGCGTGACCTGCCCTCGCTGGAGGCGAAGATCTCCGTCGAGCGGCAGCACATCGAGCAGCGCCGTGACGCCGACATCGAGGCCCGGCAGAAGAAGCTCGAGGCCGACCTGGCCGAGCTCGAGGCCGCCGGCGCCAAGGGCGACCAGCGCCGCAAGGTCCGTGAGGGCGCCGAGCGCGAGATGCGTCAGCTGCGCGACCGCGCCCAGCGCGAGCTCGACCGGCTCGACGAGGTCTGGACGCGGTTCAAGAACCTCAAGGTCCAGGACCTCGAGGGCGACGAGCTGCTCTACCGCGAGATGCGCGACCGCTTCGGCCGCTACTTCAAGGGCGGCATGGGCGCGCAGGCGATCCAGGAGCGCCTGGTGAGCTTCGACCTCGACGCCGAGGCCGAGAACCTGCGCGAGACCATTCGCAGCGGCAAGGGCCAGAAGAAGGCCCGCGCGCTCAAGCGGCTCAAGGTCGTGTCGGCGTTCCTCAACACGACCAACTCGCCGCGCGGCATGGTGCTCGACTGCATCCCGGTCATCCCGCCGGACCTGCGCCCGATGGTGCAGCTCGACGGTGGCCGGTTCGCGACCTCCGACCTCAACGACCTGTACCGCCGGGTCATCAACCGGAACAACCGCCTCAAGCGTCTGCTCGACCTCGGCGCGCCCGAGATCATCGTGAACAACGAGAAGCGGATGCTCCAGGAGGCCGTGGACGCGCTGTTCGACAACGGCCGCCGCGGTCGCCCGGTCACCGGTCCCGGCAACCGGCCGCTGAAGTCCCTCAGCGACATGCTGAAGGGTAAGCAGGGCCGCTTCCGCCAGAACCTGCTGGGCAAGCGCGTCGACTACTCCGGCCGTTCGGTCATCGTCGTCGGCCCGCAGCTCAAGCTGCACCAGTGCGGTCTGCCCAAGCAGATGGCGCTGGAGCTGTTCAAGCCGTTCGTGATGAAGAGGCTCGTGGACCTCAACCACGCGCAGAACATCAAGTCGGCCAAGCGGATGGTCGAGCGCGCCCGCCCTGTGGTGTGGGACGTGCTCGAAGAGGTCATCACCGAGCACCCGGTGCTGCTCAACCGTGCTCCGACGCTCCACCGTCTGGGCATCCAGGCGTTCGAGCCGCAGCTGGTCGAGGGCAAGGCCATCCAGATCCACCCGCTCGTCTGCACCGCGTTCAACGCGGACTTCGACGGCGACCAGATGGCCGTGCACCTGCCGCTGTCGGCTGAGGCCCAGGCCGAGGCACGCATCCTGATGCTCTCGACCAACAACATCCTCAAGCCGGCCGACGGCAAGCCCGTGACGATGCCCACCCAGGACATGGTCATCGGCCTCTACTGGCTGACGACCATGAAGGAGGGCGCGCGGGGCGAGGGCCGCGTGTTCGGCTCGATCGCCGAGGCGCAGATGGCCTTCGACCGCCGCGAGCTGGAGATCCAGGCCAAGATCCACATCCGGCTGAAGGACATCCTGCCGCCGCGTGAATGGGTCGCTCCCGAGGGCTGGGAGCCCGGTGACCCGATCCGGCTGGAGACCACGTTCGGGCGGTGCCTGTTCAACCAGACGCTGCCGGACAGCTACCCCTTCGTCGACTTCCAGGTCGGCAAGAAGCAGCTGTCGCAGATCGTGAACGAGCTGGCGGAGACGTACCCGAAGATCGAGGTGGCCGCGGCGCTCGACGCGCTCAAGGACGCCGGGTTCCGCTGGGCGACCCGCTCCGGTGTCACGATCTCGATCGAGGACGTCGTCGCGCCCCCGAACAAGACCGAGATCATGGAGAACTACGAGCGCCGGGCCGACAAGGTCCAGCGCGAGTACGAGCGCGGTCTGATCACCGACGAGGAGCGCCGCCAGGAGCTCATCGAGATCTGGACGCACGCGACGGCCGACGTCGAGACCGACATGGTCAACGCCTTCCCGGCGACCAACCCGGTCTGGATGATGGTCAACTCCGGCGCCCGCGGTAACAAGATGCAGGTCCGCCAGATCGCCGGCATCCGTGGCCTGGTGTCCAACACCAAGGGTGAGACGATCCCGCGTCCGATCAAGGCCTCGTTCCGCGAGGGCCTGTCGGTGCTGGAGTACTTCATCTCCACCCACGGTCAGCGGAAGGGTCTCGCCGACACCGCGCTGCGTACCGCCGACTCGGGTTACCTGACCCGTCGTCTGGTGGACGTGGCCCAGGACGTCATCGTGCGCGAGATCGACTGCGGCACCGACCGCGCGGTCCCGCTGCACGTGGCCGACCGCGACGCGACGGGCAACCTGGTCAAGGCGGAGAACGCCGAGTCCAACGTGCACGGCCGCATCCTCGCCGAGGACGTCGTGGTCGACGGCAAGGTCATCGTCCCCGAGGGCGTCGACATCAACGACATCCACGTGACGAAGCTGGTCGAGGCCGGCATCGAGACCGTGCGGACGCGCAGCGCGCTCGTCTGCGAGGCCAAGATCGGTGTCTGCGCGAAGTGCTACGGCCGTTCGCTGGCCACCGGCAAGCTCGTCGACGTCGGCGAGGCGGTCGGCATCATCGCCGCCCAGTCGATCGGTGAGCCCGGCACGCAGCTGACGATGCGGACGTTCCACACCGGTGGTGTGGCCGGCGCCGACATCACCCACGGTCTGCCGCGTGTCACGGAGCTGTTCGAGGCGCGCATCCCCAAGGGTGTCGCCCCGATCTCCGAGGCCGAGGGCCGGGTCCGGATCGACGAGACCGACAAGACCAGGAAGATCGTGATCGTCCCCGACGACGGGTCGGAGGAGATCGCCTACCCGGTCTCGATGCGCTCGCGCCTGCTCGTGCAGGAGAGCCAGCGGGTCACGGTCGGCCAGCAGCTGGTCGCCGGTGCGGTCAACCCCAACGAGGTGCTGCGCATCCTCGGCCCGCGGGCCGTGCAGCTGCACCTGGTGGCGGAGGTCCAGCAGGTCTACCGGTCGCAGGGTGTGTCGATCCACGACAAGCACATCGAGATCATCGTGCGGCAGATGCTCAAGCGCGTGAACGTGCTGGAGTCCGGTGACACCGACCTGCTGCCCGGCGAGCTCGTCGAGCGTCCGCGCTTCGAGCTGATGAACCGCGAGACCGTGGCCGAGAGCGGCCAGCCCGCCGCCGGCCGTCCGGTGCTCATGGGCATCACGAAGGCGTCGCTCGCCACCGAGTCGTGGCTGTCGGCGGCCTCCTTCCAGGAGACGACCAGGGTCCTGACGGACGCGGCGATCCACGCCAAGTCCGACTCGCTCCTGGGCCTGAAGGAGAACGTCATCATCGGTAAGCTCATCCCGGCCGGTACGGGCATGCCCCAGTACCGCAACATCCGGGTCGAGCCGACCGAGGAGGCCAAGGCCGCCATGTACACCGTCGGCGGTTACGACGGTTCGGCGGCCGACTACACCTTCGGCACCGGCAGCGGCGAGGCCGTTCCGCTGGAGGAGTACGACTTCGGCCAGTACAACCGGTGATCGCTTAGTCGCCTGTAGGTGACGCGCCCGGGTCTCTCGTCCGAGAGGCCCGGGCGCGCTGCTTTTTCCCGCCTCCCCGTTACGGCAGAGCCGGGCCGGCCCACCCGCCGCCCGTGGCTGAGGACCCTCCAGGGAGACGCCCACTGACCCCTTCACCGGCGGGCCGCCGTCACGCCGCCCCGTGGGCCCTCTCCGTGGCCGAAGCGGGCAGCGGGCCGCAGGGCTCTCCGATGGGGGGTTACGGGGATATGGCCGTGGGGACAAGGTATGGGGAAGGGCGCGTGGGGCAGCGGGAAACAGAGGGATGGGGAGCCGGCGGCGTTGTGGCCGGATCCGGCGCGGGCAGCCATGCCGGACAGGTATCATGGCGGCGGAGCTGTAGATGGGCTGGATGAAATAGGCCCCGGCGACCCGGAGTGGCAAGGCTGATCCGCTTTGTCGCGCCGTTTTGACGTGTCGCGTGGGCCTGGGTAGTCTTGAGCATCGTGCCCGACTTCTAGCGGGCTCTCGGCCGTGCGCTCATTACGGGTGCAGGACGGCTTCCTGGCTCGTAATCCTCGTGAACGTGCTGTGCGAGTAGCGCGACACGCCCGAGCGCGGGGGCGCCGAGACAAGAAAAACCAGCAGGTCATGACACCGGCAGTACCTGCGAAACGCAAGACCAATGAACGTAACACCGGCCAAGGCACGAAACGGAGTGGCAGTGCCCACTATTCAGCAGTTGGTCCGCAAGGGCCGGCAGGACAAGGTCTCCAAGACCAAGACTCCTGCCCTCAAGGGGAGCCCGCAGCGACGCGGCGTTTGCCAGCGCGTCTACACCACCACCCCGAAGAAGCCCAACTCGGCACTGCGCAAGGTGGCCCGCGTTCGGCTCACGAACGGCATCGAGGTCACGGCCTACATCCCCGGTGTGGGTCACAACCTCCAGGAGCACTCCATCGTGCTCGTGCGTGGCGGTCGTGTGAAGGACCTGCCTGGTGTTCGCTACAAGATCATCCGCGGTTCGCTCGACACCCAGGGTGTCCGCAACCGCAAGCAGGCCCGTAGCCGCTACGGCGCGAAGAAGGAGAAGAGCTAACAATGCCTCGTAAGGGTTCTCCTGGCCGTCGTCAGCTCATGGCTGACCCGGTTTACAGCTCGCCGCTGGTGACCGCCCTGATCAACAAGGTGCTTCTGGACGGCAAGCGCTCCATCGCGCAGTCGATCGTCTACGGCGCCCTCGAGGGCTGCAGGGAGAAGACGGGCAACGACCCGGTCGTCACCCTCAAGCGCGCGCTTGACAACGTCAAGCCGACCCTCGAGGTCCGCAGCCGTCGCGTCGGTGGTGCCACCTACCAGGTGCCGGTCGAGGTGCGCGCCGCGCGCAGCACCACCCTGGCCCTGCGCTGGCTGGTGCAGTACTCCCGCGCCCGCCGCGAGAAGACCATGACCGAGCGCCTCATGAACGAGCTCCTCGACGCCAGCAACGGCCTCGGGGCGAGCGTCAAGAAGCGCGAGGACACCCACAAGATGGCCGAGTCCAACAAGGCCTTCGCCCACTACCGCTGGTAATCCGGCGGGTTCGACGAGACGACGAGGACGCGAGAGAAGTGGCCACCACGACCGCTCTTGACCTGGCCAAGGTCCGCAACATCGGGATCATGGCCCATATCGACGCGGGCAAGACCACCACGACCGAGCGCATCCTGTTCTACACCGGCATCAACTACAAGATCGGTGAAGTCCACGAGGGCGCTGCCACGATGGACTGGATGGAGCAGGAGCAGGAGCGCGGCATCACGATCACGTCCGCCGCGACGACCTGTGAGTGGCTCGGTCACACCATCAACATCATCGACACCCCGGGTCACGTCGACTTCACCATCGAGGTGGAGCGTTCGCTTCGCGTCCTCGACGGTGCCGTCGCCGTGTTCGACGGTGTCGCGGGTGTCGAACCGCAGTCGGAGACGGTGTGGCGCCAGGCTGACCGCTACAACGTCCCGCGCATCTGCTTCGTGAACAAGATGGACCGGGTCGGCGCGGAGTTCCACCGCTGCGTCGACATGATGGTCAACCGCCTGGGGGCGACCCCGGCCGTCATTCAGCTCCCGCTGGGCGTCGAGGCCGACTTCAAGGGCGTCATCGACCTCATCACGATGAAGGCCCTGCTCTGGAGCGCCGAGGCGGCCAAGGGCGAGATGTACGACACTGTCGAGATCCCGGCCGACCACGCCGACGCCGCTCGCGAGTGGCGCGACCGGCTCATCGAAACCGTGGCCGAGAACGACGACGAGTTGATGGAGCTCTACCTCGAGGGCACCGAGCCCACCGAGGAGCAGCTGGTGGCGGCCATCCGCCGCGCCACGCTGGCCAGCGCCATCAACCCGGTGCTGTGCGGCACCGCGTTCAAGAACAAGGGTGTGCAGCCCCTGCTCGACGCGATCGTCGCCTACCTCCCCGCCCCGACCGACCTCAAGGCCTTCAAGGGCCACGCGGTCGGCAACGAGGAGAAGGTGATCGAGCGTCACGCGGACCCGGCCGAGCCGTTCTCCGCTCTGGCCTTCAAGATCGCCAGCGACCCGCACCTGGGCAAGCTCACCTACATCCGCATCTACTCGGGCACGCTCGAGACCGGTTCACAGGTCATCAACTCTGTGAAGGGGAAGAAGGAGCGGATCGGCAAGATCTACCAGATGCACGCCAACAAGCGCGAAGAGCGCCCCACGGCGATCGCCGGCCAGATCGTCGCCGTCATGGGTCTGAAGGACACCACGACCGGCGACACCCTCTCCGACCCGTCGAACCAGGTCGTGCTCGAGTCGATGACGTTCCCGGCTCCGGTGATCAACGTCGCCATCGAGCCGAAGACCAAGGGCGACCAGGAGAAGCTCTCGACCGCCATCCAGCGGCTGGCCGAGGAGGACCCGTCCTTCCAGGTCCGCCGCGACGAGGAGACCGGTCAGACGGTCATCTGGGGCATGGGCGAGCTTCACCTGGAGATCCTCGTCGACCGCATGCGTCGCGAGTTCAAGGTGGAGGCCAACGTGGGCCGCCCGCAGGTGGCCTACCGCGAGACCATCCGCCGCAAGGTGGAGAAGCTCGACTACACCCACAAGAAGCAGACCGGTGGTTCCGGTCAGTTCGCGCGGGTGATCATCAACCTCGAACCGCTGGGCGAAGGCAACGACGGCTACGAGTTCGAGAACAAGGTCACGGGTGGCCGCGTCCCGCGGGAGTACATCCCGTCGGTCGACGCGGGCGCCCAGGAGGCCGCCGAGTTCGGCGTGCTGGCCGGTTACCCGATGGTGGGCGTGAAGGTGACGCTGATCGACGGTGCCGCGCACGACGTCGACTCCTCGGAGATGGCCTTCAAGATCGCCGGCTCGATGGCCTTCAAGGAGGCCGCGCGCAAGGCGGACGCCGTGCTCCTCGAGCCGATGATGGCCGTCGAGGTCACCACGCCCGAGGACTACATGGGTGACGTCATCGGTGACCTCAACGGTCGCCGCGGGCAGATCCAGGCGATGGACGAGCGGGCCGGCGCCCGTGTCGTCCAGGCGCTCGTGCCGCTGTCTGAGATGTTCGGCTACGTGGGCGACCTGCGTAGCAAGACGCAGGGGCGCGCGAGCTACAGCATGCAGTTCGACTCCTACGCTGAGGTGCCTCCGGGCATCGCCAAGGAGATCGTCGCGAAGGCCCGGGGCGAATAGTTCCGGTCCGGTCCCGCACGGGGCCGGGCCAGGACGGCTGTCCTGGTCCCTGGTGGGGTGGTGAGAGCCACCCCACCGCCAAGGGGTTCGGGGGTTCCCGGGCCCGAGTGTGTAGACGAAAGTCAGTCAGATTCTCAAGGAGAGAACTAGTGGGTAAGGCCAAGTTCGAGCGGACCAAGCCGCACATGAACATCGGCACCATTGGGCACATCGACCACGGCAAGACCACGCTGACCGCGGCGATCACCAAGGTGCTCCACGACCGGTTTCCCGAGCTGAACCAGGCGACCCCGTTCGACAAGATCGACAAGGCGCCGGAGGAGAAGGCTCGTGGCATCACGATCTCCATCGCGCACGTCGAGTACCAGACGGAGAAGCGTCACTACGCTCACGTTGACTGCCCCGGCCACGCGGACTACGTCAAGAACATGATCACCGGTGCCGCTCAGATGGACGGCGCCATCCTGGTGGTCGCCGCGACTGACGGTCCGATGCCGCAGACGAAGGAGCACGTCCTCCTGGCCCGCCAGGTCGGCGTCCCCTACATCGTCGTGGCCCTCAACAAGTCCGACATGGTGGACGACGAGGAGATCCTGGAGCTCGTCGAGCTCGAGGTCCGTGAGCTCCTGTCCGCTCAGGAGTTCCCCGGCGACGACCTGCCGGTCGTCCGCGTCTCCGCGCTCAAGGCTCTTGAGGGCGACGAGAAGTGGGCCGACAGCATCATCGAGCTGATGAACGCCGTCGACGAGAACGTGCCCGAGCCGCCGCGTGAGACGGAGAAGCCGTTCCTCATGCCGGTCGAGGACGTCTTCTCGATCACCGGTCGCGGCACGGTCGTCACCGGTCGTATCGAGCGTGGCATCGTCAAGGTCAACGAGCAGGTCGACATCATCGGCATCAAGCCGGAGAAGACGACGACCACCGTCACCAGCATCGAGATGTTCAACAAGATGCTCGACGAGGGTCACGCCGGCGACAACGCCGCCCTGCTGCTCCGCGGCATCAAGCGCGACGACGTCGAGCGCGGCCAGTGCATCATCAAGCCGGGCACGACCACTCCGCACACCGAGTTCGAGGGCCAGGTCTACATCCTGTCCAAGGACGAGGGCGGCCGCCACACGCCGTTCTTCAACAACTACCGCCCGCAGTTCTACTTCCGTACGACTGACGTGACCGGTGTCGTGCACCTCCCCGAGGGCACCGAGATGGTCATGCCGGGCGACAACACCGAGATGCGCGTTGAGCTGATCCAGCCCATCGCCATGGAGGAAGGCCTCAAGTTCGCGATCCGTGAGGGTGGCCGCACCGTCGGCGCCGGTCGGGTCACGAAGATCATCAAGTAGCTAGACCGTCGGGGCGGCGGTCGGCCCCGCATCCGGGCCGACCGCCGAACCCTGTCAGGGCTCCACGCGAGCGCCGTGATCCAGCAGTTGCTTCGGCCAGGTGACCGAAGTCACTGCCGGATCACGGAAGAATAAGGCAGATCGTCAACGTCTGCCTCGTGGGGTCAACGCAGGCTTGGCCTGCATCAGCACAGCGGCAACAGGCCGCACGATACTTTTTCAGACGACAGCGAAGGACACCGAGGCCACTATGGCGGGACAGAAGATCCGCATTCGGCTCAAGGCCTATGACCACGAGGTCATCGATAGCTCGGCCAAGAAGATCGTCGAGACGGTGACGCGGACTGGCGCGAAGGTCGCGGGCCCGGTGCCGCTGCCGACCGAGAAGAACGTGTACTGCGTCATCCGCTCGCCGCACAAGTACAAGGACAGCCGCGAGCACTTCGAGATGCGCACGCACAAGCGGCTGATTGACATCATCGACCCGACCCCCAAGACGGTTGACTCGCTCATGCGGCTCGACCTCCCCGCGGGTGTCGACATTTCGATCAAGCTCTGAGGGAACGCACTGACATGGCTAAGACGATCAAGGGCGTCCTGGGCAAGAAGCTCGGCATGACCCAGGTCTTCGACGCGGACAACCGGATGATTCCGGTGACCGTGGTCGAGGCCGGTCCGTGCGTGGTGACCCGCGTCCGCACGCCCGAGAAGGACGGCTACTCCGCCATCCAGCTCGGCTTCGGGCAGGTCGACCCACGGAAGGTCAACAAGCCGCTCGGCGACTACCTGCGTAAGCACGACATCACCCCGCGCCGTTACTTCGCGGAGATCCGCACCGACGACGCGAACGACTACACCCTCGGCCAGGAGCTGCTGGCCGACACCTTCGAGGCCGGCCAGTTCGTCGACGTGACGGGCAAGAGCAAGGGCAAGGGCTTCGCCGGTGTCATGAAGCGGCACGGCTTCGGTGGTCTGGGCGCGTCGCACGGTACGCAGCGCAAGCACCGTTCGCCGGGTTCCATCGGTGGCTGCGCCACCCCGGGCCGCGTATTCAAGGGTCTGCGCATGGCTGGTCGGATGGGTAACGTCCGCACCACTGTGCAGAGCCTCAAGGTTCACGCCGTCGACGCCGAGAAGGGTCTCATCCTGATCAAGGGTGCGGTCCCCGGCGCCAACGGCAGCCTGGTCCTCGTCCGTACCGCTGCCAAGAAGGGGGCTGCCAAGTGAGCACCACTATTGACGTCCTCGACGCCAGCGGCGCGAAGGCCGGCACGGTTGACCTGCCCGAAGACATCTTCGGCGCCAAGGTCAACGTTCCGCTGATCCACCAGGTGGTCGTGGCCCAGCTCGCCGCTCGCCGGCAGGGCACCCACAAGGCCAAGACCCGCGGTGAGGTCTCCGGCGGCGGCAAGAAGCCGTACCGCCAGAAGGGCACCGGCCGCGCCCGCCAGGGTTCGACTCGTGCGCCGCAGTTCGCCGGCGGTGGCGTCGTCCACGGCCCCGTGCCGCGGGACTACTCCCAGCGCACGCCCAAGAAGATGAAGGCCGCCGCGCTGCGCGGCGCCCTGTCCGACCGGGCCGGTGGCGGACGCGTGCACGTGGTCAGCTCGCTGGTCACCGGCGAGACGCCCAAGACCAAGGCCGCCCTGGAGGCCCTGCGCAAGATCACCCAGGCTCCGCGCGTTCTCGTCGTGGTCGACGCGGACGACGAGCTGACCTGGATGAGCCTGCGCAACGCTCCCGAGGTCCACCTGCTGGACGCCGGGCAGCTCAACACCTACGACGTGCTCGTGCACGACGACGTGGTCTTCACCCAGGAGGCGTACGACCAGGTCGTGGCGCGGCTGACTGGCGGGAAGGAAGACGCCTGATGGAGAAGATCGCCGACCCGCGCGACATCATCATCAAGCCGGTCGTCTCTGAGAAGAGCTACGGCCTGATCGATGAGAACAACAAGTACACGTTCCTGGTGAAGACGACCGCGAACAAGACCCAGGTCAAGATCGCGGTCGAGCAGATCTTCGGGGTCAAGGTCACCAACGTGAACACCATCAACCGGCAGGGCAAGCGCAAGCGGACCCGTACCGGTTACGGCAAGCGTCCCGACACCAAGCGCGCCATCGTGAGCCTGGTCGAGGGCGATCGGATCGACATCTTCGGTCAGATCGGCTAGCAGCGCCATAGAACGGAGCGGGCCCGGCCGGGCCCGCGGGGGGAGACCGTCGCACTCCGGTGCGGCGGGCTCACCCATGTAACCGACGAAGGATGAACGAAAAAGATGGGCATCCGTAAGTACAAGCCGACGACTCCGGGTCGCCGCGGGTCGAGTGTCTCGGACTTCTCCGAGATCACCCGCAGCACGCCCGAGAAGTCGTTGCTTGCGCCCCTTCACAGCAAGGGCGGCCGCAACGTACACGGCCGAGTCACCGCCCGCCACCAGGGCGGCGGTCACAAGCGCGCCTACCGGATCATCGACTTCCGTAGGCATGACAAGGACGGCATTCCGGCCAAGGTCGCTCACATCGAGTACGACCCCAACCGCACCGCCAACATCGCTCTGCTCCACTACGCGGACGGCGAGAAGCGCTACATCATCGCGCCGACCGGCCTCAAGCAGGGCGACCGAATCGAGAACGGCCCCGCTGCCGACATCAAGCCGGGCAACTGCCTGCCGCTGCGCAACATCCCGACCGGTACCTTCATCCACGCGGTGGAGCTCCGTCCGGGCGGCGGCGCCAAGCTCGGCCGTTCCGCGGGCGCTCAGATCCAGCTGCTCGCCAAGGAAGGCCAGTACGCCACCCTGCGTATGCCGTCCGGTGAAATGCGCATGGTCGACGTGCGCTGCCGGGCGACGGTCGGCCAGGTCGGCAACGCCGAGCAGGCCAACATCAACTGGGGCAAGGCCGGCCGTATGCGGTGGAAGGGCAAGCGCCCGACCGTCCGCGGTGTCGCGATGAACCCCGTCGACCACCCGCATGGTGGTGGTGAGGGCAAGACCTCCGGTGGTCGCCACCCGGTGAACCCGAAGGGTAAGCCCGAGGGCCGCACCCGCCAGGCCAACAAGTCCAGCGACCGGCTGATCATCCGTCGTCGGAGCAAGAGGAAGAAGCGGTAGGAGCAGCCGAAATGCCACGTAGCCTTAAGAAGGGTCCCTTCGTGGACGACCACCTTCAGAAGAAGGTCGACGTCCAGAACGAGAAGGGCACCAAAACCGTCATCAAGACGTGGTCGCGGCGCTCCATGATCGTTCCCGACATGCTCGGGCACACGATCGCCGTGCACGACGGCCGCAAGCACGTCCCGGTGTTCATCACCGAGTCGATGATCGGCCACAAGCTCGGAGAGTTCGCCCCCACGCGGACGTTCCGCAGCCACGTCAAGGAAGACCGGCGCAGCCGGCGATAGACGCCTTCAGAAGCATTCAGAGGAGTAAGCGATGGAAGCCAGGGCCCAGGCGCGGTTCGTCCGTGTCACGCCCATGAAGGCCCGCCGCGTGGTGGACCTTATTCGCGGGCTGCCCGCTTCGGAGGCGCAGGCCGTGCTGCAGTTCGCTCCCCAGTCGGCGAGCGAACCGATCTACAAGGTGCTCAGCAGCGCCATGGCGAACGCTGAGCACAACTTCGATCTCGACCCGAACACGCTCGTCGTGAGCCGCGCGTGGGTCGACGAGGGCCCGACGCTGAAGCGGTTCCGTCCGCGTGCACAGGGTCGCGCCTATCGGATCAACAAGCGGACGAGCCACATCACCGTGATCGTGGAGTCCCGCGAGCCGAAGGGAAGGACCCGATAGTGGGCCAGAAGGTTAACCCGCACGGGTTCCGCCTCGGCATCACGACCGACTTCAAGAGCCGGTGGTACGCCGACAAGCTGTACAAGTCGTACGTCGCCGAGGACGTGGCGATCCGTCGCATGCTGCAGAAGGGCATGGAGCGGGCCGGCATCTCCAAGGTCGAGATCGAGCGCACGACCGACCGCGTGCAGGTGGACATCCACACCGCGCGTCCGGGCATCGTGATCGGCCGGCGCGGCGCCGAGGCGGACCGTATCCGTGGCGACCTCGAGAAGCTGACCAAGAAGCAGGTCCAGCTGAACATCCTCGAGGTCAAGAACCCTGAGATCGACGCGCAGCTCGTCGCGCAGGGCGTGGCCGAGCAGCTGTCCAGCCGTGTCTCGTTCCGCCGTGCCATGCGCAAGGCGATGCAGTCGGCCATGAAGTCCGGCGCCAAGGGCATCCGTGTCCAGTGCTCCGGTCGTCTGGGCGGCGCCGAGATGTCGCGGTCGGAGTTCTACCGCGAGGGCCGTGTGCCGCTGCACACGCTTCGCGCGGACATCGACTACGGCTTCTACGAGGCCCGTACGACCTTCGGCCGTATCGGCGTGAAGGTCTGGATCTACAAGGGTGAGGCTCCGACGAGCCGCGCCGAGCGCGAGGCGGCCGCCGCCGGCGCCCGTGCCGGTCAGCGTCGCGAGCGTGACGACCGTCGTGGTGGCGGCGACCGTCCCCGTCGTGGTGGCGCCGGTGGCGCCCGCCGCGGTGGTGGCGGCCGTGGTGACCGCGCCCCCCGTACCGAGGCGGCTTCGCAGGCCGCCCCTGAGACCGGCCCGGCTGCGCAGCCGGGTGCTGAAGGGAGCTGACCATGCTGATCCCGCGCAGGGTCAAGCACCGCAAGCAGCACCGGCCTGACCGCAGCGGAGCCGCCAAGGGCGGCACCAGGGTCGTGTTCGGCGAGTTCGGCATCCAGGCGATTGAGCACTCGTACGTGACCAACCGCCAGATCGAGTCGGCTCGTATCGCCATGACCCGGCACATCCGCCGTGGCGGCAAGGTGTGGATCAACATCTACCCGGACCGTCCGCTCACCAAGAAGCCGGCCGAGACCCGCATGGGTTCCGGTAAGGGTTCGCCGGAGTGGTGGATCGCCAACGTCAAGCCCGGACGCGTGATGTTCGAGCTGTCCGGCGTGGCGGAGTCGGTGGCTCGTGAGGCGCTCACCCGGGCGATCCACAAGCTGCCGATGAAGTGCAAGATCGTTAAGCGTGAAGTGGGTGAGGCGTGATGGCTAAGGGCCTGACCGCTGGGGAGCTGCGGCTCGAGGACGAGGACACCCTCGTCCAGAAGCTGAAGGAGGCGAAGGAGGAGCTGTTCAACCTCCGCTTCCAGTCGGCGACCGGTCAGTTGGAGAGCCACGGGCGGCTGCGTGCCGTCCGCCGCGAGATCGCCCGTATCTACACCGTGATGCGCGAGCGCGAGCTGGGCATCGTCACGGTCGAGAAGGAGACGAGCGATGGCTGAGACCGAGACCACCGAGACCACTGAGACGAGCAACGACCAGCGGCACTTCCGCAAGGTTCGTGAGGGCCTCGTCGTCAGCGACAAGATGGACAAGACCGTCGTCGTCGCCGTCGAGGACCGCGTCAAGCACCGTCTGTACGGCAAGGTCATCCGCCGTACGACCAAGTACAAGGCGCACGACGAGGCCAACGCCTGCGGCGTCGGCGACCGCGTGCTGCTGATGGAGACCCGCCCCCTCTCCGCCACCAAGCGGTGGAGGGTCGTGGAGATCCTGGAGAAGGCCAAGTAGGCCTTCGCTGATATACCGCGCCTCGTGGGGGCTCTGAGCCCCCATGACGGTGTCCAAGGACGCGGGGCCGCAACGGCCCCGCGTCGCCTGCGGTGCGGCTCCCGTCGGGAGCTGTGGCCGTGGGAACAAGACAACGACAGGTTCCGCCAGGCTCAGCGATGAGAACCGGCGCGACTAACAGGAGAAGACGTGATCCAGCAGGAGTCGCGGCTCAAGGTCGCCGACAACACGGGTGCCAAGGAGATTCTCTGCATCCGCGTTCTCGGCGGCTCGGGCCGACGCTACGCCGGTATCGGCGACATCATCGTCGCCACAGTCAAGGACGCGCTGCCGGGCAGCACGGGCGTCAAGAAGGGCGACGTGGTCAAGGCCGTCGTCGTCCGCACGACCAAGGAGCGCCGCCGGCCCGACGGCTCCTACATCCGCTTCGACGAGAACGCCGCGGTCATCATCAAGGACAGCGGCGACCCTCGTGGCACTCGTATCTTCGGCCCGGTGGGTCGCGAGCTGCGTGACAAGAAGTTCATGCGCATCATCTCGCTCGCACCGGAGGTGCTGTGATGTCGAAGCTGAACGTGAAGAAGGGTGACCTGGTCCAGGTCATCGCGGGCAAGGACAAGGGTGCCAAGGGCCGTGTGATCGCCGCTCTGCCGCGCGAGGACCGCGTGGTGGTCGAGGGCGTCAACATGATCAAGAAGCACTCCAAGGAGACCATGCAGGGTCCGCGCGGCGCCAAGACCGGCGGCGTGCAGACCATGGAGGCTCCGATCCATGTCTCGAACGTGAAGAAGCTCAAGGACGAAAAGCCCGCCGACAAGAAGGCCGACGAGAAGAAGGCCGACGAGACGGGTGAGGACAGCTGATGACCGCCACGACCACTGAGACTGAGCGCCCGACGCCGCGGCTCAAGACGAAGTACCGCGAGGAGATCGCGGCCCAGCTTCGCGAGCAGTTCGGCATCGAGAACGTCATGCAGATCCCGGCCCTGACCAAGATCAAGGTCAACATGGGTGTCGGTGAGGCGGCTCGCGACTCCAAGCTCATCGAGGGCGCCGTCCGCGACCTCACCGCGATCACCGGCCAGAAGCCGGCCGTCGTCCGGGCCCGCAAGTCCATCGCGCAGTTCAAGCTGCGTGAGGGCATGCCGATCGGCGCGCACGTCACGCTGCGCGGCGACCGCATGTGGGAGTTCCTCGACCGGCTGCTGTCGCTCGCGCTGCCCCGCATCAGGGACTTCCGCGGCCTGTCGCCGAAGCAGTTCGACGGCAACGGCAACTACACGTTCGGTCTGACCGAGCAGGTCATGTTCCACGAGGTCGACCAGGACAAGGTCGACCGTCCGCGGGGCATGGACATCACGCTCGTGACCACCGCGAAGAACGACGACCAGGGCCGGGCGCTGCTGAAGCTCCTCGGCTTCCCGTTCAAGGAGGCCTGATCCAATGGCGAAGAAGTCGCTGATCGCCAAGGCGGGGCGCAAGCAGAAGTTCGAGGTGCGGGCTTACACGCGGTGCACGCGTTGCGGCCGGCCGCGCGCCGTCTACCGCAAGTTCGGGCTCTGCCGCGTGTGCTTCCGTGAGATGGCGCACCGGGGCGAGCTGCCCGGCATCACCAAGTCGAGCTGGTAGTTACCCTAGGGGGCGGCCGAGCGTCGTCCCCCGGGTGACCGCCCGCCACACATATTTCAGGAAAAGGCAGGACGCATCCGCGTCCATGACCGCGCCGTAGGTCCACCGGTAGAGCTCTGCTTGGCCGACTGGAAACCGCGGCGAGGAAGGCCACTGGCCATGACGATGACCGACCCGATCGCAGACATGTTGACGCGTCTGCGAAACGCGAATTCGGCGTACCACGACAGCGTGTCGATGCCGTACTCGAAGATCAAGGCGCACATCGCCGAGATCCTCCAGCAGGAGGGTTACATCCAGGCTTGGACCGTCGAGGACGCCAAGGTTGGCAAGAACCTCGTGGTGGAGCTCAAGTTCGGGCCGACCCGTGAGCGGTCGCTCGCGGGCCTGCGCCGGGTTTCCAAGCCCGGTCTGCGGGTTTATGCGAAGAAGGACAACCTGCCTCGAGTCCTGGGCGGACTGGGCGTCGCGATCATCTCGACGTCCCACGGCCTCATGACCGACAAGCAGGCCGGCAAGCGTGGTGTGGGCGGGGAAGTCCTCGCCTACGTCTGGTAGAGGGGAGGAACACAGCATGTCGAGAATCGGACGGCTGCCCATCCCTGTGCCCAGTGGCGTAGACATCACGATCACCGGCCAGGATGTCCAGGTCAAGGGCCCGAAGGGCACGCTCACTCACACGGTCGCGGACCCCATCAGGGTCGCTCGCGACGACGACGGCGCCATCGCCGTCACCCGCCCGAACGACGAGAACAAGGTCCGTGCGCTGCACGGCCTGTCGCGGACGCTGATCGCCAACATGGTGCAGGGCGTCACGCAGGGCTACTCCAAGAGCCTTGAGATCGTCGGTGTCGGTTACCGCGTCCAGGCCAAGGGGCCGACGCAGCTGGAGTTCTCCCTGGGCTTCAGCCACCCGGTCATCGTCGACGCCCCCGAGGGCGTCTCCTTCCGCGTCGAGAAGCCGACCCTGTTCCATGTGGACGGCATCGACAAGCAGAAGGTCGGCGAGGTCGCGGCCAACATCCGCAAGTTGCGCAAGCCTGACCCGTACAAGGGCAAGGGCGTGCGTTACCAGGGCGAACAGATCCGCCGCAAGGTCGGAAAGGCTGGTAAGTAGGCATGGCTCCGAAGACTGCGTTCAGCAAGCACACGGCTGCCCGCACCGTCTCGCGGGCCCGCCGTCACCGCCGCGTCCGCAAGAACGTCGTCGGTACGGCCGCCCGTCCGCGGCTGGTCGTCAACCGCTCGACCCGTCACATGTTCGTCCAGATCGTGGACGACACCGTCGGCCACACGCTGGTGAGCGCGTCCACCATGGACCCCTCGCTGCGCACGCTGGAGGCGGACAAGACGGAGAAGGCCAAGAAGGTCGGCGAGCTCCTCGCTCAGCGGGCCAAGGAAGCCGGGATCACGGCGGTCGTCTTCGACCGCGGTGGCAACCGCTACGCCGGTCGCATCGCGGCCCTGGCGGACAGCGCCCGCGAAGGCGGGCTCGAATTCTGATGGCAACTGAGAAGAGGAACCACTGATGGCTGCAGCTCCGCGTCGCGGTGGCGGCACCGGTGGCGAGCGGCGGGACCGTCGTGACGATCGCCGCGGTGGCGCCGCCGACAAGGGCGTCTCGTACATCGAGCGCGTAGTGAAGATCAACCGAGTGGCCAAGGTCGTGAAGGGTGGTCGTCGCTTCAGCTTCACCGCCCTCGTCGTCGTCGGCGACGGCAACGGCATGGTCGGCGTCGGCTACGGCAAGGCCAAGGAAGTCCCCGCGGCCATCGCCAAGGGCGTCGAAGAGGCCAAGAAGCACTTCTTCAAGGTGCCGCGCATCCAGGGCACGATCCCGCACACCGTGCAGGGCGAGGAGGCGGCCGGTGTCGTCTTCCTGCGTCCGGCCTCGGCCGGTACCGGCGTCATCGCCGGCGGCCCGGTGCGCGCGGTCCTGGAGTGCGCCGGCATCCACGACGTGCTGTCGAAGTCGCTGGGTTCGGACAACCCGATCAACATCGTGCACGCCACCGTGGCGGCTCTGAAGGGCCTTTCTCGCCCCGAGGAGATCGCCGCCCGCCGTGGCCTGCCGATCGAGGACGTCGCCCCCGCGGCGATGCTCAAGGCCCAGCGTGAGGGTCTCGCCGAGGCCGCGACGGCGAAGGCGGTGAGCTAGTCATGGCACGCCTGAAGATCACTCAGGTTCGCTCGAAGATCGGTGGCAAGCAGAACCAGCGTGACTCGCTGCGTTCGCTTGGCCTGAAGCGAATCGGCGATGTCGTCGTCAAGGAGGACCGGCCCGAGATTCGCGGCATGGTCTCCGTGGTGACGCACCTCGTCGAGGTGGAAGAGGTCGACTAGTCATGACTGACAAGGCTCCGCTGAAGATCCACGACCTGCGTCCCGCCCCCGGCGCCAACAAGGCCAAGACCCGCAAGGGTCGCGGCGAGGCGTCGAAGGGCAAGACGGCCGGTCGCGGCACCAAGGGCTCGCACGCCCGTACGACGATCCCCCTCGGCTTCGAGGGCGGTCAGGTGCCGCTGCAGAGGCGTCTGCCGAAGCTCAAGGGCTTCTCCAACGCCCTGTTCAAGACGACCTACCAGGTCGTGAACCTGGACAGGCTCGGTGAGCTGTTCCCCGAGGGTGGCGACGTCACCGTCGAGGCTCTGGTCGCCAAGGGTGCTGTCCGCAAGAACCAGCTCGTGAAGGTGCTCGGCACCGGCGAGATCTCCGTCGCGGTGAACGTGCAGGCTCACGCCTTCTCGTCGTCCGCGAAGGAGAAGATCGCCGCTGCCGGTGGTTCCGTTACCGAGCTGTAGTGACGCTATGACGAGGCGTGGGGGCGTTGACAAATGCCCCCACGCCCGCAGTGCGTTAGAGTTCGCGAGACGGCAGGATTCTGTCCGGCTCGTTTGACATGAGACTTCAGATGGCAGATCCCCGCACCATCGCTTACTCACATCGCCGTAAAGGCGCGCAGGAGGGACCGTGCTGACCGCGTTTACCCGGGCGTTCCGGACACCGGACCTGCGCAAGAAGTTGCTCTTCACCCTGGGCATCATCGCGCTGTTCCGTCTCGGCTCGGTTCTTCCGACCCCGGGAGTCCACGTCCAGAACCTCGCCGCCTGTTTCGACCAGGCCCGTGCCGGCGAGACCGGCAACATCTACGGGATGGTCCAGCTGTTCAGCGGCGGCGCGCTGCTGAAGCTGTCAGTGTTCGCTCTGGGCATCATGCCGTACATCACCGCGAGCATCATTCTCCAACTGCTCGTCGTCGTGATCCCGCGGCTCGAGGCTCTCAAGAAGGAAGGCCAGGCGGGCCAGACCAAGATCACGCAGTATACGCGTTATCTGACCATCGGTCTCGCCGTCCTGCAGTCCACCGCCTTCATCGCGCTCGCCCGCACCGGCCAGCTGTTCCCGAACTGCCAGCAGAACGTTCTGCTCGACCCCGACAACATCTTCGGCATCGTCACGATGGTCGTCATCATGACCGCCGGCACCTCGGTGATCATGTGGCTCGGCGAGCTCATCACCGACCGCGGCGTCGGCAACGGCATGTCGATCCTGATCTTCACGCAGATCGTGGCGGTCTTCCCGTCCGAGCTGGCCAACATCTTCCAGGCGAACAAGTTCACCTTCGCGGTCGTCATGGTCGTCGGCGTCTTCATGATCGCCGCGGTGGTCTTCGTCGAGCAGGGCCAGCGGCGCATCCCGGTCCAGTACGCCAAGCGCATGGTCGGCCGCAGGATGTACGGCGGCACGTCGACCTACATCCCGCTGAAGGTCAACCAGGCGGGCATCATCCCGGTCATCTTCGCCTCCTCGCTGCTCTATCTGCCGCAGCTGCTCACCTCGCTGTTCCAGACGAGCGAGAACCCGGTGATCGCGTGGATCTCGCAGAACCTCGCCACGGGTGACACTCCCATCTACATGGCGTCGTTCTTCCTCTTGATCGTCTTCTTCACGTACTTCTACGTGTCCATCACGTTCAACCCCCCTGAAGTCGCCGACAACATGAAGAAGTACGGTGGTTTCATTCCGGGCATTCGCCCCGGCCGTCCGACGGCTGAATACCTGAGTTTCGTGCTCAACCGCCTGACGGCGCCTGGCGCGCTGTATCTGGGTCTCATCTCCATGGTCCCGATCGTCGCCCTGGCGGTGGCCGGTGCGAGCCAGAACTTCCCGTTCGGAGGGACGAGCATTCTGATCATGGTTGGTGTCGGACTTGACACGGTGAAGCAGATCGAGAGCCAGCTGCAGCAGCGCAACTACGAAGGCTTCCTGCGGTAGTGCGTCTCGTTCTCGTCGGGCCCCCCGGAGCGGGTAAGGGGACGCAGGCCCAGTTCATCGCATCGAACCTGTCCATCCCGAAAATCTCGACAGGGGACATCTTCCGTGCCAACGTCTCGGGCGGCACGGACCTCGGCAAGCTGGCCAAGACGTACATGGACCGTGGCGACCTGGTGCCCGACGAGGTCACCATCGCCATGGTCCGCGACCGTCTGTCCGAAGACGACGCGCAGGACGGCTTCCTGCTCGACGGCTTCCCGAGGAACGTCGCGCAGGCCGAGATCCTGCGCGACATGCTCAAGGAATGGGGCCTGGCGCTCGATCTCGTGCTCGAACTGGTCGTCGACGACGACGAGGTGGTCAGGCGGCTGGCCGGCCGGCGCACCTGCAGCCAGTGCGGACGCATCTGGCACGTCGACTTCGACGACAAGAAGGACGACAGGTGCGACGCGTGCGGGGGCGCGCTCTTCCAGCGTGACGACGACAAGGAGGAGACCGTCAGGCACCGCCTGGAGGTCTACCAGCAGCAGACGGCGCCGCTGGTCTCCTACTACGCCGACGAGGGCATCCTCGTGGGCGTCGACGCGACCGGCCCGGTCGAGGAGGTCACTCGGCGGGCGATGGAGGCGATCCGGCCGTACATGGCATAAGCCTCTTTTGACCGATTCGCGGAGGTGGCACGGGTTTCCGTGCCACCTCGCGGCTATTGTGGGGGGAATTGGGCCCCCATAGCGGCCCGTTGAGACCCAGGGGGACAGACGATGTTCAAACGAAACAGGCACGGGATCCAGATCAAGGCGCCGGAGCAGCTCGAGAAGATGCGCGCGGCGGGTCTCGTGGTGGGGCGCACGCTCGACCTGCTGAAGCGTTCGGTGGAGCCCGGCATGACGCCGCTCGACCTGGACGTCATCGCCGAGAAGGCGATCAGGGACGCGGGCGCGGTCCCTTCGTTCAAGGGCTACCAGGGCTTCCCCGCCACCATCTGCGCGTCGGTGAACGACGAGGTGGTGCACGGCATCCCGACCAACGCCCGCAAGCTGCAGGAGGGCGACATCATCTCGATCGACTGCGGCGCGATCCTCGACGGCTGGCACGGCGACTCGGCCGTCACGGTGCCGGTGGGTGAGGTGGACCCGAAGCTGACCGAGCTGATGCGGGTCACCGAGGAGGCCATGTGGCGCGGCATCGCCGCACTGACGCCCGGCCGCCACCTGTCGGACATCGGCTACGAGGTCGAGCGGTACGTCAAGTCGCAGGGCCGCTACGGCATCCCCGCCGAGTACGGCGGCCACGGCATCGGCACCGAGATGCACATGGATCCCTGGATCGCCAACCACGGCAGGCCCGGCCGGGGCCCGTTGCTCGAAGAGGGCATGTGCCTGGCCGTCGAGCCCATGGTCAACCTCGGCACCGAGCGCACCCGCGTGCTGGCCGACGACTGGACCGTCGTGACGATCGACGGGAAGTGCTCCGCACACTTCGAACACAGCGTCGCCGTGACACATAATGGTCCTTGGGTGCTCACTGCCCTCGACGGAGGCGAAGAACGCCTCGCCCAACTGCAGAACTGACCCCCGGGAGTGGGTGGGATGGCGAACAGCCCCGAGATGCGAGCCTCCGACGCGGACCGCGATCGTGTCGCCGCCATCCTTCGCGAGCACACCGCTCAGGGACGCATCACGATGGAGGAGTTCCACGAGCGGTTGGAGCAGCTCTACGAGACCAAGACCTACGGTGAGCTCACCAAGCTGACGGCCGACCTGCCCGACGTCGACCTGCGTAACCTTCCGGCGAAGAGGTCGGCGGCGCCGGCGAAGAAAGAGGAGCAGCACGCCGGCATGCTGGCGGCGTGGGGCGCCTGGGCCGCGGCCAGCGGCGTCAACTGGGTGATCTGGCTCATCGTGAGCATCACCTCGGGCGATCTGATCTATCCCTGGCCGCTGTGGGTGATGGGCCCGTGGGGAGTGATCCTGCTGGTGAGCACCGTCTTCGGGGACAACAAGCCGAAGCGCTCGTAGACACGTGGCGGCGGGCTCGAGTGCGTGCCGGGTGGGGTAGACTGCTCTGTGGTTGTGTCAGGGCACCTGGCACGCGTTTCGCATTTTGTGCGCGGGTGTCGTACACTCCTTAGTCGGCTCACTATGACTATCACGCGTCGGCGGTCGTTGCAGACCGCCGCTCTCTTCGAAGCGTGAGGTCGCGGCTGCGTAGTGAACCGGAGCCTCAGACGACCGATCAGTGAAACGCGAGGAATTTTGGCCAAGAAAGACGGCGCCATCGAGATCGAGGGCACTGTGGTCGAGTCGCTCCCGAACGCCATGTTCCGGGTGCAGCTCGACAACGGCCATAAGGTCCTGGCCCACATCAGCGGACGGATGCGGATGCACTACATCCGGATTCTGCCTGACGACCGGGTTGTCGTTGAACTGAGCCCCTACGACCTCAGTCGCGGGCGGATCGTCTACCGATACAAGTAAGAACGTCTGAGGACACAGAGGACAATGAAGGTTAAGCCGAGCGTCAAGAAGATCTGCGACAAGTGCAAGGTGATCCGCCGGCACGGTCGCGTCATGGTGATCTGCGACAACCTGCGCCACAAGCAGCGTCAGGGCTAGTCGCCGCAAGGCTTCTCCGAGTCCGCCCCGGCAGGGAGCGGACTCGACGCATGAGAAGCCTGAAACAGTAGTCGCGTCTCACACCTGAGAAGGCGGGCCTCCAGAAGGTCCGAACCACTCGGGACACCCCCGGTCGGAGGCCGGGGCCCTCACCCCGGGCATTGGGGAGGGGTAGTGCGGCGCAAGACCTCCGCCACAACGAAGGAGAATGCCCGACCATGGCTCGCCTGGTTGGCGTCGACCTCCCCCGCGACAAGCGGCTGGAGATCGCTCTCACCTACATCTACGGAATCGGCCGCACCCGCGCCCAGGAGATTCTCCAGGCCACCGGCGTGAGCGGCGACCTGCGTGTGCACCAGCTCTCCGACACCGAGCTCGTCCCGATGCGTGACTACATCGAGGCGAACTACAAGATCGAGGGTGACCTGCGCCGCGAGGTCCAGGCCGACATCCGTCGCAAGATCGAAATCGGTTGCTACCAGGGCATCCGGCACCGCAAGGGCCTGCCGGTCCACGGTCAGCGCACGCAGACCAACGCGCGTACCCGTAAGGGCAAGAAGAAGACCGTCGCCGGCAAGAAGAAGCCCGGTAAGAAGTAGTCCTCGCAGCCGCGGGACCGAAGACCTCAGGAGTGAAGGCAAAGGATGCCTCCTAAGAGCCGTCAGGGTGCACCGAAGAAGGTGCGCCGCAAGGAGAAGAAGAACGTCGCTCACGGGCACGCCCACATCAAGAGCACGTTCAACAACACGATCGTCTCGATCACCGACCCGAACGGGAACGTGATCTCCTGGGCCAGCGCCGGCCACGTGGGTTTCAAGGGCTCCCGTAAGTCCACCCCGTTCGCCGCGCAGATGGCCGCGGAAAACGCCGCCCGCCGGGCCATGGAGCACGGCATGCGCAAGGTCGACGTCTTCGTGAAGGGTCCCGGCTCCGGCCGTGAGACCGCGATCCGCTCGCTGCAGGCCACCGGCCTGGAAGTGGGCTCGATCCAGGACGTCACCCCGGTTCCGCACAACGGCTGCCGCCCGCCCAAGCGCCGCCGCGTCTGACCCCAGGAGATACAGAGAAATGGCTCGTTACACGGGCGCGGACTGCAAGCTCTGCCGTCGCGAGAAGACCAAGCTCTTCCTCAAGGGCAGCAAGTGCGAGTCCGCCAAGTGCCCCATCGAAATCCGTCCTTACCCGCCGGGTGAGCACGGTCGCGGACGCCCCAAGGAGTCCGAGTACCAGCTTCAGCTTCGTGAGAAGCAGAAGACCCGCCGCATCTACGGCGTCCTCGAGAAGCAGTTCCGTAACTACTACGAGGAAGCCGCCGGCAAGAGCGGCAAGTCGGGTGAGGTGCTGCTCCAGATCCTGGAGAGCCGTCTCGACAACGTCGTCTACCGCGCCGGCTTCGCCCAGTCGCGTGACGCCGCCCGCCAGCAGGTGCGCCACGGCCACATCCTGGTGAACGGCAAGAAGGTCGACATCCCGTCGTACCGCGTTCGCGAGCACGACATCATCGAGGTCCGCGAGAACAAGCGCAACCTGCTGCCGTACGAGGTGGCTCGCGCCACCGCCGGCGAGCGCACCGTTCCCGCGTGGCTCGGCGTCGTGCCGGACAAGCTCCGCGTCCTGGTTCACCAGCTGCCGGTTCGCCAGCAGATCGACACCCAGGTCCAGGAGCAGCTCATCGTCGAGTACTACTCGAAGTAGTCGCTCGATCCTCTGGTCCGGGTGCGTTCGCGCGTACCCGGACTAGGCTGTTTATCGGAGTGGCGTCATATAGCGGGCGCCACACGAAAAAGGGGAGACCCACATGCTGATCGCTCAGCGCCCGACTCTTCTCGAAGAGTCGATCGACGACACCCGGTCCCGATTCATCATCGAGCCGCTGGAGCCGGGCTTCGGCTACACCATCGGCAACTCGCTGCGCCGCACGCTGCTGTCCTCCATTCCGGGCGCGGCCGTGACGAGCATCCGCATCGAGGGCGTGCTGCACGAGTTCTCGACCGTTCCCGGGGTCAAGGAAGACGTCACCGACATCATCCTCAACCTCAAGGAGCTGGTCGTCTCCTCCGAGCACGACGAGCCGGTCGTGATGTACCTGCGCAAGCAGGGCCCGGGTGAGGTCACCGCCGCCGACATCGCGCCTCCGGCCGGTGTCGAGGTGCACAACCCCGAGCTGCGCATCGCCACGCTCAACAGCAAGGCGAAGCTGGAGATGGAGCTGACCGTCGAGCGCGGTCGCGGCTACGTCTCCGCGGCCCAGAACAAGCAGCCGGGCCAGGAGATCGGTCGCATCCCGATCGACTCCATCTACTCCCCGGTGCTCAAGGTCACCTACAAGGTCGAGGCGACCCGAGTCGAGCAGCGCACCGACTTCGACCGGCTCATTCTCGACGTCGAGACCAAGGCCGCGATGAAGCCCCGTGACGCGGTGGCCTCCGCCGGCAAGACCCTCGTCGAGCTGTTCGGCCTGGCCCGTGAGCTCAACGTCGAGGCCGAGGGCATCGACATCGGCCCGTCGCCCACCGACGCCGCCCTGGCGGCCGACCTGGCGCTGCCGATCGAGGAGCTCAACCTCACCGTCCGCTCGTACAACTGCCTCAAGCGCGAGGGCATCCACACCGTGGGTGAGCTCGTGGCCCGCAGTGAGCAGGACCTGCTCGACATCCGTAACTTCGGCGCCAAGTCGATCGAAGAGGTCAAGCAGAAGCTGCACGAGATGTCGCTGGCGCTCAAGGACTCCCCGCCCGGGTTCGACCCGAGCGCGGTGGCCGGCGGTGGCTACGACGACGACGACAGCGCGTACGTCGAGACCGAGCAGTACTGACATCTTCCCCGCGGGGCAAATCGCGGGGGGAACGTAACGGCGCCGTGCCATGCGCGGCGCCGGCCCGACTCCGGTACCTGGTACGGCCGGGGCGGGTTAACCCACGAGGAGAACTGAAATGCCCAAGCCCACCAAGGGTGCACGTCTTGGCGGCAGCCCGGCGCACGAGCGGCTGATCCTGGCGAACCTCGCCACCGATCTGTTCCGCCACGGCAAGATCCGTACGACGGTCACGAAGGCCAAGCGCCTGCGTCCGCTGGCGGAGCGCCTGATCACCAAGGCGAAGAAGGGCGACATCCACAACCGTCGCCAGGTCCTGACCGTCGTTCGGGACAAGGGCGTCGTGCACCACCTCTTCACCGAGATCGCGCCGCAGTTCGCGGAGCGTCCCGGCGGCTACACCCGCATCACCAAGATCGGCGCGCGTAAGGGCGACAACGCCCCGATGGCGGTCATCGAGCTGGTGAGCGAGCCGCTGAACGCCGTCACGACCCGCAGCACCACGGAGCCCGCCGCTGCCGCCGCCCCGGCGCCGGCCGCGGAGGAGACCGAGGCTGCTGAGGCTCCGGCCGAGGGCAAGGCCGATGAGGCGACTGAGCCCAAGGCTGAGGCCCCCGCTGAGGCCCCCGCTGAGGAAGCCGGCGAGGCGAAGAAGGACGAGGCCTGATCTCACAGGCCGGTTCGAACGGGCCCGGCCCCCTCGCGGGGGTCCGGGCCCGTTTCCGTTTTCGGAGGAGGATCATCGTGGTACGGCTCCGTCTCGATCTCGCCTACGACGGGACCGACTTCTCGGGATGGGCCAGGCAGCCGGGGCGGCGTACCGTCCAGGGGGAGATCGAGCAGGCGCTCGGCCGGATCCTGCGGCTGGCGGAGCCCGCCATGCTCACCGTGGCCGGGCGCACCGACGCCGGCGTGCACGCGCGCGGGCAGGTCGCCCACGTGGACGTGCCGGAGGAGTCGCTGGCCGAGCTCGACGGCAACCGCGGGCCGCAGAGCGTCGATGAACGGCTCTCTGCACTCGTGAGACGGCTTGGTGGGGTCTTGCCCCTTGATGTACGGGTTCGGCGCGTCTGTGTGGCTCCTGAGGGCTTCGACGCCCGTTTCTCGGCCCTCTTCCGGCGGTACGCCTACCGGGTGGGCGACGCGGCGGGCGGCGTCGATCCACTGCGGCGCCGTGAGGTCGTCTGGCACAACCGGCCGCTCGACCTCAGCCGGCTCAACGTGGCCGCCGCCCTGCTCCTCGGCGAGCATGACTTCGCGGCGTTCTGCAAGAAGCGCGAAGGCGCGACGACGATCAGGGAGCTGCAACGCCTCGACTGGGTACGCGAGCCCGACGGCGTGCTGGTGGCCACCGTCGTGGCGGACGCGTTCTGCCACTCCATGGTGCGGGCGCTCGTCGGGTCGCTGCTCGCGGCGGGCGACGGGCGGCGGCCGGTGGAGTGGCCCGGTGCGGTGCTCGCCCGGGCCGTCCGTGACTCCGGCGTGCACGTGGCGCCCGCGCACGGGCTGTGCCTGGAGGAGGTCGGCTACCCGTCCGACGCGGAGCTCGCCGCGCGGGCCGAGGCCACGCGGCGGGTGCGTACGCTCTCAGTCGTTGGTGACGCGGCGCTCCAGGACGAGTGACGTCTCGTCGCGGAACGCCCCGCTGACCTCGGGCAGCGTCTTCTCCTTGGAGGTCGGCGTGCGGCCGTCGGCGTGGGTGGCGTAGGTGAAGACGATGTAGCGGCCCCACACCAGGCCGGCCGCGTAGCCGCCCGCGATGTGCACGCGTTCGGCGCCCGAGTCCGCGGGGCCGGGCAGCGGGCGGAACCAGACGTTGCTGGAGAGGTCTTTCGCCTGGTCCGCGGCGGTCGCGGCATTCTTGTCGGGGAAGACGGCGATGCCCGTGGTGACCGCGTAGCGGCGCTTGCCGTCGACGTACGTGGCCCGCAGGACGCGACTGCACCCGTGCTCGTCGAGCGCGTCGGCGAACGCGCCCGTGGCCGCCTTCTCGCAGGTCGTCTCCAGCTGCGCCTTGACCCGGGTGAACGTCGCGCCCGCCGCCGTCACCTTCTTCTTCGGGAACGCCTCCGACAACGACAACGTCTGCGGGTCGGTCTTCTCGGAGTTGAGGACGGACGTGCCCGAGGCGTCAGCGGACGGGCCCGCCTCCGCCGAGGCCGGCGGCTGCGACGGGCTGGGGCGGGCGGCGGCCGTCGTCGGCCCTTGGGCGCTCACCGCCTGCCAGGCGAAGAAGCCGCCGGTCGCCACGCCGGCCAGCGCCAGCGCGCCCAGCGTGACGAGCAGCGCGCGCTTGCTCTTGCCGGGTGGCGGCGGTGGGGGCGGGGTCTGGAACGGAGGCTGTTTGAACGCTCCAGGCGGGAACACCGGGCCGCCCGTCCGCTGGGCGGGGAGGTTGAGCGGCTTCTGGCCCCAGGTTTCTTTGGGGAACGGGAGCTCGGGCAGTTTGTCACCGGCCGGGGGAGTGGGGGGCCAGACGGGGACGTCGCCGGGCGCGGGGGTACGGGCGTCGGACGGGTTCGTCGTGTCTGGGGTGTCGGTGTGCGGGTCTGGGAGAGGGGCGCCTCTTACCGCGAACGGCTGCGTCCCCATGTCTTCTGGGCGTTGTGCGTGGTGCTGCTGCTGGGACTCTAGTGGCTGTCGCGGATGTGTCTGGTACGCGGGGTCGCCGGCGTGCTGGGCGTAGGGCGGGCCAGGCTGGTCGGCCTGTGGCGGGTGGCCGGGGTGGGCAGGCGTGTCCTGCGGGTGGGCCGGGTGTTGGGCACCTGAGGGTGTTGCCTGCGCCGGGTGTCCGTCGTGCTGGGCCGGTGCTTGCCGGGGGTGTCCCGGGTGTTGCGCTGACGGCTCTGGGTGCTGGCGCTGTGACTGATGCGCGGAGTGGTGCGGGCGCGCGGTCTCGTCGTGAGCGGCGTGGCCGAAGTGGGCGTCCGGCTCGTACTGTTCGCCGGGATCCGCGTACGTGTGGTCTTCCGCGAAGGCGTGGTCGTTCTGCGCGGTGTGCTCGTGCTGGTCGGATGCGACGGGGGCGGCCAGGAAGCCGTGTCTTTCGTCCGCGTTGCCGTGGCCTGCGGGGCTGCCCGCCGTGTCGGGGTGGCCTGCGTCGCTGTGGCCGGTAGCGCTGTGGCCAGTATCGCTGTGGCCGGTATGCGGCCCCTCGGGCTGTGAGGGGTGCGCGGGCGGTGTGGCTCCCGGGAGTGTGGACAAAGGCTCCGTGGCAGCGCGGGTCGACAAGGGCTCCGTGGCAGCGCCGAGTCTGGGGTCCGCGGGGGCGGTGCCCGGACGGAAGCTTCCCGGCTGCCCGGGCCAGGGCTGGTGGCCTGCGGCCTCGTCGGTGTCCGCGTGCATGGTGCCGGCGTGCGCGGGGTCGGCGTGCGCGGGGGCGCCGTACGTGGGTCCGTCGTGCGCGGTGCCCGGGTGTGCTGGGCCCGCGGTGTCTCGCGGCCCAGGAGGGACGGCCCCCTCGCGGGGAGCGCCTGGTCCGGCGGTGACGGGATGCGTTGTGCCGGGCCTGGGGGCGTTCAGGGTGGTGTCGTGTTCGCCGGAGTCGGGCTGAGACGTTCCTGGCCCGGGCGCGCCGGGACGCGGGCGGCTGGGATCGGGCGCGCCGGGGTGGGGCGTGCGATTGATCACGACGCCTGGGCGCGTGGCGTCAGAGAGACCCGCCTCGGGCGGGGACCCCACGGGGGTGTCCATGGCGTGCTGAGAGGCCGCGGATGCCCACCTGGCGTGGTCGGTGGTGTCCGGGGGAACGCCGTGGGGCGAGCTGGTGAGGCCCTCCGGGTTGGTGGCGTTCGGGTCGAACGGTGGCGGCAGGCTCGGCTCGTCGGGCTCCGCGACGAGTTCGCCGGTGGCGGCGGGCCACGGTGGCAGGGCGTGCGGCTCGGAGACGGGCGGCGGCCACACCGGCATGCCGGCCGCGGCGGCGGTGAACGCGGGCGGCGGCTCCCACGGCGGCGCGCCTGGCACCACCGGCTTGGTCCAGCCACCGGGCTGCTGCCCCTGCCCGCTTTCCGGCTCGTTCCACGGACGCGGGTCCTGTGCCCGGTGCCCTGATATGCCGAACTTGCCCGGATACATGCCTGGGACTCCGGCTCCGCCGGGCGGCGCACCTGGCACGTTCGGCGCGCTCGGCTGCCTACCCGGCAGGTTGCCTGTGCCGGGCGTACCGGGCACGTTGCCTGTGCCGGAGGGTGTGCCGGGCGCGTGAGGTGCGCCGAAGGGCGTCGCGGGGGCGCTGGGCCGGGCGCCGGGTGTGCCTGGCGGGGTGAGGCGCGGTGGGTGGCCGCCGGAGGCGTCCGGTGAGGACGCGGTGTGGCGGCCGGCGGCGTCGGGCTGGGCGGGGTCGTTCGCGTAGGGGTTGGGGTAGGGCTGGGGGGATCTGGAGACGGGGGTGCCGCTGGGATCGGTGTCGGCGTAGGGCGTGGCTGCCGGGGCCGCGGCGGGATCGGTGTGCCAGTCGTACGGGGTGGCGTCGGCGTCGGCCACCTCCCACGGCGGGGCGGCAGGGCGCGGCTCGGCCTCCGCCGCCCGATGGGACGGAGGAAACGCCGGTGATACGTCTTGCCCGTCGGTCTGGCCGAAGCTCGGCGGTGGCGTCGCGGGTGCGGCCGAGCCGCCGGCCGCCCTGCGATCGTGCTCAGACCCGGGTTCCTGGCCACGCATAGCTGGAGCCTAGCGAGAGAGCGAGATCGTTAGGCCGGTATGGGTGTTCCCAGAAGCATCACCGGCCCCGTTTGGGGGCCTTGGTCACACAAAGCGACTCAGGTCAGCGGGCTTCCCGTCAGCGTCCGGTTGTCCAGGGCCTTGAAAACCGTGGTCTTGGTGATGTCGTCGATGGCCTCGCTGATGCGCTTGGAACCCTTGGAGTCGGGCTTGGTGCCGTCCTTGTTCTGGAACCAGACGAGGACCGCGTAGTGGCCGTACGTCGAGACCTTGGCGCCGCCGCTGCCCGAGCCGAGGAACTTGGTGACGCTGTCCTTGCCGGCGAGCGGTTTGACGTAGTTTTCTGTGTCGCCGGACTTGGCGACCTTGCCGGCCAGCTTGCTCGACTGGAGGTTGGCCACGCCGACCGTGCCGATCACCTTGCCTTCCTTGTCACGGAAGCTGGCCCGGACGAACTGGGTGCACTTGGCGTCCTTGAGCGCCTTCTGGAGCTTGTCGCCCAGAGCGCCGTCGGTGCACTTCTTGTCCTTGCTGGTGATCGTCATCTCGTAGCCGCGGTCGGAGACGGAGAACTTCTTCTTCGTGCCGAAGAGCTCCTTGACCGTGATCGGCTCCGGGTCGGTCTTGCGGTCTTCGGCGAAGCCGTACTTGCCGGGCGGGACCGACGGCAGCGGCACCGAGGTCTGGCGGACCGCGGTGGTCTCCTGGGCGGCCGGGGCGTCGGCGTTGAACATCATGGCCAGCCCGCCGCCGAACAGCCCGAGCACCGCCACTCCGCCGATCGCGAACCACAGCGGGGCGCGCGAGCGCGGCCCCTCGTCGTACGGGCTCCATCCGATCCGGCTCTGCGGGATCGGCTCGGAGGGCTTACGGTCGCCGGACGCGATCGTGTCGGTCTCGCCGGCGAAGTCGGTGGGAGGCTCGGCGGCGCGCTGCTTGCGGGAGCGACGGGATTTGCGGCCCTCCGGCGCGGGCTCCGGCTGTTCCTGCTGCTCCGGGGGAGGGCCGCCGGCGTTCCTGGGGGCTGGCGCCATCCCGTAGGGGGCGCCGCCGAACGGGGAGCCGCCCATGCCGTTTTCACGTTCCTCGGGAAAACCCATGCGGCGACATTACCGTGATGTACGTCAGCGGGTTCCGAAGTCTTGGGTCCACCACGGGCCTCCGGGGCCTGAGGCGACGCCCACGCCGATGGCCTTCAGGCCGCAGTTGAGGATGTTCCTGCGGTGGTCGGGGGTGTCCAGCCAACCGCGTACGGCCTCTTCGGGGTTGTTGTATCCGGCGCCGATGTTCTCCGCGGCGCCCCAGCCGTAGCCCGCGCGCTCCATCCGGACCCAGGGCGACGCGCCGTCGGGGGAGTTGTGCGAGAGCAGCCCCGTACGGGCCATCTCCACCGCGTGCGTACGGGCGGAGCGCATGAGACCGTCGTCCACGCGCAGCGGGCGGCAGCCGTGCCGGGACCTCGCGGCGTTGGTGAGCGAGACGACGCGCCTCGCCATGGTGGCGAGCACCCGCACGCCGCCGCTCCGCTCCGAGCGCAACACGGGGTCGTCGGGGGCGTTGAAGCCGGGAACCCGGTTCTCGGGGCTCTTGGACGCCTTGGGGACCGCGCGCCGGGGCCTGCTGGGCGTGGTCTGCCGGGGGATCATCTCCGCCTGCGGCCGGGCCTTGTCCGGGGGCGCGGAGCTGGTCGTGGCGGCCGCGGGCGGGACCGTTTCCTGCAGGTAGACGTGGCGGGCCGGCTCGGCCTCGTCGCTGAGGCGGCCGATCAGCACGCCGGTGAACAGCACGGCCGTGAGGCAGGCCAGCACGCCCAGATGGCTCCGGCGCCGAGGGCCCCGCTGGGATGGCCGGGTGTGAGAGCTCTGCCACATACCGACGCCAACGATAGGGATGTCGGGTGATGGGAAAGAAGGGGGCCGAGGGAAACGAAATCGAACCGTTCTGCGATCAGGTAGAATCGTGCGAGGTTACCGGTCTTTTGACCAGCACGCCTTAGGGCAGGTAGCCTCACGTTCGTTGTGTGCATAGGTCCGCGTGACCAATGCGCGGCGCGTCCGGCGTCATCTCCCGTGCTGAGGAGACGGAAGGTCCGGGCCGTCGTGTGCCCGCACCGACCGACCATGTAGCTGTCGCATCCGACAGCGCCGAAGACGCGAGCATAAAGAAGGCTACGACCGTGCGCACGTACTCACCGAAGCCCGCCGACGTCCAGCGTCAGTGGTACGTCATCGACGCGACCGATGTCGTGCTGGGCCGGCTGGCCAGCCACGTCGCGACCCTGCTCCGCGGCAAGCACAAGCCGATCTTCGCCAACCACGTCGACACCGGTGACTTCGTCATCGTCATCAACGCGGACAAGATCGCGCTGACCGGCAACAAGCTTGAGCAGAAGAAGGCGTACCGCCACTCGGGCTACCCGGGCGGTCTGCGTTCCGTCTCGTACGGCGAGCTCATGGAGAAGCGGCCGGACAAGGCCGTCGAGAAGGCCGTCAAGGGCATGCTTCCGAAGAACTCCCTCGGCCGGAAGATGGCCAAGAAGCTGAAGGTCTACGCGGGTTCCGAGCACCCGCACCAGGCCCAGCAGCCGGTGCCGTTCCAGATCACCCAGATCGCCCAGTAGTAGTTCGAAAGATTCAGAGGAGAACCGTGGCTGAGCCCACCGGTGTCGAGACGCCCGTCGAGGCCGAGCTGGAGGAATTCTCCGGCGAGGACTTCCCGTCCGAGTACACCACCGAGTCCGCCGCCAGCGCTGACGCTCCCGTGCGCAAGCCCGTTACCACGGGCAACTCGTACGGTACCGGCCGCCGCAAGGAGGCGATCGCCCGCGTGCGCATCGTCCCTGGCACCGGCAAGTGGACGATCAACGGTCGTCCGCTGGACACCTACTTCCCGAACAAGGTTCACCAGCAGATCGTCAACGAGCCGTTCGTCGTGCTCGGCGCCGAGGAGGCGTTCGACGTCATCGCGCGCATCGACGGTGGCGGCGTGACCGGCCAGGCCGGTGCGCTGCGCATGGGCCTGTCCCGCGCGCTGTCCGTCCTGGACGTCGAGGTCAACCGTCCGCCGCTGAAGAAGGCCGGCTTCCTCACCCGTGACGCCCGCGCCACGGAGCGGAAGAAGTACGGCCTCAAGAAGGCCCGCAAGGCTCCGCAGTACAGCAAGCGCTAAATTGGGGCGCCTTTTCGGCACCGACGGGGTACGTGGGGTCGCGGGCCGCGACCTCACTGCGCAGCTCGCCATGGACCTGTCCGTGGCGGCCGCTCATGTCCTCGGCGATGCAGGCGCTTTCGCCGCCACCGGGCGTCGTCCGGTGGCGGTCGTGGGCCGGGACCCGCGTGCCTCGGGAGAGTTTCTCGAGGCCGCCGTGGTCGCCGGCCTTGCGGCGTCCGGTGTGGACGTGCTGCGCCTCGGCGTGCTGCCCACCCCGGCCGTCGCCCATCTGACCGCCGCGCTCGGCGCCGACCTCGGCGTGATGTTGTCGGCGTCGCACAACCCGGCGCCCGACAACGGCATCAAGTTCCTGGCGCGCGGCGGCTTCAAGCTGTCCGACGCGGTCGAGGACGAGATCGAGCGGCGGCTGGGCGAGGAGTGGAGCTTCCCGGTCGGTTCCGGCGTGGGCCGCGTACGCGACGCCTACGGTGAGGCCGACCGTTACATCTCCCATGTGCTGACCACGGTGGACGCCTCGCTCGACGGGCTGAACATCGTGGTCGACTGCGCCCACGGCGCCGCCCACATGGTGGCCCCGGAGGCGCTCCTGCGCGCGGGAGCCAGGGTGGAGGCCATCGGCGCCCGTCCTGACGGCCTCAACATCAACGCCGGTCACGGCTCGACCCACCTGGACAAACTCCAGCAGGTCGTCGTGTCGCGCGGGGCCGACCTGGGCGTGGCCTACGACGGCGACGCCGACCGCTGCCTGGCGGTCGACCACACGGGCGCGATCATCGACGGCGACCACATCATGGCGATCCTGGCCGCCGCCATGCACCGTGAGGGCCGGCTGACCAAGGACACCGTGGTCGCGACCGTGATGTCCAACCTGGGCTTCAAGCTGGCGATGCGCGACGCGGGCATCACCGTGGTGGAGACCGCGGTGGGCGACCGCTACGTCCTCGAACGGATGAAGTCCGACGGCTACAACCTGGGCGGCGAACAGTCGGGTCACGTCATCATGCTCGACCACGCCACCACGGGTGACGGCCTGCTCACCTCGCTCCACCTGCTGGGCGTGGTGGCCAAGTCGGGCGTGACACTGAAGGAGCTGGCCTCGGTGATGACGCCGCTGCCGCAGATCCTGATCAACGTCAAGGACGTCGACAAGGGCAAGGCCTCGGTGCCCGAGCTCGTCGCCGCCGTCGCTGAGGCGGAGGCGGAGCTGGGCGAGACGGGCCGCGTCCTGATCCGGCCGAGCGGCACGGAGCCGATGATCCGCGTCATGGTCGAGGCCGCGTCGGAGGAACACGCCAACCAGGTGGCCGACCGCCTCGCCGACGTCGTCCGCAAGGCCTGCGTCTGAGTTTTCTCGAGATCGGGTACGACGCCGCGTCGTGCCCGATCTCTTTCATGCATGGGATCTGAGCTGGTCGTCCAGGGTCCAGATGGCCACCTCGACGCCGGTCACGCGGCTGCGGTAGAGCTCGCGTTCGGCGAGGATGCACAGATCGCCCAGACCGAGCTTGCGCATGGCGTGGTCGGACAGCGGGACGCCGGTTCCGGCGCCGTCGATGAGGGAGCGCAGGAACTCGGCTCCCCAGACCATGGTGTGCAACACCCAGGGTGCCTGGCCGTCGATGACCAGCTCCAGGAGTTTCGAGAGCTTGTCGGCGTAGTAGCGGCGCAGGCGGCCGTCCGGTAATTGCGCGATGTGGTTGCCGGTCTCGATGACCGCGGTGACCGGGAGGACGAGACTGCACTGACGCTTGTCCTTCGCCAGTTCGTCCACGACCGCGGCCCGGCTCTGGTTCCGGCCCGGGACGTCGAGCAGGTTGCAGAGGATCGTGGTGTCGACGAACTCCACTCGGTGGCTCACTGCTGATCGATCCCCATCAGCCGGTCGAACTCGGTGAAGCCGCGTTTCGGAGACCGTTCCAGGGCGCCCGAAGTCACGACAGAGCCGAGGTCGCCTTGGGCCATGAGACTCGGGTAACCCTCTATGTCGGGGAGCCTGGTCAGGCGGGACCTCCCGGTGGCGCGATCTCTGGTGCTGACGATCACGTGGTTGTGATCTTCAGCGGCGAGCGCAGAGAGCAGGGCGGGGCTGTGCGTGGTGAAGATCACCTGTGCGCCGGTCGTCGCCTTCACCAGGTCGAGAAGCTGGGACGCCTGCGAGGGGTGGAGGCCGTTCTCAAGTTCTTCGATGACCAAGGTGGGCGACGTGAGGTGGCGGCGGCCCAAGTCGAGGTTCTGTCCCTGGCCGATCAACGTGGTGGAGACAGCCATGAAACGGAGGAGGCCGTCGCTCATCTCGCGTGCCGGTGTGATCGATGCGCCTTCGCGTAGCGCGAGCATGACGTCACCGAGATCTGATCGCACGAGTTCGATATCCGTGATCTCGTGCTCTACGAGCGATCTGGTGCGGCGTAGCAGCTCGTGGAACTCTGCCGGCGCGCTCTCGCACATCTCGGCGATCACGGCGGAGAGGTTCTCCGCCGTTCTGCGTATCCGGGTGTCATGGCCGGGGACGTACTGGCGCATCAGGTGAGGGACGGGATCGAGGTGGAAGATGCCGCGGAGGGCCGTGAACACGTCGTCAGCGGCGTAGCTCAGCGTGAGGGCTGGGCGGTCCCCCTGAAGCTGCTCGCGGTTGATGAACTTCACCAAGGCGGGAAGGATGATCGCCGCTGACTCGCGGGCGACCTCTTCGATGGTGAGAATAAGGTCATTTCGCCCGCTTCGGGGGCTGTCGGCGCTTCCGTACCAGCCCGTCATGGCCTCTTTTACGATTTTCGGCTTGGGACTGAGGCGGACGCGAACGTCGAAGTCGACGGCGGTGCAGTAGTCATCAGCCGCGCGGTCGGGGTTGATCACCGTGCAGCCGATCTCGAACTCGTCACCACCGTGCGGTGGGCAACCGGCTATCCCGCCCCGCAACGGTCCCTCGTCTCCGCGCCTGCCGTCGAGCACGTCGACGACGTCGCGACCCTCCGCCAATCGGGACAACGCGTCCAAGGCGTCGAGCGCGTTTGATTTCCCGCTGCTGTTGCGGCCGACGAGTACGGTTACGTCGCCGATGGGCAGCACGGCGTCGCGGAAGGTCTTGAACTCGGTCAGCCGCAGCTCGGTCAGGCGCGCAGGCATAGGGCCAACATACAGGCGATCTACTCGTCGCCCGTGAGGGAGAAGGCGCGTAGGCGGTGGCCGGCCCACAGGACGGCGGCGACGGTGACGATCAGCAGGGCCGGGACGGCGAAGCTCAGGGAGACGTCGGCTTCGAAGAAGGCCGAGGTGGAGATCTGGTCGGCGATGGACTGGCCCCAGCGCTGGATCGAGTACGTACGGGCGCCCGCCAGGAGGTTGCCCACCAGGCTCTCCCACACCAGGGCGTAGATGATGCCGATCGTGACCGCGTGCCGGGTGACGACGCCGAGCAGGAGGAAGACGGCGGCGTACGCGATGCCGGCCGCCAGGGATCCGGCGGCGAAGCCGGCGGCGATGCGGTCCTCGTTGCCGACCAGGAGCCAGGCGGCGACGTACGTGGGCAGGGCCGCGAAGACGGCCAGCATTGTGACCGCCACCGCGAACTTCGTCAGGGCGATGACCGGGCGGGAGATCGGCTTGGACATCAGGTGGATGATCGTGCCGTCGTCGATCTCGGGGGCGATGACGCCGGTGCCCGCGATGAGGCCCAGCAGCGGCAGCATGGTGCCGATGGCGAAGCTCTGCATCAGGCCGACGGCCGTGGGCTGGTCGTTGCCGCCGAAGAAGCGCAGCAGCACGGCCAGGGCGATCAGGCCGAGGGGCAGCAGCAGGAGCAGGATGATCCGCCGCCGACCGAGCAGCGCTCGGTAGGTGATGCCGGCAACGACTGTGTTCACTGCCTCT
>NZ_JBITLL010000010.1:0-110150 GCF_044465245.1 Nonomuraea terrae | reverse complement strand
CACTCCGTTCGGCGGCTCGGTCGCTTCGATGCCGTAGCCTTCCTCCGCTGTGGTCGCTGCGCTCCCGCCGCTCCTCCAGGCGACGGCGCTCCCTCGCGTGTTCACTGCCTCACTCCGTTCGGCGGCTCGGTCGCTTCGATGCCGTAGCCTTCCTCCGCTGTGGTCGCTGCGCTCCCGCCGCTCCTCCAGGCGACGGCGCTCCCTCGGGTGTTCACTGCCTCACTCCGTTCGGCGGGCCCGGTCGCGTGCGGGTTCACGAGCCGCTCCGGTTGATCAGGTACGAGAAGACGCTCTCCAGATCCTCGTCGGCGGGGGAGACCTGGTGGAGGCGTACGCCCTCGTCGCGGGCGACCTGGGGCAGCAGCTTGGCGAAGCGGCGGAACTCGGTGGCCTGGACCTCCAGGCCGTCGGGGCGCAGCGTGATGCCGCCGGTCGACGGGTCGCGGACGAGGGCGGCGGCGAGCCGGCGGTCGTCGCTGGAGCGGATCATGAACAGGTGGGGCCTGTCGGTCATCAGCCGGCGGATCTCGCGGAAGTTGCCGGAGGCCGCGTGCCGGCCCGCGACCAGCACCTCGATGTGCTGGGCCACGCGTTCGACCTCCTCCAGGATGTGGGAGCTGAACAGGATCGTCTTGCCGGCGGTGCCCATGGCGCGGATGAGGTCCATCAGGTGCAGGCGCTGGCGCGGGTCCATGCCGTTGAACGGCTCGTCGAGCAGCAGCACCGCCGGGTCGTGGACGAGCGCCGCGGCGACCTTCACGCGCTGGCGCATGCCCTTGGAGTACGTCTCGACCCGCCGGTCTTTCGGCTCCTCCATCTCCACGGTGGCCAGGGCCTTGCGGGCGGCCTCCTCGGGGTTGCCCAGGCCGTGCAGGCGGGCGGCCGAGAGCACGAACTGCCAGCCGGTCAGGAAGCCGTACACGCCTTCCTTCTCCGGAACTAGGCCGATATTTCGGTAAATGCGGTGGTTCTTCCATACCGGGGCGCCGTCCAGCGCGACCGTGCCGCTCGACGGGGCCAGGAAGCCGGCCATCATGTGCAGCAGCGTCGACTTGCCCGCGCCGTTCGGCCCGAGCAGGCCGGTGACGCCGGGGCCGATGGTCATGGTGACGTCGTTGACCGCCACCACGTTGCCGTACCAGCGGGAGACCTGTGACAGCTCGACCTTCACCGCGCGGCCGCCTTCCTGTAGCGCAGCATGAGGGCGCCCAGGCCGATCCCGACCAGCGCCACGAGGAACACCGCCGAGGCCGGGCCGCTGGGGTAGCCGCCCTCGATGGAGTGCGGCGGCGTGCCGAACAACCACGACTGCACGGAGTCGACCAGCCAGAACGGGTTCAGCAGCCAGGCCCACGAGGCCGCCTCGTCGTGGCCGGTCGACTCCAGCGCGCCGTAGACCAGCGGGATGGACGCGAACGACAGCAGGTACACGGTGATCACCGAGGCGACCCCGAGCCCGCGCCGCGGCGTGAACGACGCCAGCGCCAGACCGAACGCCGACAGCAGCAACGCCAGGGCCAGCGCCATGACGACGCTGCCGAAGAACTCCCCGGTGGCCGGCGGCCCCGGCATGTCGACGACCAGCTCGCCCAGGTACATCACCGTCAGCGGCACCGCCACCAGCGCGAACACCGCCACGGTCATCGCCGCCACCTTGGCGCCGACGTACGAGGCGATCGTGACCGGGCGTGACAGGTAGAGCGGCAGCACGCGGTGGCGCAGGTCGGGCGCGACGAGGGTCGGGGCCTGGGAGGCCAGGAAGATCGCCACCACGGCCTGCATGATGACCGCGTAGCCGCTGTACTGGATGACGCGCTGCTGGATGAGGGCCATCGTGGCGACGTTCACGATGGCGGGCAGCAGCATGATGGCGGCCAGCGAGAACGGCGTGAGCTTGCTGCGCGCCGGGCGGCCGAGGCCGAAGACGCCGCGCAGGCTGTGGACGGCCAGCGCCCGGGTGGCGTAGCCGCGGCCGAGCCGGGGACCGTCGTAATGGCGGTAGCCGATGTCGTAGATCTCAGACATGCGCCCTCACCTCGTCGCGGAAGACGTCCTCGATGCGGTGACGGTTCTGCTCCAGGCGGATGAGGCACAGGCCGAGGTCGGCCGCGGCGTCGCGCACGGCGTCGTACGTCTCGGGGCCGAGCACCTTGACCACCAGCATGCGGCCCTGCGGTGAGACGGCCTGCCCCTCGGCGGCCAGCCGGGCGGCCAGCTCGTCGAGGCCCTCGTCGACCTCGACCGTCACGGCCTGCGTGGCCTGGGTGAACTCGCCGATCGCCGAGGAACGCAGCAGCCGCCCGCCGTCGATGACGATCACGTGGTCGCAGATGCGCTCCAGCTCGCCGAGCAGGTGGGAGGTGACGAGCACGCTGATGCCGAACTCGGTGCCGATGCGCCTGACGAGCGTCAGCATCTCGTCGCGGCCGCGCGGGTCGAGGCCGTTGGTGGGCTCGTCCAAGAAAATCAGTTTGGGGTCGTGGACCAGGGCCTGGGCCAGCTTGACCCGTTGTTTCATGCCGGTGGAGTAGCCGCCGACGGGCCGGTAACGCTCTTCGGCGAGGCCGACGTGGCGCAGCACGTCGGCGGCGCGCTCGCGAGCGGCGGTGCGCGGCAGGCCGGACATGCGGGCCAGGTGGACCACTAACTCGGTGGCGGAGACGTCGGGCGGCAGGCATTCGTGCTCGGGCATGTAGCCGACGAGCCGGCGGATCTCGGCGCCCCGGGAGGTGGCGTCGAGGCCGAGCACGTCGGCCCGGCCGCCGGTGGGCGGCAGCAGGCCGAGCAGGATCTTGATCAGGGTGGACTTGCCCGCGCCGTTCGCGCCGACCAGGCCGGTGACGCCGGGCCCCACGGTGACCGTGAGCTGGTCGATCGCGGTGACGGTGGGGAAGCGTTTGGTCAGCCCCTCGGTGGCGAGGATGTGCATGTGCCGGACACTACCGGCAGGTCCGGGGCCGTGGCCTCGTTCATCCGGATGAACGGCGTCCTACTTGAGGCCAGAATCTGCGCTGGACCATGAGGGTGGCGGTGCCCGCGACGACCATGCCGAGGACGTTGACGGCCAGTTGCAGGGCCGAGAAGCCGACCTCCGACCATTCGCCCAGCGCCAGCGCGACCGCCGCGTAACCGGCGGCGGGCACCGTGGTGACCGAGATGAAGACGCCGATCAGGGCCGAGGACTTGCCCGCCGTGATCGACAGCACGCCCGCCGCGCCCGCGAGCAGCGCGACGATGAACGACCAGCGGTCGGGCTTGACGATGAACTCGACCTCGTGGTTGGAGGTGAGGTCGACGATGTCGATCCAGCCCAGCAACGAGGAGACGTACGCGCAGGCGAACGTGATCGCGATGGCTACCGCGAAGCCGGCGAACAGTGTCCTGAACGCCGTGCCGATCAGGGTCCACCTGCGATGCAGCAGGCCGAAGCAGACGGCCGCGACAGCACCGAACTCAGGGCCGAGGACCATCGCGCCGACGATCAGGATGAGGGAGTCCTGCACCACGCCGATGCCCGCGAGCTGGGTGGCGATGGCCAGGAACGTGAGGTACGCCCAGGTGATGCGGGAGTCGGTGGAGACCCTCTGGGCGAGCTCCTCCCAGACCACCGCGTCGTCGGGATCTCCGGGAGCCTCCTCGATCGCCTCGGTCGCGGCCCGCGACAGCGACAGGTCGATCTGCTCGGCGGCGATCGAGCCCTCGGTCTCCAGCCAGTCGAGCCGCCCGAGCACCTCGTTGGCCGACTCTCTGGCCGCGTCGCACAGGACGAGGTCGCCTGCTGGCTCGCGGGCCGCTCCGCGCAGGACGACGATGTTGGTGACGCCTGGGGCGTCCTCCAACACCGCCGTCGCCTCGCCGGTGCGCGCCGGGGGGACGATCAGTCGCAGATGCAGCACGCGGCCATTGTCGTCGATCGGACGTTGACGTGGTGTTGACCCGAATACGCGAGGCTCCCTCACATGATCAGGTTCACGTGCCACGACCACGGTGAGGAGTGCTGGTTCGCCGCCATCGACGACCAGGAGTGCCGGGGCAGGTTCGCCCGGTTCCTGGTCGAGGAGGCGTTCAGGTCTGGCGGAGCCGAACCTTGCGCACCGAGTGGTCGGCGCCCTTCTTGAGGACGAGGTCGGCGCGGCCCCTGGTGGGGGCGATGTTCTCGACGAGGTTGCGTTCGTTGATGTCGCGCCAGACGTTGACCGCGAACTTCGTGGCCTCGTCGTAGGACATGTCGGCGATGTGGCGGAAGTACGACTTCGGGTCCTCGAAGGCGGTGCGGCGGAGCTTGTGGAAACGTTCGACGTACCAGGTGCGGATGTCCTCGACCCTGGCGTCGACGTAGATGGAGAAGTCGAAGTAGTCGTTGACGGCGAGGGAGGTGGGCGGGGCGGGCTGGAGGACGTTGAGCCCTTCCAGAATGAGGATGTCTGGATTTTTTACGACTTGAGCAGCGCCGGGGACGATGTCGTACTCAAGATGGCTGTAGACGGGCGCGCACGCTTCCGCGGCCCCCGCCTTGACCTCCGCCACGAACCTGACCAGCGCGCGCCGGTCGTAGCTCTCGGGGAAGCCCTTGCGGTGCATGATCTTCTTGGACTCGAGCACGGCGTTGGGGTAGAGGAAGCTGTCGGTGGTGACCAGCTCCACGTGCGGGTGTTCGGGCCAGCGAGCCAGAAGGGTGTGCAACAGCCGCGCCGTCGTCGACTTGCCGACCGCGACGCTGCCGGCCAGGCCCAGCACGTACGGCACGCGCCGCTCGGATTTGCCGAGGAACGCGCTCAGCACGCTGCTGCGCTGCTTGGACCCGGTGAAGTGCAGGTTGAGCAGCCGGGTCAGTGGGAGGTAGATGTCGGTGACTTCGGTGAGATCCATGGGGTCGTCGACACCGCGCAGCTCTTCCAGCTCGTCTGCGGTGAGAGTCAAGGGCGTGTTCTTGCGGAGCTCGCTCCACTGCTCCCTGCTCAGTTCCACGTAGCCGTTGTTCACCTTGGCAGCGTAGCGATGTGCGACAAACCGGATGTCGGTCGGGGTCCCGTTCGTCCACAGCCTGTGGACAAAGACATGGGATTACCGAGAGCCAGTTCGGGGTAAAGGGCCGCCGCCTGAGTACGCTGAGACGATGATCCTCGGCATCGGCGTTGACGTCGTCGACATCGCCCGCTTCGAGACCGCGCTGGAGCGCACCCCGGGGCTCAGAGACCGCCTGTTCACCGAGGCGGAGCGGCCGCTGCCGGTGCACTCGCTGGCCGCCAGGTTCGCCGCCAAGGAGGCCGTGGCCAAGGCGCTCGGCGCGCCCCGCGGCCTCGGGCACCGCGAGGCCGAGGTGTGCCGCGACGAGCTGGGCAGGCCAGAGCTGCGCGTGTCGGGCCGGGCCGCCGAGGTCGCCGACGAGCTGGGGGTCAAGCGCTGGCACGTCTCGCTCAGCCATGACGCGGGCGTCGCCGTGGCCTACGTGATCGCGGAGGGATAGCGTCGAACCATGCGTACCGCCTACACCGCCGACCAGATCCGCGGCGCCGAGCGCACGCTCATGGCCCGGCTGCCGGAGGGCACGCTCATGCAGCGCGCCGCAGCCGGGCTCGCCGCCGTCTGCGCCGACCTGCTGGGCCACGTGTACGGCAGACGCGTCGTGCTCCTCGTCGGCAGCGGTGACAACGGCGGCGACGCGCTCTACGCCGGTCAGCGGCTGGCCCGGCGCGGGGCCCGGGTGGGCGCCGTCCTGGCCGGGTCGAAGACGCACGAGGCGGGGCTGCCGGCGCTGCTGAAGGCGGGCGGGCGGGTCGTGGAGGCCGCCGAGATCGACGCGGCCGACCTGATCCTTGACGGGCTCGTCGGGATCGGGGCGTCGGGGGCGCTGCGGGAGCCGTACGCGCGGCTGGCGGAGGCGGCCAACGCGGCGCCGGGCCGGGTCGTGGCCGTCGACGTGCCGAGCGGGGTCGACGCGAGCAGCGGCCGGGCCGAGGGGGCGGCCGTGCGCGCCGCGGTGACCGTGACCATGGGGGCGTACAAGACGGGGCTGCTGGTCGATCCGGGGGCGGAGTTCGCGGGCCGGGTCGAGCTGGTGGACATCGGGCTGGGGGCGTACGTGCCCGATCCCGACGTGGTCGCGCTCGGCCACGACGACGTGGCGCGGTTGCTGCCCCGGCCGGGCACCGAGTCCGACAAGTACCGCAGAGGGGTGCTCGGCGTCGCGGCCGGGAGCCACCTGTTCACCGGCGCGGCCGTGCTGGCCGTGGGCGGCGCGCTGCGCGCCGGCGCCGGCATGGTGCGCTACGCCGGCACCGAGGAGCCGGTCGCGCAGGTGCGGGCGCACTGGCCGGAAGCGGTGATCACGGTGCTGGACCGGCCCTCGATCGACGGCGTGGGACGGGTGCAGGCGTGGGTGCTCGGTCCGGGCCTCGGCACGGACGAGCGGGCGCACGAGCTCGCGGCCTCCGTGCTCGCCTCCGACGTGCCCGTGCTGATCGACGCCGACGGGCTGACGATCGTGGCGAAAGACCGCGAGCTGCTGCGGCGTACGGCGCCGGTGCTGCTCACGCCGCACGCCGGGGAGCTGGCCCGGCTGACCGGCGCCGAGCGCGCCGACATCGAGGCCGCCCGGCTGGAGCACGTCCGCGCGGCGGCGGCCGGGCTGGGCGTGACCGTGCTGCTCAAGGGCTCCACCACGCTCATCGCCGAGCCGTCAGGGCAGGCGCGGGTCAACGTCACCGGCAGCTCCTGGCTGGCCACCGGCGGCACCGGCGACGTGTTGTCGGGCGTCGCGGGCGCCCTGCTCGCCCAGGGGCTGAGCTGCTACGACGCCGCCGCGTGCGGCTCGTACGTGCACGGGCTGGCCGGGCGGCTGGCCGCCGACGGCGCACCCCTGGCGGCGGCCGACGTCGCCACCGCCGTGCCGGCCGCCATCCGTGCCGTGACCAGCGGCTCGGCGTCCGGTGAAAAACCCGGCGAGCGGTGAGAAGCGCGCTCGACCACGTGCGCCAGCTGCCACACTAGAAGGATGTACTCCTCGATCGCCACGCCCGCGCAGGCACGAGTCGACCTGGCCGCCATCAGGCACAACGTGGCCCAGCTCAAAGAGCGGGCCGGCGGCGCGGAGCTCATGGGCGCCGTCAAGGCCGACGCCTACGGCCACGGCCTGCTGCCCACCACCGAGGCGATGCTTCAGGGCGGGGCCGGCCGGCTCGGCACCGCGGTCATCAGCGAGGCCCTGGAGCTGCGCGCGGGCGGGGTGACCGCGCCGATCCTGTCCTGGCTGATCACCCCGGGAGAGGCGCTCGACGAGGCGCTGGCCCGCGACATCGAGCTGTCGGCCTCCGACGTGCGGCTGCTCGACGAGATCGCCGAGGCCGCGCGCCGCACCGGCATCACCGCGAAGACCCACCTGGAGGCCGACACCGGCATGAGCAGGGGCGGCTCGCCGCCGGCCGACTGGCCGGGGCTGCTGTCCAGGGCCATGGAGCTGCAGGCCGAGGGCGTCATCGACATCACCGGCATCTGGACACACTTCGCCTGCGCCGACATCCCCGGCCACCCCTCGATCCGGCGGCAGCTGGAGACGTACGAGGCGGCGCTGAAGCTGGCCGAGCAGGCCGGCGCGGCCGGCTCCCACGTGATCAGGCACATCGCCAACTCCGCCGCCCTCATGACGCTGCCCGAGGCCCGCTTCGACATGGTCAGGTCCGGCATCGCGATGTACGGCCTGAGCCCCATCCCCGAGCTGGGCGACTTCGGCCTGCGCCAGGCGATGACGCTGGTCGGCCGGGTCGCGCTGGTCAAGCGCGTGCCCGAGGGGTCCGGCGTCTCCTACGGCCACCTCTACGTCTGCGAGCGCGAGACCACGATCGCCGTCGTCCCGCTCGGCTACGCCGACGGCATCCTGCGCCACGCGGGCGACCGGGCCGAGGTCCTGGCGGGCGGGCGCCGCCGGCGGATCACCGGCCGGGTGTGCATGGACCAGTTCATGATCGACCTCGGTGACGACGAGCTGTCGGCCGGCGACGAGGTGGTGCTGTTCGGGCCCGGTGACGGGGGCGAGCCGACCGCCCAGGAGTGGGCCGATAGCCTCGGCACGATCACGCATGAGATCGTGACCAGGATCGGCTCGCGCGTGCCGCGGGTCTACGAGAGAAGGAGCACGGAGTGACGGCGAGCGCGCGGCGGCCATGAGCGGGAAAAGGATCGGGGAGATGACGACGACGACCACTCGGCGCAGGGTGGGCATCGCCGGCGCGCTCGTCGGCGCGGCTTCGGCCGGTGTCGCGGCGGCGGCGCTGGCCAAGCGGTACGCGGTCGGCCGCATCCGGCTGCGCCACGACCCGGAGGCCAGCGAGCCCTTCGGCGAGCTGCGCGGCAGGCAGCGCACGCTCATCACCTCCGACGGCAAGGCGCTGCACGTCGAGGTCGACGGCCCCGAGGACGCCCCGCTGACCATCGTGTTCTGCCACGGCTACTGCCTCAGCCTGGAGTCGTGGCACTACCAGCGCAAAGACCTGCGCGAGAACTACCGCGTCGTGCTGTGGGACCAGCGCTCCCACGGCCGCTCGCAGCGCGCCGGCGCCGACGACAGCACGATCGACCGGCTCGGCGAGGACCTCGCCGAGGTGATCGAGGAGTTCGTGCCTGGGCCGTGCGTGCTCGTCGGCCACTCCATGGGCGGCATGACGATCATGGCGCTGGCCGACCGCCACCCCCACCTGTTCGGCGACAAGATCCGCGCGGTGGCGCTCATCTCCACCTCGGCGGGCAAGCTGGCCGAGCTGACGCTGGGCCTGCCCGCGATGCTCTCCAAGGTCGTGCACAAGCTCGCCCCCACCACGGTCTCGATGCTGGGCAAGCGGGGCTCGCTGATCGACAAGACCCGTAACGCCGGCAGCGACATCGCCTTCCTCTTCACCCGCTACTTCGGCTTCGGCGACTCCGGCAACGTCAGCCCCACCGTGGTCGACTTCGCCGAATCGATGATCAGGCAGACGCCGACCGAGGTGGTCGCCGATTTCTACCCCGCGCTGATGAACCACGACAAGCTCTCCGCGCTGCACGTGCTCGACCCGGTGCCCACCGCGATCCTGGTCGGCGACAGCGACTGGCTCACCCCGCCCGACCACAGCAAGGCCATCGCCTCCGCGCTGCCCAAGGCTCAGCTCACCGAGGTGCCCGACACCTCCCACCTGATCCAGCTGGAGCGGCCGGGCGTCGTCAACGACGCGCTGCGCGACCTGGTGAAGAGGGTGGAGCTGTGACGAGACTCGCGACCGCCGACGACATGCGCGCCTACGGCGCCCGCCTGGCCGCCCGGCTGCGGCCCGGAGACCTGGTGATCCTGTCGGGCCCGCTCGGCGCGGGCAAGACCACGCTCGTGCAGGGCATCGCCGAAGGGCTCAAAGTACGCGGCCCGATCACCTCGCCCACGTTCGTGATCGCCCGGGTGCACCCGTCGCTGCACCAGGGCCCGCCGCTCGTCCACGTCGACGCCTACCGGCTGGGCGGCGGCCTGGAGGTCGACGACCTCGACCTCGACGCCTCGCTGGAGGAGTCGGTGACCGTCGTCGAGTGGGGCGAGGGGCTGGTCGAGGGCCTGGCGGAAGACCGGTTGGAGATCCACATCGACCGCGAGGACGGCGACGACGCCCGCGTCGTGACGCTGCGCGGCGTGGGCGCGCGGTGGGCCGACACGCCGTCTGATCCGCTGCAAGATTAATCGGCGGGTAAAGCATTGGTACGCCTGGCACCCTTGACGTAACCGCCCGGCGATCTGAAACATGATCGTTGGTCAGGGATTCGCCCAGATTTTCTGGGTATCACGAGGGGCGACATCCACAGATCCGGTGGATGCTGGGTTGTACGACGGCAGAGTGGGGTGCGGCCGGTGCTCAGGGTCAGGCGAGTCGCGTACGCGGGAGCCATCGTCATGGTCGGTCTGACCGGCTGCACAGCCTCGGCCGAGACCGATCCGACGGCCACCCCCACCCCCACCGCGAGCGGCACAGCCGCCCCCACCGCGACCGCGACCGCCACCGGGAGCCCCAGCCCGACGACCACCAGGCCGACCATCTCGGTGCAGCTCAACCCCGACCGCGTCAACGCCGGCGAGACGACCGGCGTGTGGATCTTAGCCAACTGCCCGGTGCCGACCGGCGGTCCCGCCCACACCGGCACGGCCACGTCCAGGGCGTTCGTCAGCGGCGTCACGCTCAACCCGGTGCCCGCGGCCTCCGTCACCCCCACCGCGACCTCCTCGCCGGCCGCCGCCTCGCCGTGGGTGCGCGGCGAGGCCCAGGTCTCCGGCACGATCCGGCGCGGCAGCTACCGGGTCGACGTCAAGTGCGACGGCACCAACGACATGGGCCGCGCCACCCTCCGCGTCGTGGCGCCGCCCGCCGACGAGAGCGAGGACGACGACGTGCCCACCGGCCTGCCCAGCCGGGCGCCCCGGGCGGGCGGCGGCGGCACGTACGCGCAGGAGGCCGCCGACGAGTCGTCCATCCCGCTCGGCCCCGCCGGCGTGCTCATCGGCCTCGCCCTGGCGGCCGGCGTCGGCATCGCGATCAAGCGTCGGTCCAAGGCGTAGCCGATGGCCCGTCCAGGACGGGTCGTGCTGGCCGGCGCGGTGACGGGCTTGGTGCTCGCCGCGTTCGGCAGCAACCTGCGGACCCAGAACACCACTCCGGCGAAGGCGGTCGTGCCCGAGAGCATCGACATCCCGTCGATCGACGTGGAGGCCCCGCTGATGAAGCTCGGCCTGCTCAAGAACGGCGAGGTCGAGCTGCCTCCGTACGAGAAGCCCAAGATGGCCGGGTGGTACGCCCGCAGCGCGGTGCCCGGCGAGAAGGGCGCCTCGGTGATCATCGGGCACGTCGACACCAAGACGGCGCCCGCCGTCTTCTACCGCCTGCGCCAGTTGCGCAAGGGCGAGACCGTCAAGGTGGAGCGCAGCGACGGCAAGGTGGTGACGTACAAGGTCGACTCCGTCGAACAGGTGCACAAAGACCGTTTCCCCACCAAGCGCGTCTACGTGGAGGACGGGCTCAAGCTGGTGACGTGCGGCGGAAAATTCGATTACGCCAACGGCGAGTACCTCGATAACGTCATCGTGTACGCCTCACCAGTCTGAGAGGGCGGCGATGAGCGGCGACAACCCGCCTGCGTCCGGCGTCCGCGTGCCGTGGCACGACGTGCATCCGGGCGTGCGCGCCGCGGTGGCGGAGTTCCTCGGCGGGCCGGTGGTCGAGGCCGTCACCCAGCCGGGCGGTTTCTCCCCGGCCTGTGCCGCCCGCCTGCGCGCCGGCAACGGCAGGCGCGCGTTCGTCAAGGCCGTCGGGCCCGAGCCCAACCCGAAGACCGTCGAGCTCTACCAGGCCGAGCTGAAGGTCGCGGCGGCGCTGCCCGCGTCCGTGCCCGCTCCCAGGCTGCTGACCGGCTTCGAGCTGGAAGGCTGGGTCGCGCTGGTCTTCGAGGACGTCGAGGGCGAGCACCCGGCGCTGCCGTGGCGGCGCGAGCAGCTCGACGTGGTGCTCGCGGCGATCGAGCGGATGGCGGTGGAGCTCACCCCGTCGCCGGTCCGGGTGCCCACCGTCGGCGCGGCGTTCGGCGAGGCCTTCCGCGGCTGGCGCCGGCTGCTCGGCGAGGACACCACCGGCCTCGACCCGTGGGCGGTGCGCCACCTCGGTGAGCTGGCCGAGCTGGAGTCGGGGTGGGCCGCGGCGGCGGCCGGCGACAGCCTGGTCCACGGTGACCTGCGGGCCGACAACATCCTGCTCGCCGGCGATCGGGTCTACCTCGTCGACTGGCCGTACGCGTGCCTCGGGGCGCCCTGGTTCGACCGGCTGGCCATGCTGCCGTCGGTCAGGATGCAGGGCGGGCCGCCGCCCGACGAGCTGTGCACCGACCCCGATCCGGCCATCACGGTGGTGGTGGCCGCGTTCGCCGGCTACCTGCTGCGGCAGTCTCTCCAGCCCGATCCCCCCGGTCTGCCCACTTTGCGGGCGTTCCAGCGGGCCCAGGGCGTGGTGGCCCTCGACTGGCTGAAGCGGCGTACCGGCTGGGTGTGACCCCGGCGGCGGGTAGGCTTGAGAGTCGTGCTGGTCCTGGCCTTTGACACCGCGACACCTGCCGTCACCGCCGCGCTCCACGACGGGGAGCGGGTGCTCGCCGAGCGTACGACGATCGACGCCCGGCGCCATGGTGAGCTGCTCGTCCCCACCGTCGAGCAGGTCCTCCAGGAGGCCGCCGTCCCGCTGCGCGAGGTGACGGCCATCGTGGCCGGCAGCGGCCCCGGCCCCTACACCGGCCTGCGCGTCGGGCTGATGACCGCGCAGGGCCTCGCCGGCACGCTCGGCGTCCCGGCGTACGGCATCTGCACACTCGACGCGGTCGCCTACGGCAGCGGGCTCGCCGAGCCGTTCCTGGCGGCCACCGACGCGCGGCGCAAAGAGGTGTTCTGGGCGCGCTATTCCGACATGCGCACCCGGGTCGACGGGCCGTTCGTCGACCGTCCCGCCGACGTGCCCGTGAACGGGCTGCCGGTGGTGGGCGCGGCCGCCACGCTCTACCCCGACGTCCTCGGCGACGGCGGCGGCGCGCCGCCCTACCCCTACGCGGGGGCCCTCGCCGCCCTGGCCGCCGAGCGGCTGGCGGCGGGCGTTCCGCTCGATCCGCCGCGTCCGATCTACCTGCGCAGGCCCGACGCCGTGGTGCCCGGCGCGCCGAAGAGGGTGACGGCGTGAAACTCCGGCCGATGACCGAGGACGACCTGCCGGCGGTCATGGCCATCGAGCGCACCACGTTCCCGCTCGACGCGTGGAGCGAGGGCATGATGCGCGGCGAGCTGGCCGACATGCCCCGCACCCGCCACTACGTGGTGGCGCTGGTCGACGACGAGATCGTCGGCTACGCGGGGCTCGCCGCCGCGGCCGACCAGGCCGACGTGCAGACCATCGCGGTGCTGGAGAAACACCGCGGCACCGGCATCGGCAGCGCGATGCTCACCGCGCTGCTCGCCGAGGCCGGCCGCCGGGGCGCGCGCGAGATCTTCCTGGAAGTACGCTCCGACAATCCGCGCGCGCAGACGGTCTACCGGCATTTCGGGTTCGAGGAGATCGGCATCCGCCGCCGCTACTACGACGACGGCACCGACGCGATCATGATGAGAAGGAAGCTGGATGGCTGACGCACCTCTGGTCCTGGGCATCGAGACGTCCTGCGACGAGACCGGCATCGGCATCGTCAGGGGCCACACACTGCTGGCCAACACCATCGCCTCCAGCATGGACGAACACGCGCGCTTCGGCGGCGTCGTGCCCGAGGTCGCCTCGCGCGCCCACCTGGAGGCCATGACGCCCACCGTGGACGCGGCGCTGACCGCGGCCGGGCTGAAGTTCTCCGACATCGACGCCATCGCCGTGACGGCCGGTCCGGGCCTCGCCGGGGCGCTGCTGGTCGGCGTGGCCGCCGCCAAGTCGTACGCGCTGGGCCTCGGCGTGCCGCTCTACGGCGTCAACCACCTGGCCGCCCACGTCGCGGTCGACCAGCTGGAGCACGGGCCGCTGCCCAAGCCGTGCGTGGCGCTGCTGGTCTCCGGTGGTCACTCGTCGCTGCTGCTCGTGCCCGACGTGGCCGAAGACGTGATCTCGCTCGGCTCCACCGTCGACGACGCGGCCGGTGAGGCGTTCGACAAGGTGGCGAGGGTGCTCGGGCTGCCGTTCCCCGGCGGCCCGCACATCGACCGGGCAGCCCGCGACGGTTCCGGCGCGGCGATCGCGTTCCCGCGCGGCAAGATCGACGACGGCACGCTCGACTTCTCCTTCTCGGGCCTCAAGACGGCCGTGGCGCGCTGGGTCGAGGCCCGCGAGGCGGCGGGCGAGTCGATCCACGTGCCCGACGTCGCCGCGTCCTTCCAGGAGGCGGTGGTCGACGTGCTGACCCGCAAGGCGCTGCAGGCGTGCAAGAAGTACGACGTGCACGACCTGCTGATCGGCGGCGGCGTGGCGGCCAACTCCCGGCTGCGCGCGCTGGCCCAGGAACGTTGCGACGCGGCCGGCGTACGCCTGCGGGTGCCCCGCCCGGGCCTGTGCACCGACAACGGCGCCATGGTGGCCGCGCTCGGCTCCGACCTGGTGGCGGCCGGTGTCAGGCCCTCGACGCTGCAGATCCCGGCCGACTCCTCGCTGCCGATCACGACGGTGCACGTCTGAACCGGGCGCGGGTGAGACGCAGCGTCGCGGCGCCGGCGAAATAGCCGGCCAGGGCCGCCGGCGACATGCCGGTCAGCCCGTGGTCTCCAGGCCCGGCCATCGCGATGGCGAGGATCGCGGCCAGTACGGCGAGCATCCCGGCGCACGTCAGCACGCCCGCCGCCGCCCCGGCCCTGGCTCCCGCGGCGGGAGCGGGACCGGAGCGCCGTTCCACCGGCCCGAACACCGCCACGAGCACCAGGAGGATCACGGCCAGCGCGGCCAGCCAGGGCAGCCGCAGCACGAGCCAGAGCGTCGTGTCCGGCGGCGGGTCCGGCAGCAGCCCGGTCGGGTACAACGCCAGCGCGCCCAGCACGGCGGCGGTCATGTGCCACAGGAAGAGCGTCATGATCACCGAGTTGACCGCCACGACGACCATCCACGGACGCAGCCGCCGCAGCCAGCGGGAGGACGGGCCCTGCGAGGCCAGCGCCAGCCCCGTCTGCGTGAGGGCCAGCGCCAGCATCGCCAGGGTGGGCGGCGAGGTGTTCTGCCCCACCATGCCGAGCGGGTACGGGCCCGGCACGGTCAGCAGCAGCAGCGCGGCCAGCCCCACCGCCGCCAGGGGCCAGCCCACCTTCGGCCGGCCTGGCAGGCGGCCGTCCTGCCAGGCGAAGCCGAGCTGGTGCACGGCGAGCCAGGCGAACAGGAAGTTCCCCTCGCCCAGCGCGGGCGCCCAGCCGAGCATCCGCGCCGCGTCCCCCGCGCCGACCAGGACGGTCAGCACGACCGGCACCGCCAGACCGTAGCGGCGGTGCAGCGCGTGCGTCGCCGGCGTGAGCACCACCACGGCCAGGTACGCCACGAGGAACCACAGCGGGATCGCCGCCATCCACACCCCGATGCCCACCAGCTCGCCGTCCGCGCCGAGCGCGCGCGCCACCAGGGCCGTCGCCGCCAGCACGGCCAGCAGCGCCGTGGTCGGGCGCAGCAGCCGGTCGGTACGGCGCAACGCCCAGGCGGCCGAGTCGCCGCCGCGCCGGCGGTGGGAGGTCAGCGAGGCGGCGTTGGCGTACCCGCCGACCAGGAAGAACACCGGCATGACCTGGAACAGCCAGGTCAGCGGCACCGCCCAGGACACCAGGTCCAGCACGTTGCCGCCGCTCAGCCCGCCGTCGTACGTGACGTGCACCGCCAGCCAGTGACCGATGACCACGGCGCCGATCGCGATGGCGCGCAACAGGTCGACATGGCGGTCCCGATGCGCCGGCGTCTCTTCGGCCAGCCGCCGCATCTCCCGCAGAGCACCAGCCGTCAGCGACACGCTCCGGCGTCTACCCAGGACACAGCCGGCGTATCCCGTCACGCAGAGTCGGGTACGCGGGCGTCCAGCCGAGCTCACGCTCGGCCTTCTCCGTGCTCAGCCGGATACGCGTGCGCACCAGCATCGCGTACGCGTACGGCGCCGCCCGCAGCGGCCACGAGGGCACCGTGTACGGCTCCGGCGCGCCCGCCGCCCGGGCCAGAGCCCGCACGTAAACGCCGAACGACACGGCCTCGTCCCCCGCGATGTTGTACGCCCCCTGCCCCCGCTCCAGCGCGGCCACGGCCGCGGAGGCGGCGTCGTGCACGTGGACCGGTGTGATCAGGCCCGACGGGCGGAAGACCGGCAGCAGGCGCCGCCGGGCCAGGTGCATCAGCCGCCGGGTGGCCGGCTCCGGGCCGTAGAACATGCCGTAGCGCAACGCCACGCCCTCGATGCCCGGCGTTTCGAGGGCCAGCCGCTCGTTGCGGCGCATCGCCCGCATGTGGACCTCGAAGGGGCCGGTGCCGGGCCGGGCGAAGGGGTGGTCCTCGGTCACGGGGTCGGGGCCGTGGTCGTGGTAGCCGTACCCGAGGAAGAACGACTGCGTCACGAAGCGGCGCGCGCCCATGCGGCGGGCGGCCTCGACGAGGGTGGCGGTGCCGTGTTCGCGCAGGGCGTCGGTCGCGTACAGGTGGCGGTGGAACAGCGGGACACCCGAGATCGCCGTCGCCTGGTGCACCACCGCGTCGGCCTCGTGGCCCTCGACCGCGGCCAGCACCGCGTCGCGGTCCGTCAGGTCGGCGACCACCGGCGTCACGCCCGCGAGTCTGCCGGGCGACCGCGTCAGGGCGAGCACCTCGTGGCCGGCCGCGAGCAGCCGCGCGACCAGCTCCGTGCCGACCACGCCGGTGGCGCCGGCCAGGAGCACCCTCATGGCCGCAGCGCCCGCAGCCGCACGACCAGCGCCGCCGCGGCGAGCACCGACAGCAGGCCCAGCTGCCACCAGTCGGAGTCGCGGCCGCCGAGGTGGCGATCCAGCAGGTGGTTGACCGCGTGGAACGTGTTGGTGAACACGAACCCGGCCAGCACGACCGCGATCACGTCCCGCCACCGGAGCGCGCACACCATCATCAGGCCGATGCCGATCTGGAAGACACCGGCGTCATGCAGGAAGTGGACGTGAAGGGGCCAGCCCGCCCACGCCGCGAAGCCGGCCGGGTCGACGCGCATCCACACGCCGGCCACCAGCATCGTGGCCGCGGCCACCACCACCGTGATCTTGACGAACATCCGTCGCTCTCCTTTCCCTCAGAGCAACGGACGTTCCAGACCCCGCGAACGTGACGTCAGTCTTTCGTACGCGCCGGGCGCAGGAGGGCCTCCGCCAGGGCCAGCATCGTCTCCTCCAGCGCGCCCAGCCGCTTGGTCAGATCGTCGGTGGCCGGCTGGACGACGCCCGTGACCGTCTCGGCGAGCTCGTCGCGGTCGGGACGCGATCTGACCAGCTCGCCGAGCGCGTCGGCGGCCGCGGTCAGCCGCTCGGCCTGCTCACCGGAGTGGGACCGGATCAGCTCGGGCAGCGTGGCGGGCAGCTCGCCGACGGACCGGCTGACGGCCTGGAGCCGGTCGTCGACCGCCTCCAGGTGTTCGCCGGCCTGCTCGGCGCGGGTGGCCAGGCCGCTCATGTGGGTGTCGAGGCCGTTGAAGCGGCTGTCGATCGTGTCGAAGCGGTTGGCGAGGTGCTCTTCGGCCTCGGTCAGCCGCTCGTCGATGGCGTCCATGTGGCTGTCGAGCTTGTTGAAGCGGCCCTCGTTGCGCGTGGCGCCGTCGCCGAGGCGCTGGTCGGTGGCGTTGAGGCGCTCGTCGATCATGCCGAAGCGGGTGTCGACGCGGACGTCGAGCGCGTCGAAGCGGTCGTCGTGGCGGCCCAGGTGGCCGTCGAGGGTGCCGAGCCGCCGGTCGACCCCGCCGAGACGTTCGTCCATGGACGTGAGCCGCTTGTCGACCCCGCCCAGCCGGGTGTCGATCTCGGCCAGGCACTCGTCGGCGGACTCGAGCCTGCCGTCGAACCCGGTGAGCCGGCCCTCGGCCCGCTCGAGCCGGGCGTCCACGCTGCTGAGCCGGGCCGTCAGCCGCTGCTCGCTCTCCCCGAGCTGGACGGCGAGGTGGCGGTCGGTCTCGTCGAGCCGGGCCGTCAGGCGCTGCTCGGTGCTCGCCACGCGGCCGGCGAACTGCTCGTCGGCCTCCTTGAGCCGGCAGACGAGCCGCTCGTCGGCCTCGACCAGGGCCGTGGCGAGCCGCTGGTCGGTCTCGTCGAGCCGGGCGGTGACGCGCCGGTCGCTCTCGTCGAGGCGGGCGGTCAGCCGCTGGTCGGTCTCCTCCAGGCGGGCGGTGAAGCGCTGCTCGGCGGCCCCGACCGTGCCGGCGACCGCGTCGGCCACCTGCTCGCCGATGCCCTGCGACAGCTCGGTGACGACGCCCTCCACCCGGTCGGTACGGGAGGCCAGCTCCGCCACCGACTTGTCGAGCCGGGTGAAGCGGCCGGCGGCGGCCTCCATGCTGGAGCCGAGCACGGACAGCTTGGCCGCGAAGTCGGCGGTGGTGTCGAGCACCGACTGCAGGCGGTTGAGCGCCTCCTCCACGCTCTCGCCCACCGCGCCCAGATCGGCCCGCACGCCCGGCAGCTCGCCGACCGGGGCCACCCGGGCGTCGACCTCGCCCACCTTGTCGCCCACGGCGTCCACGTGGTCGCGTACGGCCTCGACGTGCTGGGCCAGCCCCTCGGCCCACATCGGCGGCTTGACGGAGATCTCGTCGAGCCGCCCGCTGACCGACTCGAGGGTGCCGCTGAGCCCGCCCAGCTCCCGCTCGCGCACCTCGCGCAACAGCCATTCCATGCCTTCGAGCCGCTGGCGGATCTCGTCGAGGACGGCCCCCTGTGTGCGCTGCTCGTACACATGGTCTTGCGCGGCGCGCGCGAGCAGGTCTCGCATCCTCTCGGAGATGGCGGAATGTCCGCCTGCCTGGAGAAGGGCGGTGTGGTTGGAATGGTCCACCGAAAGCTCCTTCGCTCGCCGACGGTCTGCCGCGCAGCGGTGGGGTAGGTCCGGTTTGCAGATGAAAGAGCGAGAACGCGAGTAACCGCATTAGGGGGAGAACTCCCGCCCGCCCACCTTAGCCGCTGGATCAAGGTCCGGCGGACGCGAATCGAGAGATCGCGGTTAACGCGTTGATTGCCCGTTTCCGCTGGTTCGGGCAGGTGAGAGCGGGCGGCAGATCAGCACCGAAGGTTTGTCGGCGATCCTGGTCAGGAAGACCACCGCCGAATTGTCGCCGCCAAGTCGCAGATCGGTGCGCAGGCGTTCGATGTCGACGGCGGAGCCGCGCTTTTTGATGGTGACATTGCCGATGTGCCGCTCACGGAGTGCGGCGCGGAGTTTTTTCAGAGAAAACGGAAGAACGTCTTCTACTTCATATCTTGTCGCCCATGGGGTCTCCGCCGGGTCGTCCGCGGTGATGTAGGCGATCATGGGGTCGAGCAGGCGTCCGCCCACCAGCTCGGCGACCTCGCCGATCAGGTGGGCGCGGACGGCCGCACCGTCGGGCTCGTACACGTAGCGCCCCGGCGGGCCGGCCGGGGCCTCGGCGCCCGTGGCGGTCAGGGTGTGCCCGCCGGGCAGCAGCGTGGCCCGCCGGCCGCCGCTCTCCCCGCTCCACAGGGTGGCCTCCTTGACCTCGCCCTTGTACGACACCCACTCGGCCTGCGCGCCCTCCGGGATGTAGGAGTACGGGATGCCGGGGGCGACCTTCAGGCACGCCAGGCGGGCCCTGGCGACCAGGTCGAGCACCACCGGCCACGGCGGCGAGTAGGCCATGGGGTCGAACGTGCGCCCCTTGCCCGTGCGCCGGGCCGGGTCGGCGAACAGCACGTCGTAGTCCTCGGGCCGCACCCCGGCAGCGTCGGCGACCGTCACCGTCACCCGGTCGCCCAGCCCGAACGCCTCGGCGTTGGCCCGCGCCACGGCGACCGTCAGCGGGTCGGTGTCGACGGCGTCCACCGCGCAGCCGGCGCGGGCGAGCGCGAGCAGGTCGCCGCCGATGCCGCAGCAGGCGTCCACGACGCGCGGAGGGGCCCCGTCATGGCGCAGGTCGAGCAGGCGGCGGGCGCGGTGGGCGGCGACCTCCGCCCGCGTGGACTGCTCCAGGCCGTGCGGCGTGAAGTACATCAGCGCGGCCTCGGCGCCGAACTTGGCCTTGGCCCGCTCCCTGAGCCCGGCCTGCGTGAGCGCGGCGGAGGTGAGCGCGGCGTCGTACGACCTGCGCAGGGTCGTGGCGGCGGCGACCGGGTCGGCGCCGGCGAGCTCCCCGGCCTCCGCGAGCGCCCGCTGCCCGCGCGGAGTCAGCAACTCGGTGAAGGCGTCGAGGTCCACGCCACCCGACGTTAGCGCCACCAGCGGCCCGCCCGGGCCCCGGCCTCTTCCCGTACGTCGTGTCGCTCCTTCCGGCGCCGGAAACCCGGGCATCGTCGCTGATCCGGGCGCGGATCCCCACCCTGATCGCTCTGAGCGGACGCGTTCGTGTTGACTGTCAAGCCCCTCTTGCATATGTTTCGTGTTGGCACTCTCACCATGAGAGTGCCAACGTGCGACGAGGCAGGTCTGACACCCGCGACGGCAGGCCCAGCTGGTCGCCTCTTCTGATCATTCAAATCTGAAGGGGAGGTCCGATCGTGACGACCGCCACCAAGGTTCCCGTTAAGCCGCTCGGCGACCGCATTGTGGTCCAGCCGCTTGAGGCCGAGCAGACCACCGCTTCCGGCCTTGTCATCCCGGACACCGCCAAGGAGAAGCCGCAAGAGGGCAAGGTCCTCGCGGTGGGCCCCGGCAACTGGGACGAGGACGGCGACAAGCGGATTCCGCTCGACGTCTCCGAGGGCGACATCGTCCTCTACAGCAAGTACGGCGGCACCGAGGTCAAGTACGGCGGCGAGGAGTACCTCGTGCTCTCCGCCCGTGACGTTCTCGCGATCATCGAGAAGTAGGCCGGATGTGTCGAGCCCCGGGCGCTCTTGAGGGCGGCCGGGGCTTTCGACGCTAGGAGAGGACTTTCAGCAATGGCGAAGATCCTGGAGTTCGACGAGGACGCCCGCCGCGCGCTCGAGCGCGGTGTGAACGCCCTCGCGGACGCCGTGAAGGTAACCCTGGGCCCGCGTGGCCGCAACGTCGTCATCGACAAGAAGTTCGGTGCTCCGACGATCACCAACGACGGCGTCACCATCGCCCGTGAGGTCGAGCTGGAAGAGCGCTACGAGAACCTCGGCGCCCAGCTCGCCAAGGAAGTGGCGACCAAGACCAACGACATCGCGGGCGACGGCACCACCACCGCGACCGTCCTGGCCCAGGCCATGGTCCGCGAGGGCCTGCGCAACGTGGCGGCCGGCGCCTCGCCGCTGTCGCTCAAGCGCGGCATCGACAAGGCCGCCAAGGAGGTCAGCGAGCGCCTTCTGTCGAGCGCCCGTGAGGTCGACGACAAGAAGGAGATCGCCAACGTCGCCACGATCTCCGCTCAGGACGCCCAGATCGGCGGCCTGATCGCCGAGGCGTTCGACAAGGTGGGCAAGGACGGTGTCCTCACCGTCGAAGAGTCCAACGCCATGGGCATGGAGCTCGAGTTCACCGAGGGCATGCAGTTCGACAAGGGATACCTGTCGGCCTACATGGTGACCGACCCCGAGCGGATGGAGTCCGTCCTCGAGGACGCCTACATCCTGCTCACCCAGGGCAAGATCTCCTCCATCGCGGACTTCCTGCCGCTGCTGGAGCAGATCGCCCAGACGAAGAAGCCGCTGCTCGTGGTCGCCGAGGACGTCGAGGGCGAGGCCCTGGCCGTCCTGGTCACCAACAAGATCCGCGGCACCTTCACCTCCGTGGCCGTCAAGGCCCCGGGCTTCGGCGACCGCCGCAAGGCGATGCTGCAGGACATGGCCATCCTCACCGGCGGCCAGGTCGTCAGCGAGGAGGTCGGCCTCAAGCTGGAGCACGTCGGCCTCGAGGTGCTCGGCACGGCCCGCCGCGTCGTGGTCACCAAGGACGCCACGACCATCGTCGACGGCGCCGGCGACGCCACGGCCATCGAGGACCGCGTCAAGGAGATCAAGATTGCCATCGAGCAGTCCGACTCCGACTGGGACCGCGAGAAGCTGCAGGAGCGCCTGGCCAAGCTCGCCGGCGGTGTGTGCGTGCTGCGTGTCGGCGCCGCCACCGAGGTGGAGCTGAAGGAGAAGAAGCACCGCCTCGAGGACGCGATCTCCGCGACGCGCGCCGCGATCGAGGAGGGCATCGTCTCCGGCGGTGGCTCCGCGCTCATCCACGTCTCCAAGGAGCTCGACGACCTCGGCCTGACGGGCGACGAGGCCACCGGTGTCGGCATCGTGCGCCGCTCCCTGGTCGAGCCGGCCCGCTGGATCGCCGAGAACGCCGGTCTCGAGGGCTACGTGGTGACCCACAAGATCGCCGAGCTGTCCGCGGGTCACGGCCTCAACGCCGCGACCGGCGAGTACGGCGACCTGATCGCCCAGGGCGTCATCGACCCGGTGAAGGTCACCCGCTCGGCCGTGCAGAACGCGGCGTCGATCGCGGGCATGCTGCTCACCACCGAGGTGCTCGTGGTGGACAAGCCCGAGGAGGAGGCCCCGGCCAACGGCCAGGGCCACGGTCACGGCCACGGCCACTGACCCGTCCTTCACAACCGCGACGGCCCGCGCCCCCTAGGGTGCGGGCCGTCCGGCGTTCCCAGGGGCTTCCAGAACGCGGACGCAGGTCGTCCGTCTGTCGGCGCCGACCCCCGGGACGTGCGCGTAGGCGTGCCAGGTGACGCATGTGAAGGTGCTCGCCCCGCGGGGTTCGGGATCAGGTCGTACGCTGGGCGCTGGGCGCGCTGGTCATGGGCGGGAGGTGGGCGGTGCGGTATCGGCGGGCGGTGCAGCGGCTGCGGATGCTGGCCCGGGCGTGTGAGCAGACCCGGCGTGTGCCGGTGGACGAGCCGTTCCTGCGCGCGGCGTACGTCTTCGGGGGTCTGGTGGAGGGGGCCGATCCGGTCGAGCAGGTCGAGGTCGTCTTCGTGCTGAACCTGCCGCCGGAGGAGGTCGCCTGGGGGACGCAGCCGCCCGGCACCGCGTGGCTGGTCGACTTCCTGGAGCTGGACAAGGGCGGGGTGGCGTACCGGTGGCGGTCCCGTCATGACGCGGTGGCGAACCACCGCATCTCTGAGCCGGTGCGGTTCTGGTCGCTGGACGGGATCGACGAGAGCGTGCTGGACGCGCTGGAAGGCCGCCGGTTCGAGCTGCTGAGTCAGGGGGACCCGGCGGCCGGGACGGAGCGCGCGGACGTCACGGAGGAGCTGAGGGCGGCCCTGGAGCATCTGCGGGCCGTCCACGAGGCGTACTGGGACCGGAAGTGGCGGCGCGAGCACCGCGGCCTGAGCCGCCAACCCGAGCACCATCTGTGGGAGGCCGTCGGCGGCTACCTGGAACTGCTCGACCTGCGTGACGAATGACCACCGCCCCGGCGGCGCAGGCCCAGAGGGTCGGTGCCCGGCCTGCGCGGTCCACGGGCCGGCGGCGCCTCAGCTCACCGCCTGCTTCACCAGCGCGCCGATCCGCGCCTCCACCTCGGCCGTCACCTCGGTCAGAGCGAAAGCGGCGGCCCACATCGTGCCGTCGTCGAGGTTCGCCTGGTCGCTGAACCCGAGCGTCGCGTAGCGGGACTTGAACTTCGCCGCACTCTGGAAGTGGCAGACGATTTTGCCGTCCAGCGCGTAGGCGGGCATTCCGTACCACAGCTTCGGCGTGAGGTCCGGGGCGACGGCGGTGATGACGGCATGGACCCGCTCGGCCATGATCCGGTCCGATTCCTGCATCTCGGCGATCTTCGCGAGTACGTCGCGCTGGTCCTGCGCCGCCTTGTCCGCACGCGAGCTGCGGCGCGCCGCCTTCTTCTGCTCCTGGGCGTGGTCCTTCATCGCGGCCCGCTCCTCGGCCGTGAATCCCTGGTAGTTGTCGCTCATAGCGGGTTGTCTCCTTGAGAGTCTTGATTTCGGAATCTTGAGAAGGATCTGCCGTGCGCCTCAGGCGGAGGCCGCCTCCCAGACGAACCCGTCCGGGTCGGTGAAGGGCCCGGCGTCGCCGCCGAACACGATGCGGTGCGATCCGGTGCCCTCCTGGGAGAGGCCGGTGTCCTTGGCGAGGGCGCGGCGCGGGTAGAGGGCCAGGGTGACGGCCGACGACGGGGTGTCGAACTCGACGTACTTGCCGCCGAAGCTCTTGGCCACGGTCAGGCCGCGCTCGACGTAGAACCGCTTGCTCGCCTTGACGTCCGCCACTCCCAGCAGGAGCGCGACCTGGTCGACGTGCCGGGAGGCGGGGCCGGTGTCCTTCTTCTTCGAGGTCGCGATCTTGCAGATCGTCCCGTCCGGCGCGCGTACGACGCCGCCGTAGCCCCAGAACCCCTTCGTGGCCGGCTTCAGCGTCGTGGCGCCGGCGTCGAGGGCCGCATCGATGAGGGCGTCGACGTCGCCCGGCTGGGAGACCACGAGTGACAGCGCGAACCCACGAAAGCCGGTCGTCGGCGCGTCCGAGGCGCGTACGTTCACGTAGGAGCCCAGGCCGAGGGCTTTGTGGAAGGCCGCCACGGCCGTGGGGTCGGGAACTTCCAGGGTGACGGATGCGAAGGGGGTCATGGCAGGTCCTTGGGGTTCGTCGTCTTGTCGGCGGTCGCTACACGGCGGGCAGGGCGGGGCAGGTCGGCGCTCACCGGTCCTGGATCAGCCCGAGGACGTTGCCGTCGGGGTCGGTGACCGTGGCCACCAGCCGGCCGCCGCCGACCTCGTGCGCGGCCTCCTTCACGGTGGCTCCCGCGGCGGTGACCTCGGCCAGCTTCGCCTCGATGTCCTCCACGTGCCAGTAGGCCACCGGGGAGGTCATGCCCTGCGGTCCGCCGTCCGGCACCAGTCCGATGTGCTGGCCCTCGGCCTCGAAGCCGACGTAGTAGGGCGAGTCGGTCTGCGGCGAGATACCGAGCAGGGCCGCGTACACGGCTTTGGCCTTCGCCAGATCCGACACGGGGTGCAGCACGGTCTTGATTCCCTGGGTGGCAGAGCCGGTCATGATCACTCCTGTGGTCGTGGGTCACATCGACCCGCTGTGTTGGTAGGCACAGCTTTTCTCCCGGCCTGGGCGGTCCGCATCCGTGGTGACCACGGATTCCGACCACGGACCGACGGCACGGATCGACGGCACGGACCGCGCACGGTCGCCGTTGCGGATGGGACGCGGAGAGATGCGGCAAACTGGGGCAATGGTGACAGGCGTGGAGATCTCGCCTCGGGAAGCCGAGGTGCTGGAACTGCTCGGGGCCCATCTCAGCAACGCCGAAATCGCGGCACGACTGTGCATCTCGGTGCGCACCGTGGAAAGTCACGTCTCTTCGCTGCTGCGGAAGCTGGAGGTGCCGGATCGGCGGGCGCTCGCCCAGCGCGCGCCCGAGTCGGCCGGCGCCGCCCCGTCGCATCCGGCGCCGCTGCCGGCCCCGCTGACCTCGTTCGTCGGCCGGGTGGGCGAGCGGGCGGAGCTGGCCGCGATGATCAGGGGACATCGTCAGGTGACCGCGGTCGGTCCCGGCGGAGTGGGCAAGACCCGGCTGGCGTTGGCGGTGGCCGCGGAAGCAGCCGGCGAGTACGCCGACGGGGTGTGGTTCGCCGACCTGGTGCCGGTCACCGATGCGGGCATGATCGCGACGGCGGTCGCCGGCGCGCTCGGCCTCGGTGAGCAGCCCGGCCGCGACATGACCGAGTCCGTGGTCGCCGCGCTGGCCGACCGTCATGCGCTGCTGGTGCTGGACAATTGCGAGCAAGTGGTGGACGGGGTGGCGCTGTTTCTCGAGCGGCTGCTGGCGACGTGCCCTCGGGTGACCGTGCTGGCGACCAGCCGGGCACGGCTGATGGTGCCGTTCGAACGGGTGTATCCGGTCCCACCGCTGTCGCTGCCCGTCGACGGTGAGTCCGACGCGGTCGCGTTGTTCACGGAGCGGGCGGCGGCGGTGGGCCGGTCGCCGGACCCCGCACTGCGCGACCAGATCGCCTCGATCTGCGAGCGGCTGGACGGGATGGCGCTGGCGATCGAGCTGGCCGCCGCCCGGTATCCCACGCTCGGGCTGGACGGCATCCACGCCGCCCTGTCCCACCCGCTGCGGATGCTGACCGGCGGCTCCCGTGCCGATGAGCGGCACCGTTCGGTGCGGGGGGCTCTGGACTGGAGCCATGCTCTGCTGGAACCGGCCGACCGGGCACTGCTGCGCCAGGTGTCGGTGTTCGTGGCACCGTTCACCGCCGCCGCGGCGGCGGAGATGGCCGGGTCCGAGGAAGGCGTCGTCGCCGAGGGACTGGCCCGGCTGGCCGAGCAGAGCCTGCTGGTGGTGACGGCGTCCCCCGGCGGGACCCGGTACCGGGCGCTGGAGACCATCCGCCAGTACGGGACGGAGCGGCTGGCGGAGGCCGGTGAGCTGGTCGACGCTCGATCCCGCCACGTCCGCTGGTGCCTGGCCAAGGCCGCCGAGCTGGCGGTGGTAGGAGCGGACTGGCGGGCCAGGTTCGACGCGGTGGCGGACGATCTGCGCGCCGCCCTGGCGTGGGCGGCCGACCAGCCGGAACAGCGCACGGACGCGTACCGCCTCGCCCGGTTCATGGCGGAACTGACCTTCACCCGGCACCTGATCGGCGAGTCCCAGGGGCGTTATGAGCAGGCCGCCGCGCTCGCCGACGACCCCGCCGCCGGCGCGTCGATGCTCCGGCAGGCCGCGGCGGTGGCCGGCTGCCGGATGCATGGCGACGACATGTACCGCCTGCGCCGCGCGGCCGCGGATGCCGCCCGCCGGTCCGGCGACAGCGCCGGCGCCGCCTGTGACCTGGCGACCGCCGCCGCCAACGCCTACCGGTTCTCCGGCAAGTTCGTACGGAATCTGCCACAGGAAGAGGCGGTCGCGCTCATCACTCAGGCACGGGAGCTGGCCGGCGACGACCCGGCCGCCCAGAGCGCGGTGGCGCTGGCCGAGGCCGGGCGGGCGCTCACCGAGATCGGTGCCGCACCGGGCCTGGCCGACACCGGGGTTCCCATGACGATCGCCTACGCCGAACGAGCGGTCGACCTCGCCCACCGCACGGGTGACCCGCTCGCCGAGTCCGCCGCGCTCGACACGCTCACCTGCGCCCAGAGCTGGGCCGGTGACACGTTCGCGGCCGCCGACACGGCCCGGCGCCGGATCATGTCGCTCTCGTCCACACCGGACACCCCGGCCGCCATCCACGAGCTGATCGAGGCGCTCGGCGAGGTCACCGAGGCCAGTCTCGGCACCGGCGACCTGTCCGGTGCCCGCCGGTGGGCCCGGCAGCTCGCGGATCATCCCTTGCTGGCGGAGGTAGGCCACCGTGCCACAGGCTGGCTCCTGGTGGCCGACGCGTTGGCGGGCGACATCGAGGAGACGCTCACCGGCAGCATCCGGTTCCTCGACGCGTGGCAGCGGGCGGACGGTCCCGCCAGGTCCGTCCTCGGTCCGCCGGCGGCGGCGGTGGCGATGATCCACGGCCTGCGCGGCGACCAGGACGCCTGGCGCGAATGGAGCGCGCTGCTGAATCAGCTCGACCCCTCACCCCGGAACACCTGCGGCTACGGTGCGGTCTTCGACGCGATGCTGCTGCTCCACCGTGGGCGGGCACCGCAGGCGGTGGAGCGGCTGGCGCCTGAGCCCGGCGAGGTGTGGCAATGGGTGACCTGGATCTGGCTTCACTGGTACGTGGCGCTGCGCGCCGAGGCCGCCGTGCTCGCCGGGAGCTCCGATGCCGGCGACCGTCTCGCCGAGGCCCGGACCGTCGTGGCCGGCAACCCGGTCGCCACCGCCCTCGTGGAGCGGGCCCACGCGCTGCTCGACAATGACCAGGAGCGGTTGCTCGCCACGGCGGACGCGTTCGACACGGCCGGCTGTCGCTACCAGTCGGCGCGCACCCTGGTGCTCGCCGGCGGCGAGCACGCCACCCGCGGCGCGGCCGCGCTGGCCGATCTCGGCTTCGCCGCGATGGCCCATGCCTCGGCATCCACGATGACCTCGCAGTGATGCGCCGCGCGGTGAACACGGGCCCTGCGGTGACCGCGGCTTCGGCGGTGACCGCGGCGCCGGTGGGAGGCGAGCCCGGGAGGGGCTGAGGGGATGGGGCGGGATTTGGCGTGAAGGTGGGTGGATATGGGGGAAAAGGTGGATTAATGGGAGTAAACCGGGATCGGGCGATAAGCGTCTGAGCGCTGACAAATGTCGTGCATTCCGGGGAAACGGATGAAACATTATGTCAGGGCATAAGGCTTAGTGTGTCTGTCCGATTACTCCTGGTTATCGTCGCGTCAATGTGACCAATCCGTAGCCGTTCGCTATGACGACAGGCCGGATCAGTGCGGGCATCATGCCTATCGTGAGCGAGGGAAGCGTCGCCGACGCCAAAACCGGGGTAAGGCTCGCGTCGAGACTTCCGGCACGGACGGATGACTCCGACCTAAGGGAACTGACGAGCCTCGCCGTACAGGGAGATCGCGGTGCGATCGAATCCCTGATCGGTGAGTTGCGTCCGATGGTGGTGCGCTATTGCCGCGCCAGGCTGGGCAGGGTTTCGGGGCAATATCACATTGCCGACGACGTCGCCCAGGAGGTGTGCATCGCGGTGCTGTCCGCGCTGCCGCGATACCGCGACATGGGCCGGCCCTTCGCGTCGTTCGTGTTCGGGATCGCCTCGCACAAGGTGGCCGACGCGTTGCGCAGCTCCGTGCGCTCGGCCGTACCGACTCAGGATCTGCCCGACGGGCCGGACGACGGGCCGGGGCCCGAGGAGACAGTGGTCCGCTACATCGAGGTGGAGCACGCCCGCCGGCTGCTGGCCAGGCTGCCCGACAACCAGCGGGAGTTGCTGTTGTTGCGGGTGGTGTCGGGGCTGTCCGCCGAGGAGACCGGTAATGTACTCGGCATGTCACCGGGTGCGGTTCGCGTCGCCCAGCATCGGGCGTTGGCGAGGTTGCGGCAGATGGCCGAGCTGGAGTCGGCTTGACGCCTGAGGAAGAGACCGACGCGCTGCTCGACGCGCTCGGGCGTGGTGAGAGGCCAGATCACGGCGATCCGGCCGTGCGGTTGCTGGTCGCGTTGCTCGACGAGGTGGATCAGCGGCGTTCTTCTGTGTCGATGACCCCGTCGACGTAGCCTCTGGCGTAGTCCCAGCTCACGTAGTCTGCCGGGTCGGGATGGAAGGCCGGCTCGTGGACCTGCGGCTGGCCCTTCTCGATCATCTGTTTGAGGTTGCCGCGCAGCAGCTCCCAGTCGAAGAAGTGCTGCTCGCCGCATTCGGGGCAGTCGAGTACGAGCCCCAGCACCCCTTGCGGTTCGAGCAGCGAACGGAACACCTCGACGTCGGCGAGATCCGTGATGGCCTCGTCGCGCTCGGCCGCGGTGAGCGGCTCGGCGTCGTCGAGGTCGCCCATCGCCGAGGAAGGGTCGTTAGGGTCGTCCGCGAATGGATCGCGGGGGACGTCTTCCAGCACCTTCCCACCATATGACCGAAGCGGCCCGCGCGGTGGCTATTACCTGAGCCATCCGCGACGGGCGGCCTCCGCGCCCGCGTGGAAGCGTGATTGGGCCCCCAACTCGGTCATCGCGTCGGCGAACCTGCCGCGGACGGTGCGTACCGACACGCCCAGCTGGCGGGCGATCGACTCGTCGCTCATGCCCTGCGCGGCCAGGCGCAGCACCTGCATCATCCCCTCGCCCCTGCGCCCCAGCAGGAGCGGTACGGCGCGCGACCACAGCTCGTCGAAGAGCGTCCGCAGCACGCCCACGATGACGGGAGTGCGGACGAGATAGAAATTGTAGGCGTGGTCGGGCAGGTTGCCGCCCCAGAGCGCGGGCAGGCCGGCCACCTCGTCGCCGGCGGTCATGAACCAGCTCGGCACCCGGTCGAGCGTGCGCACCCGGCCGCCGGTCTCCACCAGGCGGGTCAGCTGGTCGCGTACGCCGGGCAGCACGACCGTGGAGACGGGGACGATCACCTGGACGCGGAGCAGTTCGCGCTTCTGCGCATCAATCCACGGATCAGCGAATTTCCGCACAAAATCGGTCATGGTGCGCTCGTCCGGAACCGCGGTGGCCAATTGCATCGGCGGCGCCTGCACGGCTATGCCGAGCACGCTTTCGTACAGCACGTCCGCCCCGCTCGCCATCTCCACCGTGAAAGGGCCGCTGCGATAGTCGCGTCCGGCGTCGTAGTCGCGGATCAGATGGCGGATCGAGCCGAGCGCGGAGTCGATCCTGCGGCTCTCCTCGGCCAGCCGGTCGAGCCGCCGGGCGATCAGCCGGCCGAGCGCGGCGGCGGGATGCCGGGGCAGGTAGTGGCCGGACTGCTCGTCGACGACCCCGAGCCTGACGAGGTCGTCGAGCTGCCGGCCGACCGTCTCGACGGACCCGTCCATGGCCTGCGCCAGATCGGTGCGCGTGGCCCTGTGCAGACGCAGGACCGCCGTGTAGAGCGAGGTCTGTGCCGGATCGAGACCGAGGGTCTCGAAGGGATCGGGCACGGTGTGCGGCTCGTCGCGCATGCGGGCGGCTCCGTCGGGGGGATACGGGCGTGCGGCGAGGATAACCCCGCCACCCGCCGCTGTCCCCTTGTTTCGCGGACTCGTTCGACTCACCTTCCACTCGCCTTCGACTCTTCCACGGCTCATTCCGGCGGGCGTCTCGGGCAGGGCGTGCAGCTTCGTGCAATTGCACGTTTGCACCTTGTCCATATGTCGTTGAGTAACGCAGGCTTTACCTAGCGTCGGCAGTCCGTCAGGGCGCGGCAGCGCGGTCCATCCGGACGCGGAGGGGGGTTCGGTGGTGCTTTGCGCCGCCACGCCCGGATGCCGGTGGCCGGGGGAGGGGACAGATCATCGACTGTCCCGTCCCCCGGCGCTTTTCGCGTGCCGGGAGTACGTCGGACCGTGGGGGTCGTCGTGCTCCCGGCACCCCGAACGCCCGCGCGGCGAGCCATGAGCGGCCCGGCCAACTCGTTTTGGAGCCAGGCCCTAGACTTAGCTCAATCAGCGCAACGGCAGGAGGGGGCCGCAGCATGTCCAAGTTCACCGAGATGGGTTTGACCTTCGACGATGTGCTGCTTGTGCCGGGCTATTCCGACCTGCAGCCAGGCGAGGCCGACACCCGTTCCCGGTTGTCGAGGGGCATCACGCTGGCCATCCCGCTGATCTCCGCCGCGATGGACACCGTGACCGAGGCCCGCATGGCGGTCGCCATGGCGCGCCAGGGCGGCATCGGCATCCTGCACCGCAACCTGTCGATCGAGGAGCAGGCCCAGCAGGTCGACCTCGTCAAGCGGTCCGAGGCCGGCATGGTGACCAACCCGGTGACCTGCAGCCCCGACGACACGCTGGCCGACGTCGAGCGGCTGTGCGCGACGTACCGGATCTCCGGGGTGCCCGTGACCGACGCGTCCGGCACGCTGCTCGGCATCGTCACCAACCGCGACATGCGCTTCGAGACCGACCAGACGCGGCCCGTGCGCGAGGTCATGACGTCGATGCCGCTGGTCACCGCGCAGGTCGGGGTCTCGCGTGAGGACGCGTTCGCCCTGCTGCGGAAGAACAAGATCGAGAAGCTGCCCCTGGTCGACGGCGACGGCAGGCTGCGCGGCCTGATCACGGTCAAGGACTTCACCAAGAGCGAGCAGTACCCGCTGGCCACGAAAGACGCCGACGGCCGGCTCACCGTCGGGGCGGCCGTGGGCGTCGGCGGCGACGCCGAGCTGCGCGCCAAGACGCTGATCGAGGCCGGGGTCGACGTGGTGGTGGTCGATGTCGCCCACGGCCACTCCAAGGGCCTGGCCGACATGATCGCCAAGATCAAGGCCAACAGCAAGGCCGACGTCATCGGCGGCAACATCGCCACCAGGGCCGGCGCCCAGATGCTGGTCGACGCGGGCGCCGACGCCGTCAAGGTGGGCGTCGGGCCGGGCTCGATCTGCACCACCAGGGTCGTGGCCGGGGTCGGCGCGCCGCAGGTGACCGCCATCTACGAGGCCTCGAAGGCGTGCGCGCCCGCCGGGGTGCCGGTGATCGGCGACGGCGGCCTGCAGTACTCCGGCGACATCGTCAAGGCCATCGCGGCCGGCGCCGACACCGTGATGCTCGGCTCGCTGCTGGCCGGCTGCGAGGAGTCGCCCGGCGAGCTCATCTTCATCAACGGCAAGCAGTTCAAGTCCTACCGGGGCATGGGGTCGCTCGGCGCCGTACGCAACCGCGAGCGCGGCGGCACCTCCTTCAGCAAGGACCGTTACGCCCAGGCCGACGTCGGCGGCGACGACAAGTACATCCCCGAGGGCATCGAGGGTCAGGTGCCCTACCGCGGCCCGGTGTCGGCCGTGGCCCACCAGCTCATCGGCGGTCTGCGCCAGGGCATGTGGTACGCGGGCTGCCGCACGATCGAGCAGATGCACACCGACTGCGAGCTCATGCCGATCACGATGGCAGGCCTCAAGGAGAGTCACCCCCACGACATCCAGATGACCGTGGAAGCTCCGAACTATCACAGAAGGTAAGTCCATGACTCAGCAGGTGGAGATCGGCCGGGGGAAGACCGGGCGGCGGGCGTACTCGCTTGACGAGATCGGTCTGGTGCCCTCGCGGCGCACCCGTGACCCGGAGGAGGTCTCGATCACCTGGCAGATCGACGCCTACCGGTTCGAGCTGCCCGTGGTCGTCGCTCCCATGGACAGCGTGGTCTCGCCGGCCACCGCCATCGAGATCGGCCGGCTCGGCGGTCTGGCGCCGCTCGACCTCGAGGGCCTGTGGACCCGCTACGAAGACCCGCGCCCGCTGCTGGAGGAGTGCGCCGCGCTCGACCAGGAGGCGGCCACCAAGCGGCTCCAGGAGATCTACGCCGCCCCGATCCAGGAAGACCTGATCGGCCGGCGCATCGAGGAGATCCGGGCCTCCGGCGTGACCACCGCGGTGCGCCTGTCGCCGCAGCGTACGGTCCAGTACCACAAGGCCGTGATCGACGCGGGCGTCGACATCTTCGTCATCCGCGGCACGACCGTCTCCGCCGAGCACGTCTCGGGGCGGGCCGAGCCGCTCAACCTCAAGCAGTTCATCTACGAGCTCGACGTGCCGGTCATCGTGGGCGGGTGCGCCACCTACACCGCGGCGCTGCACCTCATGCGCACGGGCGCGGCCGGGGTGCTGGTGGGCTTCGGCGGCGGCGCCTCCCACACGACCCGTAACGTCCTGGGCGTGGCGGTGCCGATGGCGACCGCGATCTCCGACGTCGCCGCGGCGCGGCGCGACTACATGGACGAGTCCGGCGGGCGCTACGTCCATGTGATCGCCGACGGCGGCATGGGCACGTCCGGCGACATCGCCAAGGCGATCGCCTGCGGCGCCGACGCCGTGATGGTGGGCTCGCCGCTGGCCCGCGCGGTGGAGGCTCCCGGGCACGGGTTCCACTGGGGTTCGGAGGCTCACCACCCCGATCTGCCGCGGGGGCGGCGGGTCGAGTTCGGCACCGTCGGCACGCTGGAGCAGATCCTGCACGGGCCGTCGAGTGTGGCCGACGGGTCGATGAACCTCATGGGCGCGCTCAAGCGCACCATGGCCTCGACCGGCTACTCCGACATCAAGGAGTTCCAGCGCGTCGAGGTCGTCGTCGCGCCGATCCAGCGCTGACTTCCACTCCGGCCGCCGTCCGACGACTTGCTCGGGCGGCGGCCGCGGCATGTGACGTAGGGTTTCGGGATGGATTCCCTTGAAGAGAGGATGGCCCGGCTGGAGCAGCAGGTCGCCATGCTGCAGCGCCGTCTCGGCATCGACCCCGCGCTTCCCGAGCCCCGTCCCGGCACGCCGGCCCTGCCCGCCGAGTTCTACCGGGCGCTGGAGAACGGGAAGACGATCAAGGCCATCAAGATCTACCGCGAGTCCACCGGCGCCTCGCTGCTCGCCGCCAAGAACGCCGTCGAGGCCATGGAACGCGGCGGCAGACCCTGAGCACGGGGTTGCCTTTCCCGGCGTGACGGGCGGGGTGGTGTGTGGTGAGCGCGGTTGAGCGGGTGTTCCGCGAGGAGTACGGGCGGGCGGTGGCCGTGCTCGTGCGGGCGTTCGGGGACATCGATCTCGCTGAGGAGGCGGTGCAGGAGGCGTTCGCGGTGGCCGTGCGGCAGTGGCCCGACGCCGGGATGCCGCCGAGTCCGGCGGGCTGGATCATCACGACGGCGCGCAACCGGGCGATCGACCGGCTGCGGAGGGAGTCGAGCCGGCACGAGCGGCATGTGCGGGCCGTGCAGCTGTACGACGCCGACGAGCCGCTCGCCGAGGACGGGCCCGTTCGTGACGATCGGCTGCGTCTGATCTTCACCTGCTGCCATCCCGCGCTCGCCGTGCACGCGCAGGTGGCGCTCACGTTGCGGCTGCTCGGCGGGCTCACGACCGCGGAGATCGCCCGCGCGTTCCTCGTGCCCGAGCCGACCATGGCGCAGCGGCTGGTCAGGGCCAAGAGCAAGATCCGGCGGGCGCGCGTCCCGTACCGGGTGCCGGGGGAGGCGGAGCTGCCCGAGCGGCTGCGGGCGGTGCTGGCCGTGGTCTATCTGATCTTCAACGAGGGGTACGCGGCCAGCTCGGGCGACCGGCTGGTCCGCGAGGACCTGTGCGCGGAGGCGATCAGGCTGGGGCGGCTGCTGGCCGCGCTCATGCCGGACGAGCCCGAGGTCAAGGGGCTGCTCGCGCTCATGCTGCTCGTCGAGGCGCGCCGCCCGGCCCGTACCGGACAGGACGGCGGGCTGGTGCCGCTGGCCGAGCAGGACCGCGCGCTGTGGGACCGGGCGCTGATCGAGGAGGGGCAGGACATCGTCCGGTGGTGCCTGCGGCGCGACACGCCGGGGCCGTACCAGGTGCAGGCGGCGATCAACGCGGTGCACGGTGACGCGCCGAGCGCGCGGGAGACCGACTGGCGGCAGATCCTGCGGCTGTACGACCTGCTGCTGGCGCTCGACCCGACCTCCGTGGTCGCGTTGAACCGGGCGGTGGCCGTGGCCGAGGTCGAAGGGCCGGAAGCGGCGTTGCGGCTGGTGGACGGCCTCGACGCGGACGGTTACCACCTCTTCCACGCCGTACGGGCCGACCTGCTGCGGCGGCTGGGCCGCGCGACGGAGGCGGCGCAGCGTACGAGGCCGCGATCGCGCGGGCGGGCAACGACGTCGAGCGGGAGTTCCTGCGCGCGGCCGCCCAGCGGCTGTAGGTCATCAGGACTGCTCCGACGCCGGACGTCCGGGTGCCGGTCAGGCTGCACATGGTGGGCGACGCCGCAGGCTCGTGCCCGCTGCCCTAGCATGCGGAAATGGCTGATCTTCAGCACAAGCACGACCTGACGTACGAGGGCGAGCTGGTCGTCAAGCGGTACACGGACGGCGATCCCGGCGCCGCCGAGCGGGAGTGGCTGGCGCTGAAGCTGCTGGCCGAGCACGCCCCCGGGCTGGCGCCCGAGCCGGTCGCGTTCGAGGGCGGCGCGGTGACCATGTCGCGCATCGCCGGAGTGCCGCTGCGCGGCCTGGCCACGCGTACGGCGGCGCAGCTGTCGGCCGTGGCCGAGGCCGTGACCGTGTTGCACGCCGCGGTGCCGGCTCACGTGCTGCGGAGCGTTCCCGTGCGGCCGTGGCAGGTCGAGGTGCTGGTCGAGTGGGTGCGGAAGCGGGCGGCGGGGTGGCGGCCGCGGGAGCCCCTGGCCGACCGGGCCGTGCGGGAGGGCCTGCGGTGGCTGGAGAGCTGGTCGCCGGGCGACCAGGGTGTCACGCCGGTGTTCGGGGCCGGTGACGGCAACCTCGCGAACTTCCTGTGGGACGGCGCCCGCGTCCGCGTCGTCGACTTCGAGGACTCCGGGCGCAGCGACCGGGCGTTCGAGCTGGCGGAGCTGGCCGAGCACGTGTCGATGTGGGTGGACGGCGAGGTGGACATCGCGGGCCGCTTCGAGCTGGACCCGTACGAGAGCCGGCGCCTGCGCGAGTGCCGCACGTTGCAGGCGCTGGTCTGGCTGTTCCTGCTCTCCCATGAAGGGCCGCGCAACCCGCCTGGGACCTTCCGGCGGCAGGCCGAACGTGTCCTCGCTACCCTGGGCGCGTGAGACTCGCAGGACCGGCCGACCAGGCGGCCGTCGAGCAGCTCGTCCACGACGCCTACACGCCGTGGATCGAGGCCGTCGGCGCGCGGCCGCTGCCGCTGGAGGCCGACTACGGCGCGCTCATCGCGGGCGGCCGGGTGCACGTGACCGACCCGCTCGACGGGTTGGTCGTGCTCGTCCCTGAGGACGACGCGCTGCTGGTGGAGAACGTCGCCGTACGGCCGGACATGCACGGCAGGGGCATCGGGCGGGCGCTGCTCGCCTACGCCGAGGACGAGGCGCGCCGGCTCGGGCTGCCCGCGCTGCGCCTCTACACCAACGTCAAGATGACGTCGAACATCCGGTTGTACGCGTCGCTCGGCTACGTCGAGACCGGGCGTGCGGGCATCGAGGGCCGCCAGGCCGTGCTGATGCGCAAGTCGCTCAGCCCGTGAGCACGCCCAGCAGGTGGGTGACCTCGCGGGCCACCGCGTCACGCCCGGACCTGACGTACTTGCGCGGGTCGACCACGCGCTCGTCGCGGCCCAGGTGGTCGCGGATCGCGCCGGTGAACGCCTTGTTCAGGTGGGTCGCGATGTTGATCTTCTTCATGCCCCGGCGGACGGCCTCGCGCAGCACGTCGTCGGGGACGCCCGAGGAGCCGTGCAGCACCAGCGGCACCGGCACGGCCGCGCGCAGCTCGGCGATGAGGTCGAGGTCGAGCACGGCGTCCTTGGTCGTCATCGCGTGTGACGTGCCGACGGCGACGGCGAGGGCGTCCACGCCGGTCCTGGCCACGTAGTCGACCGCCTCGTGCGGTTTGGTGCGGGCGCCGGGGGCGTGCACGCCGTCCTTGCCGCCGACCTCGCCCAGCTCGGCCTCGACCCACACGCCGCGCTCGTGGCAGAAGGCGGCCACCTCGGCGGTCGCGCGGACGTTGTCCTCGTCGGGCAGGGCCGAGGCGTCGTACATGACCGAGCCCAGGCCCAGCGCCACCGCCTCCTCCACCAGCGCGCGGTCGGTGGCGTGGTCGAGGTGGACCGCGACCGGCACCCGCGCCCGGCGGGCGATCGCGAGGCAGGCCAGCGCGAGGGGCTCCAGCGCGCCGTGGTAGCGCACGCAGTTCTCGCTGATCTGCAGGACGACCGGCTGCCCGGCGGCCTCGGCGCCGGCCACGACGGCGGTGGCGTGCTCCAGCTGGATCACGTTGAACGCGCCCACTCCCGAGGGGGACCGGTGGACGATGTCGCCGATGGGAGCGAGGGGCATGAGGGCTCCTTAGGAGAGGCTGATCAGGGGGTGGATGGCGGCGTACACGGCAGGGTCGAACTCCCCGGCCACGGGCGTGGCCACGGCCGCCGCGCCGAGCGCCGCGGCGCGTCTGAGCCGGTCGGGCCACGGGGTCCGCTCGACCAGGCCCAGCGCCAGCCCGGCCACCAGCGCGTCGCCCGCGCCCGTGGGGTTGCCCGGCACGGTGTACGGCATCCGCGCCCGGAACGTCCCCTCGCCGGTGACCGCCAGCAGGCCGTCGGCGCCCATGGACACCACGACCGCCCCTGCGCCCCTTGCGCGCAACGCCTCGGCGCCCTCGGCCGGGGTGCCGCCGGGGACGGCTCTGGCCAGCTCGTCCGCGTTGGGCTTGACGACGGCGGGGCGGCCCTCGGGGGCATGGCGCAGGGGCTCGCCGTCGGCGTCCACGATCGCCGGGACGCCCTGGCCGGCGGCGAGGGCGGCCAGGGTGGCGTAGACGTCGGCGGGGACGCCGCGCGGCAGGCTGCCCGCGATGACCACGGCGTCGGCGTGGCCCAGGAGCTCGGTGTAGCGCCGCGTGAACGCGGCCAGCTCGTCGGCCGTCACCTCGGGGCCGGGTTCGTTGAACAGGGCAGTCCGCCCCCCACCGGACGCCTCCGGGGCGGCCGGCACCCCCAGGGCGGGTGTCCCCAGGGCGGGGGGAGGTGTGCTGAGGGTGGTTCGAGAGGTTCCGGGGGTCGCCGGGGTGGCGGGTGGAGGTTCGGTGATGGTCAGGGTGGTGCGGGAGTCGGCGGTGATGGGGGTCAGGGCGGTGGGGAGGCGGGCGGCGCGCAGGTCGTCCTCGATCGACCGGCCCGTCGGGCCGCCCGCCAGGCCCGTCACCAGGACGTCGCGACCGAGCGCCGTCAGCACCCTGGCCACGTTGACGCCCTTGCCGCCCGCGCGCCGGTGCACCGCGCCGACGCGGTTGACGCCGTTCCAGTCGACGTGCGGCACCTCGTACGTCACGTCGAGGGCGAGGTTGAGCGTCACCGTGAGGATCATCAGGGCTCCGTGATCCAGACGCCGTCCTTCATCACGCCGTCGGCCTCCAGAGCGCCGGAGAGCACCACCAGGTCGGCCGCCTTGCCGACGGCGATCGAGCCGATCCGGTCGGCCAGGCCCAGCACCCGCGCCGGCGTCAGCGAGGCGACCTGCACGGCGTCGGGCAGCGACATGCCGACCTCGCGCACGCTGCGCCGGAACGCGACGTCCATCGTCAGCGTGGAGCCCGCGATCGAACCGCCTTCGACCAGCCGCGCCACGCCGTCGTCCACGCGCACCCGCATGGAGCCGAGCAGGTAGTCGCCGTCGCCCAGCCCGGTGGCCGACATGGCGTCGGTGATCAGCACCGTACGGCCCGGCCCGGCCACCTCGTACGCCAGCCGCAGCATGGCCGGATGCACGTGCACGCCGTCGTTGATCAGCTCGACCGTCACCCGCTCGTCGTCCAGCAGCGCCGCCACCGGGCCCGGCGCGCGGTGGCCGAGCGGCGGCATCGCGTTGTAGAGGTGGGTGGCCACGCTCGCGCCGGCCTCGATGCCGGCGATGGTCTGCTCGTAGTCGGCGTCGCTGTGGCCGATGGCCGCGATGACGCCCTCGGCCACGGCCATGCGGATCGTGTCGAGCGCCCCGGGCAGCTCGGCCGCGATCGTCACCATGCGCACGTGCCCCCGCCCGGCCTTGAGCAGCTCGGCGAGCTCCCGCGGCGACGGCTCCCGCAGCAGTGTCGGGTCGTGCGCGCCGCAGCGGGCCTTGGCGATGTACGGGCCCTCGAAGTGGATGCCCGCCAGCAGCCCCTCATCGCACAGCTCGGCCAGCGCCGAGGCCGCCCTGCTCAGGCTGTCGACCGGATCGGTCACCAAGCTGGCCACCGTGGTGGTGGTGCCGTGCCGCCGGTGCAGCGCCACGGCGTCACGCGCCTTGTCGAGGTCACCGGTGGGAAAGGAGCCGCCCGCGCCGCCGTGGTTGTGGATGTCGACGAACCCCGGCACGACGTACCGGCCGCCCAGGCTGAGGCCGGGACCCGGGGCGGATCCGTGGCCGACGTGGGTGATGCGGCCGTCTTCTATGGTCAGCCACCCTTCGTGCACTCCGGCGGGGGTCACGATCCGGGCGTCGGCAAGTGTGAGGCTCATGAAGAAAGGATCACAGATCGCGTGAGGTGCAGGGGCTCGTCGGGGTCGAGACCGCGGGCGAAGGCGCGGGCGACGGCCACCCGCTGGGCGCGGATCAGCTCGGCCATCGGGTCGAGCCCCGACTCCACGAACGTCGCGCCGGTCTGTTCCACCTGCGCGCGCAGGCCCTCGGGGGCGGCGCCGAGCATCCAGGTGACCCGGCCGGGGGCGGCGATGCTGATGGGGCCGTGGCGGTACTCCATCGCCGGGTACGCCTCCGTCCACGAGCGGGACGCCTCGCGCATCTTCAGCGCGGCCTCCTGGGCCAGGCCGACCGACCAGCCGGTGCCGAGGAAGCTGAACTGCTCGGCGTTCACCAGTTCCTCGGGGAGGGGCTCGGCGACGGCCCGCTCGGCGTCGGCGACGGCCTGCGTGAGGTCCTCGCCGAGGCTGGCGCGCAGCAGGGCGAGCTGCGTGGTGGCGAAGCGGGTCTGCACGACCGAGCGCTCGTCGGCGTAGTCGAGGACGACGACCTCGTCCGCGGCGGACATGATCGGCGTGTCGGGGTCGGCGGTGATGGCCGTGGTGGCGGTCGCCGTCCTGGACAGCAGCTCCAGCACCTCCGTCGTGGTACCCGAGCGCGACAGGGCCAGCACGCGGTCGTACGCTCGCCCGGCGGGGAACTCCGAGGCGGCGAAGGCGTCGGTCTCGCCGTGCCCGGCCTGCTCGCGCAGCGCGGCGTACGCCATCGCGATGAACCAGGACGTGCCGCAGCCGACGACGGCGACCCGCTCGCCGGGGCGGGGCAGCGCGTCGGCGGGTACGCCGTCGACGGCGCGCCGCCAGCACGACGGCTGGGACGCGATCTCGGCCTCGGTGTGGGTGGTCACCGCTTACCTCCGCATGATTGATTGTTTCTGCTGGCTTTATACCAAAAAAGAGCAGAAATGGGCAGTGTTCGCCTGGCGTCCTGGGGTGTGCCACCCTTGCTCTGACCTCGTCCCCTAGGGAGGCTCTCGTGTCCCGCTACGACCGCTGGAACGCCATCCTGGAGCTGCTGGCCCGGGAGGGCAGGCTGTCGGTGGAGGAGGCCGCGCGGGCGCTCGACGTGTCCACGGCGACGATCCGGCGGGATTTCGACCAGCTCGCCCAGCAGCAGATGCTCATGCGCACGCGGGGCGGCGCGGTCGCCCAGAGCGTCAGCTACGATCTGCCGCTGCGCTACAAGACCGCCAGGCACGCCGACGAGAAACACCGCATCGCGGCCGCCGCGGCCGACCTGGTCACGCCCGGCGCGGTGGTGGGGCTCAACGGCGGCACCACGACGTCCGAGCTGGCGCGCGCCCTCGCCACGCTGTCGACGCTGGAGAGCGGCTTCACGATCGTCACGAACGCGCTCAACATCGCCGCCGAGCTGACCGTCCGGCAGCACGTCAAGATCGTGGTGACCGGCGGGGTGGCCAGGCAGCAGTCGTACGAGCTCATCGGGCCGCTGGCGAACGGCGTGCTGGAGCAGGTGACGCTGGACGTGGCGTTCCTGGGTGTGGACGCGCTCGACGTCGAGCTGGGCGCCTTCGCCCACCACGAGGGTGAGGCCAGCGTCAACCACCTGCTGATCGGCCGCGCCGCGCACGTCGTGGTGGTGGCCGACTCCTCCAAGGTGGGGCGGCGGGCGTTCTCCCGCATCTGCCCGATCGGCGAGATCGACACGCTGGTCACCGACGCCCGGCTCCCCGACGAACTCGCGGGCCGATTCACCGATGCGGGCGTCAAGGTCGTACGCGCCTAGCTGATCCGGACGTATCGGGCGTTACGTGGCATGGGCCCGAAGGGTAGGTATCGGGGGGTAGACGACATTGGGGGAGCTATGACGTCGGGAAGGGGCGCGGCCCGTCTCGGGCCCGCGGAGCGCGCCGAGGCGCTGGAGCGCATGGTCGCGCAGGAGCTCGACGTGGTCGTGGTGGGCGGCGGCGTGGTGGGCGCGGGGATCGCGCTCGACGCCGCGACCCGCGGCCTCGACGTGGGGCTGGTCGAGGCGCGCGACTTCGCCTCCGGCACGTCCTCGCGCTCGTCCAAGCTGATCCACGGCGGGCTGCGCTATCTCGAACAGCTCAACTTCGAGCTGGTACGCGAGGCGCTCCAGGAACGCGCCCTGCTGCTGCAGCGGATCGCGCCGCACCTGGTCAGGCCGGTGCCGTTCCTGTTCCCGCTGACCCACTTCGCCTGGGAGCGCCCGTACGTCGGCGCCGGCGTCGCCCTCTACGACACGCTCGGCTTCGCCACCGGGCTCACCCGCGGCGTGCCCGGACACCGGCACCTGTCGAGGTCGCGGGCGCTGCGGCTGGCCCCCGCGCTGAAGAAGACCTCCTTCACCGGCGCCGTCCAGTACTGGGACGCCCAGGTCGACGACGCCCGCTACGTGATGATGCTGCTGCGCACGGCCGCCACGTACGGCGCCCATGTCGCGCCGAGGGCGCAGGTCGTCGGGTTCCTGCGCGAGGGCGAGCGGGTCACCGGCGTGCGCGTGCGCGACCTGGAGGCCGGCGAGGAGGTCGAGATCCGCGCCCGGCAGGTCGTCAACGCCACCGGCGTCTGGACCGACGACATCCAGGAGCTCGTCGGCGGCCGGGGCGTGATCCACGTACGCTCCTCCAAGGGCATCCACCTGGTGGTGCCGCGCGACCGGATCCACTCGCTGACCGGGATCATCCTGCGTACAGAGAAGTCGGTGCTTTTCGTGATCCCGTGGGGCCGCCACTGGATCATCGGCACCACCGACACCGAGTGGACGCTCGACAAGAGCCACCCCGCGGCCTCCCGGGCGGACATCGACTACCTGCTCGACCACGTCAACGCCGTGCTGTCGGTGCCGCTGACGCGCGACGACGTGGAGGGCGTCTACGCCGGGCTGCGGCCGCTGCTGTCGGGCGAGTCCGACGACACCTCCAAGCTGTCCAGGGAGCACGTGGTGGCGCACCCCGTGCCGGGCCTGGTGATGATCGCCGGCGGGAAGTACACGACGTACCGGGTCATGGCGAAGGACGCCGTGGACGCGGTCGCCCACGGGCTCGACCAGCGGGTGCCGGCCTCGTGCACCGACCGCGTCCCGCTCGTGGGGGCCGAGGGCTACCAGGCGCTGTGGAACTCCCGTCACCGCCTGGCCCAGAGCTCAGGGCTGCACGTGGCCAGGATCGAGCACCTGCTCCAGCGGCACGGCTCGCTGATCGACGAGGTGCTGGGGCTGATCGAGCGCGACCCGTCGCTGGGCCGCCCGCTGCCGGGGGCCGACGACTACCTGCGGGCGGAGATCGTCTACGCCGCCACCCACGAGGGGGCCAGGCACCTCAACGACGTGCTGACCCGGCGTACGCGCATCTCCATCGAGACCTTCCACCGCGGGCTCGCGGTCGCGCAGGAGGTCGCCGAGCTGATGGCCGAGCCGCTCGGCTGGGACGGCGAGCAGGTCAAGCGCGAGGTCGAGTACTACGCCAAGCGCGTGGAGTCCGAGCGCCGCTCGCAGGAGCAGGACTCCGACCAGGAGGCCGACGCCATCAGGCTGGGCGCGCCGGAGATCGTCCCCGTGGTCGCGCCCGAGGACTCCTGACGCGGCAGGGCTTGGGGCGGCCCGCGGCGCTGCGGGAACCGCGGACCGCCCGTTCCTGGATGGCTCTCAGGTCACGTCGCCGGCGGGAAGAGCGTGGCGTCGTGCACGTCGAGCAGCGGCTCCTTGACGCCGTCGCCCGAGTCGTCGGTCCAGTTCGCGTTGCCGCTCGCGGTCAGGGCGCCGCGCACCGCCAGCGAGCCTTCCCGCGTCGTCGGCTTGCGGGCGCCCGAGGTGAGGATGCCTGCCGCGCCGGCCACGTGGGGGCTGGCCATCGAGGTGCCGCTGCTCGTTCCGTAGCCGCCGTTGCGCCAGGTCGAGTAGACGCAGGTGCCCGGCGCGGTGATCTCCACGGTGGAGCCGTAGTTGGAGTAGAAGGCCGCGGTGTCGTCGCGGTCGGTCTCGCTGCGGCACGAGAGCGTGCTGCCCCCGGCGCCGCCGGGCAAACCGTCGTTGTCGGTCATCGCCGAGACCGTGATCACGTCAGGGTGGTTGGCGGGGAAGAAGGAGGCGGTGTTCGCGGAGCTGTTGCCCGCGGCCACCACGACGACGATGCCGGCGTTCACCGCGTTCGTGATCGCCCGGCTGATCGCGCTGCTGGAGCAGCCGTCGCAGCCGAGGCTCAGGTTCACGACCTCGATGGTGGAGGCGCGCGCCACCACCCAGTCGATGCCGGCGGCGATGGCCGACAGGCTTCCTGAGCCGGCCGCGTTCAGCACCTTCACGCCGTGTATGCGGGCGCCGGGCGCGACGCCGACCGGGCCGATGGCGTTGTCGAGTGCGCCGACGGTGCCGGCGACGTGCGTGCCGTGGCCGTTGTCGTCGGTGCCGGAGTCGTTGCGGCAGACGCCGTTCTGGCAGTTGGCCCGGGCGACCACGTCGAGGTCGGGGTGGGTGTGGTCGACGCCGCTGTCCACGACGGCGACGTCCACGTCGATCCGCACGTCGTCGGTGCCGTCGATGTCCAGGTTGGGGTTGTCGGGGCCGAAGATCCGCCGTACCCCTGAGGGCACGGTCTGGGCGAACGCGGTGACCTCGGCGTCGGGCTCTACGGTGAGCACGTTCGGGTTGCGCTTGAGCTGCTCGGCGGCGGTGGCGCTCATGCGGGCGGTGTAGCCCTTGAAGGCGTGCTCGTAGACGCCGACGACCTGGCCGCCGAGACGGGTCACCTGGTCCTCGGCGGCGCCGCGGGGCGCGCGCGTCGAGGGGTCGAGCTGCACGATGTACGTGCCTTCCGGGGCGGCGGCCGCCGAGGACGGAAGCGGTGTCAGGGGTAACGCGAGTGCGCCGGCGAGCAATGCGAGCAGGGGGGTGAGTGATCGCATGGCAGCGTGCTCCCTTTCCGGAGGGGGACCGAGGAGGCCTGATCCCGACTGACGCTTGTCAGTAAAGCTTTCACCGCTTGTCGGGAAATGTCCATAAAAAAGGTGCCGATTCGCTACGAATCGGCACCTCTTGATCGCTCAGCGCAGCGGGATCCACGCCTCCCGTTCGAGCGTGGTCAGGTCGTTGACCTGTGCGCCCTCGGGGGAGAGCGTCCACAGCGCGTCGCCGATGACCAGCGAGCGCTGGATCCCGGGCTGGTAACGCAGCCTGCCCTGCTCCCGCGCGGGGTGGGAGATCCTGCCGAGCTCCGTCACGCCCGCGTCGTCGATCCGCAGCGCGAGCGCGCCCGAGTCGTCCTGCGTGGTCAGCGGGATCACCGACAGGCCGGTCTTCGGCCAGTACAGGAACGCGTGCGGGTCCCACTCCGCGCCCGAGCCGGAGTCCTTCTGGAACAGCTGCGACAGGCGGCGCGGAGCGGCCGGGTCGCTGACGTCGAAGAGCGAGACCTGCGTGCCGAGCGTCCTGCCCTGCTCGCTCGCCTCCTGGCCGATGCCGATCAGGCGCCCCTCGCCCGCCGGGTGCAGGTACGCCGAATAGCCGGTGATCTTCAGCTCGCCGGTCACCTTGGGAGCCGCCGGGTCGCGCAGGTCGAGGGTGTAGAGCGGGTCCACCTGGCGGAACGTCACGCAGTAGCCCACCGGGCCGATGAACCGCACCGAGTAGATGCGCTCGCCCTTGCCGAGGCCGCCGACCTCGCCCACCTGGGCCATGGTGTCGGCCCGCAGCACGTGGACGGAGCTGGAGCTGGTGCGGTCGTCGGCGGAGTTCAGCGTGGTGGCGACGCGGAGGTGGCCGTCGTGCTCCGACAACGCGTACTGGTTCAGCAGGCGCCCGGGCACCTTGCCCGAGGCCGCGTACGCGGGGGCGCCGGGGGCGGTGAGGTCGAACCGGTGGATCTCGGTCTCCTCCGGCGGCTGCTCGGGCTCCGGCAGCAGGCTGGGCTGGCGCGGATCCGGCGTCACCGGGGGTTCGGACGCCGACAGGGTGATGGTCGCCGTGGGGGAGAGCGCGGTGCTGACGACGGGCCGGCCGAGGGCGGGGTCGAGCGTGGGCTCGGCGGGGGTGGGCTCCTCCGCGGGCGCGGCGCCATCACCCGAGGGCACCGGGCGCGCGGGGCCTCCCGGGGTGGCCGGCGCCGGCTTCGTCGTGGCGGGGGCATCCGGAGTGGCGGGGGCATCGGAAGTGGCGGGGGCCCCAGAGGTGGCGGGGATCTCAGACGTGGCGGGGGTATCCGGCGTGGCGGGGGTGTCCGACGTCGCGGGGACGTCGTCGATGGGGAGCGGGCGGACGATCGGGAGCCACCAGCGCGGGTTGCTGGCCACGTACAGGCTGCGGCCGGTGCCGTAGACGATGTCGCCGTCGGCGGCCAGCGCGATCGGGTCGGTGCCCGTGTCCGTGAGGCCCCTGGCCAGGTCGATGGTGTGCACCGTCAGCATCGAGGTGCCGGTGTAGTCGGCCGGGTGGCTCACCCGCTCGCACGGCACCGACTCCTTCCTGACCGCCCCGGCCGCGTCCGTGATCTCGACCGTCGGCAGCCACGCCTCGGCCGGGGCCCGGCGTACCGCGTCCTGGTTCTGCTTGATCCGCTCGGTCTCCGTGGCGTCCGGGCCGGGGTCGGGGAAGGTGACGGCGGGCTGGTCGCGGGTCACGAGGCGGACCGTGGAGCCGACCATCCTGGCGTCCACGTACGAGCCGCCGGTCCTGACCGTGTTCAGCACCTTCGGCGTCCCGGCCAGGTCGACCAGCACGTACAGGGTGTCGCCGGGCGGCCTGGCGTCCACGGACTTGTACATGATGTCCCCGCCGCGCAGCAGCACCAGCGCGCGGTCGCCCGACACCAGCAGGTCCCCGGGGACGCCGGGCGCGTCGCCCTCGGTCAGCTTGAGCGAGGAGATGACCTTCCTGGTGGCCGTGTCGATGACCCGCAGGGTGCCGTCGGTGACCGTGAGGACCCGGTCGCCGTCGGTCTTGACCATGTCGGGCTCGTCCACGCCCTCCTCGTGCACGTTGGTCGTGGAGTGCTCGGGCGCGCCGGAGTACGCCTTGCTCTCCACGGCGGCGTCCGCCCGCGCGGCCACCGGGGAGAGGGGCATGACGCCGCCGAACCCGTACGCGCCGACGTTGCGGGCCGCCCGCTCGCGCAGGCCCGCGAGCAGCTCGTCGCAGCTGTCGTAGGCCACCAGGCGGACGGCGCCGAGCGGGGACGCCGGCGGGCTCGCGCCGCCGCCCGCCGAAGAGGTGCAGCCGGCCACCGCCGTCGCCAGCGCCACGGCGGACACGGCCGCGCGGATGGGGGTCTTCATGCCCCCATGACGGCTGCGCGCTCCGGATGGTTCACCACCCCGGTGACCGAGGCGGCATGCCATGGGATGATCCTGGTCCTATGTCCACTCCCGGCAGCGCCAAGCGGCCCGCGACGGGCTTCGACGTGATCGTCGTCGGATCGGGGTTCGGCGGGAGCGTCGCCGCGCTCCGGCTGGCCGAGAAGGGGTACCGGGTCGGCGTGCTGGAGGCGGGCCGCCGCTTCGACGCCGCCACGCTGCCCGCCACGTCGTGGCGGCTGCGTGACTTCCTGTGGGCGCCGGGGCTCGGGCTGAAGGGCATCCAGCGCATCCACGTGCTGCGCGGCGAGCGCGGCACCCGTGTCATGGTGCTGGCCGGCGCCGGGGTCGGCGGCGGCTCCCTCGTGTACGCCAACACGCTCTACGAGCCGCTCGACCCGTTCTTCGCCGATCCCCAGTGGTCCGGCATCACCGACTGGAAGGCCGAGCTCGCGCCCCACTACGACCAGGCCAGGCGCATGCTGGGCGCGGTCGTCAACCCCACCTTCACCCGGGCCGACGAGATCATGCGGGAGATCGCGGCGCGCATGGGCGTGGCCGAGACGTTCCGCCTGGCGCCCGTGGGCGTCTACTTCGGCGAGGACGGCGTCGACCCGTACTTCGGCGGCGCCGGCCCGGCCCGGAGCGGCTGCGTCGAATGCGGTGCCTGCATGACCGGCTGCCGGTACGGCGCCAAGAACATGCTCACCGAGAACTACCTGTACCTCGCCGAGCGGGCGGGCGCCCAGGTCTACGCCGAGTGCACGGTCACCACGGTGCGTCCCCTGCCGTCCGGCGGCTACCAGGTGATCGCCGGCAGGACCGGCTCCCCGCACCGGCGCCGCACGTTCACCGCCGCGCAGGTGGTCTTCGCGGCCGGCACGTACGGCACCCAGCGGCTGCTGCACAAGCTGCGCGACGACGGCACCCTGCCCCGCCTTTCGCCCCGCCTGGGCGCGCTGACCCGGACCAACTCCGAGGCCCTGGTCGGCTTCGAACGCTCCTCGGTCGGCGGCGACAAGCTCAACGCCGGCCTGGCGATCACTTCCTCCTTCCACCCCGACGCCGAGACCCACGTCGAGCCGGTCCGCTACGGCGACGGCTCCAACGCGATGGGCCTGCTGCGCACCCTGCTGGTCGACGGCGGCGGGTCGCGCCTGCGCGGGTTCGCCCGCGAGCTGGCCCGGCAGCGCCTGCGGGCGCTTCGGGTCCTGGACCTGCGCCGCTGGTCGGAGCGGAGCCTCATCGCCCTGGTCATGCAGGCCAAGGACAACTCGATCACCGTACGCCGCACCCGATGGGGGCTGCGGGCCTCGCGCGGTCACGGCGAGCCCAACCCCACCTGGATCCCCGCCGCGCACGAGGCCGTGCGTCACGGGGCGGAGCTGATCGGCGGCGTGGCCGCAGGGTCGTGGCTCGACCTGTTCGACATCCCGGCCACGGCCCACTTCCTCGGCGGCTGCGCCATCGGCGACTCACCGGAGACCGGCGTGATCGACCCCTACCACCGCGTGTACGGCCACGAGGGCCTGCACGTCGTGGACGGCTCCGCCGTGTCGGCGAACCTGGGCGTGAACCCGTCGCTGACCATCACCGCGCAGGCGGAGCGGGCGATGGCGTTCTGGCCCAACGCGGGTGACCCGGACCCGCGCCCCGCTCTCGGCTCGCCGTACGTACGGCTGGCGCGGATCGTACCGCGCAGCCCCGCCGTACCCGAGGAGGCGCCCGCCGCGCTGCGGTGACCGGTGGATATCGTGCCGCACATGGAGATTCGTTACGTGGGCGGCCCCACGGCGGTCCTGGAGATCGGCGGGGTGCGGCTGTTGACCGACCCGACGTTCGACGCGCCCGGCGACTACCCGATCGGTGACAGGGCGCTGTCCAAGACCGCGGGGCCCGCGTTCGGGCCGGACGAGGCAGGGCCGGTCGACGCCGTGCTGCTCTCGCACGACCAGCACCCCGACAACCTCGACCGCGCCGGGCGGGCGTACCTGGCGTCCGTGCCGCTGGTGCTGTCCACCCGCTCGGCGGCCGAGCGCATCGGCGAGCCGGTGCGGGCCCTGCCCGACGGCGAGTCTGTCGAGGTCGGCGCCGTACGGGTGACCGGCGTGCCCGCCCAGCACGGGCCCGACGGCACTGAGCATCTCGTGGGTGAGGTGACCGGGTTCGTGCTCTCGGGAGAGGGCCTGCCGACGGTGTACGTGAGCGGCGACAACGTCTCCCTCGACGTCGTACGCGCGGTGGCGGCGCGGTTCGGGCCGGTGGACGTGGCCGTGCTGTTCGCGGGCGGGGCGAGGACGCCGCTGGTCGACGGCTTCCTGACGCTGACGAGCGAGGACGCGGTCACCGCCGCCGGGATCCTTCAGGCCAGGTACGTGGTGCCGCTGCACTTCGAGCACTGGGCGCACTTCACCCAGGGCAGGGACACGGTGGAGAGGTCCTTCGCCGGCTTCGGCGACCGCCTCCGGCTCCTGGCCCCCGGGGAGAGCACCCACTTGTCCTGACAAAAACCGATGTTTGGTTCCTTCGTGATGTGTCGAGAAATGGGGCAGTGCGCGGAAAACTGTTTGATCACTCCCTTCCCCCGGAGCGCCCATGGCCAGTCCCCCTGCGGTCACCCGTCAGCAATGGAAGTGGACGGCGCTCGCCGGCATGGCGTCCTACCTGGACGCGGGTTCCATCTCCGCGGTGAGCACCGGCCTGACGCTCTTCCGTGAGGAGTTCGGGCTGAGCCAGAGCATGGTCGGCCTGCTGGCCGCGCTCGGCCCGAACGCCATCGGCTGCGGCATCGGGGCCTTCGTCGGCGGCCGGCTGGGCGACAAGCTCGGCCGCAAACGCATCTACAAATGGGACCTGCTCGTCTTCGCCGCCGGCATGCTCTGCGTGGCGCTGGCGGTCAATCCGCCGATGCTGATGATCGGCACCTTCGTCGCCGGTCTCGCCGTCGGCGCCGACGTGCCGACCTCGCTCGCGCTCGTCGGTGAGCTGGCCCCGGCCAAGGCCAGGGGCAAGCTGCTCGGGCTCACGCAGATCGCCTGGGTGCTCGGCCCCTCCGTGGTGCTCCTCCTGGCGTACCTGCTCGATCCGCTCGGGCTGCTCGGGGTGCGCATCGTCTTCCTGCACCTCGTGCTCGCGGCGTTGATCACGTGGGCGATGCGCCGCGGGATGGCCGAGTCGGCCGTGTGGCGTACGGCCGCCGAGACCGCCGTCACCTCGGCCAGGCGGGTGCGTGCGCTGCTCAGCGGGCCGAACCTGCGGGCGCTCGCCTACACCGGGATCTTCTACACGTTCTGGAACCTGGCCGCCGGCACGATCGGGTCGTTCACGCCCTATCTGGTGGAGACGCTCGGCGCGGGAGGGCGGGACGTGAGCATCCTGACCACGCTGATCGGGCTGCTCTTCGGCGTGCCGACGCTGCTGGTCGTCATGCGGTTCATCGACCGCGGCACCTCCGCGCGCAAGTGGATGATGGGCATCGGCGCGGTGCTGGGGGTCGTCTCGTACGGGATGTTCCTGATCACCCCGTACGGCCTGATCGCGGCGCAGCTCAGCATCGTCCTGTGGGCCATCAGCTCCAAGCTGGCCGGCGAGCTGAGCTACAAGACCTTCAGCCAGGAGCTGTTCCCGACGATGTTGCGCGGCACCGCGCAGGGCCTCACGTTCGGCGTCTCGCGCGTCCTGCTCGGACTGTGGAGCTTCGTCGTCCCCGTCATCGCAAGTGGCGGGATCACCGGCGTCGCGACGGCGCTGACGGTGTTCGTGGCGATCTCGGGCGTGGTCGGGTTCTTCTTCATGCCGGACACCGCCGGCAGACCGCTCGAGGAGATCGAGGCGGAGCGCTCCGGCGTGCCGCCCCAGCAGCCACAGCAAAGGAGCCAGGCTTGAGCAGGCCCAACATCTTGTTGATCACCAGCGACCAACAGCACTGGACCACCCTCGGCGTGGTCAACCCGGAGATCAGCACGCCGAACCTGGACCGGCTGGCGGCCGAGGGGACCCGGTTCACCCGGGCGTACTGCCCGAACCCCACCTGCACCCCGACGCGCGCGTCGATGATCACCGGGCAGTTCCCCAGCCAGCACGGCGCCTGGAGCCTGGGCACCAGCCTGCCCGAGTCGGCGCCGACCGTCGGCGACCGGCTCCAGGGCCTCGGCTACCGCACCGCCCTGGTGGGCAAGGCGCACTTCCAGCCGCTGGCGAGCACCGAGCGGTACCGGTCGCTGGAGGCGTACCCGCTGCTGCAGGACCTCGCGTTCTGGAAGCGCTTCCACGGCCCCTACTACGGCTTCCAGCACGTCGAGCTGGCGCGCAACCACACCAACGAGTCGCACGTCGGCCAGCACTACGCGCTGTGGATGGAGGAACGCGGCTTCACCGGGTGGCGCGAGCACTTCCTGCCGCCGACCGGGACCATGGACCCCGCCGCCGAGTTCACCTGGTCGATCCCGGAGGAGTTCCACTACAACGCCTGGATCGCCGAGCGGAGCAACCGGCTGCTCGACGAGTACGCGGCGGCCGAGGAGCCGTTCTTCCTGTGGGCGAGCTTCTTCGACCCGCACCCGCCGTATCTCGCGCCGGAGCCGTGGGACACCATGTACGACCCGGACCGGCTCGCCATCCCGGAAGCGGCGTCGGGCGAACACGAGCGCAACCCGCCGCATTTCCGCATGACACAGCTGGAGGATCCCGACTTCGGCCCGCCCGAGTCGGGCCAGATCACCCACGGCTTCCACTCGCATCGGCGTGGTGAGGCCGACCGCCGGAAGCTCGTGGCCACCTATTACGGCATGGTCAGCCTGCTCGACAAGTACGTCGGGCGCATCCTCGACCGCCTGGAGGCCCTCGGCCTCGCCGACGACACGATCGTGGTGTTCACCACCGACCACGGGCACTTCTTCGGCCAGCACGGGCTGCAGGCCAAGGGGCCCTTCCACTACGAGGACCTGATCAGGGTGCCGCTCGTCGTCCGGTATCCGGGACGGGTGCCCGCCGGGCGGGTCAGCGACGCGATCCAGTCCACCGCCGACCTCACGCCCACGTTCCTCGGCTTCCTCGGCGAGCCCGTCCCCGGGTTCATGACCGGGGTGGATCAGCACGCCGTGTGGGAGGGCGCCCGGCCGGCCGCGCGGGACCACACGCTCGTGGAGTTCCACCACCAGCCGACCACGCTCAACCTCAGGACGTACGTGGACGACCGATACAAGATCACCGTCTACCAGGGCCAGGAGTACGGCGAGCTCTTCGACCTCCAGGAGGACCCGGGCGAGCTCCGCAACCTCTGGGACGCCCCCGAGCACGCCGGCCTCAGGAGCCGCCTGCTGCTGCGCTGCCTGTGGGCCGAGCTGGCGAAGGAGCCGATGTGGATGCCGCGCATCGCGATCGCGTGATCGGCTCGTGGTGAACGGCGACGCACTGACCCGCCCCCTCGTGCCGGGCCGGCCGGCATGAGGGGGACGGAGCGGGCTCTCGGCGTGCCGGCGGCAGGCACGCCCACGCCGCTGGTCGACCTCCCGGTGCGCGAGCGCGCTGCCGACCGGCGCCTCACCACGGTCCACGCCTGGGCGACCGAACGCGGCCTCGACCCGGCCCGGCACACGAGCCGCCCGCGCGAGGCGTTCGGCCCGGTGGGCGGCTGAGCGACGCACGCGTCCCCGTCGGCGTGGCCGAGGAGGACCGCCCCGTGCGGAGGAGACGTCGACGCGGGCGCGGCGACGTCCGCGGTCCGCGGGTCAGGTCAGGTCGTGGCTGACCCAGACGTTCGGTTCCACGTAGACGGCGTGGTCGTGGGTCACGTCGCTGTGCACAGGGGTGAGCGCGCCCGGCACCTCGATCGGGCCCGTGCGGTCGAACGGCAGGCCCGTCCACGCGCGCCACTCGTCCAGCGTGCCCGACACCGTCATGGACCGCGGCGCCACTTTGACGATCTTGCCGCCCGCCCGTACGTGCACCCGTAGCCAGGCGTCGTGCGGCAGGCCGTCCTCGCGGGTGCGCCAGGCGTACTCCGCCATGGGGGTGTGCGGTTCGAGGTGCTTGCCGTTGGGGCGTACGGGGGCGACCAGCTCGCGGAATCCGAGCCCCGCGGCATGCCGTCGCATGGCGGCCAGCATCCGTCCGGACAGCCCGGTGCCGAGCAGGTCGCGGCGGACGGTGATCTCCAGCGCGGAGATCGCGTCCGGCTTGTCGCCGCGCTCGCGGGCCAGCCAGCCGGAGCGGATCACCGCGTCCCACCCGTCGTCGGGCAGCTCGTCGCCCTTCACCACGTACGGCATCATGCAGGCCCGCGCGACCATCCGGCCGGGTTCGGCGTCGTCGTCGGCGACCAGCACGTAGTCGGCGTACGTCGTGGTGGCGATCGCGTAGAACAGGTCGGCCACGGGGTCGTTCAGCACGAACTCGTGCCACGTGTGGTCCATGTCCCATAACGCGGGCGCGAAGCCGGGGCGCTCGGCGAGCGTCGTGATCTGGAGGGCCATGTCGATCATCCTGCCCGCCTCCCGCCCAGAAAGAGCCGCATTTATCAGCAAATTTCGAGACTTAAAGGTCGGCATCCGGTGCGCTAGCGTCGGCGGCATGACAGAACTTGACGCCAGGCTGCGAGCCATCCTCGACCTGGGCGTGGCCGAGGCGCGCGAAGGAGCGGGCAGGCACGAGTACGACGGCGAGATCCAGGACCTGTCGCCCGACGGCGTACGCGCCGGGCTGGCCCGGCTCGGCGAGGGCGACCTGCCCGCGGACCCGCACGACGCCAGGCACCTCCAGGTGTTCGAGGCGAGTCTGCGCCACGAGTACGGCGAGCTCGAACTGCACCGCAAGAACCCCCTGATCCACCTGTCCAACCTCGACCTCGCCTGCTACGACCGCGACTACGCCCCGGCCGAGGAGCGCGCCGCGGCCAAGGCCGCCCACCTCGCCCGCTGGCCCGAGGCCGTCGACCAGGCCGTCGCCGCGCTCGACCAGGTGCCCGCCCCGGTCGCGCGGTCCCTGATCGGCGCGGTCAAGGGCCTGGCGGCCGGCGTCACCGACGAGACCGCGCTGACGGCGCACGCCCGGTTGGTCGCGCACGTCGAGCGCGCCACGACCGAGGGCGACCCCGACGCCGCGCTCGGCGGCCAGGCGCTGGCCACGCTGATGGGCACCGCGGAGGGGCTGCCGGTCGACCTCGGCAGGCTGGCCGAGCGCGCCGACGCCGAGCGCGACCGCCTCATGGGCCTGCTCGCCGAGTCCTGCGCCAAGCTGGGGGAGAAGGACCGCGCGCCGCTCGACGTCGTACGCGAGCTGGTCAAGGACCACCCCGACGCCGACGGCGTGATCGAGGCGGCCCGCGTCGGCACGGAGAAGGCCATCGCGTTCACCCGCGAGAAGGACCTGGTGCCGTACCACGACGGCGAGTGCCTGGTCGGCCCCGCGCCCGAGTCGCGCCGCTGGGCGATGGCCATGATGGCGTGGAACGCGCCCGGCGAGCCGGAGGGCCCGTCGTGGTACCACGTCACCCCGCCCGACCCGTCCTGGCCCGCGCACGAGCAGGAGGAGTGGCTGGAGGTCTTCAGCCGGGCGACCCTGCCGGCGATCAACGTGCACGAGGTCGCCCCCGGCCACTTCTCGCACGCCAGGGCGCTGCGCCGGGCCCCCTCCGACGTCCGCAGGCTGCTGCAGTCGATGTCGTTCATCGAGGGCTGGGCCCACTACGCCGAGGAGCTCTGCGTCGAGGAGGGCTTCGAGGCCGGCGACCCGCGTTTCGAGATCGGCGTCTGGGTGGAGGCCCTCATCCGCGTCACCCGGCTGGCCTGCGCGATCGGTGTGCACACCGGCCAGATGACGGTCGAGGACGGCGCCCGGCGCTTCGAGTCCGACACCCACCTGGCGGGCCCGGCGGCGTTGTCGGAGGCCAGGCGGGCGTCGTTCGACCCGACCTACGGCCGCTACACCTGGGGCAAGCTGCTCATCCAGGACCTGCGCGAGCAGGCGCGCAAGGAATGGGGTGCGGAGTTCACCGTGCAGCGCTTCCACAAGGCGCTGCTCGACCTCGGCGCGCCCCCGCTGGGCCTGATCGGCGCGATCCTTTGACGTGCTCCCCGGCCTGACGGCTGGGGATTCCGGCCCGAGCTCTACTCGCGCGAGGCGGCCGAGCAGGGGGTGGAGCCGTCGGAGATCGCCGACCTCGTGAAGGCCATCCACGACGAACGGTTCCTCGTGCCGGCCGGCCCCTCCCACGCCGGCCGGCCGCGCGGGCAGGCCGAGGACCTGCCCGGCTACCAGTGACGGTCGTGCGCCAGCACCCGCACCACCGCCCCCTTGCGCGGCTTGACCAGCAGCCGCACGGAGTCGCCCGGCAGCACGTCGCGGTAGACCCCCGCGCCCACCTCGTACGCCGTGGCCTTCGCCGAGACGCCGTCGTGCAGGGCGACGTAGTAGCGGGTGCGTGAGTTCGACTCGCCGACCGACTCGACCTTCACCCAGCGTTTGACGACGTGCCCGGCGGCCTCCAAGCGCTCCCGGGCCCGCGAGGGCGCGGCGGGCTCGATCTCGACGCCCTGCCAGCCGCTGCCCGTGAAGATCCACTCCTGCTGCGGGTTCACCGGCACCGGGCCAGGGCCGGCGACCTCCCGGCCGCGCGCGGTCAGCAGGAAACCCCGGCCGCTCACCAGCAGACCGATGCCGGCCAGCCACGACACCATCGTCGCGATCGTTCCCAACCAGGAGATGCCGGACAGGCTCACGGTGGCGTACCAGGGGACGACGAGCGCGACCGCGAGCAGCAGCGGCACGATCATGGTCTGCCAGCGCCGCCGCGCCAGCCCCAGGTCGATGGCGCACTCCCGGACGAGCGGCACGAAACGCCTGTCGAGATCGGCCGCCTCCGGCATGAGCGCGATCACCGGCGCCCGCCGCGCCCCCGCCATCCGGGCGCGCACCCGTTCCAGCGCCCACTGCTCGTACGGGACGAGCGGCCGCTCCGGCGGCGGCGCCAGGGAGAGACGGTCGCCCTCGATCGTCATCCAGCCGCGCGTGACGAGGTCGAACAGCGTCGTGTGGAACACGTCCTGAGGGCGCATGCCGCGTAAGAGCTCCGCCACGGGGGCGGGCACGGCGTCCTCGGGTGCCTGCCGGAGGGCTCTGTCGCGACCGGACACCTTGAAGGCGGCGGCCAGCGCGGCGAACCAGAGCGCCCACGCGGTCACCGGCCAGACAAGATCCATCGTTCTGTGGTAGCACGTCAGGCCCCCGGCGGGCCAGGTGTGAGACGCGGTGCCGATAGACTGGGGCTACCGCATTTCGCCTTTGGGGAGGGTTCACGGTGTCTGAATTCGACACAGTGCTGGTCGTCGACTTCGGCGCTCAGTACGCGCAACTTATCGCCAGGCGAGTGCGTGAGTGTCACGTCTACTCCGAGATCGTCCCGTCGTCCATGACGGTCGAGGAGATGATGGCGAAGAACCCCAAGGCGATCATCCTGTCCGGGGGCCCGTCCTCCGTCTACGCCGACGGCGCTCCCGCCGTGCCGCAGGGGCTGTTCGAGACGGGCGTGCCCACGTTCGGCATCTGCTACGGCTTCCAGGCCATGGCGCAGGCGCTGGGCGGCGAGGTGGCCCGCACGGGGGTCGCCGAATACGGCGGCACCCCGCTGGAGGTGCTCGACCAGGGTGTCATCTTCACCGGCCTGCCGGCGAGCCAGACGGTCTGGATGTCCCACGGCGACAGCGTGGCCGCGGCCCCTGAGGGCTTCCTGGTGACGGCCTCGACCCGTCAGACGCCGGTCGCCGCGTTCGAGCACACCGAGCGCGGTCTCTACGGCGTGCAGTTCCACCCCGAGGTGCTCCACACCGAGCACGGCCAGACGGTGCTCAAGCGCTTCCTCGAGGTGGCCGGCTGCCGCCCGGCGTGGACGATGCTCAACATCGTCGAAGACTCCATCGAGGCCGTGCGCCGCCAGGTGGGCGACGGCCGCGCGATCTGCGCGCTGTCCGGCGGGGTCGACTCCGCGGTGGCCGCCGCGATCGTCCAGCGGGCCATCGGCGACCGGCTGACGTGCGTCTTCGTCGACCACGGCCTGCTGCGCAAGGGCGAGGCCGAGCAGGTCGAGCGCGACTTCGTGGCCGCCACGGGCGTCAAGCTGCGCGTGGTCGACGCCGAGGAGCGCTTCCTGAAGGCCCTCGCGGGCGTCTCCGACCCGGAGGAGAAGCGCAAGATCATCGGGCGCGAGTTCATCCGCGTCTTCGAGGACGAGCAGCGCGCCATCATGGCCGACGGCCCGGTGCAGTTCCTCGTCCAGGGCACGCTCTACCCCGACGTGGTCGAGTCGGGCGGCGGCACGGGCACGGCCAACATCAAGTCCCACCACAACGTCGGCGGCCTGCCGGAAGACATCGAGTTCACCCTGGTGGAGCCGCTGCGCGCGCTGTTCAAGGACGAGGTGCGCCGCGCCGGCGAAGAGCTGGGCCTGCCGCCCGCGATGGTCTGGCGTCAGCCGTTCCCCGGCCCTGGCCTCGGCATCCGCATCGTCGGCGAGGTCACCCGCGAGCGCCTGGCCATCCTCCGGGAGGCCGACGCGATCGCCCGCGAGGAGCTCTCCCGCGCCGGCCTCGACCGGCAGATCTGGCAGTGCCCGGTGGTCCTGCTCGCCGACGTCCGCTCGGTCGGGGTGCAGGGAGACGGCCGCACGTACGGTCACCCGGTGGTGCTGCGCCCGGTGACCTCGGAAGACGCGATGACCGCCGACTGGTCGCGGGTGCCCTACGACGTGCTGTCGCACATCTCGACCCGCATCACCAACGAGGTCCGCGAGGTCAACCGCGTCGTCCTCGACGTGACCAGCAAGCCGCCGGGCACCATCGAGTGGGAGTGACGGTCATCCCCAGGCATACAGGCGACGAGGATGGGAAGAGGAGGCTGGCCCTGGGCCAACTCAGACCGTAGTTGGCAATGGGACATTCAAGGTGTCGATGACTTGGGTGCTCACGTTCGCGGTCTAGAAGGGTGGCAGGGCCTGGATGCCTCATGCGAGTGACGAGAGCCGGCAGCCGCTGGTGCTGCTCGTGGAGGACGACCCGCAGGACGCGTTGATCGTCGAGGAGTTGCTGGCCGACAGCGGTTTCGCGGTGCGCCTGGAGTGGGTGCGTTCGGTCGACGCCGCCCGGCGGGCGCTGCGCCGGCTGCGCCCCCAGTGTGTGCTGCTGGACCTCGGGCTGCCCGACGCGTACGAGTTCTCCGCGCTGTCCTCCGTGCTGGCGGAGGCCGGCGACGCGGCCGTGGTGGTGCTCACCGGCCTGGCCGAGGAGCAGGCGGGCCTCGCGGCGGTGACCGCGGGCGCGCAGGACTACCTGGTCAAGGGCCGGGTGGAGCCCGAGTGGCTGGGCCGGTCGCTGCGTTACGCCATGCAGCGCAAGCAGGCCGAGCAGGCGGCTGTCGCGTTACACGCCGAGCGCATGCGCGCGAAGGAGAACGCCCGCCTGGAGCGCGGCCTGCTGCCGACGCCGCTGCTGCAGAACATGCCGATCGAGGTGGCCACCCGCTACCGCGCGAGCAGGGGCTCGGCCACGCTCGGCGGCGACTTCTTCGACGTGGTGGAGTCCGACGACAAGGCCGTGCACGCGGTGATCGGCGACGTGTGCGGCCACGGTCCCGACGAGGCCGCGCTCGGCGTCTGCCTGCGCATCGCCTGGCGGGCGCTGGTGCTCAGCGGGGTGACCGGCGCCGCCCTGCTGCGCCGGCTCGAACGCATCCTCGAAGCGGAGCGTCCCGGTGGGGAGATCTTCGTGACGATGACCACGCTGGTGCTGGAGCCCGACCAGCGCACACTCAGGCTGTGGCGAGCGGGCCATCCCGGCATGTTGCTGCACGACGGCGACCAGGTCACCCTCGCCGACCCCGGCCAGAGCCTCGCGCTCGGCCTGCCGGTCGAGGCCGACTGGCACCAGGACGTCCTGGAGCTGCCCGAGGACGCCGGGATCACGTTGTACACCGACGGGCTGTTCGAGCGCCGGCTGCCCGGCGAGCCGCCGCGCTGGCTGGGTGAGGAGGGCCTGCTCGACCTCGCGCGCCGCCACGCGCACCTCGACGGCGAGGGCTTCCTCGACGCGCTGCTCGCCGACGTCGAGTCCGTCACCGCGCCCGAGGCGGCGGCCGACGACCTGGCGGTGGTCCATCTGCGCTGGAAGGCACGGTCATGAGCGAGCGGGGGTGGCGGCGGCTGACGGTGCAGGGCTGGTTCGTGGTCGTGCTCGTGGCCATCACGATTCTGATCGCGGTCTGCGCCGGGATCGGGGCCATCACGCTCGACCGTACGAACCGGCTGTCCGACCAGCTGACCACGCGGGTCTCCCCGGCCAGCATCGAGGCGGCCCAGCTGCAGAAGGCCCTGATCGACCAGGAGACCGGGGTGCGCGGCTTCCTGCTGACCGGCGATCGGTCGCTCCTGCAGCCGTACGACGACGGCGTGGCGGCCGAACGGCACAGCCGCCGGCAGCTGGCCGGCCTCGTCTCCGACCGCCCCGACCTGCTGGCCGGCCTGGACGCCATCAGCGCACGTGCCGAAGCGTGGCGCAGCGACTACGCCGGGCCCCTGACGCGGGAGCGCGCGGACGGGTCCGTGTCGTCCGGCGCGGTGGAGGAGGGCAAGCAGGCGTTCGACGAGATCCGGGCGCTGCTGGAGCGGCAGAACGACCGGCTGGCCGATCTGCGCGCGCGGGTGCAGGAGCAGCTCGACCAGGCCGAGCGCACCCGCAACCTGGCGTTCGTCGCCATGCTCGTGGTCTTCCCTGTGGCGGCGCTGGCGATGGCCGTGCTGCTGCGCCGTGCCGTCGGGCGGCCGCTCGACGAGCTGCGCACGGCCTCCCGCCACATCACCGCCGGCGACTTCGACCACGCCATCCCCGCGCGCGGCCCGGCCGACATCCGCGAGGTCGCCAGAGACGTCGACCTGATGCGGCTGAAGATCGTCGAAGCGCTGGGCGAGTCGCACCGCCGGCAGGTGCTGCTGCGCGAGCAGGCCGCCGACCTCGACGCCCAGGCGGTGGAGCTGCGCCGTTCGAACGCCGAGCTGGAGCAGTTCGCGTACGTGGCCTCCCACGACCTGCAGGAGCCGCTGCGCAAGGTCGCCACCTTCTGCCAGCTCCTGGAGAAGCGTTATGGCGAGGTTCTCGACGAACGCGGCACCCAGTACATCCGCTTCGCGGTCGACGGCGCCACCCGCATGCAGGTGCTGATCAACGACCTGCTGAGCTTCTCCCGGGTGGGCCGCGTCTACGACGACCGCTGCCCCGTCGACCTGGGCGAGACGCTGGAGAAGGTGATCGACGACCTGTCGGCCGCCGTCGAGGAGTCGGGCGCCCGCGTCGAACGCCCCGCCGAGCTGCCCAGCGTCGTCGGCGATCCCACCATGCTGGGCCTGCTCTGGCAGAACCTCGTCAGCAACGCGATCAAGTTCCGCGACCCCGGGCGCGCGCCGGTGATCCGCATCGGCTGCGAACCCGCGGAGGAGGGCTGGCTGTTCTCGGTCGAGGACAACGGCATCGGCATCGAAGCCGAGTTCGCCGACAAGGTCTTCGTCATCTTCCAGCGCCTGCACAGCCGCGAGGCCTACAGCGGCACCGGCATCGGCCTGGCGATGTGCAAGAAGATCGTGGAAAACCACGGCGGCCGGATCTGGCTCGACACCGCCTACGCCGGCGGCGCGCGCCTCTGCTTCACCCTGCCGACCGGCCCCCACCACCCGCGGCCGCAGATCGCCGCCGCGGGCACCGATCACGAAGGAAACAGCTCATGACGACCGGGCAACCCATCGAAGTCCTGCTGGTCGAGGACGATCCCGGTGACGAGCTCATCACCCGCGAGGCGTTCGAGGACAACAAGATCCGCAACAACCTCCACGTGGTGAGAGACGGGCTGGAGGCGCTCGACTTCGTCTACCAGCGCGGCGTGCACGCCGGTGCGCCGCGCCCCGATCTCATCCTGCTCGACCTCAACCTGCCGAAGTACGACGGCCGCCAGGTGCTGGAGAAGATCAAGGGCGATCCCGACCTGCGCGCCATCCCCGTGGTCGTCCTGACGACCTCCTCGGCGGAGGAGGACATCCTGCGCAGCTACAAGCTGTTCGCGAACGCGTACGTGACCAAGCCCGTCGACCTCGACCGGTTCATGACGGTCATTCGGCAGATCGACGAGTTCTTCGTCACGGTGGTGCGCCTGCCCGGCCGCGTCGGCGCGACCGGCGGCGAGAACCCCACCGCCTGACGGGTCAGCCGTCCTGCTCCCTGCCGGGGGGCGCGCCGGGCACGACCTCGGGGGGCACCGGCATCGGCGCGGTGTCCTCCTCCAACGGCTCCGTGGGCTCGTCGGTCTCGTCGGCGGTCTCGGGGAGCGGCTCGGTGGGGTCGTCCTCCGGCTCGGGTTCGCTGAGCAGCGGCACGACCGGCTCCGGCTGCGTTGTCCCGGGCTGTGCCGGTGTGCCGCGCAGCCGCCGCGCGCGGGTCCGTACGAGCTCGGCGAGCAGCCGCGCCACGCTGCCGAGCAGCAGCGGCACCAGCAGCACCCCGACGAGGATCGGCGCGGCCATGTACCGGAAGTCCTGTGCCGAGATGTTGGCCAGCACCGCCAGTTGCTGCCCGGCCACCACCGCGGCCACCGCGAGCGCGTACCGGTTGCGCAGCGCCCACGCCGCCAGCGCCACGCTCACGTAACACAGGTACGCCCATGACGCCCCCCGCCACAGCGCCCAGTCGTGGCGGGGGGCGAGGGCTGAGGTCAGCCATCGGTCGGCGAGGTCGTTCAGCCCCATGGACAGCGGGCGCAGCGAGTACACCGACCGGCCGGGGAAGTCCGCCACCTTGCCCGGCCCGACGTAGGTGTCGGCGTTCGGCCGCAGCGACAACCGGTACGTCCCGCCCCCGACCGCCGCCTCGTCCTGCACGGGCCGCCACGCGATCGACCCCCGGCACAGCCGCGCGGAGACGATCGTCGCCGGGTCGCTCACCAGCAGCCGCCGCCACAGGCTCAGCAGCTCGCCGGCGCGCGCGTCGGCCTGCGTCCAGCTGAAGTCGCGCCGCCAGATCAGCGGGTTGACGGTGTAGCAGGTGCCGCCCTCCCGCCACCGCGTGAGCGGGGCCACCGACTCCATGAGCGCCCGGTCCCGGTCGGTGAACAGCTCGGGATGCTGCCGGTAGGCGACCGCGATGTCGCCGTAGGCCGTGTGGTAGACGTACGTGTTCGAGGCCGGGGTGATGCCGAAGCGCGGGAAGACCATGGTGCTGAGCACGAGGGGCAGCGCCGCGGCGAGCCCGCCGGCGACCAGCAGCCGCACGCGTGCCGTACGGACGACCGCCATGAGCCCGAGCACGGCCACACCCGCCACCAGGAAGCCGTTGGCGCGGAACAACCCCAGCGCCGCGAGCGACGCCGCCAGCCCGAGCAGCGCCGGCCCGGTCACGGCCCGCCGCGCCGCGATGCGCGCGCACACTCCCGCGGCCGCCACCGCGCAGATCGTGAACGGCACGTCCTTCCACAACGTCACCGTGAACGCGCCCACCGGCGGGGCCAGCGGCATCAACACGGCCACCGCGGTGGTCAGCAGGCGCGGCGCGCCCAGCGCCTGCAACGACTGCGCGAGATACGTCAGCGCCCCGGCCATGGCCGTGGTCTGCAGGAACGTGACCGCCCCGAGGTCTCCCGTGCCGGTGAAGCTCAGCCACAGCAGCGCGTCGTAGACCACCGAATGGTCGCTCACCCACGGGCCGGCCACGGTGTGGCTGAGGTAGAGGACGGAGTCGCGGCTGAACAGGCCGGGGTAGAAGGCCGCCCACCAGCATCCGAGCACCGCCTGGATGATCAGGAAGGTGGCGAGGGGCGCCCTCGGCCTGCTGTCACGCGCCATGAATTCCGATCCGGGGCTGACGGGAGACGTACGCGAAATATCCTCCCCCAGCCCCCGCGCGCCCGCGGGGAGCGACGCGGAGGCGAGACGCGGTGGTGAGCGCGCTTTTTCAGCCCCTTGAGGCTCAGGCGCCCAGCACCGCCTGGAGGAAGTCCCGGGTGCGCTGGTGCGTCGGCTCGGTGAAGATCTGCTCGGGATCCCCCTCCTCGACGATCTGGCCCTGGTCGAACATGAGGACCCGGTCGGAGATGTCCCTGGCGAAGCGCATCTCGTGGGTGACGCACAGCAGTGTCAGGTTGCCCTGCTGGGCGATGTCGCGCAGCAGACTCTGCACGCCGGAGACGAGCTCGGGGTCGAGCGCGGAGGTGACCTCGTCGAGCAGCAGCACCTCGGGCTCCATCGCGAGCGCCCGCGCGATGGCGACCCGCTGCTGCTGGCCGCCGGACAACCGTGACGGGTGCTCGTCCGCCTTGTCGGCCAGCTCGACCATCTCCAGCAGCTCGCGGGCCTTCGCCTCCGCCTGGTCACGCGGGACGCCGAGCGCGCGCACCGGCGCCTCGGTGATGTTGCGCAGCACGTTCATGTTCGGGAACAGGTTGAACTGCTGGAACACCATGCCGACCTTCTTGCGGACCTGGCGCAGGTGCCGTTCGTCGGCGGGCACGAGCCGGTCGCCGCGCCGCATGTGGGACAGGTACTGGCCGTCGACCTCGATGGTGCCGGAGGTGACGCGCTCGAGGGTCATCAGCAGACGCAGGATGGTGGTCTTGCCCGATCCGCTGGGGCCGATCAGGGTGACGCGCTCGCCGGGCCTGACGTGGAAGTCCAGCTCACGCAGGACGGTCACGTCGCCGAACCGTTTGACGACCTTGTCGAACCGGATCATCCACTGCGGATCGGCTTCGGCGGGGGAGGCGTTGCCTGGCTGCGTTTCAGTGGTCAAGACGGCGCTCCATACGGCGGATGAGGATCGACGCGGGGATCGCGATGAGCAGGAAGAACAGACCGGCGATGGTGATCGGCTCCAGGTAACGGAAACGCTCGGAGCCGAGCTCGCGGGCGAGCCCCATGACGTCGACGACGGTGATCACGGACAGCTGCGGCGACTCTTTGAAGATCGCGACCAGGTAGTTTCCGAGGGCCGGCAGCGACCGGCGTACGGCCTGCGGGAGGACGATGCTCATCCAGGTCCAGTGGCGCGGCAGGTTGAGGGCGACCGCAGCCTCCCACTGGCCCTTCGGCACACCGTCGATGCCCGCCCGGTACACCTCGGCGGTGTAGCAGGCGTAGTGCACGCCGAGCCCGATGATGCCCGTCGTCAGCGCGGTCATGCTGACGCCGAAGTCCGGCAGGACGTAGTAGACGACGAACAGCTGCACCAGCAGCGGCGTGCTGCGGATGAACTCGGTGACCGCGCCCACCGGGCGGCTGATGTACGCCCTGCGCGACCGGCGCAGCAACGCCAGGAACAACCCCAGCACGAACGCGAGCACCGCGCCGCCGAGCGTCGCCTGCACGGTGACGAGCAGCCCCTGGGTGAGCAGGTCGGGCAGGATCTGCAGGGTCCAGTCCCAGTCCCAGATCATCGGGCGCCCTCCACCGCCGGCGCGGATCGGCGCCGGCGGGGGCGTTCACGGCCCACCAACCGCGCCGCCCGCCCCTCGACGAACCTCATCAGCAACGTGATCAGGTACGAGAACAGGAAGTAGATCACCAGCATCAGCGCGAAGACGATCAGCTGGTCGCTGCCCGAGTTGACCAGCAGCCGGCCCTGGTAGGCGAGGTCGGCCACGGTGATGACGGACAGCAGCGACGTCGTCTTGAGCAGCTCGATGAGCAGGTTGTTCATCGGCGGCACCATGGCGACGAACGCCTGCGGCAGGATGACGTGGCGCATCCGCTGGTACGGCGTGAAGTTGAGCGCGACGGCGGCCTCCCGCTGGGCGGGGGGAACCGCCTGCACCGCGCCGCGCACCACTTCCGAGCCGTAGGCGCCCAGGTTGAGCCCCAGCGCCAGGATGCCGGCGGCGACCTTGTCGAACTGGTAGCCCGTGAGGATGGGCATCGCGTAGAAGAGCCAGAACAGCTGCACCAGGACCGACGTGCCGCGGAAGAACTCCATGTACACGCGGGCGACGCCGCGCACGCTCCGCAGGCGCGAGCTCGCCATCAGCCCCACCACGAGGGCGATGGCGATGGCGAGCACGGAGCCGCCGAGCGTGCTCTGCAGTGTGACGACGGCGCCCCTGCACAGGAACGGCATCGCCTCGCCGAGGGTGCCGGGCAGCTCGGCGCTGCACGGGTTGATGGTCGTCATGCTCGCGTCAGGAGGCCGCGCAGAGCTGCTCTGCGGTGAGCGTGGCCGCCTTCTCGACCTCGGTCGCGGTGAACCCGAACTTCTCGATGAGCGGCAGCACGCCGTTCGCGTCCTGCAGCTTCTTCAGCTCGGCGTTGAACGCGTCCCGGAGGGCGGTGTCCTGCTTGCGGAAGCCGAACCCGCCGGCGCCGACCTGCTCCTCGCCGTCGACGACCGGCACGAACGACTCGGTCACCTCCAGCGGCTCGTCGGCGTACTGCTGCTGGAGCGTCCAGCGCAGCGAGACGGCGGTCAGCGCGATCGCGTCCACCCTTCCAGCGAGGATGCCCTTGAAGGCGGCGTTCTGATTGGGGAAGACCTGGATCCGGTCGCCGGGGACGCCGGCGGCCTCCGCGTAGCCCTTCTCGACGGCGCCTTCGAACACGCCGACCGTGGCGTCGCCCTGCGCGACGTCCTCGAACTTCGTGAGCTTCTTGGGGTTGCCCTTGGTCACCAGAAGCGCGTTCGAGGTGGCGTAGTCGGGGTTGGAGAAGGCGATCTCCGCGCACCGCTCGGGGGTGATGGACATGCCGGCGGCGATGAAGTCGTACTGCCTCGACTGCAGACCGGGGATCAGGGAGCCGAAGGAGTCGACGATCTGTCCCTCCATGGTGTCCACGCCGAGCGACTTGAAGATCGCGCGGGCCACCTCGATGGCCTCGCCGGTCAGCTCGCCGCCGCTGTCGCGGTAGCCGTACGGCTGCTCGTTCGCGATGCCGACCTTGATCGTGCCGGCCGCCCTGAGAGCGGCGAGGGGGTCACCGCTCTGCGTGGCACCCGCGTCCTCGACCCGGCTGCAGCCGGCGAGCAGGGCGGGGGCGCCGACGATGGCCGCCGCGGTCAGTCCTGAGTTCCTGAAGAAATCCCGACGCGTCCAGCGGTTGGCCGTCACGCTTTGCTCCCGTTCGTGCCGATATCGTCATTGAGCTCATCAGAGCGCTCCAAAGAGACGGGGGTGTCCCCGTCATCCGGCTCTCTGGGCGAGATGAGCAGGCCAGGCGGGGGTGCCGTGGCCTCGCGTCACGCTTCGCCGCTCCGGCTTCGCTCCCGGGGGATCAGGATGCGGATCGTCGGCCGGCGATGCGGTTCGCCAACGTGTGTCCCGAACCTAGCGAACCCGTCAGGGTGCCTTCTTCGACAGAGTTTCGGCTGCGATGTTTGAGGCCCCGGTAAGTGGGGGTAGGGCATCGCGTTCGTCCGTTTTCGGGGCTTCTGAACGGTGTCGGCCGCGGGTGCCGCGCGGCTCGATCGCCTGCTGAGCAGGCGATACGCCGCTCACAGCGGAGGATCGTCCTCTGTTGGAGGAGCGTTTCGGGAATGTCACGGAAATATCTCGACACGATAACGACGGATCCGTCGCGGCCAAGTTTTACGTGATGTGGATCACAGGGCATTGATGTCATCCTGTGATCCTGATGATCTGACGCGCGGGGCAACTGAGTCGTTTGCCTCGTTTGAGGTGATGTGCGTCACCGTGGAAACGCCGACGGCGGCCCGGGACGGTCACCCGTCCGGAACCGCCGTCGAAGCATCGGTCTAGAAGTAGCTCATCCCGGCCTTCAGGCCCTTGGCGCGCATCAGCGTCGGCACGGTCACCAGGTGGTAGCCCTGCTTCTTGAGCTCCTTGAGGATCTCGGGCATGACCTTCACCGTCTGCGGCACGACGTCGTGCATGAGGATCACGCCGTCACGCTGGGCCAGCTTGAGCACGACGGTCTTGATCTTCTTGGTGTCGCGCAGGCTCCAGTCGAGCGTGGTGCCCGTCCAGAGGATCTCCGCCAGCTCCGCCTGGTCGGCCACGCGCAGCACGCGCTCGTCGGTCTGCCCGTAGGGCGGGCGGTACATCTTCGGCCGCAGGCCCGTCGCCTTCTCGATCACCTCTTGGTTGACCTTGAGCTCGTCGAGGATCTCGTAGTCGAGCAGCGCGGGCAGGGCGGCGTGGGAGTAGGTGTGGTTGCCGATCGCGTGGCCCTGGGTCAGGATCTCCTTGGCCACCTTCGGGCTCTTCTCCACCCGCTCGCCGACCAGGAAGAACGTCGCCTTGGCGCCGGCTTTCCTGAGCGTCTTGAGCAGGGCGGGGGTGTACTCTCCCGGTCCGTCGTCGAAGGTCAGGGCCAGGCATTTCACCCGGCTGCAGTCGACGGATCCCGGCGCGTTCACGGTCGCCTGGGCAGGGAGGGACGTCAGGGCCAGTGAGGCCGCCAGAAGAGCATGAATCACCACGGGCAGCAGCCTAGAGCCAACATCATCCGCCCGAAGGCCCCCGAACATTTCGGTATGGGCACATCACCGGGCGAGCCTGGCCTTGAGGAACAACGTCACCCCCTTGAGCGAGGTCACCGGAAGATAGCGTTCCGCGCGGACGATCGCCGACAGACCGGCGTTGACCACGAGAGACGTGCGCTGCAGGTCACTGCCCCGGGAGCGGCGCCGGCGCAGGGCCACCACCGGCCGCAGCAGCACGTTCCAGCTCCACACCCGTTCCACCCGCAGCCCGGCCTGCTCCACCACGACGGTCAGCGACTCACGGGCGTAGCGGCGTACGTGGCCGACGGCGTCGTCGTGGGCCGACCACAGCGCCATGTCGCACGGCACGGCGATCAGCGCGTGCCCGCCGGGCGCGAGCACGCGGGCGATCTCCGCGGTGACCAGGTCGTCCTCGCGGATGTGCTCCAGCACGTCGAACGCGGTCACCAGGTCCACGCTCCCCGGCTCGAACGGCAGCGCTCGCGCGTCGGCGCGCACGGCCCTCAGGCCGCGCTCCCTCGCCATCTCGACCGCGCTCTCGCAGTAGTCGGTCGCCGTGGCGTCCCAGCCCTCCTCGACCAGGACCCGGGTGTTGCCGCCGCCCGCGGCGCCGATGTCCAGCGCCCGCCCGGGACGGCCCAGCCGGCGCAGCTCCCTGCGCAGGACGGCCCGGCGCTCCCGGTACCACCAGTGGGTGTCCTCCAGCGCGACCAGGCGGCGGATCTCAGAGCTGTCCATCGGATCATTTCCTCGCACGAGCGGAGCGGAGCAGGGCGATGAGGCAGTACGCGGCGGCCACCGCGCCGATCTCCGCCGTCCGGCGGGGGTCCGGCGGCATCCAGAGCAGCGCCGCCGTGGTCAGCAGCGCGAAGAGCACCGCGGCGCGGACCCCCGAGAGCAGGCCCGCGGCGGCGAACGACGTGAGCCGCGCCGCCGCTGCCGCCCGCGGCCGGGCGAGCACCGCATCGGGGTGCGTGGGTCGCGGCTCCGGGCGCGTCACGTCCACGCGGGCCCGCCCCGTGGCCATCGACCAGGCGACCCTGGCCAGCCCCTTCAGGTCGTCGAGCGCCGTCCTGACGATGCGGACGCGGGAGTCGGCGTCCTCGATCCAGTCGACCGGCACCTCGTGCACGCGCAGCCCGTTGTGCTCGGCCAGCAGCAGCAGCTCGGTGTCGAAGAACCAGGCGTCGTCCTCGACCTTGTCCATCAGCGGCCTGACCACGTCGGTCCTGGCCGCCTTGAACCCGCACTGGGCGTCGCTGAAACGTACGCCGAAGCCGTGCCTGAGGAGGACGTTGTAGGAGCGGGAGACGATCTCGCGGCGCAGCGAGCGGCGGGTGCGCGCGCCGTGCGCCAGCCGGGTGCCGATGGCGAGCTCGGAGTGGCCGCTCGCCACCGAGGCGACCAGCGGGAGCAGGGCGCCGAGATCGGTGGACAGGTCGACGTCCATGTACGCCACGATGTCGGCCGGGCTCTCGCGCCAGGCGGCCCGCAGGGCGGCGCCCCGGCCGCGGACGTCCAGACGGCGGGCGTGGACGTGCTCGTACTCCCTGGCCAGCGTGGCGGCGACCGGCCAGGTGGCGTCGGTGCTGCCGTTGTCCACGATCGTGACCCGCCACGGCAGCGGGAACCCGTCGAGGAACGCCGTCAGCGTCCTGACGCAGCCCGGCAGCGCGCGTTCCTCGTTGAGGACGGGGATGACGATGTCCACGCCGGCCAGGCGGGCGGCGGGGGCGCGGACGCGGGGTCTCGGTTTCGTGGCGGCACGCGTGTCCATAGACTCCCCTGGCTGCTCGTGGGTCCAGGGAAAATCGTGGTGGGGGCGTCCAGCGCGGCGCGGGCGATTTCCCGGCATCATTCCCTGATGCGTGCCGAGCCTTTACCTAAAGGCCGAGCGTCTGAGGGCCGGGTTTCTGAGCGGCGAGCGTCTGCGGGTCGAGTTTCTGCGGGTCGAGTTCGTAGACGGACGAGGTCGCGTTGCGAAACCGAAGCAGGGCGAATTTCTCCAGTTGCGGATTCATCCCAGTAAAGAGCCATTTCACGCCGTATTTCGTGGCGAGATGCCGGACGTTCTCCGCCGTCGGCGCCCGGAACACCGCGTCGTTCGCCGCCAGCCGCGCCGAATCCGCGTACGGCAGCGTGAGGTAGGGCGTCACGAACAGCCCGGCGCGCGACAACGTGCTCTCGGCGTACGCCCAGCCCTCGACCAGCACGCGTCGCTCGGTGAACGCCGACACCCAGTAGTGCCTGCTGTCGCACGCCACCCAGCGGGGGTGCAGACAGTGCAGGTCCGTGGCCACCACGTCGCCGGGCGCGGAGTGGTCGCGCAACCACCGCCCGGCCGCCAGGGCGCCCTTGGGGATCAGTCGCTCGCGTTCGTCCTCTTCGAGTGGCAGCACGTGCCCGGCCACCGTCACGGCCGAGGACGGCACGGCGTACCCGGCGAGCAGCGCGGCAAGCCCCGCCGCGCACACGCGCCGCCACACCAGCGCCACCCCCGCGACCAGCGCCAGCACCGCGTACGGCGCCGCCACCCGCACCAGCGCCCCACCGGGGAACTCCAGCCCCGACACGGCCAGGGCCGCGCACGCCCCGAAGCCCGCCGCCAGTGCGGCGCGCGCCCACGACACCCGCGCCGCCGCCAGCACGCCGCACACGGCCGCCACCGACAGATACGGCCGCGCCCCTTCGAGGAAGTAGAGCTGCGAGGCCGCCGGATGCCCGAGCAGCACGGCCGCCCCGATCCCGGCCGCGCCGATGCCGAGCACCAGCAGCATCGGCGGCTCCAGCGCCCGCCGGCCAAGACCCGCCGCCCCGCTCCACACGCAGGCCAGGCAGAACAGGTGCGCTCCTGCCAGCACCACGAGCGAGGTGAGCGGCACCTCGGTCCGTACGCCCGAAACCGCGCCCCACACGTCGCGCATGGTCGCGAACGGCGCGAAAGCCGTGCCCTGCGACCCGCGCCCGAACAGCACGACCTGCGCGAACACCAGGAACCCCAGCGTGACGCCCGCCGCCCCCAGCCATCCGCGACGCAGCCGCCGCTCGGCCAGCCGGCGCACCGCCACCACCAGCACCAGCCCGGCCAGCAACAGCGGCAGATAGGTCGCCTTCGCCCCGCTGAGCGCCGCCAGCAGCACCACGAACGCCACCCAGCCCCGCGGCGAGCGCTCGCCGGTCAGCAGCAGCACCACGGGAGCGAACAGCAGCGCCCCGAACGTCTGCGTGGGGCTCGCCCACACCGTGAACATCGAGCGCGTGCTGAACACGACCTCCTCCACGAGCACCGGCCCGAACAGGAAGTACGTCACCCCGGCCGCCGCCGCCCCGGCTCCCCAGCGTCCGCCCAGCCGCCGCCCCACCAGCACGACCAGCACGACGGTCGCCGCCGCCATCGGCAGCGTGGACAGCCGGTAGACCAGCGTCACCGGGTCGATCCCGGTCACCCAGCTCGTCGCGGCCATCTCGGCGTAGACGAACCAGTGGTACGACAGCGGCTCGCCGAGCACGGACGGCAGCGTGGGCGGCATGTGGTGCCGCAGCTCGCCGACCAGCGCCAGGTGGTAGGGCATGTCCACGTACGCGTCGGTGACCGGCACCCGGTAGAGGAACAACGTGCTCCACACCACCAGGAAGCCGACGATCCCCGCGACCACCCACGCGCACCACATCGGCATGCGCTCGCGTACGGCCGGGCCCCGCCAGTGCCGCCGCAACCCCGGCACGTACGCGAACGCGACCAGCACGGCGGCGGGCACCGCCGGCACGAGCATCGGCAGCCCGGCCGCCCTGGCGGGGATGTAGGCCAGCACCTCGACCGCGTACCCGAGCGCCAGCCCCGCCGCGAGATCAGCCGGCCCGCCCCCGGTCAGCGCCCGCCACAGCAGCGTCCCCGGCAGCATCACCGCAAGGCCGACGTACGCGGCGAAGACGACCAGGTCGCGGGCCGGCACCCCGCACCACAGGAACGCCGCGACGGCCAGCACGCACACGACCCCGGCAGGCGCCCACCGGCCGAGCACCCGGCCGGCCCCGGCAGGCGGCAACTGAGCGAGCTCGCGCCCGGCCTCACCGGGCGGCAGCGTCCTTCCGGATGGCCGCGTGGTCACCGGATGACGGTCACCAGCCGGGTGAACTCGGCCGGCAGGTCGACACCGTCCCACACGCGGTGGAAGCTCAGCGCACTGCCGACCGGCACCATGCGGTCCACGCCGCGCCCGGCCAGCCCCCGGGCCAGCTCCTCCAGCTCGTCACGGCCGAACCCGAAGTGCGTCATCGTCTGGTCGCGCCGCTCCACCAGCGGGGCCAGCTCGGCCAGCGACGCCAGCCGGGCGTGCGCGAACGTCCCCGCGCCCAGCCACCGCCGAGGCGCCGCCGCCGCGGCCGACAGCCGGACGCTGGCCAGCGCGTTGCCGCGGAACTCCACGCTCTCGGCCAGCCCGTCGGCGGCCAGCCCGTACGTGGAGACCCGTTTCTCCACCGCCATCGCCGCGTCGACCCCCCACCCGCGCACGGTCACCACCCGCGCCACGTGGTCGGTGAAGTCGGCCCGCGCCGCCTCGCAGTCACCCTCGTCGCCGACCCAGAACACCGTCCGCGGCGAGGAGCAGGCCGCCTGGTCGAACCAGTAGGTGTCGTTGACGAACCCCTCGGCGGCGGTGACCCGCGCCGCCCGCGGCGCGCACAACCACGCCGCCGCCCGCACCACCGCGAACGACGAACGGTCGGGGAAGGTCAGCTCGCGCGCGTGCGGCGCGAGCGGGTGCCGCCGGATCTCCAGCACCGTACGGTCGCCGCCCCACACCACCCGCAGGTCGCAGGCCGCGGACAGGGCGGAGGTGACGGCGTCGGAGCGGTCGTAGGAGACGATCCGCTGGGTGGCGGCGATCACCGGGTCGGCGCCGTCGAGCGTCTCGTGCAGCGTGTCCAGGATGACCTGGGCCACGGCGCCGGCGCGCGGCGACAGGCGTACGACGTTGCGGTTGCCCATCAGGGCCGACAGGGCCCAGGAGTAGACGAAGACCGTGTCGACGTTCGCGGGCGGGACGTGGAAGACCAGGCCGCGCGGGACGCGTACGTGCTCGCCGGCCAGGCTCTCGACCGTGCGGGCCAGCTCGCTGGGGCGCAGGAAGAAGCCGAGCGAGCCCAGCTCCGGGTGGCGCCGGGCCAGCGCGGGCCGCAGCAGCCGCCGCCCGAACGCGGCCAGGAACGCGCGTACGCGCTCGTCGCCGACCTCCAGCCCGCTGTCCACGTGGAGCGGCAGCTCCTGCACGGGCACCCGCCCGGCGGCGGGGAACCTGACGTCCACCGCCGGGACGTCGAGCGTGGTGACATCGTCCAGCATCAGCCCTGCCCCATCGTGTCGCTGCAGCCGCGCGCCTCCGCCCGCGGCAACCTTCCGAGGACCTCGAACCGCTTGCCCGGCAGGCTCCCGTCGTCGACGCCGCGCACCACACCGAGGTCCTCGGTCAGCAGCACGTGGCCCGGGTACGACGTCGGCAGGGTGCTGACCACCTCGATCAGCCCCGGCACACCGGGCGGCGCCTCCCGCCACGTCTCGGGGTCGCGGATCACGACGTCGGCGAAGTCGGGGCAGTAGAGCCCGTCGCCGTCGGGCCCTTCGAGGAAGACCGTGCCGATCTGCTCGACCATCCCGTAGAAGTTGTGCACCCTGGTCAGCCCGCACTCGGCCGCCAGCCGCCGGCGGAACTCGGCGTTTCCGACCGCCTGCTCGGCCAGCCGCTTCCAGCCGCCCGAGTGGACGAGCACCGCCTGTGACAGATCCACCCCGAGAGCGCGCAGATGCAGCCACACCATGAACGTGAACCCGAACACCAGGAACCGCTCGCGGCCGTGACGCGCCAGGAACTCCTTGACCGCCTCGGCGTCCACCCGCCCCTGCTCGTCCAGCACGAACGTGTGGTCGCGGCCGAAGTTCATCATGCCGAGCACGCCGGCGCCGCGAGCGCTCAGCGTCGGATCGCGTACGACGGAGCGGCTGTCGACCACCAGCATCGGCAGCCGCCGCTCGCCCAGCACCTCGCGGAGCGTGGCGGCCAGCATCCGGGTCTGCGCCGCGGCGGCCTCCCGGTCGAGGTAGATCCGGCTCGGCCGCTGCCCGGTCGTCCCGCTGGACGTCAGCACCCGGAACACCTGCTCCTCGGGCACACTCCGCAGCTCGTGCGTCTTGAACAGCCGCACCGGCAACCACGGCAGATCCGCCACGCGCTCGTACGGCGGCCGCGCCCCGACGGCGTCGAGAATCCTCCGGTACGGCAGGCACGCCTCGCGGTGCCGCTCGGTCAACGCCACCAGCCGGGGGAGCAGCACCGCCTCTTTCTCGGCCGCCCCCAGCTCGAACACCTTCACCGCGTCCCCCCTCGTCGGGCTCACGTGAGCGACTCCAAGGTGCGGTAGTCGACCTTGCCCGTGGGCAGCAACGGGAGCCGATCGAGGCTGCGGACGTCGAAAGCGCTCCAGTGCACCCGCAGCTCGGCCGCCAGCCGTCGCGCCAGGGCCGCGCGGTCGGCCGAGGGCAGCCCCTCCGTCCACACCGTCACCCGGTCGTCGCCGCTGGTGACCGCGAGCGGACCGGCGTCGCGCAGCAGGCGTTCGATGTCGTCCATGTTGACCCGGATGCCGAACGCCTTGGCGATGCGCCGCAGCCGTCCGGTGATGGTGAGGAAGCCCTCCCCGTCCAGCTCGCCCAGGTCGCCGGTTCGCAGCACCCCGCCGAGGTCGTCGCCCCTGGCCAGGTCGTCGGCAGTCTCGGCGTAGCCCATCATGACGTTGGGTCCGTGGTAGACGACCTCGCCGGCGTCGACGCTCAGCCGCCCGCCGGGGATGGCCCGGCCCACGGAGCCCGGCTTGTCGGCCAGCCGCTCGGGCGGCATGACGGCGATCCGGGCCGTGGCCTCGGTCTGCCCGTACATCACGTAGAACCGGTCGGCCTGCGCGGCGAACTCCTTCACCAGCGCCTCGTCGAGCCGCCCGCCCGCCTGCGTGAGCGTGGTGAGCGAAGGGTGCCCCGCCCGCTCGAACCGCAGCCGTCGCAACATCTCGTACTGGTACGGGACGGCGGCCAGCGACGTGCAGGCGTAGGCGTCGACGTCGTTCCAGAACGACCGCTGGAGCAGCGAGTCGTCGGTCAGCACCACGGTCGCGCCCGCGATCAGGTGACTGTTGAGCACCGACAGCCCGTAGCTGTAGTGCAGCGGCAGACTGGTGGGCGACACCTCGCCCGTCCCGATCTCCAACGCCGCCGCGACGGCACCCGCGTTGGCCATGACGGCCTGCCGCGAAAGCCGTACCAGCTTGGGATTTCCGGTCGACCCGGAGGTGGCCAGCAACACCCCGAGCTCGGGATGCACCGCCGCCCCGCCGGTCGTCTGGGCGCGCGGCGGGCCGTCGGGCGCGTGGGCGAATCCGAGCAGCGCGCCCGGCCGGAACCGCTGCACGAGATCGGCCAGCACCCCGGCCGGGAGCTCGGGATCCAGCAGCCCCACCGCCCGCCCGGAGCACCAGGCGCCGAGATACCGCAGGACAGAGGCCAGATCGTTCCGCATCCCGCAGAACAACGGCCCCGGCGGCAACCGCGTCACGATCTCCGCCGCCCGCTCGATCCGCCCGGCCAGCTCGCTCCCCGCGACGATCCCCGACCTCCCGGAAGCCCCAGGAGTCCCCGGAACGATCAGCCGCGCCTCCTCATGCGGAAATCTCATCGCAACCCCCCGAAAATCCCCGGCCCTTCACAAGCCCCGATCCACGGCACCCCGGCGGCGCCCCTCCAGAGCCGGGCCCCCGACGCGCCCATGCCGTCCCTCTCCGTCATGCGCCAAACCCACCCATCCCTGAATGCGCGACCTGAATGCTGGACATCTGCGCCCTTCTGCCATGGACGCCGGAGCGACGCGGGCGCCCGGTCGACAGAGGGCGGACGCGCGTACCTCAGCTCGGGCCGCTGGTCGCGGCACCGCCGCGGCGGACGCTCGTGCGTCAGGGCCCGACGTGTGTCGCCGTGCGTATGAGGGGTGAACCGAACAGGTGCCGCATCGGCGTGGGACGGGCGGTCGGGGGGAAGGCCGGCCCGCGGGGGTCGGGGTTCCCGTCCTGGTGCAGGGCGGGGAGAAGTCAAAGGACCAGCCCGCCGTCGACACCGAGAACCTGCCCCGTGACGAACGCCGCCCCCGGCGACAGCAGGAACGCGACCGCGTGGGCGACGTCGTCGGGCCTGCCGAGTCGGCCGAGCGGGGTGGCCGCCACGGTGGCGGCGCGTGAATGGTCGTCGAGTGTGTCGAGCATGCGCGTCTCGACGTAGCCGGGCGCGACGGCGTTGACCCGGACGCCGGTGGGCCCGAGCTCCTTGGCCGCGGCCCGGGTGAGCCCGATGACGGCGGCCTTGGCGGCGGAGTAGACCGCCTGGCCCGGCCCGCCCGCGCGGCCCATGATCGAGGAGACCAGCACCACGGCGGGGGAGGAGCCCCGGCGCAGCAGCCGGAGCGCGGCCTGCAGGGTGTGGGCCGCCCCCATGGCGTTGACCTCGAAGAGCCGGGTGACGGTGTCGTGGCGGGTCATGCCGAGCAGCCCGGCCTCGTGGACCCCGGCGTTGACGACGAGCGAGTCGAGCCGGCCGTGCCGCTGGAAGATCTGCCGCATCATGGCGGAGACCTGCGCGGGGTCGGCCACGTCGCCGTGGACCGCGTCGGCCGGCCGGCCGGTCCGGGCGGCCACCTCGGCGGCCGCCTTCGCGGCGCGCTCCTCGCCGCGGCCGTGGAGCACGACCGCGTGGCCGGACGCGGCCAGCGTGTCGGCGACGGCCCGGCCGATGCCGGTCGTGGAGCCGGTGACCAGGACGACCCGGGGCTCAGAGCTCGGCGGCGCCGAAACCATGCTTCTCCAGCAGCTCGGCCGCCTTGGCGAACGAGCTCATGTCGATCATCTCGTCGGTGTCGATCATGACGGAGAACTCGTCCTCCATCGTCGCGATCAACGCCATGTGGGCCAAGGAGTCCCACTGCGGGATGGCTCGGTATTCGAGCCCGTCGACGTCGGCGTCGGCGGGGAGATTGAGCGCCATGCGGAAGACGGCCCGCAGGCGATCGAGATGATTCATGATCACTCACTCTCAGTGCTCGGACCACGACGAAGTGTAGCGGCACATGCGACGCATGAGAAACCAAGCCTCCGCCCTCGGTAATGGAACCGTATAACGACGCGTGGCCCGCGTTGGCGGCTGGGAATGTCGGAAAAGACACGGCCACCGTACGGGGGGAATGATGGACGAATCCAATCACTGGTACGGGCACTCGCGCATTCTCGGAAGATACTGCGGCCTCACTGACGAGGCGCCGAAGCGCATTCAGGGCTACCTCCAGCACGGATGGAACTATCTTCACGGATTTCCCCCGAACGACCACTGGTGCAGCCCCGGCTATCCCCGTTTCGTCTGGTCGGACACCCTGCGCCGCCGGGGCTGGTCGATGGGCCGGCGCGGCCACTACCTGATCGGCGCCCCCTGGATCTATCTCCTTGAGCTGGAGCCCGACTTGGGCGTCCGGCCCGAACGTGAGGGTACGATCTGGTATCCCTTCCACGGCTGGGAGAAGTCCTCTGTCAGCGGTGACCACGGACGCCTCGCCGACGAAATCAGAAATGTCGAGATTGGTCCGGTCACGGTCTGCCTTTATTGGCTGGAATTCGCAAATCCGGACATTCGGCAGGCGTACGCGTCGAGGGGTTTCCGGGTCATCTGCCATGGCGACCGCGGATCCCGCTGGGACGGGAAGGGCCGCGACTTCCTGCGCAAGCAGCTGGTAGAGCTGCGACGTCACCGCAGGGTGGCCTCCAACCGGCTCGGCAGCGCGCTCTTCTACGGCGCCTCGGTCGGCTGCGAGGTGGCCGTGTACGGAGACCCGATGCAGTTCGAGGACGAACGCCCCGAGTACGGCGGCACGGCGCGCCGCAAGCGGTTGTGGCCCGAGCTGCACGGCGCCAGCGTCGATCCCGAGCTGGCGGCGGAGGTCGCGCGGCAGGAGCTGGGATTCGAGTATCAGGCGACACCGGAGGAGCTACGGCGAATGTTCGGATGGAAGCGGGCCCGGGCGGCGGCGCCGCCGTCCGGGACGACGACGGCGCGGCGGCGCGAGGCGGCCACACGACGGGACAAGCACCCGGCGGCGGCACCACCCCAGCAGCCCGAGGCGGGACGCCGTGGGCGCCCCAACGACGCGGCGGAACGCCAGGGGCGGCAGGAGCCGGGGGCGCGGCGACGGGAGCGGCGCGCCGACCGGGCCGCGGCGTCGGGACGCCAGAACCCGCCGCGCGGAGTGAAGCCGTGAGCGCACGTACGAACGAGACACCCGAGAACGTCCGCCTGATCGGCGGAGAGATGTTGCTGTGGTCCGACATGTCCGCCGTGGCCGGCGTCACGGAGTGGCAGGGCGCGGCGCTGGAGCTGATCAGGAGGCTGCTGCCGGCGGGCGGCCGGGTGCTGCTGGTCGGGCCGCACCCGCAGCCGCTGGTGGACGAGGTGGTCGCCAACGCCGCGGCGGCGGCCGTCCTGCTGCGCTCCTACCCGGACGCCTGCGAGCTCGGCGAGCGCCACCCGGGCCTCGCGGTGTTCTGCGGGCGGCTGGAGGCGCTCGACGTCGAGGAGCCGTACGACCTGGTGCTGGCGCTCGACGGGCTGCTGCGCACGCACTCCGCCGAGGCGCCGGCGTCCGCCTGGAAGGAGTCCCTGGCGGCGCTGGCCGGCCTGGTGGCCCCCGGCGGGCGGCTGGCGCTGGGCGTACGCAACGACCTCGGCGTGGACCGGTTCCTGGAGGCGCGGCCCGCCGACCGGGAGGGCGGCGACGACCAGTGGGCGCCACACGGCTTCGACCCCAGCTACCCGAGCGGCCCTGAAGCCCTCGACCGCGGGATCGAGTCGGCGGGGCTGACGATGCGGCGCTCCTACGCGGTCTATCCCGACCGGCAGGCCCCGCGGTCGCTGCTGTCCAGGGAGGCGCTGGCACATGATCTGCCGGACGCGCTCGCGTTCACGCTCAGCTCCCGGCAGGACGAGCGCACGCTGGTGGCCGACCCGCTGCGGCTGACCCGCCTGGTGTTCCGCCACCGCTTGGGTGAACGACTCGCCCCGATGTGGCTCGCCGTGGCCACCCGCCCCGCAGCCACCCCCGAGAAGCCCGAAAAGCCCGAGAAGCCCGAGGAAACTGAGGAATCCGCCGGCCCTGGCGCGTCCGAGGAGCTGCCGCTGGGGCTGGTCGAGGAGGGGGCGCTCCTGTACGAGCTCGTCCCCGCGGGCGTCCGCCGCCTCCCCGACGGCGGCGAGCACCCGATCCCGGCCGGCCGCGTGGTGGAGGAGATCCTCGTCGAGGCGTGCGCCCACGAGGACGTCAGGACCGTACGCGAGCTGCTCACCGCCCTCGCCGCCTGGCTGGAGGAGGGCGGCGAGGTGTCGGCGGCGACCGACAGCCTGGTCTACGACGGCGAGCGGTTCGCCGCCATCGGCCCGCCGACCGGCCTGCCCGGGCCGATCGACCCGCAGGTCGCGCTCTGCCGGATCCTGCGCCGGTTCGCCGTGCGCCTGCTCGCGGCCGGTCACCACCACCCGTGGCCGTGGCCGCTGGAGGACGACCAGCTCACGCTGACGCTGTGCGCCATGGCGGGACGCGAGTGCGACCAGCGCGACCTCGACCGGGCCAGGAAGCTGGAGGCCGAGCTGGGCCTGCCCGCCGAGCCGGCCGAGCACGCCCCCACGTACCGCGATCTGCTGCGGGCGCGCGACCGGCTGTCCGAGCAGCTCACCGCGGCCATGGCCAGGATCTCGCGGCTGGAGACCAAGCTCTCCTACCGCGAGCGCGAGCTGGTCCGGGCCAGGGCCAAGCTGCGCAGGACCCAGCGCAGGGCCACCGCCTACCGCAGGACCCTCGGTTACCGCCTCTCCCGCCGACTGGCCCGCCCCCGCAAGGTCGCCCGCCGTGTCATACGCCTGCTGTCCGGCTGACGAAAACGATGAGGAGTGCTCGTGCCGGTTCTGTCGGTGATCGTCCCGTTCTATAACGTCGAGAAGTACATCGGACCCTGCCTTGACTCCATCACCTCCCAGACCCTGGAGGACCTGGAGGTGATCTGCGTGGACGACGGCAGCGTCGACGACGGCCCGGTCGTCGTGGCCGCGCGGCAGGCCGCGGATCCACGGATCAGGTTCGTCAGGCAGCCCAACAAGGGGGTGGGCCACGCCCGCAACGTCGGCCTGCGGCACGCCTCCGGCCGCTACCTCGCCTTCGTGGACGGTGACGACACCGTGCCGCGCGACGCGTTCGGGCGCCTGGTGACCTCGCTGGAGGACACCGGCTCGGACCTGGCCTGCGGCAACGTCATGCGGCTCCACGGCAATGTGCTCGTCCCGTCGTGGGCGCACCGGCAGGCGTTCGCCAAGTCGCGCCGGCGCACCCACATCAGCCGTCACCCGCTGCTGGTCCGCGACCGTATGTTGTGGAACAAGGTCTACCGCCGCTCCTTCTGGGACCACCTCGGACTGAGCTTCCCCGAGCGCATGTACGAGGACCAGCCCGTCGCCATGGCCGCGCATGTCGGAGCCGGTTCGGTCGACGTGCTGGCCAGGGTCGTCTACCACTGGCGGCAGCGCGACGAGCCGGAGTCGTCCATCACCCAGCGCCGTCTGGAGCCGGGCAACCTGCGCGACCGCCTGCTGTCGGTGCTGCAGACGGCCGACGTCCTCGGCCGCGGGGCGCCGGAGCTCAAGGGCGACTTCGACCGCGACACGCTCGACATCGACATGAGCGTGGCCGTGGAGGCCATCGCCGGCATGGGCGCGTCGGCCGACCCGGGCCTGGTGGACCTCGCCGTCCGCTACCTCGACGGGGTGGCGCCCGAGGCGTGGCAGAGCCTCCCGTACGAGCAGCGCCTGCTCGTCCACCTCCTGCACCGGCGCAGGCTGGACGAGCTGTCCGAGACCTTCGCCGACGCGGAGGCGGGCCGGCTGCGGCCCAAGGTCACCTCGACCGGGCTGCTGCGCAGACGCTGGTACGGCCGCCACCCCGCCATGCCCGGCCACCTGGCGGAGGTCTCCGCCGAGCTGAAGCTGAGGAGCCGGCTGGTGAGCCTGGACTGGCGCGAGAGCGTGCTGTCCGGCGCCGGCCGGGCCGCCGTCGGCATGTTCGACGTGAGCGACGTGCGCCGGGTGCGGATGAACGTGTGGCTGCGCGAACGCGGGTCGGGCGCGACCGTCCCGCTGTCCGAAGGGCTCAGCGCCCCCGTCGTGGAGGACGTCAGGCAGGAGGACGGGCGTCTGCTGGAGGAGCAGGCGTTCCCGTTCAGGTTCGCGTTCGACCTGGAGACCTTCACCAAGGCGCAACTCGCCAGGCGCGGCCTGTGGGACCTGTACGTCGGGATCAGGGGCCGGGGGCTGCGGCTGGAGGGCAGGGTCGGCGGACCGCGCTGGCTGCCGCCGCTGATCCCGGAGCCGCGCCGCCGATCGGGCGTGTGGGCGGTCCCGGTACGCGGCGTCAAGGGCGCCTGGAGCCTGCGCCTGCGCCACGCCCAGGCGGTCATCGGCGAGTGCGGTCTCGACGGCGACGACCTGGTGTTCTCGGGGGAGATGGCCGACGTCGGCGACGGCGAGCCGGTGCTCCGGCTGCGCCGCAGGAACGACGGTGAGGAGATGTACTTCCCGGTGGCGCTGGCCGGCCGCGACTTCCACGCCCGCGTGCCGCTCGCCGACATCGACGAGCGGGTGAGCCGCGAGGCGTGGTGGGAGGTGCTCATCGACCACGGCACGGCCGTCCGGCCGCTGGTGCGCACCGCCCACCGGGCGGTCGCGACGGTGGCCGAGCGGCGCTTCCTCATCGACCGCGGTGAGGACGGCTGCCTGCTGCTCGCCGAGCGCTAACGCAGGATGCCGGCCAGCGTCTCGGCCACGCGGTCCTGCTCGGCGTCGGACAGGCCGGGGAACAGCGGCAGCGACAGCTCCTCGGCGTAGTAGGCCTCGGCCCGCGGGCACAGGCCGCGCCGGTAGCCGAGGTCCTCGAACACCGGATGCCAGTACGCCGGCACGTAGTTGACCTGCACCCCGATGCCGGCGGCGCGCATGCGTTCGTAGACCTCGCGCCGCCGCCCGTCGCGCACGCGCACGGGATACAGGTGCCAGCTCGGCCGCACGTACGCGCGCCGGGCCGGCAGCGTCAGCCCGGGCACGTCGCGCAGCAGCGTGTCGTAGCGCTCGACCAGCTCGGCGCGGCGGGCGCGGAAACCTTCGAGCCGGCGCAGCTGGCTGATGCCGAGCGCGCACAGCACGTCGGGCAGCCGGTAGTTGAGCCCGAACGCGTGCACCTCCTGGTGCCAGCCGCCCTCGCCGGGGAAGCGCTGCTCCCCGGGCTCCCTGACCAGGCCGTGGTTACGGAAGCGGGCCGCGCGCCGGAACCGCTCCGGGTCGGCCGCCGCCACCGCCCCGCCCTCGGCGGTCGTCACGGTCTTGGTCGGGAAGAACGAGAACGTCGTCAGGTCGGCGAGCGACCCCACCGGCCGGTCCTTGTACGTCGACCCGATCGCGTGGGCGGCGTCGTCGACCAGCACCGCCCCGGCCCGGTCGGCGACCTCGCGCAGCTCGTCGTAGTCGGCGGGGTGACCCGCGTAGTCGACCGCGGTCACCACCCGCGTCCGTGGGGTGACCAGCGCCGCGGCGGCGTCGGGGTCGAGGTTGCCGGTGTCGGGCTGCACGTCGGCGAAGACCACCTTCGCGCCCAGCAGCGCGGCCGTCGCCGCCGTGGCCACGAACGTCAGCGGCGTCGTGACCACCTCGTCGCCCGCCCCGACACCGGCCGCCGCGTACGCGACGTGCAGCGCCGCGGTGCCGGAGGTGACCGACACGCACGGGACGCCGCCCGTCCAGCGCGCCAGCTCCGTCTCGAACGCGGCCACCGCCGGCCCCGTCGTCAGCCAGTCGCCGCGCAGCACCCCGGTCACCGCCTCGACGTCGGACTCGTCGATCGACTGCCGTCCGTAGGGGAGCATCAGCCGGCCACCATGGCGCGCAGGTCGTCGACCGACAGCCACTGCTCGTTGGTGTCGGAGCGGTAGGAGAAGCCCTCGGGCAGCAGCTCGCCCGTGTCGGGCGGCACGTAACCCCAGGTCGCGATCGTCGGCTGGACGACGTAGCGGTCGGCCAGGCGCAGCGTCCTGCGGCCGTCGTCGGGGCCGATCATCTCCTCGTGCAGCTTCTCGCCCGGCCGCACGCCGATCTCGTAGATCGGGCTCTCCGGTGCGAGGGCCTCGGCCAGGTCGGTGATGCGCATGCTGGGAATGCGCGGGACGTACAGCTCGCCGCCCCGCATCAGCTCGAACGAGTCGACCACGAACCTGACGGCCTGGTCGAGCGTGATCCAGAAGCGCGTCATGCGCTTGTCGGTGATCGGCAGGCTGCCCCCCTGCGCGGCCAGACGCTGGAACAGCGGCACCACCGAGCCCCGGCTGCCGACGACGTTGCCGTAGCGGACGACGGCGAAGCGGGTCTCGTGGGCGGCGGCGTAGTGGTTGGCCGACACGAAGAGCTTGTCGGCGACCAGCTTCGTGGCGCCGTAGAGGTTGATGGGGCTGGAGGCCTTGTCGGTGGAGAGCGCGACCACCTTGCGCACGCCGCAGTCGATGGCCGCCTCCACGACGTTCTGCGACCCGGCGACGTTGGTGCGGACGTACTCGAACGGGTTGTACTCGGCGGTGTCGACCTGCTTGAGCGCCGCCGCGTGGACGACGTGGTCGACGCCGTGCATGGCGCGGGTCAGCCGGTCGCGGTCGCGTACGTCGCCGATGAACCAGCGCAGCCGCTCGTCGTCGCCGAACAGCTGGCGGGCCTCGTACTGCTTGAGCTCGTCGCGGGAGAAGACCACCAGGCGGCGGACCCCGAGCGAGTCGAGTGCGTGGCGGATGAACGCTTTGCCGAAGGACCCCGTCCCTCCGGTGATCAGAATCGACGATCCACTGAGAATGCTCACGTGGCCCCCTGAAATCGCGCGTGCGCGCTGTTGTCGTCTGAGCAGCCGGTAGCATAGCGCGATCGGTCGTGCGCGTTGGGTCACATGGGGGGATGGGAGCGCTGTGCGCATCGTCGGAATCATCCAGGCACGCATGGGTTCGACACGTCTGCCCGGCAAGGTGGTGCGCGAGCTGGAGGGCCGTTCGGTGCTGGCCTGGGTGGTCCGCGCCGCGCGGGAGGCCGGCGCGCTCGACGACCTGCTCGTGGCCACCACCACCGAGCCGGCCGACGACGCGGTGGTCGCCGAGTGCCGGCGGCTCGGCGTCGCCTGGCACCGGGGGCCGGTCGACGACGTGCTGACCCGTTTCGTCCAGGCGCTGGAAGGGCGCCGGTGGGACGCGATGATGCGGTTCACCGCCGACTGCCCGCTGCTCGACCCGGCCGTGATCAGGGAGGCGGCGCTGGTCTTCCGCGCCGTCCCCGGGCTCGACTACCTCAGCACGAGCCTGGCCCGCACGCTGCCGCGCGGGCTCGACGTCGAGATCGCCGGCCGCGCCGCGCTGCTGCGGGCCGACGCGGAGGCCACCGGCTTCCACCGCACCCACGTGACCTCCCACATCTACGCGCATCCGGGCGACGCGCGGCTGCTGGGCCTGGCCCACCAGCCCGCCGCCGACGACCTGCGGGTCACGCTCGACACCGAGGACGACTGGCGGCTCATCACCTCGGTGGCGGCGGCGTTCGGCGACCGCTGCGTGCCCGCCCGCACGCTGGTGAGCTGGCTGCGCGAGCGTCCGGAGGTGAGCGGGCTCAACGCCCACGTCCGGCAGAAGGCCCTGCAGGAGGCGTGATGCCGCGGGCCGGGTTCCGGTGCGACGCCGGAGCGAGCAGCGGGGTGGGCCACCTGGTGCGGTGCGTGGCGCTGGCCGAGGAGCTGCGCTCCCGCGGCGCCGACGTCGTCTTCCTCGGCGAGGTGCGCGGCTCGGAGTGGGCCGCCGCCCAGCTGAGCCTGCGGGGGCTCCCGCTGGTGCCCGCCCCCGCCGAGCCCGCGCGCCTGGCCGCACTCTCCCGCGAGCTGCGGCTCGACGCCGTGGTGCTCGACTCGTACGACCTGCCGGAGCACACCGGCGCGGTGCTGCGCGACCACGGCCTCGCGGTGCTCGCCATCGTCGACGGCGATCCGCGCGGCCAGCGGGCCGACCTCTACCTCGACCAGAACCTCGGCGCCGAGCACCGCCCGTTCCCCTTCGACGCCCGGCGGCTGGCGGGAGCCCGTTACGTGCTGCTGCGTGACAGCGTGCGCTCGCGCAGGCGGGTGGCGCACGACGGCGAGGTGCCACGGGTGCTGTGCTTCTTCGGCGGCACCGACAGCGCGGGCGTGGCCCCCGCCTGGGCCGCGGCGCTGCGGGCGACCGGGCGGCCGTTCGACGGCACGGTCGTCAGCCCCGAGCCGTTCGAGGCGGGCGGGCCGATCACCGTGATCCCGCCCACCGACCGGCTGCCCGAGCTGATGGCGGGCGCCGACCTCGTGGTCACCGCGGCCGGCTCGGCCGTCTGGGAGCTGCTCCACCTCGGCGTGCCCACGGCGCTGACCTGGGTGGCCGCCAACCAGCTGATCGGCTACGAGGAGCTGGTCGGCCGCGGGGTGGCGGCCGGGCTGGGCGACGTGCCCGACGCCGGCTCCGTCGCCGTGCTGGCCGGCCTGCTCGCCGGCCCCGCCGTCCGTGAGGAGCACGGCAGGCGGGGCCGCGGCCTGGTGGACGGCCGCGGCCGCGAGCGCGTCGCCGACGCGCTGCTGGAGATCTGCCGCTAGATCAGGTCCCAGGTCAGCGGGGTGCCGAAGGGCACGTCGCGGGTGAAGCGCCGCCCCATCACCTCGGCGGCGGCCTCGGGTGGCAGGCCGCCGGCGGGCCGGATCGACCGGACGTTCCGCGCCGTCACCTGCTCGCCCGCCAGCACATCGCGTACGACGTACAGCGACCGGCGGAAGCGCAGGCCCTCGCGCTCCGACGGGCGCGGCCCGATCACCGTCTCGCCCAGCGACTGCCAGGCCCGCTCGCTCTCCACCACCAGCACCGCCAGCTCGGCCGGCTCCAGCGAGAACGCGGCGTCGACCCCGCCGTCGGCCCGCGACAGCGTGACGTGCTTCTCGATCAGGCACGCCCCGAGCGCCACCGCCGCCAGCGCGGCCCCGAGCCCCGGCGTGTGGTCGGACAGGCCGACGACCTCACCGGTGAGCGCGCCCAGCAGCGGCAGCGCCCGCAGGTTGCTCTCGGACGGCGCCGCCGGGTAGGACGCCGTGCACGACAACACGGCGAGCCGGCTGCATCCGGCCTCGCGCGCGGCCGACACCGCGGCCTCGATCTCGCCGGTCGTCGCCATGCCGGTGGAGATGATCAGCGGCTTGCCGGTGCCGGCCGCGAGCCGGATCAGCGGCAGGTCGACGATCTCCGACGACGCGATCTTGTACGCCGGCACGTCCAGCTTCTCCAGCAGCTCCACGGCCGTCGGGTCGAACGGCGCCGAGAACGCGGCCAGCCCCCGCTCCCGCGCGCGCTCCATGATCGGCTCGTGCCACTCCCACGGCGTGTGGGCGCGCTCGTAGAGCCGGTAGAGCGTCTCGCCGCCCCACAACTCGTGCCCGTCGCCGATCCGGAACGCCGGAGCGTCGCAGTCGATCGTCAGCGTGTCCGGCGTGTACGTCTGCAGCTTCAGCGCGTGCGCGCCCGCCTCGGCCACCGCGTCCACGATGGCCAGCGCGCGTTCCAGGCTCCCGTTGTGGTTGCCGGACATCTCGGCCACGACGTACGGCGGATGCCCGGGCCCGATCGGCCGCCCCGCGATGGAGATCATGCGTCTTCCCTTCTCAGCTCGATGGCCACGACGTCGCGCGGCACGCCGTCGACGTGCCGCTGGTAGGTCTCCACCTCGACGAACCCGAACCTGCGGTGCATCTGCCTGACCGGCTCGTTGTCGGCCAGCACCTCGCCACGCAACGCGGCGAGGCCGAGCGGCCCGAAGGCGTGCGCGATGGCGGCCCGCTCCAGGCCGGCCCAGGCCGCCAGCAGCCGCCCCGACCGTTCGAGGCCGTCGAGGTCGAGGTAGAAGCCCCAGCGGGCGGCCGCCGGCGTCACGCCGGCGTAGGTCACCACCCCTGCGGCGGCGGCCTCATGGTCGTAGATCAGCACGCGGGTGCCCGTGTCGGCGCGGGTGGCGGCCCACCAGCGGGCGTGTTCGTGCTCGGTGATCTCATGGGTGGTGAAGCTGGCGGCGCGGACGCGCGGGTGGTTGCGCCATCGGCGCATAACCGGCAGATCATCATCTCGCACGTCTCTCAGCACCGCTCCCCCTACGATTCGTGCTCGACCCCTTGCCCAACGTAGCGGATCCTTGTCCGGTAAAGAGCTGATCAGGGACGGCCATCGGACACGGAATCCCGCCCCACGTCACGGCATGCTGCCCTCGACCCGTACCGAGCCAAGGAGCGAATTCGGCATGATCCCCCTGCTCAGCGTCGTCGTCCCGTTCTACAACGTGGAGCCGTACCTCACCGAGTGCCTGAAGTCGCTGGCCGCGCAGACCCTGGAGGACATCGAGGTGATCCTCGTGGACGACGGGTCGGTGGACGGGAGCCGGCGGGTGGCCGAGGACTTCGCCGCGCGCGATCCCCGGTTCGTGCTCGTGGGGCAGCGCAACCTCGGGCCGGGGCCGGCCCGCAACCAGGGGATCCGGCAGGCCCGCGGCGCCTACCTGGCCTTCGCCGACGGCGACGACGTGGTGCCGCCCGAGGCGTACGAGGTGCTGACCGGCAGCCTCGCCGAGACCGGCTCGGACCTCGCGTGCGGCGCGGTCAGGAGGCTCGTGGACGGCGAGCTGGAGGAGTCGACCCTGCACGAGAAGGTGTTCAGGAAGCCGAAGTTGTGCACCCACATCACCGACAAGCAGGTGCTGATCAGGGACCGCACGGTGTGGAACAAGGTCTACCGACGTGACTTCTGGGAGCGGCACGGCCTGGCGTTCCCGTCGGGGATCTACGAGGACGTGCCCGTCGCCATGCAGGCCCACGTGCTGGCCACGAGCGTCGACATGGTGGGCGACGTGGTCTACCACTGGCGCAAGCGCGACGAGGAGGGCACGTCGATCACGCAGCGCCGCAGGGAGCTGTCCAACCTCCATGAGCGCCTGGCGGCCATCCGGTCGGTGCGCGCGTTCTTCGACGAGCGGGCGCCCGAGCTGCTCGACGGCTTCGACTCGCTCGTGCTGGAGAAGGACACCCTCTTCCTGTTCCAGGCGCTGGAGGGCTGCGTCGAGCGGCGCGAGGATCCGGGGCCGCTGCTCGACCTCGGCCGCGCCTGGCTGGCGGAGCTGAGCCCGCACGTGCTGGCCACCGCGCCGTCGCTGCGCCGCCTGGAGCTGCACCTGCTCAGGCGCGGGCTGCCGGCGGAGCTGCGTGCCGTCCGCGAGTTCCGCCGTGGCAGGGACGACGTCACCCGCGTGGTGCCGCGCGGCCGGCGTACGACCGGCTGGTACGGCGACTACCCGTTCTTCCGCAACCGGCGCCTGCGCATCCCCGACGAGGTGTTCGACGCCCGCGACGAGGTCAAGCTGATCGCCGAGGTCGAGGCGTGCGAGCGCGTCGAGGCCGGCTACCGGCTGCGCGTTCACGTGTCGTTCCACCGTGTCGACCGCCGGCTCGCCAAGGTGAGCCTGTGGCTCAGCGACGGCCGCCGCCGGGTGCCGCTGGAGGTCAAGCGCAAGGGCCGGCACGGTTACGTGGCGGTGGCCGACGCCGAACGCCTGGAGGGCGGCACCTGGCGGCTCGGCGTCCGCGCGGAGCTGCGCGGCCTGGTGTTCAAGGGATGGTGCCGGGACGGTGACAGCACTGCCACGTGGCGGATTTCGGTGCCGGGCAGGTCAAGAACAGGCATGGACATCCCCCAGTAGTTCCAGAGAGTGACCACTCCGCGGCCTTCCGTGGTCATGCTGGACTCCATGAGGACCTATTCGCTCGATGACGTCTACGAGACACGCAAGCGGAGAGACTCTTGGTGGACCGTCTATTTCGTGGATCCGGTCGCCTGCCGGGTCGCCCTTCCCGTCGCCAACCACACCCGGCTGACGCCCAACGCGCTCACCGTGTTCTCACTGGTCCTCGGCATGGTGTCGGCGGCGTTCTTCGCGACGAACCAGCTCGCGGCGGGTGCCTGCCTCTTCTACCTCAGTTTCATGATCGACTGCGTGGACGGCAAGATAGCCCGGCTCAAGGGCACGGGGACGCCTTTCGGGCTCTGGCTGGACTACGTGGGAGACCGGATCAGGGTGGTCCTGTGCGCCGGTGGCCTGGCCTACGGCCAGTACGCGCTGACCGGCGATGTGCAGTTCATCGTGCTCGGTGCCGCGGTGGCCGTCCTGGACCTGTTCAGGTATGTCAACGCGCCGCAGATGAAGCGCGTGCGCGACACCATCAGGGAGGGGCGGCAGGAGCCGGACGCCCTGGGCATGGCGCCCCTGGCGGCCGATCCTCTGGGGCCCGACCCGCTGGAGCCGGAACCGCTCGACGTGCTGCCGCCCGGCCGGGCGCCGCGCCCGCGCTGGTTCTTCCGGCTCTACCGGCGGCTCAACCGGTTCCTGGCCCGCCACCGGGTCCGCTCGCACCTGGTCAGCGGCATCGAGTTCCATGCGGCGGTGTTCGTGGTCGCGCCCCTCGCGGGGGCGTGGGCGCTGATCCCGCTCGCCGCGGGAGCGGGGGTGCTGCTGCTGGTCAACGAGGTCTTCCTGGTCTACCGGATGTGGCTCTTCGCGCGCAGGCACGGCGTGAGCACCGCTCAGGAGAGCCGAGAGCACGTTCTCGTCTAAGTTTTCGGGGGTTAGTACGAAATGTCAGACCGGCCAGTCTTCGTCATCGGATGCCCGCGGTCCGGCACCACGATGCTCCAGCTCATGCTCCACTCGCACCCCCGTATGGCGGTGCCGCCGGAGACGCGCTTCCTCGTTCCCGTTTATTACCGGCGCCGCACGTGGGGCGACCTGCGTGTGGCTCACCGGCGCCGGGCGCTGGCGCAGTGGATCGCGACCGACCGCAGCACCAAGTTCCGCGAGCTCAAGCTCGACAAGGACGACTTCATCCAGCAGGTCGTGGACGGGCCCGGCTCGCTCGGCTCGGTCTTCGGCACGGCCTTCCGGATGTACGCCGACCGGTTCGACAAGGTGCGCTGGGGCGACAAGCGGCCGAGCTACGTCAAGCAGGTCGACATGCTGCTACGGCTCTTCCCCGACGCCCAGTTCGTCCATCTCGTCAGGGACGGCCGTGACTGCGTGGCCTCGCTGAAGGAGATGCCCTGGTACACCCTCGACTCCTTCCACGCCATCTCGACGTGGGCCGAGGCCATCGACGCCGGCGGCAAGCTGCGCCGCACGCTGCCCGAGGACACCTACTACGAGCTGCGCTACGAGGACCTCACCGACGACCCGGAGACCGAGCTGAAGAAGCTCTGCCACTTCCTGGACGAGGACTTCTCGCCGTCGATGATCTCGCCGCGTGAGGCGGCCGTCCAGGCCGTCCCGCAGCACAAGGTCTGGCACCGCAACACCCACGGCGAGGTCACCCGCAGCCGGGTCGGCAGCTGGGCGAACCGGCTGGACGACTGGGAGATCGCGCTCGCCGAGCACATGCTGGGCGACCGGCTGGAGTCGATGGGCTACGAGATCACCGGGGTGCCGAAGCCGTCCAAGGAGCACATCGCGGCCTGCCAGAAGACGATGCAGAAGCGCAAGGCCAGCCGCATGCGCAAGGGCATGCGCGACCGGCTCAACCGGCTGCGCGAGCCCGGCCCGGTGGCCGCGATGCTCACCTCGCGTCAGCGCGCGCTGGCCGGCATCCCGCAGCAGCGCTCGGAGCTGACCGAGCCGGTCTGAGCCCTAGCGGTCGATGTGCGCGAACATCGACTCCCAGCGGTCGAGCACGTGGTCGAGGCGGAACGCCTCGGCCCGTGCGCGGGCCTCGGCCCCCAGCCGCAGCCGTTCGGCCCGGCTGCCGACGAGCCGGCCCAGCTCCGCCGCGAACGCGTCCACGTCGCCCGGCGGCACCGGCACCGGCCCGGCGGAGCGCACGCCGCCGGACACGTCGAACGCCACCGACGGCACCCCGTGCGCACCCGCCTCCAGCAGCACGACGGGCAGGCCCTCGTGCTCGCTGGTCAGGCCCACCACCGAGGCGCGCAGGTACTCCTGCGACATCCGGGCGGCCGGCACCGGGCCCCTGAACACCACGCGATCGGCGACGCCCTCGCGCTCGGCGTGCGCGCGCAGCCGTTCGCGCTCGCTTCCGTCGCCGATGAGGTGCAGCTGCCACGGCCGCGGCGCCCCCGAGCGGGCGAACGCGGTGATCAGCCGGTCGAACCGCTTGACCCCCTCCAGCCGGCCCACGCCGAGCACGCGCGGCATGTCCAGCGCGGACACTCCGTCCGGCCAGCTCGCCAGCGGGTTCGGCAGCGTCCAGGCGTTGGGCAGCAGCGCGTGCTCGGAGAACTGCCAGGCGTCGTGCTCGCTGAGGAAGACCGCCTGGTGCAGCGCGGGGTAGTGGCGCCGGATCGAGGCCAGGTGCCAGCAGCCGCGGGCGTGGTCGTAGGAGCCGTGGTACTGGCCGATCGACCGGAACGCCTCCGGCAGCAGGCCGGACACGCGGGTGACCACCGACGGCGTGGTCATGACCGCGTAACCGGGCTCGATCGACTCCAGCAGCCGCCTCAGCCGCCGGTCGGCCCGCCCGCGCGCGAGCCGGCCGTCCGCCCGGCTCCGGCTGATCACGTGCCGGTGGTAGCGCGGGCTCTCCACGTATCGGAACGGCCGGGACGAGCGGTGCAGGCCGACGACGTGCACCTCGTGGCCGCGTTCGGCCAGGCCCTGGGCGAGGGTGTGGGTGACGTGCTGGACGCCGCCGAGCGTGTCGGCGTCCAGGCAGGTGAAGACCACGCTCACAGGGCCGCCTCCTCTTCGCGGGGAGCACGTCGTGTCCCGGCCTGCTGGGGCAGGCCGAAGAAGTCGGCGACGATCCTGGCCGCAGCGTCGCCGTGTTCGTCGGCGCACCACAACTCGCGGAAGGCGGCGTACCTGTCGGCGTACGACGCGTGCCCGGCGGGCAGGTCGCGCAGCGCGGCCACCAGGTCAGCGGTCGTCGTGACGCACGGGCCCGGGGTGATGGCCGGCAGGTCGTGGTAGACGCCGCGCTCCGCCAGGCGGTAGTCGTCCCAGTCGTCGATGTAGAAGAGCATGGGCTTGCCGGTGATCGCGTAGTCGCACATGACGGAGGAGTAGTCGGTCAGCAGCGCGTCGGAGACCAGCATCAGGTCGTTGATCTCGGGATAGGAGCCGGCGTCGCGGACGAAGTGCCGCAGGTGCTCGGGAAGTTTGTAACGTTCCACGGGATGGGTCCGCAGGATCACCACCCAGTCGCCGGCCAGCTCCTCGGCCAGCGCCTCCAGGTCCACGCGGACGGACTGGCCGCTGCCTTTCGCTCGATCTCTATACGTAGGCGCATATAGGAGGATTTTTCGCCCTGGCGGGATCTCCAGCAGGCTCCGCACGTCGCCGGTCACCTCTCCGCGCACGAGCGCGTCGCACCTCGGCGTGCCGTACCGGTAGATCTTGCCGGTGTAGCCGTTCGAGGCCGGGAAGATGCGCGAGAACTCCGCGCTCGGCGAGACCAGGGCGTCCCAGCGGGCGACGGCGGCCCGCCACTGCGCGCGCGGCCGGTCGAAGTCGGCGCGCAGGTCAGGCGCGTCGAACCCGATCGACTTGATGCCCTGGCCGTGCCAGGTCTGCAGGTAGCGGGTGCCCCTGGGCTTGGGGAAGTCCAGCGGGAGGCCGTGGCTGTCGACCCAGATCCCGGCCCTGGCCATCGTCCAGAGATAACGCCAGCTGCCCCGGCGCACGAGCCGCACCCCGGGCGGGAAGTTCGCGCGGCCCTTGGCCACCGACCAGACCGCCTCGATCGGCAGGCCGCGCCGGCGCACCTCCTCGTAGATGGCCCGGGGGCTGCCGGTGCAGCCCCTGCCGACGTCCGACTCGAACAGCGCCAGGTCGGGCCGGGGCCTGACCACCTTGATCAGCAGCTTGTACGCGCGCAGCTTGGTCCGCGGCGTGCCGCAGCGCTTCAGCAGCCGCCGTGCGAACCTGCGGGCGGCGGACTTCGGGGCAGGATCGGCGCGCACGCCCAGGTAGGCGGCGTACCCCTCGGCCCGCAGCGTGCAGCCGGGCAGCTCGATCGGCTCCAGGCGCGGATCCACGAGGAGCCGGTCTGTCGTGGTGCGGCCGTCGGAGACGCGGGTGAAGCCGATGCGCGGCTCGCAGGTGCGCGACGGCGTGAACGTGACCTCGCTGACGTAGCCGCCCTCGCCCGTCGGCTCCGGCGTGATCGGCACGCGCTCCTTGCCGAGCTGCAGGAACGCCGTCCACTCCGCGGGCAGCGCGCCGAACGGGTCGTACGTCCGCACGGTCATCCGCACGCGCCGGCCGTCCGAGGAGACGGCGGTGATCTCGTGGCGCAGCCGGGCGTGCGAGAAGGGCAGCTCGGCCAGCCGCAGCTTCGTGATGTCCAGCTGCGGCGAGACCGAAGTGCCCCAGTACGTCCGCCCGTTCCGCTGCACGGCCGCCCGGGGCGCGGCCCGCGGGCCGGTCAGCGAGGCCGCCGCCACCCGCAGGTCCTCGATGCGGTCGTCCAGGATGAGCCGGCAGCAGACCCGGTCGAGCGGCGGGATCCGCTCGACGACGGCCTCGGGGATCTCCTCCAGGTACGGCCGCACGATCGAGGCGAACTCCTTGACCCACACCACGTCGCGCAGCGGCAGCGGGTTGAGGTAGACCCGCAGGTCCTGGCGGACGAACCGGTACTGCCGGTGCGGCACCAGGTCGCTGGCCCCGTAGTCGCGCAGGATGTCGTCGCTCAGCCGGGCCGCGATGACCCGCTGGCGGACGTTCTCCAGGTCGTCGACGCTCAGCGAGATCGAGCTCGTCGCCGGCGCGCGGTGCCAGTGGTAGACCGTCCACGGCACGACCGCGAACCTGCGCGCCACCGCGTACAGCTCGGCGGCGAAGACGTGGTCCTCGTAGTGGATGTCCTCGGGGAAGCGCACCAGGTGCTCGCGCAGCCAGGCCGTGTCGTAGAGCTTGTTGGTGCTGAAGCAGTCGAGGAACAGCTCGGGGTCCTCGCGGATGCCCGCCACCACCCGCCGCCGGGCGAACAACGACGGATAGTACGGATGCAGCTTCCCGCTCGACTCGAACAGCCGCGAGATCTGCCCCGAGACGAACTCGGCGCCCGTCCGCTCGATCTCGGCCAGCAGGCTCTTGCAGGCGTGCGGCGGCAGCTCGTCGTCGCTGTCCAGGAACATGACGTACGGGGAGCGGGCCGCGTCGATCCCGTCGTTGCGCGGGGCCCCGCAGCCGCCGCTGTTGGCGGCCCTGCGCAGGTAGCGCACGCGCGGATCGCCGTCCATGAGCCGCCGGGCGACCTCCGGTGTGCCGTCGGTGCCGGCGTCGTCCGCGATGATCACTTCCAGGTCGCGCAGCGTCTGCCGGAGCACGGAACGCACGGCTCTGGGCAGTCGTTCGGCGTCGTTGTACGTGATGACCACGACGGTGCAGTCCGGCATCCCAAGTCCCCCCGCTGGTCCGATGGCCTGCGGGAAAGGCACTTCCCCCGCGCTGGGGGAAGTGTCCGGACTTGATTGACTATTTGCCGAAAATCAGCGCGTAATCCGGCGGATCACCCAGACGATGAGCAGCAGCACCGCGACCGCGCCCGCGACCGGCGCCAGCCGCTTCAGCAGCGGCTGACCGGCGACCTCCAGCAGGTCGAGCGCCTCCTCGTCGGCCGTGCGCGAGGCACGCAGCGTGGCCACGGGACGCAACTCCTCCTCGGTCTCCGGCACGGCGGCGAGATGCCGCTCCTCGTCGGCCGTCGCCGCCGGAGCCGGCTCCACCGTGGGCTCGGAGAGCAGCCGCGCCAGGTTGTCGGCGAACTTCTCGATCAGTTTGCCGCCCACCTCGGCCATCACGCCGCGCCCGAACTGCGCGGGCCGGCCGGTCACGTTGAACGACGTCTCCACGCTCACCAGCGTCGAGTCGTCGCGCGGCGACATGCGCGCCTTGACCGTGGCCGACGCCGTGCCGGCACCCCTGGCCTCCTTGCCGGACGCCTGGATGGTCATCGAGTAGGCGTCTTTGTCGACGTCCTGGAACGTGGCAGTGCCACGGTAGGTGACCGTGATCGGGCCGACCTTGACCTTCATCCGGCCGGTGAACGCGTCGCCCTCGAAGGTCTCCAGCGCCGCCCCGGGCAGGCACGGCGCGACCCGCTCGACATCGAGCAGCACCGCCCACGCCTGCTCGATGGGAACCGGAACAGTGAACTCGTGATCGAACCGCATCGCCATCGATCCGCTCCTTCCGATGCCTGTGACACTACGTCGCGGAGGGGGCGCCCGGAAGAGGCGCCCCCTCCGCACCGGTCAGGGCGATCCGGCCGCGGTGCGGACCGCGCGGTGGGTCAGGACCCTGGCCAGATGCCGGCGGTAGTCGGGCTGCGCGTGCAGGTCGGACGGCGGTGAGGTGCCGTCCGCCGCCTGCTCGCACGCCTGGCGTACCGCGTCGCCCAGCTCGACGCCGCGCAGGGCGGCCTCGGTCGCGTGGGCGCGCAGGGGCGTCGCCCCCATGTTCGTCAGCCCGATCCTGGCCTCGGTGATCGCGCCGTTCGAGCGCCGGACGGCCGCCGCCACGCCGACGATCGCCCACGCCTGCGCCGTACGGTGGAACTTCTCGTAGTGGAAACCCCAGCCCTCGCCCGGCTTCGGGATCCGCACCCCGGCCAGGATCTCGCCCTGGGCCAGCGACGACTCCAGGTAGTCGACGAAGAAGTCGGCGGCCGGGATCTCCCGCTCGCCCTGCGCCGACCTGGCCACGAGGACACCGTCCAGGGCCAGCACCACGGCCGGCAGGTCGCCCGCCGGGTCGGCGTGGGCCAGCGAGCCGCCGAACGTGCCCCGGTGCCGGATCGCCGGATCGGCCACGTGCGCCGTCGCCATCGCCACCAGCGGGCAGCCGGACGCCACCGCGGGGGAGCGCAGGACCTCGTCGTGCGTGGCCATCGCGCCGATGAACACGTGGTCGCCCCGGTCGTGCACGCCCTTCAGCTCATCCAGCCGGCCCACGTCGACCAGCTTCGTCGGGTACGCCAGCCGCAGCCGCAGCAGCGGCAGCAGCGACTGCCCGCCCGCCAGCACCTTCGCCTCGTCGTCTTCGGCCAGCGCCTGGCACGCCTCGGCGAGCGAGGCCGGCCGCTCGTAGTCGAACTGCGCGGGGATCATCGCCGCACTCCTTCCAGGGCTCTCCAGACGCGCTCCGGCGTGCACGGCATCCGGACGTCGTGGATGCCGTACGGGCGCAGCGCGTCCACGATCGCGTTCACCACGGCCGGGGTCGAGGCGATCGTGCCGGCCTCGCCGACGCCCTTGACGCCCAGCGGATTGCTCGTCGCCGGGGTCTCCGTCCGGTCGAGCGTGAAGTTCGGCAGGTCGGCCGCCGACGGCAGCAGGTAGTCGGCCATCGTGGTGGTCAGCAGGTTGCCTTCGGCGTCGTACACGGCCTCCTCGAACAGGGCCTGCGCGATGCCCTGCGCGATGCCGCCCTGCACCTGGCCCTCGACGATCAGCGGGTTGATCACCGTGCCGACGTCGTCGACCGCCACGTACGAGCGGATCTTCACCATGCCCGTCTCGGTGTCGACCTCCACCGCGCACAGGTGGGTGCCGTGCGGGAAGGAGTAGTTGTCCGGGTCGAACGTGGCGTCGGAGTCCAGCCGCGCCTCCACGCCCTCGGGCAGGTCGTGCGCCGTGAACGCGGCGTACGCCAGCTCCTGGATGGTCCTGCTCTGCTCCGTGCCGCGCACCGTGAACGCCCCCGCCGCGAAGTCGAGGTCGTCGGGCGAGCACTCCATCAGGTGGGCCGCCAGCCTGCGGGCCTTCTCCCTGACCTTGTCGCACGCCTTGACCACCGCCACGCCGCCGATGACCAGCGAACGCGAGCCGTAGGTGTCCATGCCCTTGTGGGCGATCGCCGTGTCGCCGTGCAGCACCGTGATGTCGTCGAACGGCACGCCGAGCGCGTCGGAGACGATCTGGCTCCACGACGTCACGTGGCCCTGCCCGTGCGGCGAGGTGCCGGTGATGACCTCGACCTTGCCCGTCGGCAGCATGCGCACCGACGCGTGCTCCCAGCCGCCCGCGCCGTAGTTCGCCTCGCCGAGCATCCGCGACGGTGCCAGGCCGCACATCTCGGTGAACGTGCTGACGCCGATCCCGAGCTGCACCGGGTCGCCCCTGTCGCGCCGGTCGGCCTGTTCGGCCCGCAGCTTGTCGTAGCCGAACAACGCCAGCGCCTTCTCCGTCGCCGCCTCGTAGTTGCCGGAGTCGTACGTCAGCCCCGAGATCGTCGTGTACGGGAACTCCTCGTGCCTGATCCAGTTGCGCCTGCGCACCTCGATCGGGTCCATGCCCAGCTCGGCGGCCAGCTCGTCCATCACCCGCTCGATGGCGAACGTCGCCTCCGGACGGCCCGCGCCCCGATACGCGTCCGTCGGCATCTTGGTGGTGAAGACGCCCGTGCAGCCGAACTCGTATGCGTCCATCTTGTAGATCGCGTTGAACATCTGCGCGCCCAGCATGGGGATGCCCGGCGTCACGAGCATCAGGTACGCGCCCATGTCGGCCAGCAGGCCGACCTGGAGCCCGCGGACGCGCCCGTCGGAGTCGGCGGCCAGCCGGACGTGCTGGATCTGGTCGCGGCCGTGGTGGACGGTGAGGTTGCCCTCCGAGCGCGACTCTCCCCACTTGACGGGCTTGCCGAGCTTGCGGGCGAGCAGCAGGCAGAGCACTTCCTCGGCGGTGACCTGCAGCTTCGAGCCGAACCCGCCGCCCACGTCGGGCGCGATCACCCGGATCCGGTGCTCGGGGATGCCGGTCACGACCGCCAGCATGACCCGCAGCACGTGCGGGATCTGCGTGGACGACCACACGGTGAACGACTCGCCGTCGGTGTCGGCCATGACCGCCCGCGGCTCCATCGCCGACGGGATCAGGCGCTGCTGGACGTACGTGCGGTCGATCACGACGGGCGCGTCCCGGAAGGCGGCCTCGATGTCACCCGAGGTGATCGTGACGCTGAAGGCCTTGTTGCCCGCCTCGTGCACCTTCGGGCTGTCGGGGGCCAGGGCCTCGTTCATGTCGACCACGGCCGGCAGCGGCTCGTAGTCGACCTCGATGGCGTCGAGCGCGTCGGCCGCGCGGTAGCGGTCGGTCGCGACCACGCAGGCCACGGCCTCGCCGACGTAGCGGACCTCGTCGACGGCCATCGGCGGGTGGTCGGGGATGACGATGTCCTCGGTGACCGGCCACGCGCACGGCAGGCTGCCCTGCTCGGCGGCGAAGTCCTGGCCGCTGAAGGCCGCCACCACGCCCGGCATGCCGCGGGCGGCCGACACGTCGACGCTCGCGATCCTGGCGTGCGCCATGGGGCTGCGCAGGAACATCACGTGCAGCAGGCCAGGCCGCGTGAGGTTGTCCGTCCACTGCGTGCGCCCCGTCAGCAGCCTGGCGTCCTCCTTGCGCTTCCTCGGCTGCCCCACCTCCTGGACGGTCATGACCTGGTCACCGCCTGCCCCATCTCCTGGGCGCCCCTGCGGACGGCGCGCACGATGTTGCAGTAGCCGGTGCAGCGGCAGAGGTTGCCCTCCAGGCCCTGCCTGATCGTCTCCTCGGACGGGTCGGGATTCTCCCTGAGCAGGTCGATCGCTGCCATGACCATGCCCGGTGTGCAGTAGCCGCACTGCAGCGCGTGCTCTTCGTGGAAGGCCTGCTGCATCGGGTGCATCGACCCGCTCGTGCCGAGGCCCTCGATCGTGACGACGTCGCAGCCGTCGGCCTGGACGGCGAGCACCGAGCAGCTCTTGACGCTCTTGCCGTCGAGCAGGACCGTGCAGGCGCCGCAGTTGCTGGTGTCGCACCCGACGGGGGTGCCGGTCTTGCCCAGCCGCTCTCGTAGCAGGTGGACGAGGAGGACACGCGGCTCGACGTCCTCCTCGTACGTGACTCCGTCGACTGTGACGGTGATTCGGGGCATACGTCCTCCCTCAAAGCAGGGGGAAAGGCGGACACTCCGAACGTACGCCGGTGCTTTTCCCGGTCAAGGTCTACTTCCCGCGAACCCCCCGCGCGATGATCGCCACCAGTCCCGCGAACGCCAATCCCAGCACCATCACCCCGATCAGGATCAGCGGATCCGTGATGGCCCGTGTAACGATCAGAATGCCCAGAACGACGAACAACACACCGCTGAGCAGGGCCATCCAATCCGTGCGGTGGACCCGCCGGGGACGCTCGACGTCACGCGCCACGGCGCACCTCCATGTCGCCGACGCCGCCGCGCAGGTTGAGCACGATCGTGGCGGGCACGCCCTCCGGCTGCACCTCGGGCTCCAGCGTCTGGTTGAAGCGGACGTCAACCCCGCCTCTGAGCGCCCGGTCGATCTGGATGTCGCCCACCTTGTTCCTCGCGTGCACCTCGACCCTGGCCGTCGGCGGCACGATCACCACCAGCTCGCCCGCCGAGACCGCGGCGTTGAACGTCACCGTCGATCCCGGCGCCAGCTCCAGCTCCGACAGGTCGAGCAGGCCGTCGCCCACCCCCACGTCGTAGAGCCGGCTCGCCTCGGCGACGCTGGCGGGGACCCACTCCGACGTGCCGACGTTCCTCGGCACGCCGCCGAACATCAGCCCCATGCCCACCAGCAGGGCGACGACGGTGCCGATGGCCACCAGGCCGGCGCCGCGCCCCCACCAGGCGGCGATGAGCAGGCCCGCGCCGATGGCGATGAGCATGGCGCCGCCGACGATGGTCGGGCTCACTCCGGCTGCCGACTTGGACTGGGCGAGCACGATGATCCCTCCGACGATGAAGGCCAGCAACAGGGTGATCGCGCCGATGTACGACTTCGGCCTGCGCTCCCGCCGGGGGAGCGGGCGGGAGTACAGGGCGGGGTCGTACGGGGACTGGCCGGCCCGCCTGGCGGGGTCGAGCGGCTGGTAGGGGCCGTTCGGCGCGAACGGTGCCGCCTGCGTGCCGTAGTCGACGGCCGTCGGTGGGTCGGCGCGGTAGGCGGGCGGCGGGTCCGCGCGGTAGGCGGGCGGCTCGGGCGGCGGCACCTGGTACTCGGCCGTCACCGCCTCGGGCGCCGCCTGGTCGTGCGGGGGCGCCTGCGGTTCCGCGGCGTGCGCGACCGGGGCTGCCTGCGGTGCGGGCGGCTCGGCCTGCCGGGGCTGCGGCTGCGGGGTGCGTACCGCGGTGGTCGGCGGCGCCGGGTCCGGCTCGGGGGAGCGGACCGGGGCGGGTGGCGGCGTCTCCGTGTACGAGGCCGCCGGGCGCTCCGGGCTGCGCTTCCTGGTCAGCCGTTCCGGCATGGACCGGGCCAGCGCCAGCAGGTCGACCCCGTGGGAATGGGCGGCCAGCAGCGACACGGCCAGGAGCACCCCGACCGCCAGCGTCGCCGTGTCGAGCCACACCGTCATCAGGTTGATCGCGAGCCCGAACCCCAGCACCGCCGTCAGCAGCGCCATCACGGTCTCGGCGTCGAAGTCGCGCCGTGTCCAGTGCTCGATGAAGCCAGGCCGGCCGTTCGGCTCCTTCATGAGCAGGAACGCCGCCAGATAGACGAACAGCCCGACGCCGGAGCCGAGCAGCAGCACCACGAACCCGACCCGGAACACCACAGGGTCGATGCCGGTGTGGCGGCCGAGCCCCGCGCAGACGCCCATCAGGATGCGCCCCTGGCTGCTGCGGCGCAGCTCACGGGGGTCGGCCGAGGGCGGTCTGGGCGGAGCTTCTGTCATGGAACCATCCTGGACCTGACCGGCGGGTGCTCGCATCGGGGAGATCCCTGAGCCGCCCCGGGGGTCGCTCCCTGATGCCCATCACGCGCGGACATGTGACGATGGCGATGTTATGGCTGACCAGAAGACTCTCGCCGAGCAGAGCGGCGACACGCCCTACCGCCGGATGACGCGCCCCATGGAGGGCCGCCTGCTCGGCGGTGTCGCCCAGGGGCTCGCGGCACAGCTCAAGCTCGACCCCGTGGTGGTCAGGCTGATGTTCGTGCTGCTCAGCGTGGTCAACGGCGTCGGCGTGGTGGCGTACGCGGTGTTGTGGATGGTGACGCCGCGGCAGGCGCCGCAGCGGGTGGAGCCGCAGCGCGACTGGAGCCAGCTGGCCGCGTTCACCGCGATCGGGATGGCGCTGTTCGCGTTCGGCTGGCTGACGGGGGCCTCCCAGGGAGGCATCGGCATGTTGCCGTTCGCGGTGGGCGGCATCGGCGCGCTGATCCTGTGGCAGCAGGCCGACCCCGAACGCCGCCGCACCTGGATGAGCGGCGCGGCGCTCAGCATCAGGAAGAACCGCGTGCGCACGCTGCTCGGCGTCGCGCTCGTCGTGGTGGGGGCGGTCGGCTTCCTGTACTCCCAGGGTGAGCTGGCCCAGGCCAGGCCCGGCCTGATGTTCACGGTCGTGGTGGTCGGCGGCCTGGCCGTCATCGCCACCCCCTGGCTGGCGGGCCTGTGGAAGGAGCTGCAGCTGGAGCGGCGCGAGCGCATCCGGCAGGAGGAGCGCGCCGAGGTCGCCGCCATGGTGCACGACTCCGTGCTGCACACGCTCACCCTGATCCAGCGCGTCGCCCACGACCCGCGCGAGGTCTCCCGCCTGGCCCGTTCGCAGGAGCGGGAGCTGCGCAACTGGCTCTACCAGCCGGCCCAGGACGCCGACGCCACCCTCGCCGCCGCCGTACGCCGGATCGCCGCCGAGGAGGAGGACGCGCACGGCGTGCCCATCGAGGTGGTCTGCGTCGGCGACATCGCCCTCGACCAGCAGGGCAGGCTGGGCGCCATGCTGAAGGCCGCGCGGCAGGCGATGGTCAACGCGGCCAAATACTCCGAGAGCCCCGCCATTTCCGTGTACGCCGAAGTAGAGGGTGAAGAGGTCGCGATTTTCGTGAAGGATCGGGGCAAGGGCTTCGACCTCGAGGCGGTGCCGCTCGACCGCATGGGCATCAGGGAGTCCATCATCGGGAGAATGGAACGCCACGGAGGCTCGGCCCGCGTCCGCACCGATCCTGGCGAGGGCACGGAAGTGATGTTGACGATGAAGGTGGAGAAGGCATGACGCGCGTACTGATCGTCGATGACCACCGGTTGTTCCGATCCGGTGTACGCGCCGAGCTGGGCGACTCGATCGAGGTGGTGGGCGAGGCGGAGGACGTCGAGTCGGCGGTCAAGGCGATCGCCGCGCACCAGCCCGACGTGGTGCTGCTCGACGTGCACATGCCCGGGGGCGGCGGTCAGGAGGTGCTGCGCCGGGTGCTGGGCTCCGGCTCCCAGGTGCGCTTCCTGGCGTTGTCGGTCTCCGACGCCGCCGAGGACGTCATCGGCGTCATCAGGGGTGGCGCCCGCGGCTACGTCACCAAGAACATCAGCGGCAAGGAGCTGACCGACGCCATCCGCCGGGTGGCCGAGGGTGACGCGGTGTTCTCGCCGCGGCTGGCCGGGTTCGTGCTGGACGCGTTCGCCTCCTCCGAGGCGCCGTCGATCGACCCGGAGCTCGACTCGCTGACGCAGCGGGAGCGGGAGGTGCTGCGGCTGATCGCGCGGGGGTACGCGTACAAGGAGGTCGCCAAGGAGCTGTTCATCTCGGTCAAGACCGTGGAGACGCATGTGTCGTCGGTGCTGCGCAAGCTCCAGCTCTCCAACCGGCATGAATTGTCCCGCTGGGCCACCGCGCGACGCCTCGTGTGAGTTCTCCGTACGCGGTGTTACGGGATAGTTATCGGCTGTGTGACGACGAAACGGATCAGTCACGTGTCTCAAGAGAAGGAATGCAACAGCTGATCCAGGAGTAGTCCACTGTGAAGCGCGTCCCCCCGATGCTGTCCGCCCTGCTCGCGCTCTTCACCGTCACGGCCTGCGCGGCCGAGAGCGTCCCGGCACCCATCCCTGTCGCCGCCCCCGTCGCCGCGACCGCCACGCGGGCCGCCCCGACGCCGACGGCCACGGCGGCAGTGCCGGTCGCCGCCGCGAAGGCCGTCGCACCGGTGCAGAAGATCAAGCTTCGCGTCGCCGACATCACCCCGATGGGCGAGAAGGTGGAGAAGGTCGGCGTCGGCTTCCCGATCATCGTCACGTTCGACCGTGACGTGCAGGACAGGCACAAGGACGACGTCGAGGCGCTGCTGGAGGTGCAGGCCGACAAACCGGTGGAGGGGGCCTGGCGCTGGGTGTCGGACCGCAAGGTCATCTACCGGACGAAGACGTACTGGAAGCCGCACCAGAAGGTGCTCTTCACCGCCCGGTTGTCCGAGCTGCCCGGCAACACCGGCGCCAAGGACATCTCCCGCCGCTTCGCCGTCGGCACGTCCAACGTCTCCGTGGTCGACACCCGCAAGCACCTGATGAAGGTCTACCGCGACGGCAAGCTCGCCAGGAGGATCCCGATCAGCGCCGGCAGCGGCGGTCTCGTCAGGAACGGTGTGGACGTCTACCTCACCACCAGCGGCGTGCACCTGACGATGGGCAAGAAGGCCGTCGAGACCATGACCTCCTCCTGGATGGGCGTGACGGACCCGAAGGACCCGCTCTACTACAAGCTGGAGATCCCGTGGGCGGTCCGCATCTCCGACAGCGGTGAGTACGTCCACCAGAGCGCCGGCGACTACCACTTCCTCGGCCGCTCCAACCAGAGCCACGGCTGCGTCCGCGCCACCCCGGCCGGCGCCAAGTGGTTCTACACCATCTCCCAGCGCGGCGACGTGGTGAAGATCACCGGCACCAAGCGCAAGCTGCAGTGGAACAACGGCTGGAGCTACTGGCAGCTGAACTGGACCCAGTGGAAGAAGGGCAGCGCCCTGTAGGCGTCACTCCCGGGCCTCCATCGGGGTCTCGAAGCAGGCGAGCCACGTGGCGAGCAGCGCTTCCAGGTGGGCGGCGTCCTCGGGTGCGAGGAGATCGACGAGGCGGCGTTCGTTGCGCATGTGCTCGGCGAACGCCCGGTCGATCAGCTCCCGGCCGGCCGCGGTCAGCGCGACGACCCGGCCGCGGCCGTCGGTGCCGCTGCGGCGGCGGGTGACCAGGCCGTTGCGCTCCAGCCGGTCGATGCGCTTGGTCATGGCGCCCGTGGTGACCATGGTGTGCGCGGCGAGTTCCCCCGGCGCGCGTTCGAAGGGTTCGCCCGCGCGCCGCAGGGTGGCGAGGACGTCGAACTCGCCCTCCTGGAGCCCGTAGCGCTGGTAGACGACGAGCAGCTGTTCGGTGAGGTGGCCGGCGAGGCGGTGCAGTCGTCCGATCACGCCCTGCGGGCTCACGTCGAGGTCGGGCCGTTCGCGGGCCCAGGCCTGCTGGATGCGGGCGACGTGGTCGAGGTGCTCACTCACGGGTTCCAATATAGCTTCCCGGGAAGCTATATTGTCTTCCATGGAAGCTAATTTTCGGTGGGTGCCCGTCACCGCGATCGCGCCGGTGGCGTGGGGGACGACGTACTTCGTCACCCACCGGTACCTTCCGGCCGACTATCCGCTCTACGGCGCGGCGGTCCGAGCCCTGCCCGCCGGTCTGTTGCTGCTGCTCTTCTGCCGTACGCTGCCGCGCGGGTCGTGGTGGTGGAAGTCGCTGGTGCTGGGGACGCTCAACATGAGCGCGTTCTTCGCGCTGGTCTACCTGGCCGCGCAGGTCCTCCCGACGAGCATCGCCTCGACGATCATGGCCACCTCGCCGGTCGCGATGATGCTGATCGCCTGGGCGGCGCTGTCCGAACGCCCCCGCCGGGCCCACCTCGCCGGCGCGGGCATCGGGATCGGCGGCGTCTGCCTCATGCTGCTGGACGGCGCCGTCGCCGTCGACTTCTCCGGCGTGCTCGCCTCGGTCGCGGCCATGGTGATGTCGTCGCTCGGATATGTGCTGGCCAAGAAGTGGAGCGCGGGTGTCGACGTGTTCTCGCTGACGTCGTGGCAGCTGGTCGCCGGGGGAGTGGCGCTGGTGCCGGTCGCCGTGGTGGTGGAGGGCTCGCCGCCCGCCCTGGACGGGCCCGCGCTCGCCGGCTTCGCCTACGTCACGGTCGTGGCGACCGCGCTCGCCTTCGCCGCCTGGTTCGCCGGCCTGCGGCACCTGAGCGCCGGCACCGTCGGGCTCATCGGGCTGCTCAACCCGATGACGGGCGTGCTGCTCGGCGCCGGGATCGCCGGCGAGACGCTGGCCGCGCACCAGCTGTGCGGGCTCGCGCTCGTGTTCCTCGGGATCCTCCTCGGCCAGCCGGCGGCAGCGCGTCTCGTCGCGGTCCTCCGGGCCCGCGCATCTGCCGCAGGTCGCCGACCAGGGTCCGCCCGTGCCATGCGGGACGGCGAGGCGGCCGAACTGAGCCCAGGTCGCACCGGAGGCTGACCCTCGTTTGTCAAGGACGAATGTTCGTTCTACGTTGAGGTGTCATGGCTCGCATGCCCAAGGAGCACCTCGAAGCACGCCGCAGGCAGATCCTGGACGCGGCCCGCCGATGTTTCGTCCGCAACGGCTTCCACGCCACGTCCATGCAGGACGTGCTGGCCGAGGCCGGGTTGTCGGCCGGCGCCGTCTATCGCTACTTCAAGGGCAAGGACGACATCATCGCGGCGATCGCCTCGGAGTCCCTCGGCGAGGTCGCGGCGGCGTTCCGGGTGGACGACGCCGAGCGGCCGCCCGGGCTCGACGACATCGTCGACCTCCTGCTGGGAGTCGACCGCCCGCCGCTGGCCGCCTCCGAGGAGTCGGCCCGGCTGCTGATCCAGGTCTGGTCGGAGGCGCTGCGCTCGCCCTCGCTCTCCGAGAAGCTGCACGAGGTCATGGAGGAGGCGCGCGCGGTGGTCGGCGACCTGGTGAGAGCGCATCAGCGGCGCGGGCTGCTCCCCGCGGACGTGCCCGTCGAGGAGGTGGCCGGGGTGCTCGTCGCCGTCGTGCACGGGTTCCTGGTGCAGCGGGCGGTCTACGGCGGCCGGGCCGACACGGCGGCGTTCCGTGACGGCCTGCGGGCGCTGATGTCGGTCAAGCGATAGAGCGAATGTTCGTTCTTGACTTGGGGCCAGGACACGAGGTTCTCTTGAGAGAACGAGCGTTCGTTTTCGGATGTGCGCGCGTTCCGTGCCCGCCGCTGACCCGGCGCATCGGTCATCGACGAAGAGGAGCAGGACCCGTGACTCACCGACCCGGCGGCCCCGGCCACCTGTCCGGAATCGGCGCGACCGCCCTGGGCGTCGCCGTTCTGCGCGCCCTGGAGAGCCGCCGCCCCGACCGGCTGTTCGACGACCCCTACGCGCAGTTGTTCCTCGACGCCTCCGCCTGGCCCGCCGGCCTCGCGGAGAGTTTTCTCCGCACGATGAGCGAGCAGGTCGCCGTGCGCACCCGGTTCCTCGACGACGCGCTGCTGGCCGCCACGCGGGGCGAGCACGCCGGTGGCCGCCCCGGGCCCGAAGCCGCGTGCGACCAGGTCGTCCTGCTGGGCTGCGGCATGGACGCACGCGCGTACCGGCTGTCGTGGCCCGCGGGCACCACCGTCTACGAGCTCGACCTGCCGGACGTGCTGGCCTTCAAGGGCGCGGTTCTCGCCGAGCACGGCGCGACGCCCGCGTGCCGCCGCGTCGAGGTGGCCGCCGACCTGCGCGAGGACTGGCCACGGGCGCTGACGGAGGCGGGCTTCGACCCGAGCCGGCCCGCCGCCTGGCTGGCCGAGGGGCTTCTCTACGCCCTGCCGCCCGCGGCGGCCGACCTCCTCCTCGACCGCGTCACCGGTTTGTCGGCGCCGGGCAGTGTCCTGGCCGTGGAGCACATGGAGGACTCCCCGCTGCTCCGCTCCGCCCGCGCCGACGTCTCCCGCGAGCTCGTCGACATGTGGCAGGGCGGTCCGGCCGAGCCGCTCGGGGAGTGGCTGACGAAGCGGGGATGGATCGCCACAGTGCGGGACCTGACCGAGGTGCTGGCCGAACACGGGCGAACGGCACCACCCGCGTTCGATCCTGCCCACCCGGGGTCGGGCCGCGGCAGCCTCGCCACGGCGCTTTCCGCGTGAACTCTCAGAGGTCGTTCTGTGGGCGTTTATCCGGTCTGGCGTTGGGCGGTGGTGTCCATGCGTGACGGTTGGGGCAGCGTGAAGAGCCCCGCTCCGGGTTCGACGAGGACGCCCCGGGCGACCATGCGTTCGACCTTGGCGCGCGGGCTCTCGGTGTGCTTGGACTCCATCCCGGTGTTCAGCACCCGGCAGATGTCCTCGACCCGCAGCCCATCCGGCGCCTGCTCCACGATCGCCAGAAACTGCCGGTAGGCGGGCAAGAGCGTCGATGCGGCAGGGGGAGCTTCGGCCAAGTCGCCGGTCCTCTCCAGGATCGTCTCGCGGGTGACGCTCAGCCGAGACACGATCTGCTCGGCAGCGCTGAGCCGCTCCGACAACTCGGTGACTGCTCGCGCAGCCGCTTGACCTCCGCCTGGGAAGCGTGTTCCCGCTCGAGGAACGCACGGACCGTTACACCGCCACCTGCAAGGGATCGCGCCAGGTCGGAGTGGTCGTCCCGGCCAGGCGCCGGGTCATGTTGTCGGTCATCGACGCGGAACTGGCGGGCAGCGTCGCGTAGTCGCGGGCCAGCCGGCGGTGCAGCATCGGGGTGCCGCAGGCCTGCTCGGCCATCCACCGTTTGGGCAGCGGTGTGAATCCGAGGGCATGCGGGTCGCGGTGCACCACCTCCACCTCGATACCTGGACCGGCGCGGCGTGCGGCGACCGCGTTCTTGACTCCCGCATCGGCCCAGGCCTTGGTCACACTGGGGTTGGCGGCGGCGACCTTGTCCAACAGCGCGATGCCGATGGCGTTGTCGTGCACGCCGGCGGCACTCACCACCACCGCGATCACCAGGCCGAGCACATCGGAGTCGATGCCGCGTTTGCGGCCCCGGCTCTTCCTGCGCGGATCGGGCCCGGTGGTGTCGGCCGGGGCGTTGAGGCTGGTGTGCACGGTCTGGGTGTCCAGCACCACCGCGCTGGGATCCTCGGCCCGGCCCGCCCGCTTGCGTACCTGCCGGCGCAGCAGGTCATGGATGGTCTGATCAGTGCCATCATCGCGCCACCGGCCGAAGGAGTAGTACACCACGGTGCAGGGCGGCAGGTGACGCCACTGGCAGCCGGTCCTCGCCTGCTACAAGATCGCGTTCGCGATCTCCCGCATGTCGTATCGGCCCTCATAGCCGCTGACCGACGGGTGCTGCCCCTTCCACGAGGCGACGTCCGGCCGGATCGGCTCCCACCGATGCTCGGACAGATCGCGGGGGTATGACGGGCGCTCACCCATAACTGTCAGTTGAGTGCACCCCTACTCAACGTCAACCCATTTCCAGAAAGTTGCCGCAGATTCGCGGCCACATACCGCTCATACGTTCACAGAACGCCCTCCAAGAAGATGATGCGCCGCCGATCCCTCTGCCGGCTCTCGCGCGCGGATTGGTGAGCGACGCAGTTCCGATGCGTGGGCAGTTCTGGGCGTTCGTTGTTCCAACCGATCGCCTGGAACGAGCGGGCCCTCCCGTGCTGAGCCGCCACCGATCCGGTGGCGCCCGGCCTGGCGCGGGCGCCGGAGCCGTACGTTCGAGCCTTGACAGCCGCACTCGCGGAGCGAGGATGGAGCGGACGGGCGAGCTCACTGGGGGTGCGGCAATGGCGGCGGAGCAACCGTTGAGTCCGGACGGCATCGACTTCTCCGATCCGGGGTTCTGGGCGCGTCCGTTGCGGGACCGCGAGGCTGCGTTCGCCTCGCTGCGCCGGCAGCGCTCGGCCCCTTTCTACGCGGTGACGGAGAACTTAGGGGCCGGGCTGGGAAGCGGCGGCTACTACCTGCTGACCCGGCATGCCGACGTGCTGGAGGTCAGCCGCCGGCCGAAGATCTTCTCCTCGGCGTCGGGGATCAGGATCGCCGACAAGCCGGAGGAGTTCTTCGAGGTCTTCGACTCGATGATCGAGATGGACGACCCGCGGCACGCCCGGCACCGGCGGATCGTCTCCCGCGCGTTCACCCCGCGGATGATCCAGCGGTTCACCGATGACGTGGAACTGACCGCCGCCGGCATCGTCGATGCCGTCGCCGACCGCGGCTCCTGCGACTTCGTCGCCGAGATCGCGGCCCGACTACCCTTGAAGATCATCTGTGATCTCATGGGCATCGACGACAAGGACCAGGGGTTCGTCTTCGAGCGCACCAACAGGATCCTCGGCGCCGACGACCCCGAGTACGCGGGCGAGCCCGGCGCCTCCGGCGCGACGATGCTGCATGCCGCGAACGAGCTGGCCGCCCTGGTCCAGGAGCTTGCCCGGTCGCGCGCCGCCCGTCCGACCGACGACCTGACCTCCGCGCTCGTCAACGCCAACATCGACGGGGAGAAGCTGACCTGGCAGGAGCTGGCGTCGTTCTTCGTCCTGCTCGTCATCGCCGGCAACGAGACCACGCGCAACGCCATCTCCCACGGGCTGAAGCTGCTCACCGAGCACCCCGACCAGAAAGCCCGGTGGCAGTCCGACTTCGAACGGTACGCCCCCGGCGCGGTCGAGGAGATCGTCCGGGTCGCCTCCCCGGTGATCTACATGCGGCGTTCGCTGACCCAGGACTACGAGACGGCCGCCGGGCAGCGTTTCAAGGAGCACGACAAGGTGGTCATGGTCTACTGGTCGGCCAACCGGGACGAGACGGTGTTCGACGACCCGCACCGCTTCGACATCACCCGCGATCCCAACCCGCACGTCGGGTTCGGCGCCGCCGGTCCCCACTTCTGCCTCGGCGCCCACCTGGCCCGGCGCGAGATCACCGTCATGTTCAGGGAGCTGTTCCGCAAGCTCCCCGACATCCGCGCCGCCGGCGAACCGGATCGGCTCCAGTCCAACTTCATCAACGGGATCAAACGCCTGCCCTGCGAGTTCACCCCCACATTGAGCACCGGCTCATAGCCGTCCCGGTCGCATCCAGCGGGCGCCGGATCATCTTCCGGGTGACGACGCCGGTTCCGCCGTACGCGGAACCGGCATCGGTCATTCACCTCGATTCATGGAGTCTCGGCGTATCTCTTGGGACGACCAGCCCGGACGTGACGCTCCGCCACCCGCTGGGGGATTGAGCACATGCTTGATGTTCGTCGCGAGGTTTCCCGGCGATTCCGACATGTCGAGCAATGCGGCAGCCCGATCTGCGGATACCCCCACGGGAGAAGCTTGGTCGAGACTGGTGCGGCTGCCAAGGGCTCGCAAACCGGCCAGGATGGTGACATGACCGAGCCCGGCGCCGCCCGCGCCGGGCCGGAACCCCGAATACTCGTCGACTCGGACCACAACCGGCAGGCCCCCTATCGGAAGCGGCTGCGCCGACGCCGGTCCGTGGCACAGGAAGCAGGGGAGCAGGCCCCCGATGACTTCGGTGGCCCGTCACGATGAGCATTGCGCGGGCGGCCGAGATCCAGTGCAGCACGGTCGAACGCATCGATGGCCGGAAAACCGACCTTCAGCGCCTGCTCGCTGAAGTCCAGCTCGCCGGCGCCCCGGAAGCGGTGGCCGCCGAGGTCGAAAACGTACGCACCGAGGCGGTTGCGCAGGTCGCCGGTGCTGGGAACCGCGCCCAGCAGACCGAGCAGCGGGCCCGCGCTGCCGAGCAGCACACGCGGCCCTCGCCGAGCGGGAAGAGGCGGACGCCGTCGCCGCCGACGCGCTCTACCAGGCCGAGGAGGCGACCGCTCGCGCCGAGCAGGACGCGACCGACGACCGGCAGGTCGCGCACGCCAACGAGCCGGCCACCGCCGCCCGGGAGCAGTCTGAGGCGGACGTGCGGCAGGCCAAGGCGGACGCCGCCGAGGTACGCCAGCAGGCGGACGCCGATGCGCAGCGGGCTCAGGCCGACGCCGCGGCGGCCTGCGCCGAAGCCGAGCAGACGAAGACGGCGGCCGCCGGCACGATCCGTGCCACCCAGGAGCCGGCCGCCCGCGACGTCCAAGCCGCACGGCTCGCGCTGCCCAGGCGGAGGTCAAGCGGCTGCGCGAGCAGTCACCGAGCTGTCGGAGCGGCTCGGCTCTGCCGAGCAGACGAAGACGGCGGCCGCCGACACGATCCGTGCCACCCAGGAGCAGGCCGCCCGCGACGTCCAAGTCGCACGGCTCGCGCTGCCC
>NZ_JBITLL010000009.1:247561-661215 GCF_044465245.1 Nonomuraea terrae | reverse complement strand
CGGCGTGTTCCGGCTTTGTCGGTGCGGGAAGGGATGCGTCGGCTGTCTGGCGTGTCGGTTTGTGTGGGTCTCATGCCTTCGGTGTGGGGCCCTTTCTTTTGTTTTTCGGGTTTCTGCCTCGCCATCGCTGCACAACTTTGCGACGCGGACCTTCCCAGAACGACCGTGGTTCTGGAGGGAGTCGTATACAGAGCGGCGGGTATGTCCTCACCCACTACCAGCCCGCCGGTCAGACGCAGTAGGCACAGTCACCGGCAGCGGGCCAACGCCAGGCCGTCGCAGCAGCAATGTGGAGCGTGGCGCATGCGGTGATCAGTCGTCTGATCGTTGCGTGGATGCGTTCCTTCAGCGGCTGGTGCCCGATGTGTTGTGGGAGGTGTTCCAGCGCTTGGTTCCGTCGGCGTGCACGCGGCCGTGAGAGGGCGGGTCGACTGTCGGGGATTCCTGGCGGCGATCGTGTATGTGGCCACCATGGGATGGTTCAGTGAACGGGAGGCCAGTAATGGGAAGGCGTCCGGAGACCGGACCCGGTGAGACCTGCGGTGGAATCGCGACAAGCGGTCGGCGCCGAAAGAACTGCTCCGGGCGGCGCCATCGTCTGCAGCACTCCGCGGCTTTCACCAGGATTTCGCATGTGATCGAAGGACGCCGCGATCGCGGGCTACATGTAGGCCTAGTTGACGTCGAGGAAGCCGAGCACGCCCACGGCCAAGACGAAGACTCCCATAGTGGTCACGATCCACCCCATGGTGGATCGGCGCTGCCCGGCGTTGTCGATGTGGGCACGCTCCGGCTTCTGCGGGTAGTACAGGACCTCGATTCGCTCATCCGGCAGATATCCCCTGGGTTCACCGGTTCGCGATGTGACCTTCAACTCGCGGCCTTCCAGCGTGGTGAAGCGGAAGACCGGCCGAGACAAGGGCTCTTCGCCACCACCTGCGACCTGCTTGTAGCCGATGACCACACCGGGGACCCGCACACCACGGGCACGGATTCTCCGTGCGCTGATCAGCTGCCATCCGCCGAACGCCACGAGCACCAGGCCCAAGACGACGGCGCTGAAGGGAGTGGCGCTGGATGCCGGATCCGCTGTCGGGTCCACGGCCATCACGCTACCCCGCGGGATGCCACGTACGGCCAGGCTCTTAGGCCACACTGAGGTGGCGAAGCGGAAGGCCGTGAGGGCGCGGTCAGCGACGCGGGCCATCGGTACGACCGATGCGACACGCGCGATGAGTGGGTCGACGGACGCGGGCGCCTAAGCGTAAAGGTCCAGAACCGCAGCGAGAGGGCCCACACCCGACACCACGAGATCCGGTAACCGATGAGGTGGCGTCCGCTGAAGCGGGACCGGAATACCGACGGACGGACGCGGCTCGCCTCCCCGCAATGGACGCCGAAAGACAGGCAGCCGGTCAGCTTCGCGCGCGACGCCGAATACGGCGACCGTAGTGCGGTCGGCGTCGGCTTGAGCAGGGTGGTGTGGATGCGCGGCGGTGGTCTTGTCGGCGCAGTCCGGGTCGAGCCGTCCGAGGACGGTGCCCCGCGGGACGGGCGGGCCGGCGGCTAGGAGCCGAGGGGTCGGGTGGGTGTCGGGTGGCTGGTCCAGGCGATGTCGTCGACCGCCAGCCATGGTTCGTCCGCCACGGTTGCCGGGGTCACTCCGGTGAAGGCTACGACGTCTCGATGTAGGTGGGACTGGTCGGTGTAGCCGGACTCCGCGGCTACTCGGGATGGGCTTTCGCCTACGGCCAGGCGGTGGGCGGCATGGTCGAAGCGGACGAGCTTCGCGGCGCGCTTGGGCTGCAGGCCGATCTGCGAGCGGAACCGGGACCACAGGCGCTTGCGGCTCCATCCGACCTCGGCCGCCAGTCTGTCGACCCGGACCAGGCCACGGCCGGCCACGATCCGGTGCCAGGCCCAGGCCACCTCCGGGTCCACGGACGACGACCTTGACTCACGTCGGCGTAAGAGCAACGCGTCCGTCAACGCGAAGCGATCTTTCCACGACGAGACAGCGGCGAGCTGCTCGCGGATCCGCGACGCCTCGCGGCCCCACAGATCGTCGAGGGCCACCATGGAGCCGTCCAGGTCGGACGGGGAGACGTCCAGGACCGCGCGCGCTACCACCGGGGACAGACGCACCTGTACGCACTCGACGTTCTCGCCGCGCACCCAGATCGCGCCGCCGAAGCCGATCCCGAGCCCGGCGACGAGACTTCCCCGTTGCTGCCGCCCGGAGGCATCGTTCACGATGGGCTGACCGGCGCCGAACTCCAGAGCCAGCGTCACGGCCGGGTGCGGGACCATCCGGTGGCCGAGCGCGGCCATGTCACGGGCGCGGAACCCGGCCATGCTGACCCCAGCCACTCGGCTGGGCCGCTCCGGAGGTGCAACGTCCCAAACAGCCACATCGTCACGTTCGTGTGCGGTGGACCGCATCATCACATGCTAAGTGCCGCAGAGGCGACGTTCGCTTGTAGATGGTGACGCGCGCCGGTCGATGTCCGTAGCCGGTCGGCATGATCGAGGGACATGGCCGTCCGGCATGCCATCGGCTCCGCAGCCATGCCGACGCGCTTCGCGCGTCGTGTTGTTGCCTGCCGCGCGCGGCGGCCCGGAAAACCGTTCGACCGGCTTTGCGGAGTCCTGACACAGTGGCGCACCATGACGAATATCGAGTTCGTGACCGCTGCGGACTTGCGGCTCATGCAGGGTCTGGCGCAGCGCGTCACCGCCACCCGCCCGGACCTGGTGAACAGCGACGCGTCGTTCGGCGAGCTCGCCTGGAACTGGGGAAAGGGGCACGCCGCCGACGGCGCGAGCTGGCGGCGTCGGCTGTGGTCGTCCGGCGGGGATCTGGTGGCGTGGGGCTGGGCCCATCTTCCGCGCCAGGTGAGGCGGAGCGACGGGACGGTCAAGGACATCACCGGCGCCTATCTGGCGTATCAAGTCCATCCCGACCACGCCGGGCTGGTCGACGAGGTGATCGACTGGTACGACGCTACGGCGCCGGACATCGAGCGTACGGTGTTGCCGTGCGCCGCCGATGAGTTCGCCCTGCAGCGATGGGCGGCGCACGGCTACGAGACCGACCCGGCCTCGCTCGGCGACACCGGCTCCTGGACCCAGCTCAACGAGCGGGATCTCACCGACGTGGAACAGCCGGTGCTGCCCGACGGATTCCGGTTCCGCACAGCCGAGGAGGCCGGGCCGGAGGCCGCGGTCCAGGCCCATCTGGACGCCTGGGGTCCCTCGACGTACACGGCCGAGAGCTACGAGGGCGTCCGGCGGACGGCGGCGTACCGCGGCGACCTGCACATCTTGGTGGAGGCGCCGGACGGGACGATGGCATCCTCCACGATCATGTGGCTCGACGAGGTGAACAAGACCGCTGAGTTCGAGCCGGTCGGGACGCATCCGGACTACCGGCGTCGGGGGCTGGGAAGGGCGATGCTCCTGCACGGGATGCATCTGGCGCGGGCGGCCGGGGCCACCCATATGACGGTCGCCTGCCTGGGTGCGCCGGGGCATCCCCAGGCGCGCGGGCTGTACTACAGCGTCGGCTTCCGGGAGTTCACGCGGGACGCGCCGCTCATCAAGACCAAGACCGCGGGCTGAGAACTGGTCGTTCTCCGGTCAGGCCACGTTGGCTCTGGCGACGACCTGACGTAGCGCGGGCGTCGGCGTGGCGGTTTGCCGGATGATGGAGCGGCGGGTCATGCTGCCTGGCGCTTTGTGGCTGCGGTGGTCGCTGTCCAGGGCGAAGTTGCAGCGTGGTGGGCTTCGATGCGGGTGAGCCATGTGCAGTTCGCCGGGGCGACCTCCACGTTGTCGGCCGTCGCCCAGTCGCCGACGTGCTGGCCGACGCGGGTGGACAGGTGCGGGCGTAGTTGTCGCAGCCGATCAGGTGGTCCGGCGGAAACAGGCTGCGCGGGTTGCGGCAGAGCTCCAGGAGCCGGCTGCGCTCCTTGCGGGTCTTGACCTCCCCGAACAGTCGGTCGCGAGTCAGGACGTAGGCGGCGAACAGGTGCCCGACGCCGTCGTCGCGGCTGTAGGCGGCGCGGCGGCAAGGGCGCGATTTGTCGTTTGTGCGCGTGTTCGGGAGCCGTACGGGGCGGGCAACGCGTTGGGCGGCCACAGCGCGCTCGCACTGGCTTCGCGTGGTGTCGTCCGCTGGGCGACCGCGCTGGCGCCGGTCGGTTCCTGGACCTGCTCTACTGCCAGACGGTGCCGCGTTCGGCCGCGGTGGCGGGAGATCTGTTGCTGCGCGGGCTGTCGGCAGGAGTGGGACGCCGACCTGCCCGGCTGCTCGCCGCCGCCGTGGATTCCGGCCGGCCGGTGGGCTGTTGGTGGCGCATCCGTCGCGGCTGGAGGGCGGGCGCGGTTGCCGCGGCTTCGCGGGCGCTCGCCGAGTCCACCGGGTTCGAGCCGAGGCTGGAGTCGTTCTGCGGGGTGCGCCGCCCAAGTCGCCCATCGGTCGGAGTCCTTGGATCGCGGCCCAAGTGCCGGCCAGGATGCGGCATCAGGTTCAGCGGACCGAACAGAAACGACCGTCATCGGGTATCACCTCGCCGCCGGCGATCGCCGACAGGTGTTCGACCCGGGCCTTCTTGGCCGCGTAGTCCGGATCGCGGGATGCCTTCCGGCGGTGAAACGAGACGCCTGCGTCACGGAGCAGGCCCCAGGGGCCCTCGCGGGAGGTGCCGTCGACCATCCCCTCGGCGAGCAGGAAATCGACGAGTGTCGACAGACCCCACAGACCGTACTGGACTTCGCAGATCTTCTTGACCTTCGGGCACGGGCGGTCGCCTGTGTACTTCGGGTGCCCCGCCGCACGATCTGTGACAGCCGATGACCCTCGTCGTCACCGATCTCCCGACTGCCAAGTCCGGCACCAGCGGGACTCAGCACACCAACTCGACTGGCCGGCCGGCGGGAACATTTGTCCAAGCCTCCGGCGCGCATGGAGAGCGACAGTGGGCTCATGACTCTTCCCCGAAAGCCGGCCCGTTCCGACGATGTCGATCCGCGGGCTGACGTGAGCCGGCCGGGGCGCCGCCGGCGGCGTCGGCTGATCGCCTCGGCCGTTCTCCTCTCCGTAGCCGGACTCCTTGCGAACGCGGCGGCGGTAGGGCGGCAGAGCGCCGAGGCCACCGGGACTTCGATCCTGCCTCTCGACGGCGGGAACGTCCACGTGCGTCAGGACGGCCCGCGCGATGCTCCGGCGCTCGTGCTGATCCATGGGTTCGGCGGGTCGACTCGGTGGTGGGACCCGCTGGTTCCGACGCTGGCGAGGTCTCATCGCGTCATCCGGATCGACCTGCTCGGGCACGGCCGGTCCGCCAAACCGGCTGGCCGCGGCTACGAGATCCCGGAGCAGGGACGCAGGGTAGGCGCGGCGCTCGACCGGCTCGGCGTGAAGCACGCCATAGTGGTCGGCCACTCCACCGGCGGCTCGGTCGCCACCGCCCTCGCCGAGCAACGACGCGACCTGGTGACCGCGCTCGCGCTCGTCAACACCGGGCCCCGCCTGGACGCCTTCGTCGCACAGGGGCTCGGCGGCCGGCTCATGTCCGCCCCCGTCGTCGGACACCTGCTGTGGCGATTTCGGACCGACAGCCTGATCCGCCAGGTCATGAGCACCGGGTTCAGCCGCCCCGGCTACGAGATCCCGCAGCAGCTCGTGGACGACGCGCACGGCACGACCTACTACGCGTACACCGCGACGTCGCAGGCAGCCGACGACTACCTGATGCAGCGTCCGCTTCCCGAACGGTTGACCGCCGTGGGCAGGCCGCTGTTGGTGATCTTCGGCAAGGAAGATCGGAGATGGCGATCGTCATCCGCTGACGACTACCGCGCCGTGCCGGGTGCGAGAGTCGAGCTGCTGCCCGGGGTCGGACACTCACCCATGCTCGAGGATCCGGCGCTGACCGCCGCACCCCTTCTGACCTTCACCGCGACCCACTCCCCGGGAACGGACTCGACGAAAGAATGAGCCGTGTCCATTCTTGATGTGCCATCCAGCTCATGGGGCCGGATGCAGGGTCAGGTGTGGAGGGTGGCGGAGAGAATGGTGACGGCCTTTCCCGCCAGGTGCACGCGGGTGCCGGCGTGGCGGACGTGGACGGTGCCGCCCCGTGCGGAGAGTTGCGCGCCCACCAAGGAGTCGCGGCCGAGGCGGGCCGACCAGTACGGCGACAACGCGCAATGCGCCGAGCCCGTCACCGGGTCTTCCGGGACGCCCACGTTCGGGGCGAAGAAACGGGACACGAAATCGGTCTCCGTTCCACGAGCGGTGACGATGACGCCTCTTGCCTCGACTGCGGACAGAGCCGCGATATCGGGCGTGAGCGACCGTACCGTTTCCTCGGAGTCGACCTCCACCAGGAGGTCGAGCGCGCTTTTTCCGACGCTCACCGGCGTCACGCCGAGTGCTTTCTCCAGCCCCTCCGGAACGGGGACAGGGGTCACGTCCTTGGCCGGGAAATCCATCGTGATGCCGCCGTCGGGGAGCTGATTCACGGTGAGCGTGCCGCCGGCCGTGGTGAATTCCAGCTGCCCGGTCGCCGCACCGGTGGAATACAGGACATGTGCGGTCGCCAGAGTAGCGTGACCACATAGAGTGACCTCGACGGCCGGTGTGAACCACCGCAGGGAATCTCCGAGCAGGAAGGCCGTCTCGGAGAGGTTCATCTCGGTCGCCACGCTCTGCATCCATCGGTCAGTAACCGGAGAGTCCAGCAGGCAGACCGCCGCAGGATTACCCTTGAAAGCTGTGTCGGTGAAGGCGTCGACGGTGAACAGGCGCATGGAGCCGATGCTATAGGGGGGCTGGATATCCAGCTGCAAGCGGGCTGCAAGCTGTACAAAATGGAATTAGGGCTGGGCGTGTCGCGTGGCGAATGCGGAATCGTCGGTTACCGTCCAATGTGTAGGGACGTGCCGATTACGGTGAGTTCCTGAGGAAAGGACAAGCCGATGGGGGCAGTGCGCAAGGTGGTGAGCTACCTTGGCCTGAGCGGGGTCGATCACTACGACGAGGGCTACGACGACGAGCAGTACGAGGACGAGTACGTCCCCGCGACGGAGCGAGCCGCCCGACGGTGGCGCGCGAACGTCGACTCCTCGCGCATCGTGATGGTCCAGCCGCTCAAGTACAACGACGCACCGTTGATCGGTCAGCATTTCCGTGACGGCCAAACGGTGATCATGGATGTCACGGGCATGCCGATGTCCGAGGCGACGAGGATGGTCGACTTCGCCGCCGGGCTGGCCTTCGGGTGTGAGGGCCGGATCGAGCGGATCGCTGAGCGGGTCTTCCTGCTCGCGCCGGCTCACGTAGAGATCGAGACCACCTAAGCAGCGCGCGGGCCGCGACGGATGAGCCGAGTCAGCTCGGTGGCGTCCGTCGCGGCCTGCTTCGCGCGTGCGTCCGATTCGCGGGCGTACGCGTGCAGGGCCCAGACGGCGCCTTCCGCGAGCTCCTTCAGCTCGTTGACCTGGCCGTCCACGTAGCGGGCGTCGGCTTCGGCGAGTCTGCGGCGCTGCCAGAGCTGCCAGCCGGCCAGGCCGATCATGGCGACGCCGGCCGCGGCGATCAGATGGCTGACCAGCACCGCGGCGATCAGGCAGGCGACGCCGGCGACGATCAGCACCATCGCCGCCCAGGGCCGGCCGCGGGGCACCATGCCTTCGGTGCGGATCGACTCTTCGGCGGCGCCCAGCGAGGTCTGGTCGGGGCCTTCGGGGCGGAGCAGGATGCGGTGGCCGAGCAGCGGCACCGTCAGGGTTTCGGGTGGTTCGAGCCGGCTGTCGGCTTCGAGCTCCTCGGCCACACCGCGCAGGATCGGCGCCGCCACGTGCAGCGCGATCGCCGCCAGGTGCGGGTCGGCGCCGGGGCGCAGGTCGTCGAGCAGGTACGTGCTCAGCGAGGCCATGGGCCCGGCGGGCCCGCCCTGGCCGATCAGTGAGCGCAGCACGGCGAGCGGTTCGTTCTCGGCCCAGGCCGACGCCGGGCTGCTGGAGCTGTTGTCGAGCGGGGCCGGCGTGCCCTGCTCGGTCTGCCGCGGCGAGGTGATCTCGGCGCATCGTCCGCGCAGCCGGGCCAGGCGGGCGGCCGCCACGGCGGGCTTGGCCAGCTCGGGAATCTCGGCCATCTCGGGGAAGTCGGCCAGCGACGGCGGCACGACGACGGACGGCTCGCCGGGCGCGATCGCCTGAACCCACTGGTGCGGCTCGGTGTGCTCCTGGACGGCCAGCGCGTCGAGCTTGCGCAGCACGAAGATCTTGCCGGCGGGGCCGTACGCCCCCCGGGCGGCGGCCAGCCAGAGCGAGCGCTGACCGTGCGTGACCGGGCGGTCGAGGGAGAGCTCGCCGAACGCGGTGCCGAGCCAGGAGGCGTGGATGCGGCCGCCCTGGCCGGACACCGCGAGGGCCAGGCAGAGGAAGAGCGCCGTCTGCTGCTGGTCGCGACCGGCGGCCCGGCTCAGCGGCTCAAGCGGGTCTTCGCCGGAGAGGATGGCGACAAGGGCTTCGACGGCCGGGGGCAGCCAGTAGCCGGGGACGTCGCGAAAGCTCGGCGGGGCAGGAGGGGCGGAACCCTTGGCGGCGAGGTGAGCCAGGAGGGCCTCGGCGTAGCGATGCACCTCCGGCGCTGCTTGGGGGCCCACAGTCAGGTCAGTGCTCAAGGCAGAGAACTCCCCCATTTCGGCCTCAGTTCATGACCGCGTAAAGCCTAGTGGTTGGGGCGCGCCAACCCGGTGGAGGCGCGCCCACGTCGGAACGGGAGACTATGCCGGTTACATGCGCTCGGGGACCGGAACGCCGAGAAGGTTGAGCCCGGTCTCCAGCACCTGCAAGGTCAGCGCGCACAGCGCCAGCCGGGAGGCCCGGGTGTCGGGGTCGACGCCTTCCTTGAGCACGGGGCACTGCTCGAAGAAGTCGGTGAACGCCGTGGCGGTGGCGTAGAGGAACGCGCACAGCCGGTGCGGCTCGCTCAGCGCCGTCGTCTGCTCGACCACGGCTCCGAACCCGAGCAGCTGCAGGGCCAGGGCCCGCTCGGCCGGCGCGCCCAGCACGATCGGGCCGGTCGCCGTGGCGGGGTCGATGCCGCCCCGGCGGAAGATCGAGCGGATCCGCGCCTGCGCGTACTGCAGGTAGGGGGCGGTGTTGCCGGTGAAGCCGAGCATGCGGTCGAAGTCGAAGACGTACTCGCTGTCGTGACTGACCGACAGGTCGGCGTATTTCACCGCGCCCATGCCGACCGCGTGGGCGATCTCCTTCTGCAGCCGCTCGTCGTAGCCGCGGTCGGCGATCGCCGCGGTGGCGCGGTCGATGGCCTCCTGGAGGAGGTCCATCAGCTTGACGGACTCGCCGGAGCGGGTCTTGAAGCGGCGGCCGTCCTTGCCGAGCATCATGCCGATCTGGACGTGCTCGGCCGAGACGGTGTCGGGCAGCCAGCCGGCCATCCGGGCCCCGGCGAAGACCATGCGGAAGTGGAGCGCCTGGTCGGCGCCCACGACGTAGAGGATGCGGTCGGCCTTGAGGTCGTGGACGCGGTAGCGGATGGCCGCCATGTCGGTGGTGGCGTAGCCGTAGCCGCCGTCGCTCTTCCTGATGATCAGGGGCAGCGGCTTGTCGTCGGAGCCGGTGAAGCCGGGCGGGAACACGCACAGCGCGCCCTCGCTGATCTCGGCCGTGCCCGAATCCTGGAGGTCGTCGCAGGTCTTCTGGAGCATGGGGTTGTACATGCTCTCGCCGGCGATGTCGGCGTCGGTCAGCGTGACGCCGAGCAGGTCGTAGATCTTGTTGAAGTAGCGCACGGTGGCGTCCATGAAGACGTGCCACAGGCGCAGCGTCTCGGGGTCGCCCGACTGCAGCGTGGTCACGCGGACGCGGGCGCGGGTCTTGAACGCCTCGTCGGAGTCGAACTTGGCCCGGGCGGCCTGGTAGTACTCGGTGCCCATGCCGGCTTCGAGCTGCGCGACCGCGGCCTCCTCGCCGATGTCGAGCAGGTGCTCGATGAGCATGCCGAACGGGGTGCCCCAGTCGCCCAGGTGGTTCTGCCGGATGACGGTGTTGCCGAGGTGCTCGTGCAGGCGGGCCAGCGCGTCGCCGACGATCGTGGTGCGCAGGTGGCCGACGTGCATCTCCTTGGCCGCGTTGGGCGCGGAGTAGTCGATCACCACGGTCTGCGGCGGCGTGGCCGTGCCGACGCCGAGGCGCGGGTCGCCGAGCATCTGCCCGGCCTCGGCGGCGACCCATGAGTCGTCGAGGGTGATGTTGAGGAAGCCGGGGCCGCTGACCTCGACCGTGCCGGGGAAGTCGGACAGCTCCGCCTTGATCGCCTCTGCGACCTCCCGCGGGGCCCGTCGCAGACGCTTGGCCAGGCTCATCGCGACGTTCGCCTGGAAGTCGGCGAACTGGGAGGGCCGGATCAGCGGGTCTGCGTCGGCGTGCTCCTGACCGAACGCGCGCCCCAGCGCCTGCTGGACGCGCTCGGTGAGCACTATCTGCGGGTCGGTCATGGTCTAAGGGTACCGGCGCGCCTGGCTGCCATGCTGGTCGCCGCAGCGGCGGAGCCCAAGATCGAGACCCGACCGAGATCCCTACGGCCACAACCGGTGGGAGCCTTTGGCGGCGGCGATGCGGTCGCCGATCGCGGAGACGATGCTCGCCGACGACAGGTCGGTGGCGAGGGCGCACGCGGCGCTGACGCCCCGGGCCTTGGAGGCGCCGTGGGCGATGACGACGGTGCCGTTCAGCCCGAGCAGGACGGCGCCGCCGTGCGCCTCGGCGTCGAGGCGGCGGCGCAGCTCGCGGATGCGGGAGCGCTGCATGGCCGCTCCGACCCGGGCCAGCCGGCTGTCCTCGATCGTCTCGCGCAGCTCGGTGAAGGCGTACCGGACCGCGCCTTCCATGGTCTTGAGGGCGATGTTTCCGGTGAAGCCGTCGGTGGTGATGACGTCGACCTTGCCGGTCAGCAGGTCGTAGCCCTCGACGTTGCCGGCGAACTCGATGCCGGGCGAGCTCTGCAGCAGCTCGTGGGCGCGCCGGACGAGTTTGTTGCCCTTCTCGGCCTCGCTGCCGATGGTGAGCAGGCCGACCCTGGGGGTGGCGATGCCGTGGGCCAGCTCGGCGTACGCGGCTCCGAGGTGGGCGAACTGCACCAGCATCTCCGGTTTGACCTCGGCGTTGGCGCCGGCGTCCAGGAGCACGGTCGGGTGGGGGCGGGTGGGCAGGGCGACGGCGATGGCGGGTCTGAGCACGCCCTGCTGGCCCTTGAGCCGGAGCCGTCCGGTGGCCACGATGCCCGCGGTGGAGCCGGCGGACACGACGGCGCAGGCGTCGCCGCGGCGTACGAGATGGCAGGCGATCGCGATGCTGGAGCGGGGCCGGCGCAGGCTGGCCAGCGCGCCCTCGTCCATCGACAGGGCCTCCTCGGCCCGGACGATGGGGATCTCCTTGGTGGCGTCGTGGTCGGCGAGCGCCTCGTAGAGGACGCGTGGGGAGCCGACGAGCACGACGGGCAGGCCGCGCTCGCGTACGGCGTGCACCGCGCCCGCCACGATCTCGTGGGGCGCGTGGTCGCCGCCCATGGCGTCGAGGGCGACGGGCCTGCTGTCGGACAATGGTCACCTCGTACGGCATCGCGCCCGCCGTCACGGCTCGGCCGGAACGCGGGCTCGGGATGCCGCATCGCAGGCAAGGCAGCTGTCAGGTTAACCGGCGGGTAGGACTTGTTGGTTCCCGCGCGCGCCGGTTCCAGTCCTGAGGACCGTTTCAGCGCAGGTTCCAGTCGTCCTCGCCGCGGGTGACGATGACCTTGGAGAACTTCGAGGCGCCCGTCACCCGGATCAGCGGCCCGTCGGCCTGGGAGCCGCCTGTGACGTTGCGCTTGCCGAACATCGAGCTGCCCTCGTCGATGACGTGGGCGTCGGTGGGGACCCGGACGATCACCTTGCTGAACCACGCGGCCGTCTCGACGGTGATCTCGCGGCCGGGCAGCACGGCGTCGGACAGGTCGATGATCAGGGCGCCGAAGCGGGCCGACAGCCTGGTGCGCCGCGAGGCGACCCAGCGGCCCTTGCGTACGATCTTGCTGAACGTCGCGTCGATGACCTGCCGCTCGACGGCCTCGGGGGCGCCGGAGGCGGGCACGTCGGGCAGGTCGTGGGTGAGGGGGACGAGCTCGCCGACCATCGTGGCCGTGTAGGTGGCGTCGAGGCGGTCGGCGTGCTCGACGCTGGTGAGGCGTCCGGTGGCGAGGGCCTCGCCGAGCACCGCGGCCACGCGGTCGCGGTCGGCGTCTGAGGCGCGCAGGTCGGGTTTTTCCGTCACGATCCACCAGTCTAGGGAAAAACGCGATATGTCGCGATGGTCGGCGAACCTCAAGGAAAACTTCGAGACGTACGGAACCGGTTACGCGGGTGGGCACGTCCGGATAGTAAGAACCGTAGACGCGCGACTGGGTCGTGAGGTTTACCTCCGAGCGAACAAAAAAGATGGGAAAGGCCTAGTGATCTTGAACCAAGCTGGCACCCGACGCTTCCGGGCGTACACGTCCAAGCACCTCGACCAGCTCCTGCAGCGTGCCGGGCTGGGAGACGACGAGCGGCTCAAGGTCCGCGCCGTCGCCACGGTGCTGCCCTTCCGGACGAACGCCTACGTCGTCGATGAACTCATAGATTGGTCGGCCGCGCCCGACGACCCCATCTACCGGCTCGTCTTCCCGCAGGAGGACATGCTGCCCGCGGCCGACGTGGCGCGGCTGGCCGACCTGCTGAAGGCCGAGGCGCCCAACGCCGAGATCCAGGCCGAGGCCAACCGCGTACGCGCCCAGCTCAACCCGCACCCTGCGGGCCAGAAGGAGCTCAACGTCCCGAAGCTGGGCGAAGAGCCCGTGCCTGGCATGCAGCACAAATATCCGGAGACCGTGCTGTTCTTCCCCAAACAGGGGCAGACCTGTCACGCGTACTGCACGTACTGCTTCCGGTGGGCGCAGTTCGTCGGCGACGCCGACCTGAAGTTCGCCTCCGACGACGTCGGCCAGCTGGTCACCTACATCCGCGACCATCCCGAGGTCACGAGCGTCCTCATCACCGGCGGCGACGCGATGATCATGGGGGAGTCCGTCGTAGGCCGCTACATCGAGCCGCTGCTGGAGCTGGAGCAGATCGAGTCGATCAGGATCGGCACCAAGGCGCTGGCGTACTGGCCGCAGCGCTTCACCACCGATCCGGACGCCGACGACACCATGCGCCTGTTCGAGAAGGTCGTGGGCGCGGGGAAGAACCTCGCGTTCATGGCCCACTTCTCGCACCCTCGCGAGCTGGAGTCGGAGCTGGTCGAGTCGGCCGTCAAGCGCATCCTCGGCAGCGGCGCCACCATCAGGACGCAGGCGCCGCTGATCAGGTCGATCAACGACGACCCGGCCGTGTGGTCGGGCATGTGGCGGCGGCAGCTGCGCATGGGGATGATCCCCTACTACATGTTCGTCGAGCGCGACACCGGGCCTCAGGACTACTTCGCCGTCCCGCTGGCCCGGGCGTACGAGGTCTTCAGGGACGCCTACTCCTCCGTCTCCGGGCTCTGCCGCACGGTCCGGGGGCCGTCGATGTCGGCGACGCCGGGCAAGGTGTGCGTGGACGGCGTCACCGAGATCGCCGGCGAGCGGGTCTTCGTGCTCCACTTCATCCAAGCCCGAGACCCATCGCTGGTGGGGCGGCCGTTCTTCGCCCGCTACGACCCGGAGGCGGTCTGGCTGACGGATCTACGGCCCGCCTTCGCCGAGCGGTTCCCGTTCGAGCCCGAGGAGTCGCTGCTTCCCGCCTGATCCGGCCGCGCGCGTACGGAAAGATTTCGCCCCCGGCCCGTGACATTTGTTTATGTGCACGGGCCGGGGGCTCTTGTCTTTTTGTGCACGAGGCTCTTCCCGGCGCGCACAATATCAGAAACAAGAGGCTCCTATTTCCGGTTTTGTCGGCCCGCCCAACGCTCGCCCTGCACTAGGTAACCGAGCTGCAAACCCCTGCTACATGGGCATTCATGCGTCTGCGGCCGCTCGCGGCGAGTGGTAGAACTCTTCCAGTAGCTCAGCCGTGACGGCACGCTCCGTGTGGTGCCCATAGCGCGTTCGCCACGGCATACGGGGGTTATCGATTCGCATTTTCACCGCATTCGAGAGCGATCGATCACGAGCCGGGAAGGCAATCATGAATCGAGTAGTCAAGACGGCTGTAGCCGTTACAGCATTCGGTCTGGCGGCGGCGTTGGCCGCGCCCGCTCAGGCCGAAGTCCGATACGACACTGCCGGGCGCGCCATCGACGTTCCGCTCCTGGGCACCACCGCGGGCAGCCCCCTGGGCGGCCTGCTCGGCGGCCTGGTCAGCAACGGGATCGTCAACAGCGTGCTCGGCGGCCTCACCCAGGCCAAGTCCGCCGCCAGCCCGGCCATGAGCGAGGCGCAGCGCGACGCGTACATGGAGCGGCAGACCCGGGCGCAGCGCGGGTACACGCCCAACGCGGAGGAGGACGTCACCCGCGAGACCTGGCCGATGCCGGAGATCTCGCCGATCGTGGCCGGCACCCCGTTCGGCGGGCGGGGCATGGCTGCCTCCGTGCCCACCGCGCAGGCGCCCTCGGTCAAGCGCGGCCGCGCCGTCACCCAGGGCACGGCCGCGGCGGACGGCGCGATGGACGACCCCATCGGCGGCACGCTCGCCATGGTGAACGACACCGTCGAGGGCCTGTCGCCCGAGCGCGTGATGGCCGGCCTGAACCAGGCCGCCAGGATGGCGCTGCCCGGTGTCACGGGCGATGTGCTGTCGCCGGCGCTGGGGCAGGACTCCGCCACCGCGGCACAGCCGGTCGCCGAGACCGTGAAGGGCGTGTCCGAGGCCGCGTCCGTCACCGAACTCGCCCCGGTCGTCGAGGGGGCCGCCTCCGCCGTCACGGGCGGCGCCGCCGCCGGCGCACTCTCTCCCGGCGACGTGATCTCCACTCTCGGCTGGACCACCGGCGCGCTGACCGGCTCGGTGCAGGGCTCCGGGCCTCGCGACTAGTCCGCGGTCGAGGCGCTGATGAGCGTGACCGGCCGAGTGCCGGTGCGGACGGTTCGCGGGCGTCACAGGTGCCGACGCCCGGGCACCGGCCGGACCGGCGGCGAGGCGGCTCGCTCGCGGCGCTCTCCAGCAGCCCTGACGGCGTGATCTCCCTTGACCGGGGCCTTCTGTCGACGAGGCCGCCCGGTCGGGACCTTCCGGCCGCTGTGCGGCCGGGGCTCTTCTCGCCGGAACGCCGTCGTACGGACGCGGCAGGCCAGAAGGCGGGGCGCCCACAGAGGTGCCGGGCGCCCTGGGCGCTGACGCGCGTGGGTTGCGAACCTCCCGCGCAAGCGGGTCTCACGATGGGCCTGGGCGGACGCGCCCTCGTCCCGGGTGTGTCGATCGAGCGCCGCGCCGCCGTTTGCAGGGCAGCGGCGCGGCTCGGCCCCCACCCCTCGCCACCGGCCTCATCCCAGGGGTCGGTGGCTTCGTCTTGCGCCCGCAGCCCCACAGGCGCCTCTTCGGCGCCTGAGCGGGCTCAGGGGAAGCGGACGCCGGTGCGCCGGGCTATCTGGGCCTGCAGCCGCGCCATCTGCCAGTGCAGCTCGATGAGCTGCTCGACGAGTTGCAGCCGTGGGACCTCGGACACGTCTTCGGTGGCCAGGTGGTCAATCGCGGTCGAAAGCTCTACCATCGCGCGCCCCCACTCCCTCACCGTTCCTCAGATCGAATGGACGTTCGAATCCTAGCGGAACGCCCGCCTCCGTGTCAGTCATCAGTCACGCCGGTCGCGCTGGTTTCGGATCCGGGCACGACGAAGCCCCCGCGAGGAGCGCGGGGGCTTCGACGACGCGGTGAGCGGGGGTGATCAGCCCTTGTTGTAGGCGGCGATGACTTCCTTCGGGTCGCCGTCCATCTTGATCTTGCCCTTGTGCAGCCAGATGACGCGGTTGCAGGTCTGCTCGATGACGCGCAGGTCGTGGGCCACGAGGAACACCGTGCCGGCCGACTCGCGGATCTGGCGGATGCGCGCCTCGCTCTTCTTGCGGAACTCGCGGTCGCCGGTCGCCAGGGCCTCGTCGATGAGCAGCACGTCGTGGGTCTTGGCGGAGGAGATCGCGAAGCGCAGGCGCGCGCCCATGCCGGAGGAGTACGTGGACATCGGCAGCTGGACGAACTCGTCGATGCCGGAGAAGTCGACGATCTCCTGGTATTTCTCCCGGACCTCGGCCGGCGTCATGCCCATCGCGTAGCACCCGAGCACGATGTTGCGCTCGCCGGTCAGCTCGCGCATCAGGGCCGCGTTGACGCCGAGCAGCGAGGGCTGGCCGTCGGTGTAGACGGCGCCCTTGTGCGGGGGCAGCAGGCCGGCGATGGCGCGCAGCAGCGTGGACTTGCCGGAGCCGTTGCGGCCGACGATGCCGATCGCGTCGCCGTGGTAGGCCACGAACGTCACGCCCTTGACCGCGTGGACCTCTTTCATCTGCGGCCGGGCCTGGCGCTTCAGCAAGCGCGTGAGCGCGTTGACCGCGTTGCCCTTCTCCGACTCCGCGGCCGCCCCGTAGACGCGGTAGACGATGTGGAGGTCGTCGACGATGACGGTCGGAGTGCCCGTGGGGACGTCGAGGGGTCGCTTGCCCTGGGGCTCCGGGGTGGGATGCACCTTCACATCCTTGCCGGGGACGGCGGGCTTGTCGCCCTTCACCTGTGACAGCTCCTTGGTCAGTTCAGCCACGCCCGTACCTCTCCTCGGACCGCCAGAAGTACCAGAAGCCGAAGCCGAGTGCGAACACCGCCCAGAATACGCAAGACACCAACACCATTGTCGGCGGGTGGTGCCCGAGCTCCGGGTTGTGGGTGCTGATGAGGATCTCGCGCATCCACTCGATGTAGGAGGCGGCGGGGTTGAGGTACATCGCGTTGGCCACCCACTGGGGCAGATCGGCGGACCCGACCACCTTGTCCTGGATCGAGAAGAAGACGCCCGAGGCGTAGAGCCAGGTGCGGGTGATGAACGGCAGCAACTGGTTGAGGTCGCGCATCTGGGCGCCCAGCCTGGCGACCACCAGGCCGGCCCCGATGTTGAACAGCGTCTGGAGGACCAGCACCACCGGGATCATGAGCCAGAACCAGGTGGGCGTCTCGCCGGTGATCATCACGATGACGAGGAGCACGCCCATGGAGAAGGCGAGCTGCTGGAGCTCCTGGATCGTGTACGCCAGCGGCAGCGAGGCCCGCGGGAAGTGCAGGGCCCGGATCATCGACAGGTTTCCGGAGATCGACCTCGCGCCGGCGCTGACCGTCCGCTGGGTGAAGGTGAAGACGAACATCCCGGTGAGCAGGAAGGCCGGGTAGTTCTCGATGTCATCCTTGCCACCGAGGATGAGGCCGAACATCACGTAGTAGATGGCGGCGTTGAGGAGGGGGGTCAGCACCTGCCACAGCTGGCCGAGCGCTGACCTGGAGTATTTCGAGACGTTGCGCGAGGTCGCGTACGTCAGGATGAAGTGTCGCCGCTCCCATAGCTGGCGCAGGTAGACCGGGAACCTCGGCCGTGCGATGGCACGGCGAAGCCCGTATCTCTTGGCGAGCTTGGCCAGCGGCTCCTGCCCGCTTCGGCCGCCCGCCTGGGCGTCCGCGACAGCGGATTCCGGCTGGCTCATGGCAAGTGACTCTATTGGATCCCGGTCGGTGAAGTAGCTGTCGCGCGGGTCGGCGACAGACAGTTGGACGGAGTCTCGCGGCGACGGGTTCCAAGACGCCGCAAAGACCTGCTCAACGGTAGCCCAAGGGGGCCTGCTCCGGGGGCCGGGACACGGCCACCGTCGGGTAGGGGGTAACTTTCATCGACTGTCCGTGGGGCGGGCTTCATGCGTTCCGTGGAGTCTGTACTGTTTGAACCGCATCGGGCGAATTGTCTGTGACGCTAGATAGGCACACGTGTGACCGAACTGCAACGCGCCAGAGACTTCCTGATGGCAAGGAGTAAGGGATAGTCGCGATCGACTGGCAGGGCGTCGGCTGGTTTGACCATGTCAGCCAAATCCGGGGGGATACCAGGAAACCCTCCGTCAGGCTGCTCTAGATCACGGCAGCTCAGCGCTAGGCGCCCACCTGTAGAGGGAGGAATTCTTTCACCATGCGTGTTACTAAAGGCGCACGGATTGTCGCCGGTGCCGCGCTGCTCGCGGTTGCGGTCACCGCGTGTGGCAGTGGCGCCTCGGGTGGCGGCGACTCCGCCGGGGGCAGCGCGGACACGCCGGTCAGCATGCGAATCGGTGAGCCCCAGGAGCTGCTGAACCCGCAGAACACGACCGAGACCGAGGGCGCCGAGGTGCTCGCCGCGATCTTCGACCCGCTCGTCACCTACGACGAGAACAAGCAGCCTGTCGAAGAGGCCGCCGAGTCCATCACCACAGAGGACAGCAAGGTCTGGACGATCAAGCTGAAGTCCGGCTACACGTGGCACGACGGCACCCCGGTGACGGCAGCGGACTACGCCCGCGCCTGGAACTACGCCGCCCTGCAGGACAACGCCATGAGCTCGTCCGCCTTCTTCAACCGCGTCGAAGGCTACGAGGACGTGCACCCCGGTGAGGGCAAGACGCCGACGGCCAAGGAGATGAAGGGCCTCAAGGTCGTCGACGACCAGACCCTCGAGGTCACGCTGTCCGCGCCGTTCTCGCAGTTCAAGACGATGCTCGGCTACACCGCCTTCTACCCGATGCCCGAGTCGGCCATCGGCCCCGACGGCAAGGTGACCCAGGCCTACGGCGAGAAGCCGACCGGCCAGGGCCTGTTCAAGCTGGACAAGCCCTACAAGAAGGGCACCGACACCACCCTCGACCTGACGGTCTACGACAAGTTCCCGGGCGAGAAGCCCTCGAACTGGACGAAGCTCCAGTTCAAGGTCTACACCAGCTCCGAGACCGCGTGGAACGACCTGCAGGCCGACAACCTCGACATTCACGACCAGCTGCCGGCCACCGCGATCTCCACGGCCAAGACCGTGCTCGGTGACCGTTACCACGACGAGCCCGACGCCGCCGTGGCGTACATCGGCGTGCCGCTGGCGTACAACAAGGAATTCGACAACGTCGACGTCCGCAAGGCCATCTCGATGGCGATCGACCGCAAGACGATCACCGAGACGGTCTTCTCCGGCACGACCTCCCCGGCCGACGACTTCATCAACCCGGCCATCCCCGGCTACCGCCAGGGCGCCTGCGCCGCCTGCGCGTACAACCCGGCCGAGGCCAAGAAGCTGTACGAGTCGGCCGGCGGCCCCAAGAGCATGGAGCTCGGCTACAACGCCGACGGCGGTCACAAGGAGTGGATCGAGGCCGTCGCCAACAACCTGCGGGCCAACCTCGGCATCGAGGTGACCCCGAAGCCGTTCGAGAAGTTCCAGGGTATTCTGGACGCGCTCGACGCCAAGGAGTACAAGGGCCTGTTCCGCATGGGCTGGTCCATCGACTACCCCTCGGCCGAGAACTACCTGACCCCCATCTTCGGCACCGGGTCGATCGGCACCGGCTCCAACTACGGCGGTTACTCCAACAAGGAGTTCGACGAACTGGTGGCCAAGGGCGACCAGGCCACGGACGCCGCGGAGGGTCTGAAGTACTACCAGCAGGCCGACGACATCCTGCTCAAGGACCTGCCGTACATTCCTGTTTACTTCTACCGGGCCGTCTACGCTAACTCCTCGAAGGTCAAGAACGTCAAGCTCAACCTGCTCAAGCAGATCGAGTGGGCTGACGTCGAGAAGGCCTGACGTCGTTCGCCAGGTGGGCGGCCGCGCCGCCCACCCGTCGAAGGACTGATCTTGGAGGCAGTCGTTCGGGCCGGGCACAACCACGGACTCCGAGGGGCTGCCTCCAAGCATGTACCGGAGGGCTGAATGGGCCGATATGTCATAAGGCGACTGATCCAGGCGATACCCGTCCTGCTCGGCGCCACGCTACTCATCTTCTGCATCGTCTTCGCGCTGCCGGGCGACCCCATCGCATCGTTGTTCGGAGACAAGCGCCCGGACCCCGCCGTCGCGGAGGTCCTGCGCGAGCAGTACCACCTGAACGATCCGCTGCTGCTGCAGTACTGGTACTACATCAGCGGCGTTCTCTTCCGCGGCGACTTCGGGGTGAACTTCGCCGACGTCCCCGTGTCCCAGATCATGGCGGGCAAGTTCCAGATCACCCTGAACCTCGCCCTGACCGCGCTGGTCATGGAGGCCGTCATCGGCGTCGGCCTGGGCCTGTGGGCGGCGCTGCGCCGCGGCAAGGCCACCGACACCGTGATCCTGGCCGCCACGCTGCTGCTGATCTCGGTCCCGACGCTGGTGACCGGTTTCGTGCTGCAACTCGTCCTGGGCGTGAAGCTCAAGCAGTGGACGGGGGCGGACATCTTCCCCGTGGCGGGCACGTTCGCGGGCTGGCGCAGTTACCTACTGCCCGGCTTCGTCCTCGCCGGGGTGTCCATCGCGTACCTCACCAGGCTCACCAGGACCAGCCTCGCGGAGACCCTGCGGTCCGACTACATCCGCACGGCCACGGCGAAGGGTCTGTCCAGACGCCGCGTCGTCGGACGGCACGCGCTGCGCAACGCGCTGATCCCGCTGATCACGTTCCTGGGCGCCGACCTCGGTCAGCTGATGGGCGGCGCGGTCATCACGGAGACGATCTTCAACCTCCAGGGGATCGGCAACCAGCTCTTCATGTCGGTCTACCTACGTGAGCAGCCGGTCGTCGTCGGGATCATCACCGTACTGGTGCTGATCTACATCTTGGCCAACCTGGTCGTCGACTTGTTGTACGCCGTGCTCGATCCGAGGATCCGCTATGAGTAACCCAACCCCGCCGGTCGGGCCGGGTCTCCCCGAGACGCAGACCATGGTCTCGGACACGGTGCCCGCGCGGGCGCCGGAACGCGAGGGCAAGCACGCCAAGAAGGGCGGCAAGCCGGCGAGCCTGTGGACGGACGCCTGGTACGACCTGCGGCGCCGGCCGATGTTCATCATCTCGGTGGTCATCGTCGCCATCCTGCTGATCATGTCGATCTGGCCGTCGCTGTTCTCGTCGATCGATCCGTTCAACGCCCGTTCGTGCGACCTGGCGACGGCGCGTCAGGGGCCCAGCGCCGGCCACCTGTTCGGGCGCGACAACCTGGGCTGCGACCTGTACGCGAGGACCGTCTACGGCGCCCGCAACTCCATCGTGATCGGCGTGCTGACCACGCTCTTCACCACGGTCGTCGGCGGCCTGCTGGGCATCGTCGCCGGCTACCGCGGCGGCGTGGTCGACACCGTCGCCTCCCGCCTCACCGAGGTCTTCTTCGCCATCCCGTCGATCCTCGGCGCGCTGCTGATCGCGGCCACCTTCCGCGGCAAGGCCAACAGCATCCTGCTGGTCATCCTGGCGTTGTCGGTGCTGGGCTGGCCGATGGTCTACCGCATCATGCGAGCCGCGGTGATCACGGCGAAGGGCCAGGACTTCGTGATCGCGGCCAAGGCGCTGGGCGCGGGATCCGGCCGGATCATGTTCCGCCACCTGCTGCCCAACTCGGTGGCCCCGGTCATCGTCGTGGCCACGATCAACCTGGGCACGTTCATCGCGGCCGAGGCCGCGCTGTCGTTCCTGGGCGTCGGTGTGCAGTCGCCGGACATCTCGTGGGGCCTGATGATCGCCGACGCGCGCAACCGGTTCCTCGAGGCGCCGCTGCCGCTGGTGATCCCGGCGGTGTTCCTGAGCATCACCGTGCTCGCGTTCATCATGATGGGCGACGCCGTGCGCGACGCGCTCGATCCGAAGCTCAGGTAGAAGGGGGGATCACGTGAAGAAGACGTCCGCGGACGTGTTGCCCGCCGAGGGAGGGCTGGGCGACGCGCCGCTGCTCGCCGTCGACAACCTGCACGTGGAATTCCACACGCGGGCCGGTGTCGTACGCGCGGTGAACGGCGTGAGCTACACGGTCGGCCCCGGCGAGACGCTCGCGGTGCTGGGCGAGTCCGGTTCGGGCAAGTCCGTGACGGCGCAGGCCATCATGGGCATCCTCGACATGCCCCCCGCGGTGATCCCCCAGGGGGAGATCCGGTTCAAGGGCACCGACCTGCTCAAGCTGTCGGAGCACGACCGCACGCAGGTGCGCGGCCAGCGGATCGCGATGATCTTCCAGGACGCGCTCTCCGCGCTCAACCCGGTGTTCACCGTGGGCTGGCAGATCAGCGAGATGTTCCGGGTGCACCGGGGCATGTCCAAGTCCGACGCCATGAAGAAGGCCGTCGAGCTGATGGACCGCGTCCGCATCCCGGCCGCCAAGCAGCGGGTGCACGACTACCCGCACCAGTTCTCCGGCGGCATGCGGCAGCGCATCATGATCGCCATGTCGATCGCGCTCGACCCCGAGGTGCTCATCGCCGACGAGCCCACCACGGCGCTCGACGTGACCGTGCAGGCGCAGATCATGGAGTTGCTGGCCGAGCTGCAGCGCGAGAGCCAGATGGGCCTGATCCTGATCACGCACGACCTCGGCGTCGTGGCCGACGTGGCCGACAAGATCGCGGTCATGTACGGCGGCCGCATCGTCGAGAACGCCCCGGTGTACGACATCTACCGGGCGCCGGCGCATCCGTACACGAAGGGTCTGCTCGACTCGATCCCCCGGGTCGACCAGAAGGGCCACGAGCTGTACGCGATCAAGGGCCTGCCGCCCAACCTGCTCGACCTGCCGACAGGCTGCGCGTTCCACCCCCGGTGCCCGTTCCGGCAGGAGAACTGCGTGACCGACGCCCCCCCGCTCTACGAGATCAGCGGCACGCGCGGCAGTGCCTGCCACTACTGGAGGGAGGTCCTCGATGGCGAGCGTCGGTGAGCCGGTTCTCGAGGTACGCGATCTGGTCAAGCACTTCCCGCTGAACCAGGGGATCCTCTTCAAGAAGCAGATCGGCGCGATCAAGGCCGTCGACGGCGTCTCGTTCGACCTGCACAAGGGCGAGACGCTGGGCATCGTGGGCGAGTCGGGCTGCGGCAAGTCCACGCTCGCCAAGGTGCTCATGGCGCTGGAGCGGCCGACGTCGGGCTCGGTGAAGATCGGCGGCCGGGACATCGCCAAGGCCAGGGGCGGCGAGCTCAAGACCATGCGCCGCAACATCCAGATGGTGATGCAGGACCCGTACACCTCGCTGAACCCGCGGATGACGGTCGGCGACATCATCGGCGAGCCGTACGAGATCCACACCGAGGTGGCGCCGAAGGGCGACCGCCGCAAGAAGGTGCAGGAGCTGCTGGATGTGGTCGGGCTCAACCCCGACCACATCAACCGTTACCCGCACCAGTTCTCGGGCGGTCAGCGGCAGCGCATCGGCATCGCCCGTGGCCTGGCGCTGCAGCCGGAGATCATCGTCTGCGACGAGCCGGTCTCCGCGCTCGACGTGTCGATCCAGGCGCAGGTGATCAACCTGCTGGAGCGGCTGCAGGACGAGTTCGGCCTGGCCTACATCTTCATCGCCCACGACCTGTCGGTGGTGCGCCACATCTCCGATCGGGTGGGCGTGATGTACCTCGGCAAGTTCGTCGAGCTGGGCAAGGACGCCGAGATCTACGAACGGCCCGCGCATCCGTACACGCAGGCGCTGCTGTCGGCGGTGCCGGTGCCCGACCCCGAGGGCCGGGAGCGGCGTGAGCGGATCATCCTGCAGGGCGACCCGCCGTCGCCGGCCAACCCGCCGAGCGGGTGCCGGTTCCGTACGCGGTGCTGGAAGGCGCAGGAGATCTGCGCCCAGGAGGAGCCGCTGCTGCAGATCCGGCCGGGCACGGCGCACCTGAGCGCCTGCCACTTCGCCGAGACGCACGACGTGGTGCACGCGGGCTGACCCGCCGCACGGGGCCCCTGGGAGTTCTGTCTTCCGGGGGCCTTCGCGTGTCAGCGGCGTTCACGGCGGCGCAGGAGCACCCGCGCCGACATCGCCAGCGCCAGCAGCACCATGCCCGCGACCACCGGCGCCCTGGAGACCGGAGCCGTCCTGATCTGGGCGGAGCCGCGGGTGGCCAGCCGTTCGGCCTCGCGCAGCGCGAGCAGCGCGTTGACCACGCCGTGGCCGTAGGCGGGGCTGTAGCCGTCGGCGGGCCGCCGCCGGGTGCCGAGCTCGATGGCCATCCGCACGTCGTAGGGCGACATGCCGGGGTGGGCCGAGCGGATCAGCGCGGCGATGCCCGCGACCATGGCCGCCGCCGAGCTGGTGCCGTCGCTCACCACGTACGAGTCGCCCGCGTCGGCCGTGACGATGTCGGTCCCGGGCGCCACCACCGACACGTAGTACTGCCGGTTGGAGAACGGCGCCACCCTGAGCCGCCGGTCCACCGCGCCCACCGCGATCACGCCGGGGTAGGCGGCCGGGAAGTTCTTCCTGTTGGTGGAGGCGCCGTCGTTGCCGGCCGAGGCGACCAGCACGCAGCCCTTGCCGATCGCGTACTGGACGGCCTCCTCCTCCGAGGCCGAGCCCTCCCACGAGCCGCTGCCGCCGCCGAGCGACATGCTGATCACGTCGGCGCCGTGGTCGGCGGCGTACCGGATGCCCCGGGCGAGGGCGTCGCGCCCGCCGAAGCGCTCCTTGCCGCGGCGCGGGTCGCCGCTCTCCAGCGTGACGCGGACCGACAGCACCGTCGCGGCGGGCGCCACGCCGAGGACGCCGCCCCTGGCGTCGTCGCCGTGCCCGCGCCCGGCGATCAGGCTGGCCATGGCGGTGCCGTGGCGGCCCGACGGGCCCCGGTCGAAGCCGGTCAGGTCGGGGCCCTGGATCACGGCGCCGCGCAGGTCGGGGTGGCGGCGGTTCACGCCGGTGTCGAGGACGGCGACCACGGCGCCCTCGCCCCTGGCCGACCGCCACGCCTCCGGCAGCCGCAGCGCGGCGAGCTGCCACTGGCCGGCCCTGGCGGCCTCGGCCACCTCGTCGGAGGCGCTCGCCGCCCCGGCCACCAGCCCGCCGGCCAGGCCGGCCACCAGGAAACCCGCGATCAGGTGTCTCATACGCTCAACGACCGGTGCAGGGCGGCGGCCAGCTGCCAGGCGGCGTCGCGCAGGCGCGGCACGACCAGGTCGCCCGGCTGGTACGCCCGCCCGTCGGCGTAGCCCGCGGCCGTGGCGACCAGGTAGCGCTCCAGGCAGGGGACGACGACGCCGGTGACGTACTGGCGCTCGCCGAAGCGCTCGGCGGGGCCGCCCGGGAAGGCCACGGGCCGCACGGTCGCCGGCCGCCCCGCCCCGTGCGGTCCCACGCGGGGCCGGTCGAGCACGGCGACGCCCACGGTGGCGACGAAGGTCTGCGTGCTGTCGGCGTACGTGGCGCGCAGGGTCGTGCGGCAGCCGGGCGGCACGGCGGCCGGCTGGAACGCCTCCCGGCAGGAGGCCGCGGGCGCGACCCCGGCCAGCACGTACGTGACCCGGGCGCCCGACGGGCTGACCCCGGGGACCGAGCCGGGGAAGATCCGCGCCATCGGCCAGGGAGGAGGGAGCTCCGGCGCGGGCGGCCAGATCGCGGACAGTATGGCGAGCAGGACAAGAGAGAGGTGGTGGCACACAGGGAACCTCGAACGGGGGGAGGGGCGCCCGATCAGTCCGTGCATTCTGACACGTGACTCGCCACCCAATCCGACGGTTCAGTAAACAGTCCGATACGCGGAGTAGTTCCGATTTGCCGTTTTTGCTCTAATTCATGGGCGAAAGTCGGACGTGTGCGCCCGGGGGAAGTCCCAGCCGCTGCGCCGCGTCCCCCGAGTTCACCGCGATCGCGATCAGCCCGGCGGAGTCCTCGAAGGCCACCAGCTCCCCGGGCGGCACCGCCGCGTACGTCTCCCGGTACGGCAGCGACAACTGCCGCCGCCCCAGCCGCACCCCCAGCGTGTCGCCCACCCGCACGCCGAGCGCCTGAAGGTCGCCGGCCGCGATCGACAGCTGCGTGTTGCCGTAACGGTCGACCGAGACGACCTCGCCCTCCACCGAGCCCTCGCGCACCAGCGACGTCGGCTCCGGCAGCGCGACCAGGCGGGACACCGGCACCTCGGGCCCCAGCTCGGACGGCCGCAGCCCGGCCGTGAGCCGCCCCGCGACCGGCGCGAACACGTCGCGCCCCGGGAAGGTCGGCGAGACCGGCCGCAGGAAGTGCTCCTCGTTGCTGATCTCGTACGCCGCCCGCGCGCCGCCGCAGGCGTGTACCGCCCACGACAGCAACCCGTTGTCGGGCCCGATGAACACCCGGCCGCCCGCCTCGATCGCCACCGCGCGCCGCGCGCCGCCCGCCCCGGGATCGACCGCGCCGATGTGCACACCCTCGGGGAGGTAGGGGATGGTCTGGGCGAGAACCGCCGCGCCGCGCCGTACGTCGCCGGCGGGGATCAGGTGGCACACGTCGATCACCCGGGCCTCGGGGGCGATTCCGGCGATCACTCCATGACAGGCGGCCACATAGCCGTCTTCGAGCCCGTAGTCGGTGAGAAGTGTGATGACAGAGGTCACATCTGGTGACTGTACGTCTCGCAAACCATCGTGAACAGCCGCAGCGCGCACATTACGATGGGCACGCCTGCCCCTTCCGAGGAGGACACCATGGGAGCTCCGCTCAGCGGTGACGATGCTGCCCAGGAGCCGTCCCGCCGTCCGTTGTCAGAACGCGAGCTCGAGATCCTCGCCTTCGAGCGCCACTGGTGGCGCCACGCGGGCGCGAAGGAACAGGCCGTCAAGGAGACCTTCGGCCTGTCCGCCACCCGCTACTACCAGTTGCTCGGCGGGCTGATCGACCGGCCGGAGGCGCTGGAGCACGACCCGATGCTGGTCAAGCGGCTGCGCCGGTTACGCGCCACCCGCCAGCGCGACCGGGCGGCCAGAAGGCTTGGCATGCGCCCCTGACACGGTGGGTACGGGGGCCCGCGTGAGGAACATCCCTGGAATGGAAGCGATCCTGAGCGATCCGGCGGGCGCCGTGATCGGGCTCGACTTCGACGGCACCCTGTCGCCCATCGTGCCCGACCCGGCCAAGGCCGTGATCCACCCGAAGGCGCCCGAAGTCCTCGCCGAGCTGGGCGCCCACGTTCTCGCGGTGGCCATCGTGACCGGCAGACCCCCGGCCACCGCCCTTGAGCTCGGCCCCGGCCTGGCCGACGTGCCGAAGCTCGTCGTGCTCGGCCACTACGGCTTCGAACGCTGGGAGGCCGGGCGCGTCTCCGCCCCGCCGCCCCCGCCGGGAGTGCCGCGGGCCGAGGCCGAGCTGCCGTTGCTGCTCGACTCGCTCGGCCTGGACGGCGTGACCATCGAGGACAAGGGCCGGGCCGTGGCCGTGCACACCCGGCGCAGCCCCGACCCCGAGGGCGCGCTGGCCGCCCTGCGCGAGCCGCTGGCCAAGCTGGCCGGCGAACACGGCCTGGTCATCGAGCCCGGGCGCATGGTGCTGGAGCTGCGGCCGCCCGGCATGGACAAGGGGCAGGCGCTCAGCCTCTTCCTGGCCGAGCGGAACGCGCGCTCGGTGATGTTCGCCGGCGACGACCTCGGCGACCTGGCGGCCTTCGACGCCGTACGCGCCTCGGGGCTGCCCGGGGTGACCGTGTGCAGCGGCTCCGCCGAGGTGACCGCGCTGAGCGAGCGGGCCGACATCGTGGTCGAGGGGCCGGAGGGGGTCGTGGCGCTGCTGGCCGAGCTGGCGTCCGCGTTCAGCCGTTCGTGACTCGCCTGCAAGCGGGAATCCCTAGTCTCGGCGCATGTCGAAGCGCTTCCTCGCCGTCGCCGCCACGGCCGCGGCCGCCGTACTCGCCGTCCCCACCGCAGCCCACGCGGCCCCCGCCCAGCCGCTGAAGCTCCGGGGCGGGCTGACGCTCTACCTGCCGATCGAGTGGGAGGTCCACCGCGTCAACCCCGACTGGACCAAGGTGGTCACCGGCAAGTGCGCCCACCCCGGCGGCGGGTACGGCACCCCGGGGTGCGACAGCTTCTGGATCCTCGGCCCGAAGGCCATCAAGGCGGGCAACGAGCTCTTCCGTCCGTACAACGGCGCGAAGCCCTTCTACCCCGCCACCGACGTGCAGAGGTGCCCGCACAACGGCAAGTGGGGCCAGGTCCTCGGGGCGGCGCGGGTCAAGGGCCTGCGCCAGGTCGGCCCCGGCCACCGGGCGGCCTACCGGGAGTGGAAGGCCACCTGCGTCTCCTACACCGACGGGGCCGTGAAGTCCCGGTACGTGCAGCGCGAGTGGTACCTGCCGCGGACCCGCGTCCTCGTCGTCGACCAGTGGAACACCCCGGGCCTGGCCGACGCCCTCAGGAACGCCGACTGGAAATGAGCACCCCGGCGACGGCCAGCCCGATGAGCACCGGCACCATCAGGAACGCGGTGCGGGTGCCGAACCCGTCGGCGAGCGCGCCGAGGGCCAGCGGGCCGGCCGCCATGGCCGCGCCCGCCCAGATCGGCGAGGCCGCCGCCGCCAGGTCCGACCGGCCGCCGGCCCCGGTGATCAGGCCGGTCATGGCCAGCGGGAAGTGCAGCGAGGTGCCGAGCCCGCAGAGCGCCAGCCCGGCGTACGACAGCGCGGGGTGGGTGCTGAGCCAGAAGACCAGCCAGCCCGCGAACGTCACCGCCAGCGCTCCGGCGAACAGCGGCGCGGGCGGCAGCCGCAGCGCCAGTTGCGCCCCGGCGAAGCGCCCCGCCGCCATCCCGGCCACGAACGCGGTCAGCCCGGTGGCCGCCGCCGCGGTGCTCAGGCCCGTACGGGAGGCGAACAGGTCGGCCGCCCACAGGTTGAACGTGAACTCCATCGCCACGCAGCAGAACAGCACCAGCCCCGCCATGTGGAAGCGCCAGCCGGGCCGCCCGGCCGGGCCGCCGGCGACGCCCGCCGCCTCCCGCACGGCGGGCCAGACCCGGCCCATCGCCAGCGCGAGCAGCACGCTGGCGACCGGCGTGACCAGCAGCGCGGCCCGCCAGCCGAGCGTGGACTGCGCGACCATGCTGAGCCCGAACGTCATCCCCATGCCGACCACGACGCCGACCGCGTTCGCCTCGCTGATCGCCGCGGGACCGGCGGGGCCGTGGTGGTCGCTGAGCGCCGCCATGGCCGTGTAGAGCAGGATCGAGCTGAAGCCGCCGGACACGCCGTAGCCGAGCAGCGTCAGAGGCTGGGCGTCGGACGCCAGCACCAGCAGCACACCGGCGTTCATGCCGGCCAGGCCGGCCCAGCTCGTCACGCGGCGGCCGTACCTGCGGGTGAGCGGGGACAGCGCGAGGCCGGCCGCGATCGTGCCGAGGGCCATGGCGGTGCCGTGCAGCCCGGCCACGGTGGCGGAAGTGCCCTGGTCGGCGCGCAGCAGCGGCAGCGCGGCGCTCAGGCCGTAGAGGTAGCTGGCGAACGTGCCGAGCTGGAGGTAGATGAGCCAGGTCGGGCGGTCTCTGACCAGCCGGACGCGGGGTAAGACCGAGGTCACCCGGCAGCTCCCTGGACGGGGGGATGAGACCCCCTCATGCTAGGGCGTCGAGCTGCGCGGCCAGCCACCTGTCCGGGGGCAGCGCCGTGGCCGCGGCGTGCAGCCGGTCGCGGCGCCTGCGGCGCTCCTCCTCCGGCATGACCAGCGCCTCGTGCAGCGCCGCGGCGGTGCCGCTGATGTCGTACGGGTTGACCAGCAGCGCGTGCGGGCCCAGCTCGGCCGCCGCGCCGGCCTCCCGGGAGAGCACCAGCGCGCAGTGCGGCGACAGCACCGGGCCCTCCTTGGCGACCAGGTTCATCCCGTCGCGGATCGGGTTGACCAGCAGCACGTCGGCCATCCGGTACGCGGCCAGGGAGCGCGGGTAGTCGTCGTCGACGTTGAGGATCACCGGGGCCCAGTCCTCGGTGGCGTAGGCGTCCTCGATCTCCTGGGCGCAGCGCTGCACCGACGCGGTGTACTCGCGGTATTCGGGCAGGTCGTGGCGGCTCGGGTAGGCGAAGGCCAGGTGGACCACCCGCCCGTGCCACTCGGGGTGGGCCGCCAGGAACTCGCCGTAGGCCACCAGCCCGCGCACGATGTTCTTCGACAGCTCGGTGCGGTCGATGCGGACGATCAGCCGGCGGTCGCCGACCTGCTCCCTGAGCACCGTCATGTGCGACTCGACGTCGGGCTCGCCGGCCCGCTGCCGCAGCGCCGCGCCGTCGACGCCCAGGGCGTGCACGCCGATGCGGGTCGTGCGGCCCTGGTGGGTGACCGTGCGGGCGACGCGGTCGGCCTCGGCGCCGAGCAGCCGCTCGCAGCAGTCCATGAACAACTGCGCCCACCGGTCGGTGAGGAACCCGGCGTGGTCGGCGCCGAGAATGCCTTCGAGCACCTCGCGGGCCACCTCGTCGGGCAGCAGCGAGAAGTATTCCGGCGGCGCCCACGGCGTGTGGCTGAAGTGGGCGATGCGCAGGTCGGGCCGCTCGGCGCGGAGCATCGCCGGGGTCAGGGTCAGGTGGTAGTCCTGCACCATCACGCGGGCGCCGTGACCGGCCTCCTCGGCCAGCGCCAGCGCGAACGCGCCGTTGTAGTCGCGGTACGACTCCCACTCGCGGGCGAACTTCGTGCCGAAGTTGGGCGCGTTGGGGATGTCGTAGAGCAGGTGGTTGACGAACCACAGGGTGGAGTTGGCCACGGCGTTGTAGGCGCGGTGGAAGGTGGCCGGCGGGATGTCCAGCATCCGCAGCGGGCCGGTGTCGTAGCCGGCGTGGTCGATGCGCCCCTCGGGAGCCTGGCGTACGGCGCTGCGGTCGCCGTCGGACAGCGCGGCGCAGACCCACAGCAGGCCGTCGTCCTTGACCACCCCCGACAGCCCGGAGACCAGGCCACCGCCGCCGCGTTTCATGGTCAGCTCGCCTCCGTCGGAGACGGTGAAGGAGACCGGACCCCTGTTGGAGGCCACCAGGACGCTGTTCATCGAATACCTCCGAGGAGACCGGCAGTGGAGCGGAAGGCCGGGCCGCGACGGTTGGAATCCCCTCCCCTTCGGGAAGGAGGACGTCAACCGGGCTCCCTTCGATCTAGGATCCCAGCTATGGCGCTTGATGAGCTAACCGAGGAACTCGCCCGCTCCGCCGCCGCGGGGGACCACCGCGCGCTGGGCGAGCTCCTGGCGCGGATCGAGCCCGACGTGATGCGCCACTGCTCGCGGATCCTGCCCTACCACCAGGACGCCGAGGAGGCCTCGCAGGACACGTTGCTGGCGGTGGCCCGCAACATCGGGCGGTTCGAGGGGCGCGCCAGGTTCAGCACCTGGCTGCACATCGTGACGGCCAACTGCGCGCGCACGACGTACCGGTCGCTCAAGCGACGGGCGGCCGAGCAGACCTCCGACGAGCTGCCCATGCAGAAGCCCGACGCACGGCGGGTGAGCGTGATCGCCGGCTCGCGGCTCGACCTGCTCGACGCGATGGAGGCGCTGGAGGCCGACAAGCCCGACCTGGCGCAGGCGCTGGTGCTGCGCGACATCGTCCAGCTCGACTACAACGAGGTGGCCGAGCAGCTCGGCATCCCGCTCGGCACCGCGAAGTCCCGCATTCACCAGGCCCGCAAATACGTGCAGGCCGTGCTGGGGGACGACTACCGCTGAGACCGTGCGTCTCGTATAGTGAGACGGGTGGTAATATCGGCCACTTAGGCGGGTAGAGTCCATTTCAACAACTTCATATTGCTCATCCAGAGGGGTGGAGGGACCGGCCCTGCGAAGCCCCGGCAACCCTCCCGGCTTGTGACTCGCGACGTGGCGAGGCCGACCGGGACAGGTGCCAATTCCGGTTCGCGGTCAAGGTGGCCGTGGGCGAAGATGAGGGAAGGCCTCGCTTCATGTCGCTCGACTTTGGTCCTGCTGTCGCTCTGTCCTGCCGCGAGTGCGGCGCTCGTTACCCGCTCGGCCCCATCTTCGCCTGCGAAGAGTGTTTCGGGCCGCTTGAGGCGGCCTACGAATTCGGCGAGGTGACGCGGGCGCAGATCGAATCAGGCCCCGCCAACATCTGGCGCTACCGCGCACTGCTTCCCGTTCCGGCCGACGTGGCCACCAAGCCCAATATGAACCCGGGCTGGACGCGATTGGTCAAGGCCGGAAACCTCGGGCGAGCGCTCGGTATCAACTCCCTTTATGTGAAGGACGATTCCGGAAACCCCACCCACTCCTTCAAGGACCGGGTGGTCGCGATGGCCGTCGAAGCGGCGCGCAACTTCGGTTTCCACACCCTTTCCTGCTCGTCCACCGGCAACCTCGCGGGCGCGGTCACCGCCGCCGCCGCGCGGGCCGGCCTCGAGGCGTGCGTGTTCATCCCGGCCAACCTGGAAAAGGCCAAGATCGCCATGGCCCGCGTCTTCGGCGGGCGGCTCGTCGGCATCGACGGCACGTACGACGAGGTCAACCGGTTCTGTTCCGAGCTGATCGGCGACCCCATGGGCGACAAGTGGGGCTTCGTCAACGTCAACCTGCGGCCGTACTACGCCGAGGGCTCCAAGACGCTCGCGTACGAGATCGCCGAGCAGCTCGGGTGGCGGCTCCCTGAGCAGATCATCGTGCCGATCGCCTCAGGCTCCCAGCTCACGAAGATCGACAAGGGCTTCAAGGAGCTGGTCGCGCTGGGCCTGGTGGAGGACACCCCGTACAAGATCTTCGGTGCGCAGGCCGCCGGGTGCTCACCGGTGTCGACGGCGTACAAGGCCGGTCACGACGTCGTGCAGCCGGTCAAGCCCAACACCATCGCCAAGTCGCTGGCCATCGGCAACCCGGCCGACGGGCCGTACGTGATCGACATCGCGCGGCGCACGGGCGGCGCGGTCGAGGACGTCACCGACGCCGAGATCGTGCGGGCGATCAAGCTCCTCGCCTCGACCGAGGGCGTCTTCGCCGAGACCGCGGGCGGCGTGACCGTCGGCGTGCTGAAGAAGCTCACCGAGACCGGGCAGCTCGACCCCGAGGCCCTGACCGTGGTGCTCAACACCGGCGACGGCCTCAAGACGCTCGACGCGATCAGCGACGACGCCGTGCCGACGGCCGTCATCAAGCCCTCTCTCGACGCGTTCCGCGCGACTGTCTGACAACCAGGAAAGGCAAGTTAAATCATGAGCGTTTCTGTGCGGATTCCCACCATTCTGCGCACCTACACCGGGGGGAACGCGGAGGTCAGCAGCGAGGGCGCGACGCTTCGTGACGTGCTCGCCAAGCTTGACTCCGACTTCCCGGGGATCGGTCCGAGAATTCTGGATGAATCGGGCAAGATTCGTCGTTTTGTCAACGTTTACGTTGGGGAAGAGGACGTCCGTTTCGCCCAGGGTCTCGACACCCCGGCCCCGGAGGGCACTCAGATCTCCATCATCCCCGCCGTCGCCGGCGGCTGAGCCCGGCCCGACTCCACACTCCTGAAGGCGCCCCTAGTGGGCGCCTTCTGCTTTTCCGGTTTCATTTAACGTTGTACTACTCGCGCCGGAGCAAATAGCGGTTCGCAGATTGACTCTGTTGCCAAACCCCTTGCCACAGGTATGGTCGAGGGCGATCGTCTCGACTGATTTTCCGTTAAGTCGGGCGATTACAGGTCCCGCGGAGGAATGGGCGAGATCTGTGAGACAAGTAAGAGGAGTCGGAAGTGGCGCAGGGCACCGTCAAGTGGTTCAACGCGGACAAGGGCTACGGCTTCATCGCGGTAGACGGTGGTAAGGATGTATTCGTCCATTACTCAGCGATCCTGATGGACGGGTATCGATCTCTCGAGCAGGGTCAGCGCGTCGAGTTCGAGATCACGCAGGGGCAGAAGGGGCCGCAGGCGGAGGCCGTCCGCTCGGTCTGATCAGCGGTCGCCGGCAAGCGCGTGACGGGTTCGCACGGCAGCGCAGTCCGTGCGGGCCGTCGCCCTGGTTTCCTCGACTCTCGTACGGCGGGCCGCGTGGCGGCTCGCCGTACAGACTTCATGAGCTGGGCGTAAACCCCAGATGGGGAGGCGTTCGCTTGCACTCGGCAGGGTAGAGTGCTAAACAGTTCGTTGGCACTCTGTGCAGCAGAGTGCCAACTCGGATCGAGACGATGGGGTCTGCCGAACGGAGATGCTGACCCATGCCGTCGCGGGCGTCGGCTCGGTCCTTGTAAGCCACCCTGCATCTGGGAGGTCTAGCCTTATGGCAGCCAAGATGATCGCGTTTGACGAGGACGCCCGGCGCGGTCTCGAGCGCGGTATGAACCAGCTCGCCGACGCCGTCAAGGTGACCCTCGGCCCCAAGGGCCGCAACGTCGTGCTGGAGAAGAAGTGGGGCGCTCCCACGATCACCAACGACGGTGTCTCCATCGCCAAGGAGATCGAGCTCGAGGACCCGTGGGAGAAGATCGGCGCTGAGCTGGTCAAGGAAGTCGCCAAGAAGACTGACGACGTCGCCGGCGACGGCACCACGACCGCCACCGTGCTCGCCCAGGCGCTGGTGCGCGAGGGCCTGCGCAACGTCGCCGCCGGCGCCAACCCGATGGCCCTGAAGAAGGGCATCGAGGCCGCCGTCGAGCGCGTCAGCGAGGAGCTCTCCAAGCTGGCCAAGGACGTGGAGACCAAGGAGCAGATCGCTTCGACCGCCTCCATCTCCGCCGCCGACCCCGAGATCGGCGCGCTCATCGCCGAGGCGATGGACAAGGTCGGCAAGGAAGGCGTCATCACCGTCGAGGAGAGCAACACCTTCGGCCTCGAGCTCGAGCTCACCGAGGGCATGCGCTTCGACAAGGGCATGACGTCGATGTACTTCGTCACCGACTCCGACCGCATGGAGGCCGTGCTCGAAGACCCGTACATCCTGATCGTCAACAGCAAGGTCTCCGCCAACAAGGACCTGCTGCCGCTGCTCGACAAGGTCGTCCAGTCCGGCAAGCCGCTGCTGATCATCGCCGAGGACGTCGAGGGCGAGGCCCTGGCCACCCTGGTCGTCAACAAGATCCGCGGCCTGTTCCGCTCGGTCGCCGTCAAGGCCCCGGGCTTCGGCGACCGCCGCAAGGCGATGCTGAACGACATCGCGATCCTGACCGGCGGCCAGGTCATCGCCGAGGAGGTCGGCCTCAAGCTCGAGACCGCCACCCTCGACCTGCTGGGCCGCGCTCGCAAGGTCGTCGTCACCAAGGACGAGACCACGATCGTCGACGGCGCCGGTGACGCCGAGCAGATCGCCGGCCGGGTCAACGAGATCCGCGCCGAGATCGACCGCACCGACTCCGACTACGACCGCGAGAAGCTCCAGGAGCGCTTGGCCAAGCTCGCCGGTGGCGTCGCCGTCATCAAGGCGGGTGCCGCGACCGAGGTCGAGCTCAAGGAGCGCAAGCACCGCATCGAGGACGCCGTCCGCAACGCGAAGGCGGCCGTCGAGGAGGGCATCGTCCCCGGTGGTGGTGTCGCGCTGCTGCAGGCCGGTGCCAAGGCGTTCGACAAGCTCGAGCTCAACGGCGACGAGGCCACCGGTGCTGCGATCGTCAAGAAGGCGCTCGAGGAGCCGCTGAAGCAGATCGCCGTCAACGCCGGCCTCGAGGGCGGCGTCGTGGTGGAGCGCGTGCGCAACCTCACCCCTGGTGAGGGCCTCAACGCCGCTTCCGGCGAGTACGTCAACATGTTCGAGTCGGGCATCATCGACCCGGCCAAGGTGACGCGCTCAGCGCTGCAGAACGCCGCCTCCATCGCGGCGCTCTTCCTCACCACCGAGGCGGTCATCGCCGAGAAGCCCGAGAAGACCCCTGCTGCTCCGGCCATGCCGGGCGGCGGCGACATGGACTTCTAGGTCTTTTCGCCTCGGACGTACGACAGAACGGCCCGGTTTTTCCGGGCCGTTCTTGTTTCTGTACGTCCCCGATGACGTTTCGCGAGGGGGCGGCCGGGCCGCGTGCGGGAAAGTGGTGGCCACACCGACCTCACACGCAAGGAGCAGAGGATGCTTTCCCGCAGCAAGCGCCTGGCCGGCATCGCCGTCCTGTCCTTCGCCGCCGCCGCCGCGATGGCGGCCCCCGCCCACGCCGACGACGACTACTGGGACGACCACCGCTACCAGCACGGCTGGGCGTTGCTGACGCCGTACCGGACGCCGGTGTGCGTGCCGGTCTCGTCGTTCGGCATTCCGCTGGTCGACCGCATCGCCCCCGGCATGGTGGCCTGCGCCTACTAGCGGGGCTGAGCCGGACGACGGCGCCCCGTCGGTCGTGGCGGGGCGCCGCCCGCGTCAGACGCCGTAGTAGGCGATGACGTGGCCCCGCGCCAGGGTGTTGGCCGTGATGTTGAAGCCCACCACCGCCGGGCTGGTGTCGCTGTCGACGCCGAGCTTGTCGACGCCCAGGGCGTGCACCGTGAACACGTAGCGGTGCGGGTCGCCGGGCGGCGGGGCGGCGCCGCCGTACGCCTTGACGCCGTAGTCGTTGCGGGCGTGGACGACGCCCTCCGGCAGGCCCTTGAAGTCGGGGCCCGTGCCCGCGCCCGTGGGCAGCTCGGTCACCGAGGCCGGCAGGTCGAACGACACCCAGTGCCAGAAGCCGCTGCCCGTCGGGGCGTCGGGGTCGAAGCAGGTGACGGCGTAGCCGCGCGTGCCCTCGGGAGCCCCCGACCAGCGCAGGTGGGGCGACTGGTTCTGGCCCGACATGCCCCAGTCGTTGAAGACGTGGAGCTCGCTGAGCGTCTCACCGTCGCGGATGTCGTCGCTCTCGACCAGGAGCGCGGGGACCGACGGCAGGTGTTCATGGGGAAGGGGTGCGGGCACGGCATCCTCCTAGGTTGAGAGCTGCTTGCCCCGCCATCCTAGAATCGGCCGCGCCCGCCGGACGTCATGCGGTCAGCTCGGCCGGCAGCGGCCTGTCGTGCACCACCGTGAGAGATGTGACGGCTCGGGTCAGGACGACGTAGAGCCGGGCCAGGCCCCTTGGCTCGGCCTCGACGATGTCGGCCGGTTCGACGACGATGACGTGGTCGTACTCCAGGCCCTTGGCCAGCGTGGCCGGGATGACCAGCAGGCGGTGGTCCTCGGCGGAGTCGGGGTCGAGCACCGTGTGGGGGAGGCCGGCCAGCGCCGCCGAGACCTCGGCGACCCGCGCGTCGGGGACGATCACGCCGATGGAGCCCTCCTTCGCCAGGGCCTCCTTGGCCGCCTCGGCCACCGAGCCGCCCGCGCGTACGGAGAGCGAACCGGCGCCGGGGCGCAGCGAGCGCGGGGCGGCCAGCCCCGGGGCGATGGAGGGCAGCAGGCGGGCGGCGTAGTCGAGCACCTCGCGCGGCACGCGGAAGCCGAGGGTCAGCTCCGTGACCTCGCCCTCGCGCTGGCCGAGATGTTCGAGCACCGACTGCCACGAGCTCGTCGACCAGGGCGTGGTGCCCTGGGCCAGGTCGCCCAGCACGGTGGCCGAGCCGTTGCGGCAGCGCCGGCCGAGGGCTCGCAGCTGCATCTCGGACAGGTCCTGGGCCTCGTCCACGACCAGGTGGCCGAGCGACGGCGTGCGCTCCATGAGGTCGCGCAGCTCGTCGAGGAGCGCGGCGTCGGCGGCCGACCATTTGGCCGACTTCCAGCTCCGGTACGGTTTCCGCCAGATCAGCATTTCCTGCTCTTCAGGCGACAAATCGGACTTTGCGGCTTTGGCGAGGAACTCGCGGTCCGAAAGCAGCCGGTACAGCACCTGCTCCGGCGTCAGCTTCGGCCACACCGCCTCCACGAGCTGCTTGACCGGCTTCGACCGCGCCACCGCGTCCTGCACGCGGTCGTCGGGCGACTCGCCGCGCTGCTCCATCCGGACCAGCACCATGTGCGCCAGTCGCTGCGCGAGCGCCGCCCGCCCCGGGTTGTAGCGGGTGGTGCCGCGCAGGGAGGCGACGATCTCGCGTACCTCGTAGTCGGCCACCCGGAAGCGGTAGACGCCCTGGGTGTAGACGACGCCCTCCTCCGGCTTGACGATGTGCAGCCAGAGCGCGCGGTCGAGCACCGCCGCCATCCTGGCGTCGCCCTTCACCGCCGCGACCAGCGGATCTTCCGGCGCGGCGTGCTCGCCGAGCAGCCCGGCCACCGTCGTCTGGTCGACCTTGACCTCGCCGAGGGCGGGCAGCACCGAGGAGATGTAGGACAGGAAGGCCCGGTTGGGGCCGACGATCATCACGCCCGACCTGGCCAGCCGCTCGCGGTGGGTGAACAGCAGGTAGGCGGCGCGGTGCAGGCCGACGGCGGTCTTTCCGGTGCCGGGCGCGCCCTGCACGCAGACCGTCTGGGCCAGCGTGGCGCGGACGATCTCGTCCTGGTCGGGCTGGATGGTGGCGACGATGTCGCGCATGGGGCCCGTGCGGGGGCGTTCGATCTCGTCGGTGAGGATCTTCGACGGGCCGAGCTCGACGCCCTCGCCCAGGGGCTCGTCCTCGAACGCCGTGAGCGCGCCGCCGTGGTAGCCGAAGCGGCGCCGGCGGGCCACGCCCATCGGGTCGGCCGGGCTCGCCTGGTAGAACGCGCGGGACACCGGCGCCCGCCAGTCGATCACCAGCGGCTTGCTGTGGCCGTCGTGGACGTGGCGACGGCCGACGTAGATCGTGGTGGGCAGGTCGACCTGCTCCTCGTCGGCTCCTTCGTCGCGCTCCGGTCGCGCGCTCGTTCGCTCAGCGGCCTCGCGGTCGAGGCGGCCGAAGAACAGCGGTGTGTCGGGGTGGTCGGCGAGCGCGGCCACCCGCTGGTCGAGCAGCGACTGCAGAATCTGCTGCGACACCCAGTCGCCGGCCGCGTCGGCCGAGAGCGACTGCGCGTGCTCGCGCATCGCCTTGAGCGCGGCCCTGGACGCGGCCAGGTGGGCCTGCTCGGCGGCGAGTACGTCAGAGGGTATGTCGGGTGCCAGCTGGGATGCGGGCATGCGGAAGCGCCTCCCTGTGGGTTTTCGGAGGTGGTCTAAGGCAGCGAATCCGCCAGTTTAGTGGTGACTCCGACACGCTTCCAAAGCATTTACCGAGCGGGGGTGGGGTACGCCTCAAGACGTGGTGCGGTATTCGCCGATCATCCCCACGATCGCGAGCTTCCTGCTGGCGGCGCTCTGGGCGCTGTCGGTGTTCGCGGGGTGGGGGCTGCAGGCGTTCTGCGTCGATGGGCAGCCGGCGTGCGCGCAGCGGCTCGGCGCGGTCACCGGTGTGTCGGGGTTGTTCGCCGCGGTGGCCGCCGTCTGCACGGCCGGCGCCTGGCTGATGCCCTTCTCCCGCCGTGACCAGCGTGCGTTCACCCGCGTGATGGGCGCCGGGATGCTGGCCTGGATCGCGGCCGAGGGAGTGCTGTTCGTCGGCGGCCTGCTGGTGCGCTGACCCCGAAACCGAACAACCAGGAAATACCGAAAAATTCGGGCATATCAGGTGGGTTTGTCGGATCATGGGGGTATGTCGCAGGCGGCGTGATAGTACGCAGGTGAGGGGGGTGGTTGGATTGTCTTCGACCCGCGGAGTCTCGTGGACGTGAGACCATGCTGAACGCCTGGCCGCTCGGCGCGAGCGGCCGGGCACCCAGCGTCACACCCCGCCGAGCACGTCGTCGGCGTCGATGATCTGGTACGCGTACCCCTGCTCGGCCAGGAACCGCTGCCGATGCGCGGCGAACTCCTGGTCGACCGTGTCGCGGCTGACGACCGTGTAGAACCGGGCGCCCCCGCCGTCGGCCTTGGGCCGCAGCACCCGGCCGAGCCGCTGGGCCTCCTCCTGGCGCGAGCCGAACGTGCCCGACACCTGGATCGCGATGGCCGCCTCCGGCAGGTCGATGGAGAAGTTGGCCACCTTCGACACCACGAGCACCTGGATCTCCTTGTCGCGGAACGCCTGGTAGAGGCGCTCGCGCTCCTTGATCCGGGTGCTGCCCTTGATGACCGGGGCGTTGAGGTGCTCGCCGAGCTCGTCGAGCTGGTCGATGTACTGGCCGATCACCAGGACCTGCTCGCCGAGGTGGCGGCGGACGAGCGCCTCGGTCACCTGGGTCTTGGACGGCGTCGTGGCGCAGAAGCGGTAACGCTCCTCCGACTCGGCCATCGCGTACGCCAGCCGCTCCTCGTCGGTCAGCGTCACCCGCACCTCGACGCAGTCGGCCGGAGCGATCCAGCCCTGGTTCTCCATCTCCTTCCAGGGCGCGTCGTAGCGCTTGGGCCCGATCAGCGAGAACACGTCGCCCTCGCGGCCGTCCTCGCGCACCAGCGTCGCGGTCAGGCCGACGCGGCGGCGGGCCTGCAGGTCGGCGGTCATCCGGAAGATCGGCGCGGGCAGCAGGTGGACCTCGTCGTAGACGATCAGACCCCAGTCGCGCGCGTCGAACAGCTCAAGGTGGCTGTAGACGCCTTTGCGGCGGGTGGTCATCACCTGGTAGGTGGCGATGGTGACCGGGCGGATCTCCTTCTTCGTGCCGGAGTATTCGCCGATCTCGTCCTCGGTCAGTGAGGTGCGCTTGAGCAGCTCGGTCTTCCACTGGTGGGCCGAGACCGTGTTCGTGACCATGATGAGCGTGGTGGCCTGGGCGTGCGCCATGGCGGCCGCGCCGACGATCGTCTTGCCGGCGCCGCAGGGCAGCACGACCACGCCGGAGCCGCCGTTCCAGAACGCGTCGGCGGCGTCGCGCTGGTAGGGGCGCAGCGACCAGCCCTCCTCCAGCAGCTTGATCGAGTGGTGCTCGCCGTCGACGTAACCGGCCAGGTCTTCGGCCGGCCAGCCCAGCTTGAGCAGCGCCTGCTTGACGTTGCCGCGGTCGCTCGGGTGGACGACGACGGAGTCGTCGCCGATGCGCTCGCCCAGCATCGGCTGGATCTTCTTCGAGCGCAGCACCTCTTCGAGCACGGCGCGGTCGATGGAGGTCAGGACGAGGCCGTTGACCGGGTCCTTCTCCAGGCGCAGCCGGCCGTAGCGCGCCATGGTCTCGGCGATGTCGACGAGCAGGGCGTGCGGCACCGGGTAGCGGCTGTAACCGATCAGCGCGTCGATGACCTGCTCGGCGTCGTGGCCCGCGGCGCGGGCGTTCCACAGCGCGAGCGGGGTGACGCGGTAGGTGTGGACGTGTTCGGGGGCACGCTCGAGCTCGGCGAACGGCGCGATCGCCTTGCGGCATGCGTCGGCTCGCTCGTGGTCGACCTCGAGCAGCAGCGTCTTGTCCGACTGGACGATCAGCGGTCCATCGCTCACTTGCGTTTCTCCGTGGGGTCAGTGCGGGGCCTTGCGCAACAGGACCATCGTCTCCTGATCCCGGCTCCCCCGCTCCGACTCTCCAACAACAGCGAGGCCGTGATTAGTCCGGCGTCAGCTTTCGAGGTAGCCGCTGAAGCCCAGGAAGAGGAACGTGCCGATGCCCAGCACGAAGCCCAGACCGAACAGCACCCAGCTCCAGATCACCAGGGTGCGGGCGGTCCGCGGTTGTGTGCGGTGCTTGCTCAGCGCGAGGCCGGCGCAGATCGCGCCGGGCGCTCCCAGGAAGTTGCAGCAGCTGACGAGCGCGAGGAGGTTGAGCACGAGCGAGACGATGGCGTTGGCCATGGGCCCGTCATTGGGCGGGGGCGGCGGTGGACCGTAGCCGTACTGCGGTGGCGGCTGCTCGCCGTAGGGCGTGCCATACGGCATGTACGGATATCCCGGCGGGTCTTGGCTCATCTTCACCTCCAGACACGTCAACACTTATCACGAAATGGAGCCGCGGCTTGGCCGGTGCGCGCGTTCACGATGGACGGAGCGAAGCCCGGCCCGGCAAGGGGTCGCGGCCGTGACTAGTCCGTCTGGACGGGGCTCCTAGCCCGTAAAGAGCAATAATCCCTCTCTGTTGTTCTTCGTGTCTCCCGGAGCCTTCGATCGTGCCATGGTGGTGGGCCTCGATTGCCGGGTACCGCCCCATGTCCTGAGAAACCCCTTCCTGCTGATCCCCGAGGTGAATTCGTGACGGAAACGCCTGAACAGGGCGAGATCGACATGCTCACCCGGAGTCGCGTGGCGGGGCCGGTCACGCGCGACCTGAGCCGGCGGGAGGCCGACGGGCTGCTGCGTTCCTACCTGGAGCCCGCCGGGTTCTCCGAGGGCGTACGCCGGCTGGCCGCGTGCCGCCTGCTCGTGCTCGTGGGCGAGGAGGGGACCGGGCGGCGGCTCGGCGCGGTCGCGCTGCTGTCACGCATGTCGCTGGCCGAGGGCCGGATCACCGTGCTGTCGCCGGCCGCCACCGCGCACGAACTGCTCACCGGCACCGAGTACGAGCCGGGGCGGGCGTACCTGCTGCACGACTGGGTCACGGTGAGCACCGACCGCACCGCGCTGGTCGACCTGGCCCGCAAGCTGGCCGAGCTGGGGTCGTACCTGGTGATCACCAGGGACGGCGGGCCGTCCGCGGCGGTCGAGGTGGAGCACCCGTGGGTCGCGCCGGAGCCGGGGGAGCTGTTCGACCTGTGCCTGAGCACGTTCGACCGGCGGGACGGGGTGAGCGCCGAGGACGTCGCCCGAGCCCGGGACATTGCGCATCTGCTGGCGACGCCCGCCGAGGTCGTCCGCCTGGCCGCCCGCGTCGCGCGGGGCGAGGAGGCCGAGGGGGAGGAGGTGGCGGCCTGGTTCGACACCAAGCCGCCGCTGCGCGAGGTGCTGGCGGTGGCGGCGCCGGCGTTCGCGCACCGGCTGCCCGCGCCCGCCTTCGACCGGCAGCTCGCCCGGCTGGAGCGGCTCTGCGGGGAGACCGGCGAGCGGCCGCCGTCCTGCCCGCTGGTCGGCTCACGGGACGGGCTGGTCGCCTTCCTGGCCCCGCACCAGCGCGCGCAGGTGCTGGCGGAGCTGGTCGTCCGGTACGGCTTCTGGCTGTGGCAGCCGCTGCGCGACTGGGCGCTGTCGCTGCCGGGCGAAGGCCCCGCCGTCCGGGCGTCCGCCGCCGAGGCCGTGGCGCTGCTCGCGGCGCACTCGTTCGCGGAGGTACGGCATACGTTCCTGGAGGTCTGGGCGCGCGGGAACGCGGCGGAGCGCGCGGCGGCGGCCGGCGTGTTGTCGTCGATGTGCGCCGACGACGCCCTCGCCCCGAAGGCCCTCGGGATCGCGCTGGCCTGGGCGGACGGGCCCGAGGACGTGCGCGTGACGGCGGCCGCGGCCCTCGGCGGCGCGCTGGCCGCGCGTTACCCCGGTGACGCCGTACGCCACCTGCGCCGCCTGGAGACCGGCCACGGGCCCGCCGCCGTGGTGGCCGCGCGGTCACTGGCCCTGTCGCGCGCCTGATCAGAGACCGGCGACGCCCGTGATGCGGTGCAGCGCGAACCGGTGGACGGCGGCGCGTGTCTCGTCGTACGCGGTCAGATAGCCGCCCTCCATGCGGGCCGGCTCCAGGATGCGCGAGGTCGCGTTGCCCTGCGAGTCGAGGTAGCCGATCCACACCCGTACGCCCTGCTTGATCGCCTCCTGCAGCGCCGAGATCGTCGCCGTCGCCGGAGAGCGCGGCACCTGGCCGTCGGGTGCGTCCACCGGCTCGCGCCGGGCCAGATGGGCCGCGTCACCGGCGCGCAACGCGCGCACCGCCGCCGTCGCGACCTCGGGGTCGAGGCCGTTGGGCGAGCCCACGACCCGGGCCGGCGCCACGCTCTCGGTACGGCGGCTCTCCAGCTGGGAGATGATCACATCGCCGTCGAGCGACTCGGCGACCGGGGCGTACCCCATGGCCCGCAGCGAGTCGACCAGCGCCGCCCGGGGCGAGCGGGAGGCGATGACGGTCGGCGCGAGCCGGCGCAGCCGCAGCGCGGCCGAGCGGCGGTCGGCGGTGATCTGGTCGAGCAGCGCGGGATCGTCGCACCGGATGTACGCGCTCGCCGTGCCCACCCGGATGCGCCCGTGCCGCCTGGCCACGTCGGTCACCAGGTACGACAGCGCCTGCGGCACCGGTGTGGCCGAATGACGGGCCAGCATCGCGACCAACTCCTCGCCGCCGTGGCCCGCGTCGAGCGCCCGCCGGATCGAGCCCTCGCTGAACCGGTAGACCGTGGCCCCGCCCTTGGACTCGACGTCGGCGGTGAGGGTCATCCAGCGGTTGAGCTCGCTGGTCAGCGGCCCCGGGGCGACGGCCGTGAGGTCGGCCTGGAGCAGCACGTGGTCGACCGGCTCGGGCAGCAGCGGCGCGAGCACCTCGGCGGCGTCGCCGCCCTCGATCAGCGCCCGGCCGTGCCCGGACAGCACGCCGAGCCCGGTGACGCCGACCTGCTCGGCCTCGCGCAGCGCGAAGTCGGTGAGCTGCTCGCGCAACGGCCCCCGGCGGCGCGGCTGCTCCCACGCCAGCCGGGCGAGCACGGAGTCACGGTCGGGCGCGAGCCCCGGCGCGGCGGCCAGCACGCCCAGCGTGGCCGACCGCACGCTCGGCGCGGACGAGCGGCGCAGGTCGGTGTGGAGGGCGTTGAGCGGCCGGTCGCGGTCGTCGCGCTCGCCGACCAGGCCGGGCACCCGATCCATGTGCAGCCACGTGACTGCCAGGGTGACCCAGCGGTCGGCCGTGCCCCTCACCCGCCACAGGTCGTAGCCCGAGGTCGGCAGCCACTCGCCGTCGACGCCTCCGCCGGCCGCGATCAGCCCGGCCGCGTGGGCCACCTCGACGACCAGCGCCGCCACCCACTCGGGCAGGTCGAGCTCGACCGCCGTGCGCTTGAGGTCGCGGACGCCCAGCCCGCCGGTGCGCAGCACCCCCGGCGGCTCGATGCTCCACCGCTCGCACAGCTCCTCGACGGACCTGACGAACGAGAACGCCTGCCCGGCGGCCGTGCGGTCGGCCAGCTCGCGGTCGCGGGCCGCGCCCCGCAGCTGCGGCGGCACCGCCAGCAGGTCGCGGTGGACCCGGCCGCCGCGCAGGTGGAGGCCGACCTCGCGGGGCAGGGTCACGCTCTCCTCGCCGGTGGCGGCCAGCAGGCCGCGGGCGAGCAACTCCTCGATGGGGGAACGTGCGGAGGCCAGGTGTACCTCGCGGCGGGCGTTGGGCACCCGCCCGGTCGGCGGGCCCCACACCAGCTGGTCGAGGGCCGCCCTGGCCGCCGGCGAGACGGACTCGACCAGCTCCGCGGGCTCGGCCAGCGCGGCCGCCAGCCGTTCCCTGCCCGAGCCCGTGGTGCTCGGCGCGACGGCGTCCGCCATCTCCTCCAGCTGCTCGGGCGGGTGGTGCCGGAACGCGTCGGCGGCTCTCGGGCCGAGCCCGGCCGGGTCGTCGAGCACCTTGCGCACGCCGGGGCCGAGCCCCAGCGCGTCGTCGGGGCCGTAGACCAGCGCCAGGTCGGCCAGCCTCTCAAGGGCGGACGACAGCGCGGGCTCCGGGTCCTCGCCGGGGTCGAGCGCGGCGCCGACGAGGTCGCGCAGCTCGTCCTTCGACACCGGGTCTTCCCGTACGGCCAGCGTCTCCACGACCGCCAGCGTGAACCGGTCGAGCCGGTCGAGCACCCTGCCGATCGCCGAAGGACTGGCCGCGCGGGACGCGAGGCCCTCCAGATGCGCGGGCACCGGAGTGATCAACTCGGGACGCGCGGAGACGAGCGCCCGCAGCTGTTCGTCGGTGCGCCCCCTGATCCACTCCGTGAACTCCATCGTTGCCATGGTATGTCCCCCCTGATTGGGGCAGCATTGCTAGACGTGACAGAGCGCGCCGACCAGCTCGTGCTGAACTACGTCTCCAAGGCGGCCGACGCCGCCCACGGCGTGCTGAGGGCTGACCAGCGGCTCGACTTCTCGCGGCGGTTGCGGGCCAGGATCGAGGCGGAGCGGAGCGGCAGCCGGAACCCGCGCGACGTGGCCAAGGTGCTCGCCAGGTTCGGGGATCCGGTGGCCCTGGTGGAGCGGGAGGAGCGCAGGCTGGCCGAGGCCGGCGTGCCCACCAGACGCCACCCGGCGCCGGCCGCTCCAGGCGCCGCCACCACGACCACGCCGACGGCCGCTCCCGGCGCCGCCGTCACGACCACCTGGCCGGACGACGCCGCGCCGGGCACAGGACCGGCTTCCACCGTTCCGATCTCCGGGCCGGCTTCGGTTTCGCCGATCCCGGCGCCTGCTTCGACCGCGCCTGCTTCGACCGCTTCGAGCCCGTCTGTCGCGAGCCCGCCTGTTTCGAGCCCGCCTGTTTCGGCCGCGCACTTTTCCGCGGCGGCCGCTTCCGCGGGCTTCGCGTCCGAAGCGTTCGGGGACTCCGCGCCCGGGGAGGTGACCTTGCGGTTCCCGGCCGTCGCGGACGACGCCGGGCTGCCGCCCGGGGTGCGGGAGCATCGGCGGGTCGCGGGGGAGCGGCTGAGCAGGGGCCGGGGGATGCCGTTCGCGGGGCTGCGCCGGTTCGCCATGGCCGGGGCCAACCCGATGGCCACCGGCGGGCGGGACGCCAGGACCCTGCTCAAGGAGTATCCGCGCGACGCGGCGGCGATGGTGTTCCTGGTGGTGGCGGCGCTGCTGGTGCCGTTCGACCTGCGGCCGCTGGCGATCTTCCCGGTGCCGCTGGTGGTCTGGGCGGCGGCCGCCACGATGGTGCTGATCAGCGAGAGCTGGAAACTGCGCGACAAGCTGCTCGGCATCGGCGCGCCGATCCTGGGCTACTCCGTGGGCGGAGTGGTCGTCGGCGGCGTGCGCGTCGGGGTGGACGCCGGGCTGGGGGAGTTCGTGGCGCAGTTCTTCGACGTCAGCGGCACGATGTTCATGGTCGGGACGGGGCTGGGCGTCGTCTGGCTGGCCTACCGGCTGCTCGACGCCGGCTGAGACATCGGCTGAGACATCCGCTGAGACGCCGGCTGAGACGCCGGCTGGGGTGTCAGCTCACTGGGGCGGGGCTCGGGAGCAGGCCGACGGCCAGCCGTACCCAGGCGGCGACGAACCGGTCCTTCTCCGCGTACCCCGGCATCTCGCCCACCGTCTCCTGGAAGAGCCGGTAGTGCACCACGGAACCGCCGAGCACGGCCGCGATGCCCGTCCAGTCGATCTGGGCGTCGCGGTACTCCGGCTGGTCCTGGAACCAGGTGACGATGGCGTCGAACATGGGCTGCAGCAGCCCCTCGCGTACGACGGCGACCAGCTCGGGGAACTGGCTGAGGTCGCGGAAGAAGACCCGGGTCAGCTCCGACTCCTCGCGCACCTTCGCCAGCCCGGCCCGGCACACGTGCGACAGGCGTTCCTCCAGGGCCACCGACGTCTCCATGGCGTTCAGCTCGGCCAGGCTGCCGGCCACCTGGGTGCGGGTGCGGGCGGCGTGCTCGTTGATCGCCGCGGCGAGCACCTCGTACTTGGACTTGAAGTGCCGGTAGAGACCCCCGGCGCCAGGGGACAGCCCCGAGGCGGCTTCGATCTCGGCCACGGACGTCGCCGAGTAGCCACGCTCGGCGAAGAGCCGCAGGGCCTCGTCGATGATCCGCTCACGGGTCGATCTGCTCATATCTACGCTGATACCTCCGTAAGGAGAGTAGTCGGTGGGGAAAGGCCCTTTGGCTGCGGACCGCCCGAGCCGGGGCGAAGGGCGGATCCGTGCGGTCGGCGGGCCGGTCTGGCGCGCGTTCGCCGGCCGCGGCGCCTCTGCGACGAGCAATTCCTTTCTTCTCATTCCCCGGCTTCCAGAACAATGCTCGTTACGCGGTCAAGGGGCTGGTTTGGCATCCTGCTGGGGTGACGCCATCGGTGGGATTCGACCTGGACATGACATTGGCCGACACGCGTTCCGGGATCGCGGCGGTTTACGACGAGCTGGCCGTGCGATTGGGCGTGCCATTTGACAGCGCGGCCATCGTGCGAAGGTTGGGGCCGCCGTTGGAGGCGGAGCTCGCCAACTGGTTGCCCGCCGCGGAGGTCCCCACAGCCGCCGACCTCTATAGGCAGATTTATCCGGAAATGGGGGTTCCTGCGCACACCACCATGGCCGGCGCCCACGAGGCCGTCGACGCCGTACGCCGGGCCGGCGGCCAGGTCATCGTGGTGACCGGCAAGAACGTCCGCGACGCGGTCAGCACGGTCACCGCGCTCAAGCTGGACGTGGACGAAGTGGTCGGTTCCCTTTTCGGATCCGCCAAGGGATCGGCACTCGCGCGCTTCGGCGCGTCGGCTTATGTTGGTGACCATGTCGCGGACATCGAAGCGGCGCGCGCCGGCGGCGCCGTGAGCGTGACAGTTGCGACCGGCCCTTACACGGTGGGAGAGCTGCGTGATCACGGTGCGGATGTGGCGCTGGGCGACCTGACCGAATTCGGCGCCTGGTTCACCGCCTGGCGCGAACACCACGAGGCCCGGTAATTCCCCGGCATTTACCCGCTCGCCCTGGCGCTTCGCGGGGCATAACCTACATCCATCCGTCCTTCTTCTCGACTGTTTGAACGAGGTCGTCCTGTGCCGAGTGGCAAGGTCAAGTGGTACGACGCCGACAAGGGTTTCGGCTTTCTCACCCGCGACGACGGCGGTGAGGTCTTCGTGCATTCATCCGCGCTGCCTCCCGGTGCGGGCCCGCTGAAGCCCGGCCAGAAGGTGGAGTTCGGCGTGGCCGAGGGCCGCAGGGGCCAGCAGGCCCTGTCCGTGAGGATCCTTGAGCAACCTCCGACCCTGGCCAAGACCAAGCCCAAGGGCAGGCGGAAGAAGCCGGACGAGATGGTGGTCATCGTCGAAGACCTCATCAAACTGCTCGACGTCGTCTCGGAGTCGTACCGACGCGGCAAGCACCCCGACGCCGCCCACGCCAAGAAGATCTCCCAGGTCCTGCGGGCCGTGGCCGACGACCTGGAGGACTGACTCCGGGCGCCCCGATCCCGCGGCCGGCTCGTCCGGCCGCGGCGCCGGGGCGGACGCTCAGCCGTTGGGGTTGGTGAGCGGCTTGGTCGGGTCGAGGGTGTCGGTGCGGTGCTGGTCGGAGTGGGCGGCGGCCTCGGCGCGCCGGCGGCGGAGATCGTCCTCGGTGGCGCGCACCCGCCTGCGACGGGAGAGCAGCAGCCAGCCGAGCGCCGCCACCAGGGCGGCGGCCAGGGTGGCCAGCCCCGCCGTGGAACTGCGCGTCAGCGAGAGCACCAGCCCGACCAGGCCCCCCGACACCCAGGCGAGCTGCAGCACCGCCTCCACCACCCCGAACGTCGACGAGCGCACCTCCTCGCCGATCTCCCGCTGCACGATCGCGTCGAGCGCCAGCTTGCCGAGCTCCTGCGCGAACGCCGCGACCAGCGAGATCGCCAGGGCCGTCCACACGCCGAAGAGGATCGCGGAGACCACCGTGGTCACCGCCGTGACGGCCAGCGTGATGAGCACGATGACCTGCGGAGAGTGGTTGCGCGTCCAGTTGGCGACGACGGCTCCGAGCAGGCCGCCCAGCCCGGCCGCCCCCGCGAGCAGCGCGATCGTCTTGGGGATGTCGAAGAACGGGTCGCGCGCCCACGGCTCCTCGGCCGCCAGCCACGGCACCGCGCCGTCCTGCACGAGGAACAGCAGGAAGAACAGCAGGAACCCGGAGAAGACCCGGACGGCCACGTTGGCCCACACGGCCTCGGCCACCGCGGGGCCGACCTTGAGCAGGGTGCGCCAGCGCGGGGCCGCGCCCTCCTCCTCCAGGTCGGGCGAGTCGATGTGGCGCGGCAGGCGTACGGCGGCCACGCCGAGCAGCAGGAAGGCCACCATCGCGACGCGCAGCACGGCGGCGCTGCCCAGCCACGCGGTCAGCCCCGCGCCGACCGGCACCAGCACTCCGGCCGAGACCAGCGTGAACAGCGCCACCCGCGCGTTCGCCGACACCAGAGTGATGTCGGCGGGCAGCACGCTCGGCATGATCGCCGCCCGCGACACGTTGTACGCCTTCGACAGCACCAGCACGCCGAGCGCCCCGATGAACAGCGTCGGCAGGTCACCGGGGCCCACCGCGGCCGCCATCGCGAAGCACAGCAGGCCGCGCCCGAACAGCGTGCCGGCCATCACGTAGCGGCGCCCCGACCTGAAGCGGTCGAGGATCGGCCCGACGAACGGCGCCAGCAGCGCGAACGGCAGCATCGTGATGACCAGGTAGAGGGCGACGGAGCCGCGCGCCTCGCCGACCGGCACGCCGAAGAACACCGTGCTGGCCAGCGCGACCGTGACCATCGCGTCGCAGGCGCTGTTGCCGGCCGACAGCTCGATCAGCCGGCCGAGCCCGGTGCGGCCGGCGCCGTTGGCGTAAGTGAGCTTGCGGGCGGCGTGGCCGACCTTCCTGGCGCCGGTCGCGGTGACCCGGCCGGCCCGCGCCGTGCCGCCCACGGTGGCCTTGCCGGCGCGCGCGCAGGCGCGCCCGGCGTCGGCGACGCCGTGCGCCATCCGCCGGGACACCTCACGTGCCCGCTCCCAGCCACGCTCCACGCCTACCAGTCTTACCCGATTCGCGGGCCCTCTCCGCGGGAGATCTGAGGTTGCCGGACAACGCCGCCCCCGGCCCGATGCGGACACGTCTCCGCAGGGGACGCGAGGTCCCCGGGAGACGCTGGTCCCGAGGCGATTCGGACGAGCCGCCGCGGGAGATCCGAGGTCTCCGGGGCAACGCCTTCGCAGGGCCGATTCGGCGCCTTCTCGGTGGGAGATCCGCGGTTGTCGGCGCCCGCAGGTCCTGGGATGGGTGAGAATGAAGTGTGAGCGAACAGCACCTTTCGGCGGAGGCTGCCCGATGAGCCGCACCAGGGCCCGCGTCTCCGCTCCCGACCAGGCCTGTGTCGCCGCGGTCGATCTGGCGCGTGCCGCGGCCGAGGAGCTCGCGCGCCCGGGCGAGCCGGGCGAGCACCTCGGTTACGAGAGCGAAGGCGACCGGATCGTCACCCACTACTTCGCCTGCCTGGACCGCGCCTACCGCGGCTGGCGCTGGGCCGTCACCGTCACGCGCGCCTCGCGCGCGAAGAAGGTGACGGTCAGCGAGGCCGTCCTGCTGCCCGGCACCGGCGCGCTGCTGGCGCCCGAGTGGCTGCCGTGGAGCGAGCGGCTGCGCCCCGGCGACCTCGGCGTGGGCGACCTGCTGCCCACCCCCGAAGACGACGACCGGCTCGTCCCCGGTTTCACCGACACCGCCGACGACGCAGAGCGTCAGACGGTTTTCGAGTACGGCCTGGGCCGAGCACGTGTGCTCTCGGCCATCGGCAAGGACCGGGCGGCCAGACGCTGGCACTCGGGCGAGCACGGGCCGCATACACCGATCGCACACGCCGCTCCCGCGCAGTGCTCCACCTGCGGCTTCTACTGGCAGCTCGCGGGCAGCTTGCGGCAGATGTTCGGAGTCTGCTCTAACGAGTACGCCCCCGACGACGGCAAGGTGGTGGCCGCCGACCATGGCTGCGGCGCCCACTCCGAGGCCGCCGTGCTGCCACCGCCCGTGGAGCAGGCCATCCCCATCCTCGACGATCTCGGCTACGACCTCATGGAGGAGGAGGCCGGATCGGTCGACGAGTCCGCCTCGGAGGAGCTCGGGCATTCGTGATCTGAGTGTCGGTGAAGGCCGCTACCCTACGGTGGCCCCCAACCCACAACCAGGATCGTGACAGATGAGCGACACCTACGGCACTGACCGGATGCGAGCGACCGTCCTCGCTGCGTGGACGGCCTCGCCCGCCAGGTTCCGCGAGGACGCCAACGCGGAGGAGGACTTCGCGCTCGGCGGCTACCGCGACCGGCTGATCGTCGAGCTGGCGCAGAACGCCGCCGACGCGGCCCTGCGGGCGGGTGTGCCGGGAGTGCTGAGGCTGACGCTGCGGGGCGACATGCTGACCGCCGCCAACACCGGTGCCCCGCTCGACGCCACCGGTGTGGAGAGCCTGTCCACCCTGCGGGCCTCCGGCAAACGCGACGAGAGCGGCGCGGCCGGCCGGTTCGGCGTCGGCTTCGCGGCGGTCGTCTCCGTCTGCGACGCGCCCTCCATCGGCTCACGCGGCGTCGGAGCCGTCCGCTGGTCCCGCACGGAGACCGCGGCGCTGGTCGCCGAGATCCCCGCGCTCGCCGGCGAGCTGGCCGGGCGGGGCGGCCACGTGCCGCTGCTGCGGCTGCCGTTCGACGAGCCGCCGCCCATCGACGTGCCCGAGGGGTTCGACACGATCGTCCGGCTGCCGTTGCGCGACCGGGCCTGCGTCGAGGTGGTGCGGCGCATGCTGGCCGAGACCAGCCCGGCGCTGCTGATCGGCATGCCCGCGCTCGAGGTCATCGAGATCGAGGTCGAGGGCGAGACGCGCAAGGTGGTCGCCGACGGCTGGCACGTCGTGTCCGAGTCCGGCGCGTTCTCCCCCGAGGAGGTGAGCCGGCTCTTCGCCGACCGGCCCACCGAGGAGCGGGCGCGCCCCTTCTGGTCGCTGCGCTGGGCGGTGCCCGTCACCGGCACCGGCGAGCCGGGGCCGCTGCCCGAGACCGTGCCGCCCGTGGTCCACGCGCCCACGCCCAGCGACGAGCCGCTCGACCTGCCCGCCCTGCTGATCGCGTCGTTCCCGATGGCCACCGACCGGCGCCACGTCGCCAAGGGGCCGCTCGCCGACTTCCTGGTGGAGCGGGTGGCCGACGCCTACGTCCGGCTGCTGCGCGAGCTGCCGCGCACGCCGAAGCTGCTCGACCTCGTCCCGTCCTTTCTGGGCAAGGGCGAGCTCGACGCCCGCATCCGCCGCGCCGTCCTGGCGCGGCTGCCTGCCACGCCGCTGTTGCCCGCGCTGTCCGCGCCCGCCCCGGCCGTGCAGACGCCGTCGTTCGCCGAGTCGCCGGTCTACGAGCCCGACGCCGAGTGGCTGGTCGAGCATCCGGCGCGCGAGCCCGAGGGCGACGGCTGGGTGGTCGCGGGCCGGGAGGCGGCCGTGGTGCCGTCCGCGACGGCGGAGCTGCTGGAGACAGTCGCCGCCTTCGTCCCCGGGCTGCTGCCGGCCGGCTGGCCCGCTCGCCATCCCGCCATGTCCGCGCTCGGCGTGCGCAGGGTCGAGCTGGCCGACGTGGTCGACCTGCTGTCGGGCGAGGCCGTCGAGGCGCGCGAGCCGTCGTGGTGGCGCTCGCTCTACGACGTGCTGCCCGCCGACGACCCCGAGTCGCTCGGCGCGCTGCCGGTGCCGCTGACCGACGGGCGGCTCGTCCGCGGGCCGCGCGGCACGCTCATTCTCACCGACGGGGGCGCCGACCTCGACCTGACGCCGCTCGGGCTGCGCATCGTGCACCCGGAGGCGGCCCACCCGGCGCTGCTGCGCCTGGGCGCCGCCGAGGCCACGCCCCGTACGATCCTCGACGATCCGCTGACCAAGGCGGCCGTCGCGCAGTCGCTCGACAGCCCCGACCCCGAGTCGGTGGCGCGGGCGGTGCTGTCGCTGGTCGACGCGGCCGGGCTGGCCCCCGGCGAGGCGCCGTGGCTGGCCGAGCTGGCGCTGCCGGGCGCCGACGGCGAGATCTACCCGGCCGGCGAGCTCATGCTGGCCGGCGGCGCGCTGGCCGGGCTGCTGGAGGCCGACACCCATCTCGGGGTGGCGGCGTCCGAGCTGGAGGAGACCTACGGCGCGCGGGTGCTGGCCGCGGCGGGGGTGCTCGACGGGTTCGCGATGGTGCACGAGTCCGACGTGCTGCTCGATCCCGACGAATGCGACCACGACCTCGACGGCGAGGCCGAGTGGCTCGACCACGTGCTCGACCTGCTGCCCGATCTCGACGTGCCGCCGCTGGTGCCCGAGTTCACCGCCGTGCGCGACCTGGAGCTGGTGGCCGACTGGCCGGCCGCGCTTGAGCTGCTGGCCAGGCCGCCGCTGCGGGCCGCCCTCCACCCGTTGCGGGTCGAGGGCGTGGAGGTGCCGTCCTACACCGCGTGGTGGCTGGCCCACCACTCCGTGCTCGGCGGGCGCAAGCCGCTGGAGCTGCGGCTGCCCGGGGCCGACCCGCTGCTGCAGGGCCTCTACGCCGACGCGCCGGCGGGCCTCGACGAGGCGGCGCTGGCGATGCTCGGCGTCCGTACGACGCTGGCCGAGCTGCTGACCTCGCACGGCGGGCCGGAGGAGCTGCTCGACCTGATGGCCGACGAGTCGATCGAGGTCGACCGGGCCCAGTTGCGCGCCCTGTGGATCGCGCTGGCCGCCGTCGACCCGTCGCGGGTGGCGCCGCCGTCGCGGGTGCGGGCGGTGCTGGGCGGCTCGATCGTGGTGGCCTCCGCCGACGACGCGGTCGTGGTGGAGGCGCCCGACCTGCTGCAGCTCGTCACCGACCGGCCGCTGGTGCTGGCCCCGTACGACCTGGCCGAGGCGTTGTCGGAGCTGCTCGACCTGCCGCTCGCCGGTGAGCTGACACCGGGGGAGGTCACCTCCGAGGGGGCGGTGCGGCCGGTGCCGGCCGAGGTGCGGTCGTTGCTGCCCCACGCGCCCGAGACGTACGTCGAGCACGACAAGCTGCTGGTCGACGGGGTGGCGTGCGCGTGGCGCTACTTCGAGGGCGCGGTGCACTGCACGGGCGTCGACGGGCTGGCGCGCGGGCTGGCCTGGGCCACCGGGCAGTGGAACGACCGGCTCGCGGTGGCCGCGCTGCTGCGTGATCCGGCCGCGGTGCCGCTGCTGCTGGCCGAGGCGGATCTGTCCTGAGCCGGCGAGCCGCCGTCTGACGGGCCGCCCGCAGCGGCCCGTCGCGGACGGCCCGGTGGCGGTCTGTCAGGGCTGGCCTGGTGTGCGGGCTGTCAGGGCTGGTCCGGGCGCGTCAGCGGCGGCGGCGGACCATCCACATGCCGAAGAAGCCGAACGCGATCCCTGTCACGCAGGTCCAGATCCACCACGTGTTCTCCGGGGCTGGGCGGAAGATCAGCAGGAAGACCAGGGCGACCGCCCACACGGCGGTCCCGGCGGCGACGGTGGTGAGGTCGTTGGTCTTGATCGGCTCCGGGTCGGGATGCCACTGCTGCTTCACGTGTCCAGACTAGCTTCCAATCGGGTCTCGATCCCATTACTGACTCTTTTCGCAGGTCACCGCAACTGTCACTCTTCGCCGCGTGAGCGACACACGTAGCGCAATAGATCGATACTTCTCAATTTCCGCACGAGGCTCGACCATCGCCCGTGAGATCCGGGGCGGCCTGGCCACGTTCTTCACGATGGCGTACATCGTCGTGCTCAACCCCCTCATCATCGCCAACGGACAGGACGTGGAGGGCCAGTACATCGGCGACGGCAGCGCGCCCAACGTGGCGCTCGTCGCGGCCGGCACCGCGTTCGTCGCCGGCGTGATGACGATCCTCATGGGCGTCGTCGGCCGCGTGCCGTTCGCGATGGCGGCCGGGCTCGGGCTCAACGCCTTCGTGACCTTCAACATCGCCAGCGTCATGACCTGGGAAGAGGCCATGGGCCTGGTCTTCCTGGAGGGCGTCATCATCGCTCTGCTGGTGCTGACCGGCCTGCGCACGGCTATCTTCCACGCCATCCCCGCCCAGCTCAAGACCGCCATCAGCGTGGGCATCGGCCTGTTCATCGCGCTGATCGGCTTCGTGGACGCCGGCTTCGTGCGCAGGGCCGAGGGCACGCCGCTGGAGATGGGCATCGCCGGCAGCCTCACCTCGTGGCCGATCCTCGTCTTCGTCGTCGGCCTGCTGGCCACGGCGGCGATGGTGGCGCGGCGGGTCAAGGGCGCCATCCTCATCGGCATCGTCGGCTCGACCGTCCTGGCGTTCGTCGTCGAGGCGATCGCCCAGGTGGGCAGCGCCTCGCCGGAGAACCCGGGCGGCTTCCAGCTCAACCGTCCCGTCGTGCCCAGCGAGCCCTTCGGCTTCCACAACCCGCTCACGCTGTTCACCGAGTTCGACCCGTTCGGTGGCTTCGTCCGGGTGGACCTGCTGCTGGCGGGGCTGTTCGTGTTCACGCTGCTGATCACGGACTTCTTCGACACCATGGGCACGGTCGTGGGCGTCGGTCGCCAGGCGGGCCTGGTGGGCGAAGACGGCGCGCTGCCGCGTACCAAGCAGATCCTGCTCGTCGACTCGATCGGCGCGGCGGCGGGCGGCGCGGGCTCGGTCTCCTCCAACACGACCTACATCGAGTCGGCCGCCGGCGTCGGCGAGGGCGCGCGGACCGGCCTCGCGAGCGTGGTCACCGGCCTGCTGTTCCTCGTCGCGATCTTCTTCGCACCGCTCGTGACCATGGTGCCGTACGAGGCCGCGGCGCCCGCCCTGGTCGTCGTGGGCTTCCTCATGATGACGTCGATCCGCGACATCGACTGGAACGACTACGAGATCTCGATCCCGGCGTTCCTCGCGGTCGTCATCATGCCGTTCACCTACTCGATCTCGAACGGCATCGGCGTCGGCTTCATCATGTACGTGCTGATCAAGATCGTGAAGGGCAAGGCGCGGGAGATCCACCCGCTGCTGTGGGGCGTCACGGCGCTCTTCGTGCTCTACTTCGCGATCGGCCCGATCAAGATCCTGTTCGGGCTGTCCTGAGCAGCGGTCGTCCTGCCGCTCGCGGTTCGCGTCGTCCGTGACGGCCGCCGGCGCCTGGCCGGCTGAGAAACCGTCGCATCCGAAGCCGTCCCATGCGCACGCAGGGGGCGGCTTCGGGTATCAAAGGGTGAGACGCTTACGTTGGGAAATATCTTGAGTTCCCTTATAGTTAGCAAAGGTAATGACTCATGCTAACCAGAACCCCGTTCAAGACGGACCTGCGCAGCGACGCAGGTCTCGCTTCCGCCTTGCGCGTTTCGCTGACAAGGCTCAACAGGCGTCTGCGGCGCCAAGCGGCGGCGCACTCGCTGACGCCCACGCAGTTCGCGACGCTCGCCGCGGTGGATCGGCATTCCGGGATAACCCCCGGCGAATTGGCCGAGCTCGAGAAAGTGCAGCCGCCCTCGATGACACGCGTGATCGCGGCCCTCGAGGAGCGCGGCCTGGTCGCCCGCACCCCGCATCCGACCGACCGGCGCCAGGTGAGCGTGTCGGTGACCGAGGCCGCCGAGAAGCTGCTGAAGGAGGAGCGACGGCGCAAGGAAGCGTGGCTGACACAGCGGCTGAAGGAGCTGTCGCCGGAGGAGAGGTCGATACTCAGGCAGGCGGCGCCGATCCTGGAGAAGCTCAGCAAGATCTAGAGCCTGAGGAACCCAAGACCGGGATGTTCCGGTCGCTCAAGATTCCCAACTACCGCATGTACGCGGCCGGGAGCATCGTCACCAACACGGGCACCTGGCTGCAGCGGACCGCCCAGGACTGGCTGGTCCTCGACCTGACCAACGGCAGCGCATCGGCGCTCGGCACGGCCACCGCACTGCAGTTCCTGCCGATGCTGCTGTTCGGGTTGTTCGGTGGCGTGATCGCCGACCGCTACCCCAAGCGGCCCATCCTCGTCGCCGCCCAGACGCTCATGGGCCTGCTGGCCCTCACCCTCGGCGCGCTGACGCTGACGGGCTCCGCCGAGGTCTGGCACGTGAACCTGATGGCGTTCCTGCTCGGCATGATCTCCTGTGTGGAGGTGCCGACGCGGCAGGCGTTCGTCGTCGAGATGGTCGGACGCGGCGACCTGCCCAACGCGATCGCGCTCAACAGCTCCATCTTCAACCTGGCCCGCGTGGCCGGTCCGGCGCTCGCCGGCGTGCTGATGCACCTGCTCGGCGGCCCGGGACCGCTCTTCGTGCTCAACGCGCTGAGCTTCCTCGCCGTGATCGCCAGCCTGGTCTTCATGCGCTCGTCCGAGCTGAACCCGGCCGAGCCCGTGCCCAGGGCCAAGGGGCAGCTCCGCGAGGGCCTGCGGTACGTGCTCCAGCGCGACGAGCTGCTCATGCCCGTGCTGCTGATCGGGTTCGTGTCGATGTTCTCCCAGTCGTTCTCGATGTCGATCGCGCTGATGGCCCGCGAGGTGTTCGGGGCGGACGCGTCGTCGTTCGGGCTGGCCTCCAGCATGTTCGCCGTGGGCGCGCTCGGCGGGGCGCTGGTCGCCGCGCGCCGGGCCAAGCCGACCCGGAAGGTGCTGTTCGCGGGGGCGCTCGGGTTCGGGCTGTTCCAGATCGCGACCGGGCTGGCCCCGATCTACCCCGCCTACCTGATGCTGCTCGTGCCCGCCGGGATCGCGCTGATCACGATCAACACGGCGGCGAACGCGAGCGTGCAGATGGCCACGTCCCCCGAGATGCGGGGACGCGTCATGGGGATCTACTTCCTGGTGTTCACCGGTGGGGCGCCGCTGGGCGCGCCGCTGGTGGGCTGGCTGTCCGACCTGGGCGGGCCCCGGGTCGGCGTGATCCTGTCCGGCGCCCTGGTGCTCGTGGGCACCGGCCTGGCGGTGGTCATGACGCGGCTGATCAGCTCGCGGGTGCGCAAGCCCGCCCTCGCCGTCGCATGAGTCATGTCCCCCCGGCGGGCCGGTGCGCCGACCGGCCGGGGGCGGCGGCACAATCGGGGACCATGAGGTTGTTCGCGGCCGTGGTGCCGCCCGACGAGGTGCTGGACGAGATCGCGCACGCGATCGCCCCCCACGTCGGGCAAGTGCCCGGCCTGCGCTGGCCCGACCGGGCCACCTGGCACATCACCCTGGGCTTCTTCGGCGAGGTGCCCGAGGCGGCGCTGCCCGAGCTGGAGGAGCGCCTGGCCCGCGCCGTGCACCGCCACCCGGTGGCCCACCTGGCCTTCGACCACTTCGGCGCGTTCTCGTCGCTGCGCCGGGCGCGGGTCTTCTGGGTGGGCGTCACCGGCGACTCCATGGCGCGCCTGGCCGACTCGGTCAAGGCGGGCGCCCGGCGGGCCGGGGCGACGCAGACCGACGAGAAGCGGTTCCACCCGCACCTCACGCTGGCCCGCGCCAAGATCGAGACGGACCTCCGCCCGCTGGTGGAGTCGCTGGAAGGGTTCAGCGGCTCGCCGTGGCGGGCGGAGCGTGTCCGTCTCGTACGCAGCCACACAGGGCCCCAGGTGAGGTACGAGTCACTCGCCGAATGGGCGCTGGCACCCTCCACGCGCGGCTAGGCTCCAGGTCGTGGACCGTCCTCGCCCCTGGTTGCTGCCGATCGTGCTCGGCCTGCTCCTGCTCATCGTCGTGGTCGGCGCCCTGCTCAGCTGAGCCTCACCAGGCGTAGTCCTCCGGCGCGGTGCGGTGGCCCGGGAAGATCTCGTCGAGGCGGGCCAGGGCGGCGTCGTCCAGGTCGATCTCCAGGGCCCGCAGGCTGTTCTCCAGCTGCTCCATCGTGCGCGGGCCGATGATCGGCGCGGTGACCGCCCGCTGCTTGAGCAGCCAGGCCAGGGCCACGTCAGCCGGGTGCTGGCCCAGCTCGTCGCAGAGCTTCTCGTACTGCTCGATCTTGTCGCGGTGCTTCTCGAGCTGCTTGACCATGTGGTCGGCGACCGAGCGGCCCGTGTCGGCGCCGCTGTCGAGCTTGCGCAGCACGCCGCTGAGCAGGCCGCCCGCCAGCGGGCTCCACGGGATCACGCCGATCCCGTAGTCCTCGCACGCCGGCAGCACCTCCATCTCGACCGCGCGGGTGAGCAGGTTGTAGTGGGACTGCTCGCTCACCAGGCCCATGAACCGCCGCCGGGCCGCGCTCTCCTGCGCCTTGGCGAGGTGCCAGCCGGCGAAGTTGGACGAGCCCACGTACAGGATCTTGCCCTGCTGCCGCAGGACCTCCATGGCCTCCCAGAACTCCTCGAACGGCGTGTTCCTGTCGACGTGGTGGGCCTGGTAGACGTCGATGTAGTCGGTCCGCAGCCGCTTGAGGGACGCGTCGCAGGCCCGCCGGATGTTGAGGGCGGAAAGCCGGCGCTCGTTGGGCCAGTCGCCCATGTCGCCGTAGAGCTTGGTCGCGATGACCGTCCGCTCGCGGCGTCCGCCCCCCTGGGCGAACCACCGGCCGATGATGCTCTCCGTGACGCCCTCACCTTTCTTGCCGCCGTAGGTGTTGGCGGTGTCGAAGAAGTTCAGGCCCAGCTCGTGAGCCCGGTCCATGATCGCGAAGGAGTCTTCTTCCGAGGTGCGGGGGCCGAAGTTCATGGTGCCGAGGCAGAGCGGGCTGACCAGCAGACCGCTGCGTCCGAGGTTCACGTAGTCCATGTGTCTCACCCTAGGAAGCTGGAGTGCACTCCAGGCCATAGATTTCTTTCATGATCCTGAATATTCCGATGTCATGATCAGTCTGCTGCGTGCCGCCTTCCCCCTCCTCGCGGCGATGATCGCCGGGATGGTCGGAACGCTGGTTGTCACGTCGGTGCTCGGCCACCACGACACCGTCACGCTCGCCGCCTTCGCGCTGGTGACGGCCGTGCTGAACCCGGCGAGCGCCGCCGTCCAGGGCGCGCTGCGCGGGCTCGGGCCGTTCGTGGCCCCGTACCGCGACGATCCGGGGGCGGCCGTGCCGGTCGTCCGCGACGCGCGCTGGCTCAGCATGGTCGCCGGGACGTTCGGCGCGCTCGCGGTGCTGAGCGTGCCGCTGCTCGCCGGCGCCACCGGAGTGCCCGGTGAGGTCGTCCGCGAGATGGGCGCGCTGCCCTGGTTCCTCGCGGTGTACCTGCTGGTCTTCGCCTCCACCGGGGGCACGAGCACCATCCTGGTCGCGCTCGGGCGGCCCCGTAACGTGCTGTGGCCGACCCTCGTCTACGCCGTCGGGCTGGGCGGGCTGTCCGCCCTGCTGGTGCCGTCGCTCGGGCTGACGGGGGTCGGCATCGCCTGGGCGGTCTCGGGCGTGGTGGCCGCGGTCGTGGCCGCCGGCCTCCTGCGCCGCGCGCTCGGACGGCCCGTCGGGCAGGCGCGGCCCCGGGTGCGGGAGATCGCCACGCTCGCGAAGGTCAGCATCCCGCTGGCGGGGACCGTGCTGATCAAATTCGGCGTGCTGGCGGTCGTCACCTTCGCCGCGAGCTCCACCGGCGCGCGCGACACGGCCGCCCACGCGGTGCTGACCACGCTCACCGGCCTGATCATGATGGTCTCGCTCTCCGTCGCCCAGGTCTCGGTGCCCGAGGTGGCCCGCGCCGCCGACCCCGCCGGAGCGCGCCGGGCCAGTCGCACCGCGGCGCTGCTCGCCGTCGTGGGGACGCTCGTCGTGGCCGCCCTGCTGCTCGCGCTCGGGCAGCCGCTGGTGGGGCTGTTCACCGCCGACCCGGCGGTGCGGGAGCGCGTGCTCGCGCTGCTGCCGCTGATGTCGCTGGCGTCGGTGCTCGACGCGGCCCAGGCCGTGCAGGGTTTCGGTCTCACCGCGCTCAAGCGCTCGTCGGCCAGCCTGCTGTTCTTCGCGATCGGGTACGGGCTGCTCGTCGTGGCCGCCGTTCCCGTGGCCCGTACGTGGGGCATCACCGGGCTGTGGGCCGCCCTGGCGGTGGCCAACGGGCTCCTGCTCGTGCTCCAGGGCGCCGGCTTCCACCGCCACAGCGCCCGGGTCGGCGCGCGGGATCACGTCGCCGGGTGACCGGTGGGGCATGATGGCGGCGTGGGGGAAGTCGTGATCCGGATGCTCGCCGTCGTGGCGGCGCTCTGCCTGCTGCCCGCCGCCCCGGCCTGGGCGGCGCCTGACGACGAGCGGCCACAGCGGCTGTTCACGTTCAAGGACGCGGGGATCACCGAGTCGAGCGGGCTGGCCGTGTCGCCGACGCGCGACGACGTCTACTACACCCACAACGACAGCGCCGACACCCCGACGTTCTACGCCGTCGACGGTGGGGGGCGGACGCTGGGCACGTTCCAGGTGCGCGGGGCCGAGGCGCGCGACTGGGAGGCCATGGCCGCCACCCGCGACCCGGAGAGCGGGCGGGGCGTGCTCTGGTTCGCCGACATCGGCGACAATCTCGACGGCGCCTGGCCCGACATCTCCGTCTACAAGGTGATGGAGCCGCGCACGCTCGGCGACGCCACGCTGCCCGCCACCCGCTACCGGTTCCGGTACGCCGACGGGGCCCGCAACGCCGAGGGCGTCATGGTCCACCCGAGGACCGGACGGCTGTACGTGGTGTCGAAGGAGTTCGCCGGCTCGGTGTACGCCGCGCCGAAGCGGCTGCGCGCCGACCGGGTCAACGTGCTGCGCAAGGTCGCGAACGCGCCGCTGATGGCCACGGACGCCGCCTACGCTCCCGACGGCTCCTCGTACGTCATCCGCACCTACTTCTCGGCGACCCTCTACCGGCCCTCCGGCGAGCAGATCACCAGGGTGACGATGCCGGAGCTGGAGCAGGCCGAGTCGATCACGTACACGCGCGACGGGTCGGCGCTGCTCACCGGGTCGGAGGGGGCGCGCAGCCCGGTCTACCGCGTCCCGCTCCCGGCCGCTGCCCGCCCGTCGCCGACCCCCACCCCGACGCCGACACCGGTCGAGGAGGAGTCGACCCCGGTGGCCGCCTCCCGGAGCGCGGGGCTGACGGCCAACGACGTACTCATCTGGCTCGCCGCCGCCGTGGCCGCCATCGGCGTGATCACCTTCCTGGCCCGCCGCACCCGCTGACCGCCTCAGAACCGCTCACCGCCGTTGTGGGCTGATGTCCCTTTTGAAGTTGGTCTTGTTCGCGGAGGCCAGGGTGCACGGGCGGCGTTGCGGTGGGGTGGCGGTGAGGCTGGTGAGCGTCTCCCTGGAAGGTCGGGCAGCCGGGTCGGCGGGTGGGGCCCACCGTGCGGAGCCGTAAAGGAAAAGCCCACCGTGCGGAGCCGTGAAGGAAAAGCCCACCGTGCGGAGCCGTGAAGCGGTCAGCGGCGGGAGGTGAAGAGGTCGCCGCGGAGGGCGCGTTCGACGGCGGAGATCGAGCGGGACAGCCGCACCAGCCGTGGCCCCTCCTGGCGGTAGGTGTCCAGGACGGCCTCGATGGCGTGCGGCGGCAGGTGGCCCTTCAGGTCCACCGCCGCCGCCCGGTAGCCGGCGCGCGCGGCCTCGACGGCCGAGTTCACGTGGTGCCGGGCCATCGCGGCCAGCGCCACCGGGTGCCGCTTGAGCACCTCGTACGCCCGGTAGTCGGGCGGCACCGCGTCGAGCAGCCAGGCCACGGCCGAGGTCTCCCAGTCAGGAACGCTGGGCGGGCGGACCTCGGCGGGCCACTCCGGCGGGACGTACATGGGAAACATCGTACTCATGTTCGATTCGTCCGGATATGGCGGGATGAGGCGGTAGGCCGGAAAATCGAGGTGTGACGGAGAAGATCGGGATCGTGGGCGCGGGCATCGTCGGGCTGGCGGTGGCGCGTGAGCTGGCCGCCGCCAGAGGTGCCGAGGTGACCGTGCTGGAGAAGGAGGAGCGCGTCGGCGTCCACCAGACCGGCCACAACAGCGGCGTCGTGCACGCGGGCATCTACTACCAGCCCGGCTCGCTCAAGGCCAGGCTCTGCCGGGAGGGCGTGGCGCTGCTCAAGGAGTACTGCGCCGCCCACGGCCTGCCGTACGACGAGGTCGGCAAGCTGGTCGTGGCCTCCACCCGCGCCGAGCGCCCGCAGCTGCGCGCGCTGGCGGAGCGGGCGCGGGCCAACGGCGTGCCGGGCATCGCCGAGCTGGACGCGCTCGGTCTGCGCGAGATCGAGCCGCACGCGGTCGGCGTCGCCGCCGTGCACTCGCCGCACACCGCCGTCTGCGACTTCCCGGCCGTCGCCCGCAGGCTCGCCCAGGACGTGGCCGAGCTGGGCGGTTCCGTGCATCTCTCGCACCCGGTCAGGGCCATCAGGGAACGGGCCGGACGGGTGGAGGTGCTGGCCGGGCGGCGCGGGTTCGCCTTCGACCGTCTGGTGGTGTGCGCCGGGCTGGGCACCGACGCGGTGGCCCGGATGGCCGGGGCGCCGGGCGAGGTGCGGATCGTGCCGTTCAAGGGCGAGTTCTACGCGCTCCAAGGAGCCGCCAGGAATTTGGTCAGGGGCCTGATCTACCCGGTGCCCGACCCGCGTTACCCGTTCCTCGGCGTGCACCTGACCCGGCAGATCGGCGGCGAGGTCCTGGTGGGGCCGAACGCGGTGCTCGCCCTCGCCTACGAGGCGTACGACGGGCGCGGCTTCCGCGACGCCGGGCGGATCCTCGGCTGGCCGGGGACGCTGCGCATGGCCAGGACCCACTGGCGTACCGGGATCAGGGAGACCTACGGCTCGCTGGTCAAGGGCGCGTTCGTCAGGGGAGCCCGGCGCTATGTGCCCGAGCTCACCGCCGCGGACCTCGTGCGGGCTCCCGGCGGCGTCCGCGCGCAGGCCGTCGCCAGGGACGGCCGCCTGGTGGACGACTTCGTGGTGGACGTCCAGGGCCGGGTGGTGCTGGTCAGGAACGCCCCTTCGCCGGCGGCCACGTCCAGCCTGGCGATCGCCCGGCATATTGCCGGAATTGTCCCAGCACTCGTCCGATGAGGGCATCCTAGGTGGTGATGGAATCACGCCTGCTGATCGTCGAGGACGACCCCAACATCCTCGAACTCCTCGCCGCGAGCCTGAGGTTCGCGGGTTTCGACGTGACCACCGCCAAAAGCGGTCAGGACGCCGTCGCAGCCGTTCAACGGCACCGCCCCGACCTGATGGTGCTCGACGTGATGCTGCCCGACCTCGACGGGTTCGAGATCGTCAAGCGGTTGCGCGGCGGCGGGGTGCGCACGCCGGTCGTGTTCCTGACCGCCCGTGACGAGACCGAGGACAAGATCCGCGGCCTCACGATCGGCGGCGACGACTACGTGACCAAGCCGTTCAGCCTGGAGGAGGTCGTCGCCCGGATCCACGCGGTGCTCCGCCGCACCAGCGGCGACGGGCAGGCGCCGCCGCCCCGGCTGACGTTCGCCGACATCGAGCTGGACGAGGAGAGCCACGAGGTGTGGCGCGGCGGGCACGCGGTGGCGCTGTCGCCGACCGAGTTCAAGCTGCTGCGCTACTTCATGACCAACCCCGGCCGGGTGTTGTCCAAGCCGCAGATCCTCGACCACGTGTGGGACTACGACTTCCGCGGCGAGGTCGGCATCGTCGAGTCGTACGTCTCGGTGCTCCGCAGGAAGATCGACAATCGCAGCCCCCGGCTCATCCACACGCTGCGCGGAGTCGGCTACGTCCTGCGCCTGCCACCGGGCCCCTGATGCGCGGCCTGCCGCTGCGGATCAAGCTGATCGCGGCCATGCTGGCGCTGCTCGGGTTCGGCCTGAGCTTCATCGGCCTGGTGAGCGTCTCGGTGCTGCACGGCTACCTCATCGACCGCGTCGACAGCCAGCTCAGCCTGCTCAGCGTCCGCATGCACAAGAAGGTGCTGAGCGACTGGAAGAAGGACCGCGAGACCGCCGACCGGCCGATCACCATCGAGTCGGACGCGGTCGTGCTGGTCAAGGAGCCCGGCGGCGTGTTCGAGCCGATGCTCGACGACCGCGACGTCGACCTGAAGCCCAAACCGGTGTTGTCGCCCTCGCCGGGCGCCGACCCCTACACCGCGCCGGCCGTCACCGGAGACGGCGAATGGCGGGTGCTGGAGAGCGAGGTGCAGCGCCGCACGCTCGTCGTCGCGGTCGACCTGGAGGAGGTCGACGCCATCACCACCCGGCTCGTGCTCATCGAGCTGCTCGGCGGCGGCGGCATCCTGCTCATCCTGGCCGTGGTCGGCATCACCATCGTCCGCCGCAGCATGCGCCCGCTCGCCCAGATCGAGCGCACGGCCGAGGCCATCGCGGGCGGCGAGCTGGGCCGCCGGGTGCCGGACGGCGACCCCCGTACCGAGGTGGGCCGCCTGGCCACGTCGCTGAACGGCATGCTGGCGCAGATCGAGACGGCGTTCGCGGCGCGGTCGGCGTCGGAGGCCGCGGCCCGGCGCTCCGAGCTGCGCATGCGCGAGTTCGTCGGCGACGCCTCCCACGAGCTGCGCACCCCGCTGACCTCGATCCTGGGCTTCGCCGAGTACGCCCGCCAGAACCCGGGCGCCGACCCCGCCGAGCTCATGCAGCGCGTCGAGCAGGCCGCCGGCCGGATGAGCCTGCTGGTGGACGACCTGCTGCTGCTGGCCAGGGTGGACCAGCAGCGGCCGCTCCAGACGCGTCCGGTGGACATGCTGGCCCTGGCCGCCGACGCCGTGCAGGAGGCCAGGATCCTCGCCCCCGAACGGGCGATCAAGCTGGACGTGGTCGGCGGCGCCGCCCTCATCGTCTCCGGCGACGAGGTGCGCCTGCGCCAGGTCATCAGCAACCTCGTCACCAACGCCATCGTGCACACCGAGCCCGGCTCGCCGATCGTCGTCCGGGCCGGGGCGGATGCCGAGACCCTGTTCATCGAGGTCGTCGACAACGGCCCCGGCCTCACGCCGGAGCAGGTCGAGCGGGTCTTCGAACGGTTCTACCGGGCCGACTCCGCCCGCTCGCGCCGCCGTTCCGCCGAGGACCGGGGCAGCGGCCTGGGGCTGGCCATCGTGCAGGCGCTCGTCCAGGCCCACGGGGGCGCGGTCACGGTCGAGAGCTCGCCCGAGTCCGGCTCGACCTTCCGGGTGGAACTCCCACTCGCCTTGGAGTGACCGTTCAGGAAAACCTCAGGTCGTTGCGTCACGCTGATCGGGTGACGAAGCCCGAGGCGCTGATCATGGTCGTGGACGACGAGCCCAGTATCAGGGATCTGCTCTCCGCCAGCCTGCGTTTCTCCGGGTTCGAGGTGCTCACCGCCGCCGACGGGCAGGAGGCCGTCGAGGTGGCCGAGCGGGCCTCGCCCGACCTCGTGGTGCTCGACGTGATGCTGCCCGACCTCGACGGGTTCGAGGTGGCCAAGCGGATCTCCGCGCCCGTGCTGTTCCTGTCCGCGCGCGACGCCACCGAGGACAAGATCGCGGGGCTGCGGATCGGCGACGACTACGTGACCAAGCCGTTCAGCCTGGAGGAGGTCCAGGCCAGGATCAGGGCCGTGCTCCGGCGTACGCAGGGGGAGGCCGCCCCCGTCAGCAGGCTGAAGGTCGCCGACCTGGAGCTGGACGAGGAGTCGCGCGAGGTCTGGCGCGGCGGCCGGCAGGTGCGCCTGTCACCCACCGAGTACAAGCTGCTGCACTACTTCATGGTCAACGCCGGGCGCGTGCTGTCGAAGGCGCAGATCCTCGACCACGTGTGGAACTACGACTTCGGCGGCGACGCGGGCGTCGTGGAGTCGTACGTGTCGTACCTGCGGCGCAAGGTGGACGACGTCGAGCCCCGCCTCATCCACACCCTGCGCAGCGTCGGCTACGTGCTGCGGGAGCCGCCCGCCGGTTAGTGGACGCCCAGGATGGTGCCGCCGTCCACCCGGAGCGTGGTGCCGGTCACGTAGTCGGCGAGCGGGCCGCTGAGGTAGAGGACCGCGGCGGCGATCTCCTCGGGCCGGCCGAACCGGCCGATGTCGTTGGGCGCCACGTGCTCGATCGCGTGGGGCTCGATCTCCTCCCACGTCTCGCCCCAGCCGCGGGCCGGCGCGAGCTTCGTGAACAGCCGCCGGGTGGTCTCGACCAGGACGGCGCCGGGGGCGACGGTGTTGGAGGTGATCCCGCTGCCCTTCAGCTCGCAGGCCAGTGACACCGTGAGGTTGTGGCGGGCGGCCAGACTGGCGTTGTAGTCGGGCAGGTCGGCGCCCGGCTGCAGGGCGAGCCCGCCGCCGATCTGGATGAAGCGGCCCCATCCGCGTTCGCGCATGCCCGGGAGCAGCCGTTTGATCATGCGGACCACGGAGATGACGTTGGTCTCGTAGAGCTCGCGCCAGTCGTCTTCGGTGGCCTCCTCCCATGTACGGCTGGGGTAGGCGCCGGCGTTGTTGACCAGGATGTCGATCGGGCCGCCTTCGAGTGCCGCCTCGGCCGCGGCGTCGGCGCCAGCGTCGGTGGTCAGGTCGCCGATCGCGGCGCGGGCGGTGCCGCCGGTCGCGCGGATGGCGGCGGTGACGGCCTCGGTACGAACGCGTTCGCGGCCGTGGACGACCACGTCGGCGCCCTCGGCCGCCATCGCCTTGGCGATGACCTCGCCGATGCCCGAGCTGGCGCCGGTGACCAGCGCGCGCCTGCCTGTGAGGTGCAGATCCATGGTGTCCTCCCATGTCTACAGTCGTAGACTTCTTTCTGAGTCTACACTTGTAGACATGACCGACAGCACCCCCGGCGACCCGACCGAGCAGGAAGGCCGCGGCGCGCGTCGCCGCGACGCCGCCGTCACCAGGCAGGCCATCCTGGACGCGGCGGTCGCCGCGTTCACCCGGCACGGGTACGACGGGGTGGGCGTACGCGACATCGCCAGCAACGCGGGCGTGACCGCGATGCTCATCAACCGCTATTTCGGGTCGAAGGAGCGGCTGTTCGCCGAGGCCGTCGACGTGGCCTTCGCCCCGCGCACGGTCATCTCCGGCACGGGCGCGGACCTGCCCCGGGCGACCGCCCGCGCGCTGGTGACACGGACGGCCCCGGACGCGGAGGAGCTCGGGCCGTTCCTGCTCCTGCTGAGGTCGGCGGCCAACCCGAGCGCCGCCGCGATCATGCGCGAGGCCATCGCCCGGCACGCCGGGCGGCACCTCACCGAAGAACTGTCCGACGGGGTCAGCGCGGAGCTGATGCTCGCCGTCCAGGCGGGAGTGTGGCTGATGCGCAGCGTCCTCGGCACGACGGCGCTGGCCGAAGGGGAGCCCGAGGAGCTCGCCGGGCGGGTCGAGTCGCTCTTCCAGGCCCTGGCCGACCCCGCGTCAGGGTGAGTCGGCCAGGACGCAGACAGCGGGCGGGTCGAGGTCGAGCAGCTCGGTCCGCGTCGCGCTGAACCCGGCCGCCACGAGCAGGTCGCCGATCCGGCGGGCGGCCTCCAGCGAGGTGTCCCTGGTCGCTTCCTTTGCGCGCGGCTGGGAGACGATGGCGATGCGCCCGCCGGGCGCGAGCCGTGCGCGCAGGTCCGCGAGCCGTTCGGCCGGGGCCGTCCAGTGGCCGAGGGTGTTGACGGCCAGGACGGCGTCGAACGGGCCGTCGAGCGGCAGCCGTTCCGCCTCGCCCAGGGTGAGCGTGACCCGGCCGGCCCTGATGGCGGCGGCGTTGCGCCTGGACGCCTGCCGGAGCATCACGGCGGAACGGTCGATCCCGTACACGTGCCCCGAGTCGCCGACCCGGCGGCTCAGCTCGGCGACCGCGATGCCGGGGCCGAACCCGATCTCCAGAACCCTGTCCCCGGGCCGGACGCCGAGCAGCCCGGCGGCCCAGACGTTACGCCGGCGGTTGGACGGGCGGTGCGCCAGCACCCAGCCCACCACGCGCCCGGCCGCGCCCCGGGGATGGCCGAACTGGGTCACGAGAATGCGTCTGATGTCCATGACCCGCAGCCAACCCCTTCACGTACGCTTGAAGGCAAGATGACCGAGCTGACCGTCGGCGAGTTGGCGCGGCGCACCGGCGTCGCCGCCTCGGCGCTGCGTTACTGGGACGCGATCGGGCTGCTGCCCGCCACCCGGGTCTCCGGGCAGCGGCGCTACCCTGAGTCGGCGGTCTCTCTGGTCGGGGCCATCCTGCTGCTTCGTGACGCCGGGTTCTCGCTGGCCGAGCAGAAGGCGCTCGCCGCCGCCCGCCCTGCCGACCCTGACGAGTGGCGGCGGCTGGCGCGGCGCAAGCAGGCCGAGCTCGACGACCAGATTGCCACGGCCCTGGCCGCCCGCGAGGCCATCGCCCACGCGCTGCGCTGCGTCCATCCGGACGTCCACGACTGCCCGACGTTCCACGGCGTCGTCGCCGCCCGCCTGTCCGGCAAGCCTCTCGGACAAGCCCACACACACGACACCGACCCGGCGGACCGCTGAAGGCATCCCCTTCGCGGTGGACCGCTGAAGAGGGCCTGCCGTGGGTAGCGTGATCGGTATGGACCTGCTGGGTGCGCTGGAGTCACTGCGCCGGCCGCTCGACCGCGACCTGTTCCCGCTCGCCGTGGGCGACGCCGGGGCGGAACGGCGCGCGTTGCGCGAGCTGACCGGCCAGCTCGACGACTACCTGCTGCCCAGGCTGCGCGCCATCGACGCGCCGCTGCTCGCCGTCGTCGGCGGCTCCACCGGGGCGGGCAAGTCGACGCTGGTCAACTCGCTGGTCGGGGCCGACGTGACCGAGCCGGGCGTGCTGCGGCCCACCACGCTGGTGCCCACGCTCGTGGTCAGCCCCGCCGACCGGACCTGGTTCATGGGCCAGAACGTCCTGCCCGGCCTCTCCCGCGCCACCGGCTCGGGGCCGGGCGCGCTGCGCGTGATCACCTCCGACACGCTCGGAGAAGGGCTGGCGCTGCTCGACGCCCCCGACATCGACTCCGTGGTGACCGCCAACCGCGAGCTCGCCGCGCAGCTGCTGGCCGCCGCCGACCTGTGGTTGTTCGTCACGACCGCCGCCAGGTACGCCGACGAGGTGCCGTGGAGCTTCCTGCGTTCCGCCCGCGAACGCAGCACCGCGCTGGCCGTCGTCCTCGACCGGGTGCCGCCCGACGCGGTGGAGCCGGTCTCCCGCGATCTCACCCGCCTCCTCGCCGAGAACGGCCTTGAGGGCACCCGCCTGTTCACCGTCCCCGAGGCGCCGCTGCCCGACGAGAAGGCGCGGCTGCCCGCGTCGTACGTCGGGCCCATCTCGTCCTGGCTGGCCGAGCTGGCCGCCGACGCCGCCGAGCGGTCCCGCGTCGTACGCCAGACGCTCTCCGGGGCGCTCGACAGCCTGTCCACCCGGGTGCCGGCGCTGGCCGCCGCCGTCGATCGCCAGCAGGCCGCCTTCGACGGGCTGCGCTCCATCGTCTCGGGCACGTACGCGGGCGGCATGGCCGACTTCGACGCCGGCATGCGCGACGGGTCGCTGCTGCGGGGCGAGGTGCTCGCCCGCTGGCAGGACTTCATCGGCACCGGTGACCTCATGCGCTCCCTGGAGAGCCGGGTGGGCTGGATCCGCGACCGGGTCGTCGGCTTCTTCACGGGGAAAGTGCCGGAGGCGCAGCTGCGCGACGCCCTGGAGAGCGGCGTGGAGTCCCTCATCAGGGGCGCCGCCGACGGGGCCGCCGAGCGGGCCCTGGAAGGCTGGTCGGCCGCCCCCGGAGGCCCCGGCCTGCTCGAACGCCTCGGCGCCGTCGAGGCCGCCCGCCTCGGCCGCGCCTCACCCGACCTCGCCAAGCGTGCCGAGGTGGCGGTGCGCGGATGGCAGGAGTTCGTCCTCGATCTCGTACGCGAGGAAGGCGGTGAGCGCCGTACGGCGGCCCGGGTGGCGTCGTTCGGCGTGAACGGCGCCGGGCTGCTGCTCATGCTGGCCGTGTTCGCCTCCACGGGTGGGCTGACCGGGATCGAGGTGGGGATCGCGGGCGGGACGAGCGTACTGTCGCAGAAGCTGCTGGAGGCCGTCTTCGGCGACCAGGCGGTACGGACGCTCACCATCCGGGCACGCGACGACCTGCGCGAACGCGTGCGCATCCTGCTGGACGAGGAAGCCGCCCGCTTCACCGCCATCCTCGAAACGGCCGAACCCCCGAAGGGCACCTCGGCCGCCCTCCGCGAGGCCGCCCGCCAGATCCACCGCCACCGCGCCACCCTGCCCACCACGACGGGCCTGCCGACGCGGGAACCCGGTGAGCTACGCGGTGCGGGAACGCGAGAGATGCCGGTCCCGGAGCCCCCGACGCGGGCGCAGGGCGATGACCCCGATGCGTCCACGGCGGAGTTGCCGGTGCTGGGGGAGGGGCGGCGTGCTCGCGGGCGGGGCGACGCCGGACCTGAGGAGGCGTCGTGAAGCTGCTGCGGCGCAAAGAGGGGCCGTCGCTCGATGCTCGGGTGGATGCCCTGCTGGAGGCGGCGTCGCTGGGCGAGGGGCGTCTGTCGGAGCAGGCCGTGTCGGCCGCCCGGGCGGTGGCCGAACGTGCCGGGGCACGACGGGGGCTCTCCGTCGACCACACCGTGGCCGCTCTGGCCGGGGCCACCGGGAGCGGGAAGTCGTCCCTCTTCAACGCTCTCGCGGGTGACGAGGTGGCGGCCGTGGGCGTCACCCGGCCCACGACCTCCACGGCCCAGGCGGTTCTCTGGGACGGCGAGGGCGCGGGTCCGCTGCTGGACTGGCTCGACATCCCGCAGCGCCACTCCGCCCGGTCCCACGCCGACGCCGGGACGCCTGACATGTCCGGGCTGGTCCTGCTCGACCTGCCCGACCACGACTCCATCCGCCTGTCCCACCGCCTGGAGGTCGACCGTCTGGTCGAGCTGGTGGACCTGCTGGTCTGGGTGGTCGATCCGCAGAAGTACGCCGACGCCGCACTCCACGAGCGCTATCTGCGCCCGCTGGCCGCGCACCGCGGCGTGATGCTGGTGGTCCTCAACCAGGTCGACCGCCTGCCCGCCCAGGCCGTCGACCGCTGCCTGGGCGACCTGCGCCACCTGCTGGACGGCGACGGCCTGACGGACGTGCCGGTCCTCGCCGTGTCGGCGCGTACCGGGCAGGGGATGGACGACCTGCGCAAGCTTCTCAACGACCGGGTGGCGCAGCGTACGGCGTGGTCCGCCCGCCTGGCGGCCGACGTCACGACCGCCGCCGCCCACCTGACCACCGCCGGCCCCGCCGCTCCCGGGCCGGAGCCGGTCGCGTCCGGCGGCGTCCTCACCCAGGGCCGGGCCGAGCCCGTCGGAGAGGGCGTGACGCCACAACCGGCGGGTGAGGGCAAGCGGCTGGAGGTGGCCGGCAGGGCGCTCACCGGGGCGCTGTGCGCGGCGGCCGGGGTGCCCGTCGTGGTGGAGGCCGTGGCGAAGGGGCACCGGCACCGCGCCGTCGTCGCCACCGGCTGGCCGGTCACCCGATGGGTCCGGAGGTTCCGCCCCGACCCGCTGCGCAGACTCCGCATCGGCGTCGCCCCGACCACGAAACCCGAGCTTCCCGCCCGCGCGAAACAGGACGACAAGCCTGTCCGCGTGTCCGTTCCCGGCGGGGACGCCGGTCGAGCGGCAGCTCCGGAGCGGGCGCCCGGGGGGATCGTCGGGCGGACGTCCGTTCCGGCGGCGTCGGTGGTGCAGCGGGCTCAGGTCGAGACGGCCATCAGGGACGTCGGTGAGGTGGCCGCGTCCGGGCTGCCGGGGCCGTGGGCGGCCTCGGTGCGGCACGCGGCGCGGTCGCACGCCCGTGAGCTCGCCGACGCGGTGGACCGGGTGGTGGCCACGACCTCGGCCGGCGCGACGAAGCGCCCGCGCTGGTGGCGGGCCGTGAACGTGCTGCAGTGGCTGGTGTTCGCCGCCATGCTGGCCGGGGTGGTCTGGCTGGGCATCCTGTTCGCGGTGGACTATCTGCGCCTGCCCGAGCCGCCGGTGCCGACCGCCGGGGAGGTGCCGTGGCCGACGGTGCTGCTGCTGGGCGGCGTGGCGGCGGGCGTGCTGATCGCGTTGTTGTCGCGGCTGACGGCCTGGGCGGGCGGCGCGCGCCGGGCCCGCCGTACGGCCAAGGCCCTGCGTACGGCCATCGACCAGGTCGGCGCCGAGCTCGTACTGGAGCCCGTGAAGGCGGAACTGGAGACGTACGACCGCTTCACCGACGCCCTCACCCGCGCCCGCGCCTGAAGCGGCACGTTCACTGCGACCCCAGTGAGCCGCCGACCGTGCGCAGGGCCGACAGGAGGGGACTCAGCAGCGGATGGGCCTCCGAGCCGCGGCGTACGGCGGCGAAGACGCGGCGCTCGGGCCCCGGCGTGTGCCGTACCACGACCCCCGGCGCCGCCATGTCGCGCAACGCCAGCCGCGGCACGAGAGCCACCCCGGCCCCCGCCCCGACCAGCGCGACCACGGCACGGAAGTCGTCGGAGCAGTGCACGAGGTTCGGCGTGAACCCCACCTGCTGGCACGCGAACGTGATCACGTCGTGCACCGGATTGCCCGGATAAGGCCCGATCCAGGTCTCCGCGGCCAGCGACACCAGCGTGGCCGACTCGGCCAGCGGATGGCCCTGCGGAAGGACCAGGTCGAACGGCTCAGCGTAGAGGGGGCTGCGCCACAACCGGCGATCCGAGGCGTCGGGAGCGCCCCGGTATTCGACGGTGACGGCCAGGTCGGCCTCGCCGTCCAGCAGCATGGCCAGGCTGTGGTCGCCCTCGGCGTCGAGCACCCGCACCCGCAGTCCCGGCGCGGACGCGCGCAGCGCCGCGATCGCCGGGGAGAGCGCCGCGCTGATCGCCGTCGCGAAGCAGGCCACGGTGACCTCGCCCGCCTCGCCGGTGGTGTACGCGGCCACCTCGGCCTCGGCCCGCTCCAGCTGGGCGAGCACCTCGTTGGCGTGCCCCAGCATGATCTTGCCGACGGCCGTGAGCCGGACCCCGCGCCCGTCGCGGGTGAACAGCCGGTGGCCCACCTCGTGCTCCAGCGCGACGAGCTGCTGGGACACGGCGGACGGGGTGAGGTGCAGCGCCGCCGCGGCCGCGGTGACCGTGCCATGATCGGCCACCGCACGCAACGTCCGCAGCCGCCGCGTGTCGATCATGGCCTCACTCCGTTCGGCGGCGCTCCTCCTGGCGACGGGGCCCGCTCGCGTGGGAGTGCCGTCGCCAGGTGAGGATACTCAGCCCCGAGCCTGGACGAACGCCTGGACGGCGCGGTCGACGTCCTCCGTGGAGTGGGCGGCGGAGAGCTGGACGCGGATGCGGGCCTGGCCGTGCGGGACGACCGGGTAGGAGAAGCCGATGACGTAGATGCCCAGGTCGAGCAGTCGTTCGGCCATGGCGCCCGCCTTGGTGGCGTCGCCGATCATCACGGGCACGATCGGGTGGTCGCCCGGCAGGATGTCGAACCCGGCCTTGGTCATCTCGCTGCGGAAGCGCGCGGTGTTGGAGCGCAGCCGTTCGCGGGCGTCGGCGGAGGTCTCCAGCAGGTCGAGGATGCGCAGCGACGCCGAGGCGATGACCGGGGCCAGGGAGTTGGAGAACAGGTACGGGCGCGAACGCTGGCGCAGCAGCTCGCAGATCTCCTTGCGCGCCGCGACGTAGCCGCCGCTGGCCCCGCCGAGCGCCTTGCCGAGGGTGCCGGTGATGATGTCGATCCGATCGGTGACGCCATGCAGCTCGGGCGTGCCCCGGCCGGTCGGGCCGACGAAGCCGACGGCGTGGGAGTCGTCGACCATGACCATCGCGTCGTAGCGGTCTGCCAGGTCGCAGATCTCGCGCAGCGGGGCGACGTAGCCGTCCATGGAGAACACGCCGTCGGTGACGATCAGCCGCCTGCGCGCCTCGGAGGCCTCCTTCAGCCGGGCCTCCAGCTCGGCCATGTCGCGGTTGGCGTACCGGAAGCGCTGGGCCTTGGACAGGCGGATGCCGTCGATGATGCTGGCGTGGTTGAGCGCGTCGGAGATCACCGCGTCCTGCGCGTCGAGCAGCGTCTCGAACACGCCGCCGTTGGCGTCGAAGCAGGAGCTGTAGAGAACGGTGTCCTCCATGCCGAGGAACTCCGACAGGCGGCCCTCCAGCTCCTTGTGCACCTCCTGGGTGCCGCAGATGAACCGTACGGACGCCATGCCGAAGCCCCAGCGGTCGAGCGCCTGCTTGGCGGCCTCGATCACGGTGGGGTCGTCGGCCAGGCCCAGGTAGTTGTTGGCGCAGAAGTTCAGCACCTCGCGGCCGGCCACGCCGACCTGGGAGCTCTGCGGGGTGGAGATGACGCGCTCGGGCTTGAGCAGCCCGGCCTCGGCGATCTCGTCGAGCGTCGTACGCAACTGCTCCCGCACGTTCGTGAACATCAAGCGCTCCTGTTCATGGTCGCGGCCGCTTCGGCCTGCGTTGGCTCGTTCCTCGCGCTCTCCGGCCGAGCTCCTCCGCGCCTGTTCATGGTCGCGGCCGCTTCGGCCTGCGTTGGCTCGTTCCTCGCGCTCTCCGGCCGAGCTCCTCCGCTCCAGTCCAGAATGACCTTGCCGGTGCGGCCGCTCGCGGCCGTGTCGAAGGCGGCGTCGAAGTCTCGGTAGGAGAACCGATCGGTGATCACGGGGGAGAGGTCGAGACCCTTCTCCAGCAGGACGGACATGTTGTACCAGGTCTCGTACATCTCGCGGCCGTAGACGCCCTTGATTGTGATCATGGACGTCACGACGGTGGCCCAGTCGATGGCGAACTCCTCGGCGGGCAGCCCGAGCATGGCGATCTTGCCGCCGTGCGTCATGCTCGCGATCATCTGCCGGACGGCCGCCGGGTTGCCGGACATCTCCAGACCCACGTCGAAGCCCTCGCGCAGGTGGAGCTGCCGCATGCCCTCGTCGAGGGGGGACCTGGAGACGTTGAGCGCGAGCGAGACGCCGAGCTTGCGGGCCAGGTCGAGACGTTCGTCGCTGATGTCGGTGATCACCACGTTGCGCGCGCCGACGTGGGTGGCCACGGCCGCCGCCATCAGCCCGATCGGGCCTGCCCCGGTGATCAGCACGTCCTCGCCGACGAGGGGGAAGGACAGCGCGGTGTGCACGGCGTTGCCGAACGGGTCGAAGATGGCCGCGATGTCAGGATCGACCGGTACGCGGTGCACCCACACGTTGGAGGCGGGCAGCGTGACGTACTCGGCGAAGGCGCCGTCGCGGTTGACGCCGAGGCCGACCGTGTTGCGGCACAGGTGGCGGCGGCCGGCCATGCAGTTGCGGCACTTGCCGCAGACGATGTGGCCCTCGCCGCTGACGAGGTCGCCGACGGAGATGTCCTCGACGCCGGGCGCGACCTCGACCACCTGGCCGGAGAACTCGTGGCCGACGATGAGCGGGAGCTTGAGCGTGTGCCGGGCCCAGTCGTCATATTTCCTGATGTGGAGGTCGGTGCCGCAGATCCCGGTGCGCAGCACCCGGATCTTCACCTCGCCTGGCCCCACCTCCGGCTCCGGCACGTCGACGAGCCAGAGGCCAGGCTCGGCCTTCTCCTTGACCAGCGCTTTCATGGCACCACTTCCCCCTCTACGAACCTAACGCACTGTGCCCGCTCGGCTCGGCACGTGTCCATCGAGGGATTCTTAAGTGCCCCCACAGCTCTCCTTCACGCAACGACCGCAGCCGCCCGTACGTCCCGATGGTGCGCAAAGGTGCGCGATTCGACCTGGTTATTTGCATAAATCGGTACTAATCTCCGAATCGAGCCCATACCCCGCGGACCGGGCAACGCGGTCCGATCACGTCGGAAGGACACCAGTGGAAGACCTGCGCATCGGAGTGATCGGTCTCGGGCTGCGGGTGAGCATCGCCCTGGCCGCGCACCGCCCGGGCAGGGGCTCGGTCGTGGCGGCGTTGTGCGACTCCGACCCGGCGGTGCTCAAGCGGCAGGCCGGGCGGTTCGAGGCGGACTTCCTCACCGAGGACTACCGCGAGCTGCTCGACCGGCCCGACCTCGACGCGATCATCGTCAACACCCCCGACGACACGCACGAGCGCATCGCCATCGACTGCCTCCAGGCCGGCAAGGCCGTCTACCTGGAGAAGCCGATGGCCATCACCGTCGAGGGCTGCGACAACGTCCTGCGCGCCGCCCGCGACACCGGCACCCGCCTGTACGTCGGCCACAACATGCGCCACATGGGCGTCGTCCGGCTGATGCGCGACGTCATCCGCCAGGGCGTCATCGGCGAGCCGAAGACCGTCTGGGTGCGCCATTTCATCGCGTACGGCGGCGACTACTACTTCAAGGACTGGCACGCCGACCGCACCCGCACCACGGGCCTGCTCCTGCAGAAGGCGGCCCACGACCTGGACGTCGTCCACTGGCTGGCCGGCGGCTACACCACCCGGGTGAACGCCCTCGGCGACCTGATGCTCTACGGCGACCTGCCGCGCCGCGAGCCGGGCACGCCGCGGCCGGAGGGCTGGCTGAAGGAGTACGACTGGCCGCCGACCGCGCGCAAGGACCTGCACCACGTCATCGACGTCGAGGACGTCTCCGTCATGAACATGCGCCTGGACAACGGGGTCATCGCCGCGTACCAGCAGTGCCACTTCTCACCCGACTACGTGCGCAACTACACGGTCATCGGCACCGAGGGGCGGCTGGAGAACTTCGGCGACGGCCCCGGTGACACGGTGAAGGTCTGGAACACCGGGCCCAGCGGCTACCGGGACGACTGCGACATCGCGTACAAGGTGCCGGCCGCCCAGGGCTCCCACGGCGGCGCAGACCCGCAGATCCTCGCCGAGTTCTGCCGGTTCGCCCGCGAGGGCGGCGCGACCGACACCTCTCCGGTGGCGGCCCGGATGAGCGTCGCCGCGGGCTACATGGCCACGCTGTCCCTGCGCGACAACGGCACCCCGTACGACGTCCCCCCACTGGACCCGGACCTGGCCGCGTACTTCGACAACGGCCAGACACGCTGAGACAGGAGCCGTCGCTGCTCTTCACCATCGACCCGAGCGCGCGGCGGGGAGGGGCCGCCCGCCGGTGAGCGGGCGCCCCCAGGGTCGCTCGGCGTCCCCCGAATCTTGCGCGGCCGGAGTCAGCGTTCGGCGTCGGAGGGTTCGCGGTCGTGGGCCGGGAACGGGGACGGGTCCGGGACGGCCTGGGTGAGCTGGCGGGGCCCCTTGGGGCTCTCGGCGTCCTGGGCGTCGGCGACCGCCTCGGCCGCCGCCTCCGAGGCCCTGGCCACCTCCTCGTCCATCTCGGCCGGCTCGGGCCGGTCGTCGCGCGTCGCCTGCGAGGGCGGCAGCGCCTCGGTGAACGCCTTCGAGACCCCCTGCAGCGCCGAGGTGACCTCGCTCGGGATCACCCAGAACGTGTTGCCGCTGCCCTGCGCGAGCTGCGGCAGCACCTGCAGGTACTGGTACGCGAGCAGCTTCGGGTCGGGGTCGTTGCGGTGGACCGCCTGGAAGACCTGGTCGATGGCCCGCGACTGGCCCTCGGCCTCCAGGATGGCCGCCGCGCGCTGGCCCTCGGCGCGCAGGATGCGGCTCTGCTTGTCGCCTTCTGCGGTGAGGATCTGCGACTGACGCTGGCCTTCGGCGGTGAGGATCGCGGCGCGCTTGTCGCGCTCGGCCCGCATCTGCTTCTCCATCGCGTCCTTGATGGTCTTGGGCGGGTCGATGGCCTTGATCTCGACGCGGTTGACGCGGATGCCCCACTTGCCGGTGGCCTCGTCGAGCACGCCGCGCAGCTGGCTGTTGATGGTGTCACGGGAGGTGAGCGTCTTCTCCAGGTCCATCGAGCCGACGACGTTGCGCAGCGTGGTGACGGTGAGCTGCTCGACGGCCTGGATGTAGTTGGCGATCTCGTAGGCCGCCGCCCGAGGGTCGGTGACCTGGAAGTAGAGCACCGTGTCGATCTCGACGACCAGGTTGTCCTCGGTGATGACCGGCTGGGGGCGGAAGGAGACGACCTGCTCGCGCAGGTCGATCACGGGGTAGACCCGGTCGATGTACGGGATGACGAAGTTGAGGCCGGGCTTGAGCGTGCGGTGGTAGCGGCCGAGGCGCTCGACGTTGCGGGCACGGGCCTGAGGGATGATCCGCACGGCCTTGAACAGCGTGACGGCCGCGAAGAGTATGACGAACAATCCGACTATGAACAGCGGATCCATTGGATCACTCCCGGGGATAGACGAGGGCTGTCGCCCCCTCGATCTCGATGATGTCGACGGTCGCCCCGGTGGGGATGACGAGAGTCTCGTCGTAGGCGCGTGCCGACCATTCCTCGCCTCCGACGCGCACGCGACCGTCGCGGCCCGTCACCTCGGAGACGACGTAAGCGGGTTTCCCGACGAGTGCCTCCACACCGAACCGCTGCAACTGCGGCTGCTGGATATGACGCATCGCGACCGGCCTGAGCACGAACAGGCCCGCCGCCGAGGACACGGCGAAGAATATTAACTGCAAGGGGACGGGCAGCCCGAGTGCCGCGGTCGCGGCGGTCAAAAGAGCGGCGGCGCCCAGTAGACCGAGCGAGGCCGTGAGCGTGAAAATCTCGGCCACGCCGAGGACGACTGCGAGGATTACCCAGATGATCCATGCGTCCATGTCTTTGGCCCTCCTGAAGGGGCAACGGGCCGGACTTCGTCGGTGGTTCCCCCTCCTTCTACGGTAGTCCTCATATCAGCGCTCCGGCACCCGCGCCAGTGCGCTTCCTTGCCGCCATTTCTCCCACGACAGCTGCCAGAAACCCCAGCCGTTGTCCCATGCGAGAGGGCGGTCGGTGCCGGTGATGACGACCGGATCGCCGCGCAGCGAATTTTCGTAGAACCAGGCCGCCTGGCCGGGCCCGGCGTTGACGCAACCGTGACTGACGTTTTCCCGGCCCTGCGCCCAGACGTTGTCCTTGGCGTGCACGTATTCGCCGCTGTCGGAAATGCGTACGGCGTGGTCGATCATCAGGTCGTAATAACCTGGCTCGCCTTCCTCGCGGCCCGGGGAAATCATCCGCACCGGATTTCCCTTCTCCATCGTCAGGTGGACGCCGCTGGTCGTGGTGTATTCGCGCGTGGTCGCCATGCCCGCGCTGATGGGCATGCGCTGCACCGGTTCTCCGTCGCGGGTGACGACCATCTGGTGGGTTTTCGTGTCGACGGTGCTGATCTGGTGGCGGCCCACGGTGAAGGAGAACGTGGTGTCGGCGCCGCCGTACAGGTCGCCGGCGCGCAGGCCGGCCAGGTGCGCGGTGACGGTCACGGTCTGCCGCGGTGCCCAGTACGCACGCGGGCGGTAGACGACCCGCGTGTCGCCCACCCACCGCCAGGCCCCCTCGACCGGCCGTGCAGCGGTGACCTCCAGCGCCCGCTCGACCGCCGCCCGGTCGGGCACGGCCCGGTCGAAGTCGAGGATGATCGGCATGCCGATGCCGACGGTCTCGCCGGGCAGCGGCGTGGTCGCGGCCACCCGGAACGTGCGGGGCAGCGGGCGGGTGCGGACGCGGCCCATCGTCACCGCGGCCGGCGCCCCCTCGCGGACGGCGGTGGCCGTCACGGTGTATTCGCTGGCGGGTTTGAGCGTCCAGTCGGTGCGCCACGTCGTGCGGGAGGGGTCGAGCCGGCCGGGCACGGGCTCGCCGCCCTGGGTGACCAGCACCTGGCTGAGCGTGCCGCCCTGCGCCGTGACGACCAGGCCGCGGTCGGTGCGGGCCTGGACGCTGTCGAACGGCGGCCAGACGCGCACGACCGGAGGCGTCGCGGGGGTCTCCGCCGTGACCGAGCCGCACCCGCACGCCAGCACAAAAGCGGCCAAAGCGACACAGAACAACACGGCACGCCGCATGCGACTCCTGCTTTCCGAGGGACGGGGAGTGATCCCAAGATTAGCGGTCTGTCACTATGCAAGCACGCCAAGTAACTTATCCGACGGTTCCCGACACCTCGCCCAATGTCAGGTCGCCCGCCGTGGCCCGGATGGTGACCGTGTCGCCGTCCTGCAGGAACGTCCGGGTCTCGCCGCCGGGCAGCTTGATCGGCTCGGTCCCGTTCCAGGTCAGCTCGATGAACGAGCCCCGCTGGTCGGGCTCGGGGCCGGAGACCGTGCCGCTGGCGAACAGGTCGCCCGTGCGCAGGGAGGCGCCGTTCACCGTCATGTGGGCGAGCATCTGGTCCGGCGTCCAGTACATCGCCGAGTACGGCGGCCGCGACACGATCTCCCCGTTCAGCACGATCTCCAGGGAGATGTCCAGACCCCAGTCACCCTGCCGGCGCAGGTAGCCGCCCGGCTCCGGGTCCTGCGGGCGGCCGGGGACGCGCGGCAGCGCCTCCAGCGGCGTCACCCAGGGCGAGACCGACGTGGCGAACGACTTGGCCAGGAACGGCCCGAGCGGCACGTACTCCCACGCCTGGATGTCGCGCGCGCTCCAGTCGTTGACCAGCGTCACCCCGAACACGTGGTCCTCGAACGCCCCCGCCGGCGAGCCCATCTCGGTCGGCACGCCGATCACGAACCCGAGCTCCGCCTCGATGTCGAGCTTGCGGCACGGCCCGAACTCGCCCGGCCCGAGCTGTCCGTGCGGGCGCCTGACCGGCGTGCCCGACACCACGACCGTGCCCGCCCGGCCGTGGTAGCCGACGGGCAGGTGCCGCCAGTTGGGCTGCAGCGGCTCCGAGCCCGGGCGGAAGATCCGGCCGATGTTGCTCGCGTGCTCGATGGAGCAGTAGAAGTCGACGTAGTCGGCCACCTCGAAGGGCATGTGCAGGCGCACGTGCTCCAGCGGGATGAGATGCGGCTCGGTGACCGAGAGGTCGCCGGTGAGCTTGTTCCTGATGAGCGTCCTGGTGTCGTGCCAGGCCGTGCGGCCCCTGGCCATGAACGGGTTGAGCGACGGCGCGGCGAACACCTCGTCGTGCAGCGCGGGGGCCAGGTCGAGCACCCGGTCGCCGTAGCGCACCCCGACCCTCGGCCGTTCCCCGGGGCAGGAGAAGACGCCGTAGGGCAGGTTGTCCACACCCCAGCTCACCGGCGGGCCTCCTCGATCAGGCCGAGCGCGTGCAGGTCCTCCAGAGGCGCGCTGGTGTTGCAGGAGCCGTAGCTCACCAGCAGCCGCCGCGCCTGCTCGGCGGTGTCCTCGTTGACGCCGCCCGCCATCCGGACCAGGTGGCCCACGTCCGTGGTGCGCAGCACGGACGCGGGGTCACGGCCCTCCACGGCCTCGCAGACGGCCAGCAGCAGGTTGAGGAAACCGTGCCGGTCCACGCCGAGGGAGGGGTCGAAGTGGCGTATGGCGTGGTGCAGGCCGGCCGTGGCCTTGAACGGGACGTCGTTGTCCGCACAGAACCGGATGAACTGCGCCAGATGCTCGACCGGCGGGAACTTGTCGGCCGTCGTGCCGCCGCAGCGCACCTTCAGCCCCGTGCCGGGGGGCACGCTGAGGCCGGGCCGGCCCGCCGGGATCTCCACGAACAGCCGCACACCGGGCGGCAGCGACAACTCGCCGACCAGCGTCTCGATCGGCGTGTCGGGCGGCAGCAGGGTCTCCACGAGGTCGACCGGGAGGTCGCCGAAGTCGGGCACCTCGTCGGTGTCGAGGATCAGCCCGACGCGCCGGGGGCGTACGTCCTTGCCGCGCAGCCGTTCGATCCGGCTCGCCGGGCACAGCAGGCGGTGGGTGAGCACGGGGTGGCCTGACTCCAGGTCCCGCATGTGGCGCGCCAGCGCCTCGTCCATGTGCAGGGACGTCGGCGGGAACAGGCCCGCGTCGTCCACCAGAGCGGCGTAGAGAATCATCGTGCCCAGGTCCAGGCGTATCCGGGGTCCTCGCAGGACAGAGCGTCCCTGCCGAGGTCGAGCGGGCGGAACGTGTCCACCATGACGGCCATCTCGCTCGTCGTCGTGACGCCGCGTCCGACGGCGTCGATCACCGCCTCCACCGCGCCCGGCTGCGGCCCGTGGGTGAACCCGGCCGGGTGCAGCGAGATCGAGCCGACGTCGATGCCGGAGCCCTTGCGCGCGGAGTAGTCGCCGCCCACGTAGAACATGAACTCGTCGGAGTCGACGTTGTGGTGGTTGTACGGGATCGGGACGGCCTCGGGGTGGTAGTCGAGCGGCCGCGGGCAGAAGGAGCACACCACGAACCCCGGCCCCTCGAACGTCTGGTGCACCGGCGGCGGCGCGTGCGTCCTCTTCACGATCGGCTCGAAGTCGTTGATGTTGAACGCGTACGGATAGAGGTAGCCGTCCCAGCCCACGACGTCGAACGGGTGGTTGCGGTAGACGAGCCTGGTCAGCCCGCCTCGGGTGCGTACGAGGACGGGCACCTCCTCGCCCTCCACGGTGAACGGCTCGGCGGGGGCGCGCAGGTCGCGCTCGCAGTAGGGCGCGTGCTCCAGGAACTGGCCGTACTGCGACAGGTAGCGTTTCGGCGGCCTGATGTGGCCCGACGCCTCGATGGCCAGCACGTTGACCGGCCCGTCGGGCACCCAGCGGTGGATGGTGCCGGTCGGGATCACGACGTAGTCGCCCTCGCCGACCTCGATCACGCCGTACGTCGACTCGAAGCGCACCCGTCCGCGCTGCACGTAGACGCACTCGTCGCCCATGGAGTTGCGGTAGAGCTCGCTGGGCCGGTCGCTGGTGGCGTACGACAACCGGACGTCGGCGTTGCCCGCCAGCAGCATCCGCCCCGAGATCAGGTCGCCGGAGCCGGCGAGCTCCTGGGTGCGGAAGTGACGCGGCGAGAGCGGCACGTTCGGCTCCAGCCTGGTGGCCGCGGCGGGCGTGACCGCCTCGGCCTTGATGATCGCGGTGGGCAGGTGACGGTGGTAGAGCAGCGAGGAGTCGGACGAGAAGCCCTCCTCGCCCATCAGCTCCTCGGCGTAGAGGCCGCCGTCCGGCCGCCTGAACTGCACGTGCCGTTTACGCGGCACCTCTCCCACGACCCGGTAGTACGGCATACGCACCCCGCTCTTGGCGTCCGTTAATCGGACACTAGTGTCCTCTATACGTGCTTACCGTCCGCCATCGTCCGGGTGATGTCAACCCAGCACGGCGGCCAGCTCGGCGGCAGCGGCCACGACGCGCGGCCCGGTGGCCTCCTCCAGCGGCCCGAACGTCACCACCCCGACGGACGCCTCCAGCCACGGCAGACCGGGGACCGGCGCGGCGACGCCACGTGCCCCTTCCTGCAACTGCCCCTCAGAGAGGAAGTAGTCGTGCCGCCCCTCGCGCAACGCCAGGATCGCCTGCCCGGCCGCCCCTTTCGCGAGCGGATGCCGTGAGCCCTCCCGGTAGGCGACGTGCATGTGGGTCCAGGACGGCTCCACCACGGCCACCGCGAGCCCGTCGTCGCCCTCGGCCACGGTCAGGTGCGCGGTCGCGCCGACCTGCTCGGCCAGCCGCCGCAGCGTCGGCACCGCCGCCGCCCGCAGCAGCGGCTGAACGGCCTGGGCCAGCGCCAGCACCCCGAACCCCAGGTGCACCCGGCCCTCGGCGTCACGGCGTACGAACCCCTCGCTCATCAGCGTCGTCAGCAGCCGGTACACCACCGGCCGGCTCAGCGACAGCTCGGCGCTCAGCTCGGTCGGCGTCCGCCCGCCCCTGCCGTCGGCGAGCAGGCGCAGCAGGCGGAGCCCGCGTTCCAGGGTCTGAGCTGATTCGGCGGCCATGCGACCGATTATGGGACGCCGCCGGGGTGACGCCGGCCGAGGAAGGGGTACGTATCCGGCCACGGGAACGGGGGGTGACGATGCGGCAGTGGTGGGTTCTCCTGCTCGCCGGGCTGGCTGTGTGCGCGGTGGCGCCGATCCTGTCCTCCATCAACGCGCCCATGGTGGAGATGTCGCGCGAGACCCCGGTCGAGCCCCGCAAGCTCAACCCGGTGCATCGCGACCTCCCGGACGGGCTCCTCGTCGAGGACACCGTCTACCTCACCGAGGGCATCGAGGTGGACGAACGGCTGCTGGCCGCGGGCAAGGGCGTCGCCTTCCGTCCGGGCCACCTGGCGGCCGGCGTCAGGGTCGACAGGAACGGCCGCCTCTACGGCACGCCGCAGCGAGCCGGCACGTACGTCGCCTCGGTCGAGGGCTGCGCCGGACGGGCGTGCGATCAGGACGACCTGACCCTCGTGGTGCTCGGCAACGTGCCGTGGCAGCCACGCGAGCTGACCTTCCCCGGCCGCACCGGCGTCGCGCTCGACGGTGAGATCGGCGTCGACGGCGGGCCGGCCGGCGTGCTGCCCACCTTCACCGTGACCGACGACGACAAGCTGCCCGAGGGCGTGAGCATCGGGCCCGACGGCCGGGTGGGCGGCGTCCCGGCGGCGCCGGGCGCGTTCGAGGTGCCGGTGCGGATCTGCGTGGCGGGCAACTGCGCCGGTGTGGTCGTCCAGCTGCTCATCGCCTGACGTCTCTTGCGGCCGGGCGCCTTTTCCGGTCACCGTGTTCTCATGAAATCGGTCATTGTGGTCGGGGCTGGCATTTGGGGCGCATCGCTGGCGTTGCGGCTGGCCGAGACCGGCTGGCAGGTGACGCTGGTCGAACAGCACAAGCCCGGACACGTCCGGCAGTCCAGCGCGGGGGAGACCCGGCTGCTGCGCAGCGCGCACGGCTCGGACGAGTGGTACACGCGCCTCGCGTGGCGGGCCAGGGACGGCTGGCGGCGGCTGGGCGAGCGGGCGGGCGTCACGCTGTACGAGGAGGCGGGCATGTTGTGGTTCGCCGGGACGCCCGACGGATGGGAGCACGCCAGCTCCCAGGTCCTAAAAAATCTGGATATCCCGTGTGAGGTGCTCGATCCGGCCGACGGCCGCCGGTTCTTCCCCGACTTCCGCGGCGACGACCTGAGCTTCCTGCTCTGGGAGCCGCACGCGGGCGTGATCAGGGCCAGGCGGGCCACCCAGGTGACCGCCGCTCTCGCGCAGGCCGCCGGGGTCCGGCTGGTCAGGGCGCGGGCGGTGCCGGTGGCGGGCGACGGAGCGCCGTACGCGTGCGCGGTCGAGGTGGACGGCGAGGTGCGGCACGCCGACCGGGTGGTGTGGGCGTGCGGCGCGTGGCTGCCCGCGCTCTTCGACGGGCTGCCGATCAGCGTCACCAAGCAGGACACGCTGCACTTCGCGGTGCCGCCCGCGTGGTCGGTCCCGGAGACGCCCGCCTGGGTCGACCACGGCGCCTCGGCGTACGGGCACGGTGACGTGGACGGCGTGGGGATGAAGGCCACCTCCGACGCCGAGGGGCGGCCGTACGAGCCGGAGCACGGCGCGCGGACGGTCGACGCGGAGAGCGTCGAGCAGGCCAGGACGTACCTGCGGCGCCGGTTCCCGTCGCTGGCCGAGGCGCCCGTGCTGTTCAGCCAGGTCTGTCAGTACGCGCTCACGCCCGACGCCGAATGGCTGATCGCCGAGGCCGCGCCCGGGGTGTGGCTGCTCGGCGGCGACTCGGGGCACGGGTTCAAGCACGCCCCGGTGCTGGCCGAGTACGTGGCGGGCGTCCTCGACGGCGACCACGCCCCGGAGCCCCGCTTCGGCCTCCACGAACGCCACGAGGCCCGCGGTCTGCGCACCAGCGGCCGCATCGGCTGAGTGTTTGACCCTGACCTTGGGGCAGGGTGCACGGCGAACGAGTGACCCACTCACCCTCCAGCTGGACCGGCATGACCCCGGTCGACGACACCGCGCCGGCCGTGACCGACACCGGTGGGCCCGGAACATGCGGGCCCGCGGCCGATCGAGGCGCGCGGACGGCGCCTACCCGCAGGGCTGGACCGACACCGTCACCCCGGAACGGATCCGGGGACTGTTCCGCCGACGGGGCCGGCTGCTTCCGTTGATCTGCCCGCTGGGCCTGTGCGCGAGGATGTCCGTCGAGGAGCATGCCCGCAGCAACATCCAGCTCATCGAGATCTGCGCCGCCGGTAGGTGGTCGTCACGGGCGCCAACCTCGGAGGCAGCGGGAAGGAGATGGAAGGCATGCGCGCCACCCTCGCCCCGGTGCTCGCCCGTAACCCGAACATCACGGTGAGCGTGAAGGTGGCCGGCAACCATGGCAACCTGCCGCGCAAGGACTTTCGACGGCGAAAGCCTGGCCGGGGTCCTGATCGTCGGCCGTCCAGTGGACCGACTGTCCTTGTGCGCAGGCGCGCTAGAAGGTGTAGCGGGTGTGGCTGAACACCTGGCCGTCGTGCCCGAAGCCGTACGCCGTGCCGGGTGCCACCGCGAACAGCAGGTCGTCGCCTCTGCGGATGCTGTCGCCAAAGCCGTAGAAGGTCCCCTCCGGCGAGGTGATGTGGTCCCCGTACTGCGCCTCGAACGCGGCGATGACCTCGTCCTGCCGCGCCGGATCCGTCACCCGCTCCGCCGTGCCCTCGATCACGATGTCGAGGCCTTCGGCGAGTGAGTTATGCCCTGTGGTGAGTGCGCAGTTGGCATTGCCGGCCAGGTTCTTGGCCTTCTGCTCGCCCGGCCCGGTACTGAAGTGCAGCGCCCCGTCGTGCCAGGCGGCGATCAGCGGCGTGACGTGCAGCCGGCCGTCCGGCCGGACCGTGGTGATCCAGAAGACCTCGGCGGCCCGCAGCTGGCGCTGGGCCTCGGCCCAGTCGGTGGCGGTGACGTTCTCCGCGCCCGGGCGCGGGTTCAGCGCGGAGCTGTAGCGGGTGTCGAGCTCGGTCTTGGGCTGCTTCGGCGTCATGCGGAACCCTTTCCCTCTTCCTGCGACCGTAGCCGAGCGGAGAACAGGGTCTTCACCTTCCTTTCCGCCAAAATGCGGCGGCTTCGCAATGCCGTCTTCCGCCTCAGGCGGGAGGTGGTGCGCTGCAAATATCGGCGGTGTATACGCCGTTGAGCGTGATGGCCTGGCCGGAAGGGAGCGGTGTCGCTTCCTCATGGCCAGGCCAGCCTCGGCTGCCTGGTCGCCGCCGTTGTAGTCGTCCAGGGCGTCGAGACGCCCACTGACCAAGCCCTGGGCCGTACCCCCGGCTCGCCGGCCTGAGCCGTCCGGCGGCAGGGCGCTGCGGTGGGTCAGCGCGTCTGCGGCTCGTCCCCTACCGGGCCCTGGGGCGGGCTGGGGGAGGCGGGGGTGGGTGTCCTTACCGGGGTTCGGGGGGCGGCGGGAGTGAGGTGACGAGGGCTTTTGGCGGAGACTTCGAGGACCAGCCCGCGTCCCCTTGGAGGTCCGTCATGAGCACCGTCGTCGCATCCCGTACCGACCAGCAGCCGCCGCCCGTCGTCCACGCCGCCGTCATGTTGTGGCTGACGGCCGTGGCGTTCGGCGCGTTCGAGACCGTCCTGATGGTCGCCAGGGAGCTGTACGAGCGCACCTCGACGGTCGCCGAGCTGCTGCCCGGCGCAGGGCTGCGGCTGGCGGTGTTCGCGGGCGCGGTGTTCCTGGCACTGCGGCTGCGGCGCGGGGAAGGCTGGGCGCGCTGGACGCTGGCCGGCACGCTGGGCGTGTTCGGCACGCTCTCGCTGGTGGCCGAGCCCGTCCGGTGGCTGCTGGCGGGCGGCTCGATCGCCGAGGCCGTGGCCGGGGCCGACGCCGCCGGGCTGGCGTTCGCGGCGAGCCGGACCCTGCACGTGCTCGCCGTGCTCGGGGCGATGCTGCTGATGTTCCAGCCCCGAGCCACGGCGTACTTCACGTCCTGACGGCCCGGGGTCGGCGGGCCGGTCAGGTCGGCGTGACCTGGCGGCCCGGGTCGGTGGCGTCGTGCGGGCGGGGCGCGCGCAGGTTGCGGACGCCGGGCGACAGCAGCGCGGCCAGTGTGGCCACCACGATGATGATCGCGCAGCCGAGCAGCGACTCCTTCGTGCCGAAGAGGCCGGCCGCGCTCCCGGCCACCAGCAGCCCGATCGGGCCGAACATCAGCGAGCCGAGCATGTCGTACGAGCTGACCCGCGACAACGACTCGGCCGGGACCTCGCGCTGCATCGTCGTCTGCCACAGCACGCCGAACACGTCGAAGCAGACGCCGAGCACGAACGCCCCGGCGACGATCGCCCACAAGGGCGCGTCGACCCCGAGCAGCGCGTACGGCAGAGCGGTCGGCAGGCACAGCAGGACGGCCACCAGGATCGGGCGGCGGGGCCGCAGCCGCAGCGACAGGGCCACCCCGGCGATCGTCCCGATGGCCTCGCCCGCCAGGAACGCCGACCAGGCGGCCGGGCCGCCCAGGCTCTCCTTGGCGATGAGCGGGCCGAGCACGCCGTGCCCGGCCTGGATGGCCATGACCATCAGCGAGAACTGCGCGACCACCACCCAGATCCACTGGCGCGAGCTGAACTCCCGCCAGCCGTCGCGCAGGTCGGTCAGCACCGAGTGGCCTTCGCCGCGCGACCGGTCGCCCGGCTCCAGGCGCAGCATCGCGATCAGCGCGCCGGCGAGCGCGTACATGGCGCCGCTGACCGCCAGCGCCCAGCCGCCGCCGAACAGCACCACCGTGCCGCCGCCCAGGACCGCGCCGGCCACGCGGGAGGCGTTCGCGCCCAGGCCGAGCAGCGCGTTGCCGGCCTGCAGCCGGTCGAGCGGCACGACCTCGGGGATGATCCCGGTCAGCGCGGGGAACGCGAGCGCCGTGCCGATCCCGCTGAGGGCCGCGCCGACGCCCAGCGCGGCCAGCGGTGTCCAGCCGGTGAGCAGCATCGCCGCCAGCCCGAAGAACCCGGCCGCCATGAGCAGCTCGCCGGCCATCATCACCCGCTGCCGCGGCAGCCGGTCGGCGATCACGCCGCCCACCAGGATGAACAGGATCATGGGCACCGCCTGCGCGGTGAGCACCACCGACAGCGTGGAGGCGGTCGCCCCGGGCAGGTTGAGGATGCCGAACGCCAGGGCGACCGGGGAGAACGCGCTCCCCAGGACGGAGATCGTCCGCGCGGACAGCAGCAGGGCGAAGCGCCGATCCCGGAGCAGCCCGAGATCGTGTGTGAATCCGTGCACCTGCGCTGACCCCCTGCAATAACGGCAAACTCCGTTATTCTGCCGTACTCGCCGCTGGTTGTCGCGGGAATATTTCGCGGAGACACCGGGCCGACCATGACATGAACAAAGTGTCGATGTCGTTGTACGCAGCTGATCGTCCGGATAGTGTGCGATTTGCCCGCGATCACTCCCTGGAAGCAAAGGTGCCATGAGAAAGCGGTTACGGCAGGTCTTCGTCATCGGACTCACCCTCTCTCTCCTTGGCATCGGCGTGCCGGCGTGGTCCCAGGACGACCCCAGGAGCTGCAACGACGAACTCCCGGCGGGCACCCCCTCGTACGTCGTCTGCCGCTGGCTGGCGACCCCGGAGGAGGCCCTGGAGATCGCGCAGTTCTGGCTCGACAACGACGGCCAGAACATGATCGACGCCGACCCCCAGAGCCCCATCACGATCGACTGCTCCGAGCCGGGCAACGAGTGCCCGACCGACTCCGAGGGCGACGGCGAGCTGCACGACGTCGACTCGCCCGACGTGCCGGGCGTCGTGGACGGCGGCACGCCGGAGTGCCAGAACGGCGAGCAGTGCTACGTCGACCCCAGTGAGGTCACCGCGGCGGAGAAGAGCGCCGCCCTGGAGACCCCGGCCGGCCAGGCCGCGCAGCAGGCGGTCGCCGAGACCACCATGCGCGTCTGGATCGACACCGAGCTGGCCGACGACTACCAGGCCGGCAAGCTCGCCGAGGCCGCCAAGAAGGTCGCCGCGCTGGCCGCCGCCCAGCCGGGCGTCGTCGGCGTGCGGTTCACCTCGCAGCTCGGCTACAACCAGGCGTTCGCCACGGCCGAGGAGCTGGAGAAGTTCGTCGCCGAGACCACGGCCGCGCTGCGCGCCGCGCTGCCGGGCAAGAAGCTGGCCGCGCACACGGTGGTGCCGATCCTGGGCTGCGGCGCGGACGAGGCCTGCCAGGCCGAGATGACCAAGAAGTACCCGCTGCTCGACCCCGAGCGCATCGGCGCCTGGCTGGCCAGGGGCTACATCGACCAGCTCACGCTGGACACCGGCCACATGGCCACCGAGTACGCCGCCTGGCGGATCGACGCCGCCCAGGCCCAGCGCAACCAGTGGATCCAGGTCGGCGCCCGCGCCTGGGACGCCTACGCGCAGATCTCCGCCGAGGACGCCTCGTTCGCCTCCGCGGGGTCCGCCCAGCTGACCGAGGAGCAGGCCACCCAGGCCATCGCCGACCGCATCGCCACCCCGCTGCAGAGCGAGGCGGCCGAGACGGTCACCCTGTGGAGCCGCTGGCAGAACGACCAGGGTCAGGTCAGCCGGGTGTACGGCGAGCAGTGGGGCCCCAACACCACGTGGGACCAGCTCAAGAAGCTGTCCTCGATCCGCCCCCGCCTGGCCACCCTGTACGACCCGGCCCACCCCGAGGTGGACGTGGCCACCGACCTGAAGAACCTCTCGGAGGTCTTCGGCCAGGTGTACCTGCACGCCGCCTGACGATCACCTCGTACGGCCCCCTGCTGATCGCGGCAGGGGGTCGTCCGTTGTCCGGGCAGCAAAGGGGCATCGGCGGGCATGGCCTCGTCGCCAGGGTCCTGTGGACGGGCTTTGCCCGTGGGGCCGGCCGTGAGAGGTTCGTAACCGCGGGAAGGGTCACGGGCCGGCGGCCGCCACAGGCGGCTGCCGGGCTGTGATGACCGTGACAGCGCCAAGCCCCACAAGGCGTCGGGTAAGTCGCATTTTCGGTATCTTGCGTAACCCGAGATGACCGAACACCCCCGACAGAAGGGAACGGCGCGTGTCTGACGATGCCGGCCTTCAGGCGCTTCGCGAGGCGGCGCGTCTCTCGCCCGACAACCTCCCCCTGCGTCAGCTCCTGGCCCAGCAGCTTCTGGACAAGGGTTACCTGGCCGAGGCGGAGGCCGAGTTCCGCGCGGCGCTCGTGCTCTCTCCCAAGAACCCCGACATCACGGCGGGCCTGGCCGAGGTCTTCGTCCGCCAGGGCCAGCACGGCCCCGCGCTGGCGGCGCTGGAGCCGCTGCTGGCCACGCCCGGTTGCCCGCCCCGTCTCGGTGTGCTGGCGGCGCGGGCGCTTCTCGGCGAGGGCGACACCGCGGGAGCGTCCGCGCGGTACCACGACGCGGTCGCCCGCGACCCGTCCGTGGCCGATCCCGACCTCGCCGCCCGGCTGACGCCCCTGGTCACGCCGTCCATCCCGCAGGCCCCGGCGCCCGCGGCCCCCGCGTACGCCGCTCCGGCCCCCTCCCCGTCCTCGTCGTCGGAGGAGGGGGTCGAGCGTGCGAAGATCACGTTCGCCGACGTGGCCGGGATGGACACGGTGAAGGAGGCGCTGCGGATGAAGCTGCTGCTGCCCCTGCAGCAGCCCGAGCTGTTCTCCGCGTTCGGCAAGCGCGCCGGCGGCGGCGTCCTGCTCTACGGCCCTCCCGGAGCGGGCAAGACCCATCTGGCCAGGGCGGCGGCCGGCGAGCTCGGCGCGGCGTTCGTCAGCGTGGGCCTGTCGGACATCCTCGACATGTACATCGGCTCCAGCGAGCGCAACCTGCGCGCCACGTTCGACATGGCTCGCCGCAACCGCCCGTGCGTGCTCTTCTTCGACGAGGTGGACGCGCTGGCCGCGCGCCGCTCCGACATGCGCCAGGCGCACACCCGGCAGATCGTCAACCAGTTCCTGGCCGAGCTCGACGGCGTCGACCAGGACGCCAACGAGGGCGTCCTCGTGCTGGCCGCCACCAACGCCCCCTGGTACGTCGACGCCGCCTTCCGCCGTCCAGGACGCCTGGACCAGCCGGTGTTCGTGCCACCGCCCGACCTCGCGGCGCGCGCGGCCATCCTGCGCATCCTGTGCCGCGACAAGCCCCTGGCCGAGATGGACTTCGACGCAGTGGCGCGGGCCACGGAACACTTCGTCGGCGCCGACCTCAAGGGTGTGCTGGACCGGGCGGTGGAGGCGAAGCTGCATGAGTCCATCAAGGCGGGCCGGCCGATCCCGCTGACCACGCACGACCTGCTGAACGCCGCCCGCGCGGTGCGTCCGACGGCGGTGCGGGAGTGGATGGCCACCGCGCGCAACTACGTCATGCACGCCAACGACTCAGGGGCATGGGACGAGCTGATGCCCTGGGTCAAGGGGAAGTGGTGAAGGTCGCCGATCCGGTCCAGCGGGGGCGCACGCTCCTGGGGATGCGCCGCTGGGCCGAGGCCGAGCGCGAGTTCCGCGGCGCGCTCGCCCAGGAGCCGCAGCACGTCGCCGCGCACGCCCTTCTGGGGCTCGCCCTCGTCCAGCAGGGCAAGACCGCCGAGGCGGTCGAGGAGGCGCAGGAGGCCGTACGCCTCGCGCCCGACCAGTGGTTGCCCCACTTCGCCGCCGCCCAGGTGTACCACCGGGCCCACCGGCCGGACGAGGCGCTGGCGGCCTGCCGCGCCGCCCTGAACCTCCACCCCGAGTACGCCACGATCTGGGAGGTGCTGGCCCGGATTCACCTGGCCAGGGGCGAGTGGCCGCTGATGGCCGGCGCCGCCCGCCGGGGGCTGGAGCTCGACCCGGAGGACGCCGACCTGGCGAGCCTGCTGTCGCTGGCGTACACCAACCTCGGGGACGCGGAGCAGGCCGGGGGCGCGGCGGCGCACGCCGTACGGCTCGATCCTGAGAGCGCCACCGCGCACTTCGTGCGGGGCCACGCGGCACTGAGGTTCGGCGATCCGCGCGACGCTGCGGAGGCGTTCCGCGAGGTGCTCCGCCTCGACCCCGGCTTCGGGCGGGCCAGGGATCTGCTGGTGCGGGCGCTCAAGCAGCGCAACCCCGTGCACCGGCGGCTGGAGCCGCTGCGGCGCAGGTTCCGCGGCGGGTGGTGGATGGTGCTCCTGCTGCCGGCGATCCCGCCGATGATCGCGGTGTTCGTGCTCATCGCGCTGCTGCACTGGGCGGCGTGGGTGGCCGAGTCGTGGACCATCCTGCGGCTCGCCCGGGGCAAGGCCACCCGGCTGCTGTTCGAGCAGGTCGAGGCGCGCATGTCGCTGCTGTGCTGCTGCCTGGTGCCGCTCGGCGCGGCGCTGCTCGCGCTGGGCATCGCGCTCGGCCACGACGCGACCGCCGTCGCCGGTGTCGGCGTCATGGCGCTGGTCACCCCGCTCCAGGAGGCCGCCCACACCGGCACCCCCGTCCGGCGGGCCGTCCTGTACGGCTGGGCGGCGCTGCTGTGCCTGGCCCTGGCCGCCGCGGTGGCCTTCTCCACGTTCGCCGTGGCCCTGCTCGCCGTGTACGCCGGGCTCGCCACGATCTGGGTGGCCGCCCTCGTCCGCGGCCGGCACGCGGACGCGGGACTCTAGAGCAGCGTCCCGCCCGACACCTCGAACGCGGCCAGCGTCTCGTTCACCCGCGCCAGCGTGTCGGGGTGGAGGGTGAGGTCGGCGGCGGCCGTGTTCTCCTCGATGTGCGCCGGGGTGCGGCTGCCCGGGATCGCGGCCACGTGCTCGTCCTGGTGCAGCAGCCAGGCCAGGGCGAGCTGCGCCGGGGTGATGCCCAGCCGCGCGGCGAGCGCCCTGATCGGGGCGTAGCGGTCGTTGTTGCCGGCCAGGTTCCCGGCCTGGAAGCGGGGCGCGTTGTGCCGGAAGTCGCCCTCGCCCAGCTCCTGGACCGCACCCGTGAGGAAGCCGCCGCCCAGCGGGCTCCACGCCACGATCCCCACGCCCAGCTCCCGCGCCGTGGCCAGCAGGTCGGCGTCCACCGGACGCCACATCGACCACTCGTTCTGCACCGCCGCCACCGGGTGCACCGCGTGGGCGGCCCTGAGCTGGGCGGCCGTCACGTTGGACAGGCCGAGGTGCCGTACCAGGCCGTCGCGCACCAGCTCGGCCATCGCGCCGGCGGTCTCCTCGATCGGCACGCCGGGGTCGGGGTAGTGCGCGTAGTACAGGTCGATCACGTCGGTGCCCAGGTTGCGCAGGCTGCGCTCGGCGTAGCCGCGGACCAGCCGGGGCTCGGCGTTCACCCGCAGCTCGCCGTAGGCGTAACCGACCGGGAACGCCCGGGCGGCCTCGCCCTCCGGGATCGTGAGGCCGAATTTCGTCGCCAGCACGACCTCGTCCCTGCGGTTCTTGATCACCCGGCCGACCAGGCGCTCGTTGTGACCGTCGGGGCCGTAGGCGTCGCTGGTGTCCACGTGGACCGCGCCCGCGTCGAGTGCGCTGCGCAGCGCCCGTTCGGCCTGGGCTTCGTCGACCTCGCCGTACATGCCGGGGGACAGGACCATGGCGCCGAAACCGATGGCGGGCACGTTCAGCGCGCCGAGTTCGCGAGTTCTCATGACGGCGATCGTGGCGCGCGGCGGGGTGGCGCGTCCAAGACCCGTTGCGATAACCAGAGGTTATGGACGTGCATCTGCGCGACGTGCGCTATTTCGTGGCGGTGGCCGAGGAGCTCAACGTGACGCGGGCCGCCGAGCGGTTGTTCGTGTCCCAACCGGCGCTGTCCAAGCAGCTCAGGGTGCTCGAACGGCAGCTCGGGTACCGGTTGTTCGAGCGGGTGCACGGCGGGGTGCTGCTCACCCGGCAGGGGGCGGCGTTGCTGCCGGTGGCCCGCGACCTGCTGGAACGGTGGGGCGCCGGGGTGGAGACCGCGCGGGCGGCGGCGCCCACCGGGACGCTCGTGATCGGGATGCAGACCGCCGTGGGGCGCGGGTTGCAGCAGGAGGCGCTGCGGCGCTTCCGTGCGGCCATGCCGGGCTGGGAGGTGTCGCTGCGGCTCGTCGGCTGGGACGACCCGAGCGGCGGGCTGGCCGACGGCTCCTCCGACGTGGCGTTCGTCTGGCTGCCGGTGCCGCCGGGGCTGCGCACGCACGTGCTGGCCACCGAGCGGCGGGCGGTGGCCATGCCCGCCGGGCATCCGCTGGCCGAGCTGGACGAGGTGCCGTTCGCGGCGCTGCGCGCGGAGCCGTTCATCGCGCTGCCCCGGGCGGCCGGGCCGCTGCGCGACTTCTGGCTCGCGCTCGACGCCCGAGGCGACGAGCCGGTCATCGGGGTCACGGCCAGCACGCCCGAGGAGGTGTTCGAGGCGGTGACCAGCGGGCTCGGCGTCGTCCTCGTGGCCGAGGGCAACGCGACCCTCTACAGCCGGCCAGGGATGACCTACCGTCCCGTTACCGGGCTGCCTCCTGGGGAACTGGCCATTGCCTGGCGTGAAAGTGATGGAAGGCCACAAGTCACGGCATTCATCGACGCGCTACGACAAGTCACGACTAAGGTCTGACGCGACATCGGATCTTCGCATGGAAGGGCGACCCATGAGCGACTACGCCACCACCTTCGACCTGATCGACGCCGACAACGACGGCCGCATCTCCGCCGTCGAGCTGGTCCGGCTGATGGACGTGCTCGGCAAGCCCGTCTCCCTGCAGGCAGCCGAGGAGGGCGTGCGCAAGCTCGACAAGGACGGCGACGGCCTGATCGACATGGAGGAGTTCAGCGCGTTCCTCGGCGGTTGACCGCCGTCAGCCGTGCTCGGCCCGGCGCGCGGCGTACCAGGTGTCGCCGACCGGCTCGCCGGCCAGGTTCCAGCTCCACGAGACGGTCGGCGTGACGCGGGCGTACAGACCGGGGCCGACCATCCCCACCCGCTCCACCGGTGGCTCCGCGACCCCGTAGACGCGCACACCGCGCGCGATGAACGGGTCGAACGACACCATGTCGTCGACCACCAGGGCCACCTTCAGCCCGCCGGCCTGGATGTTGCGGAACTTCCGGGTGCGCAGCACCTGCTCGCCCGAGCCGCCGATCCAGAAGTGGGCGCCGTCGAACTCGTACGCGACCGGCACGACGTCCGGCTGCCCGTCGGGGGAGAGGGTGGCCAGCCGGGCGAGCGGCTGCGAGCGCAGGTAGGCGATCTCCTGGTCCGTGAACGTCATCGGGCCTCCTCGTGCGGGATCTCAGTGTGGGATCAGTGCGGGATCTCAGTGCGGGATCTCATCCCTCATACGAACCGCGTCCGTCCCCATCGACACCCACAATTAGCATGAACGGGTGCCAATCCCCCTGATCCTCGACTGCGACCCCGGACACGACGACGTCTTCGCCATCTGGCTGGCGGCCGCAGACCCCGCCATCGACCTGCGCGCGGTCACGACCGTCGGCGGCAACGGGCGGCTCAGCCACACCACCTACAACGCCAGGGTCGTGACCGAGCTGGCCGGGATCACCGGCGTGCCGATCTCGCCGGGGGCCGAGAGCCCGCTCGTCCGCCTGCTGACGCCGGCCGAGTCGATCCACGGCGACAACGCGCTCGGCGGGCCACAACTGCCGGTCCCCGCACTCGAAGCCGACCCGCGCACCGCGATCGAGCTCATCAGGGACACCCTCGACGCGTCGGCCGAGCCGGTGACGATCGTGGCCACCGGGCCGCTGACCAACATCGCGATGTTCGTCCGCCTCCACCCCGACCGTCTGTCCCGGATCAGGCAAATCGTGTGGATGGGCGGCTCCACGGAGCGGGGCAACATCACCCCGTACGCGGAGTTCAACTCCTGGACCGACCCGGAGGCGGCGGCCATCGTGCTCGGCTCGGGGCTGCCGTTCACCATGATCGGTCTGAACGTCACCCACCAGGTGCTGGCCACCCGCGAGGTCGTCGCCGGGATCGGCGCGATCGGCAACCGCACGTCGGCGTTCGGCGTGGAGCTGCTGCACTTCTTCAACGGGACGTACGAGACCGACCAGGGCATGCCCGAGGGGCCGCTGCACGACCCGGTGGCGGTGGCGCTCGTGGCCCGGCCCGGCCTCGTGACGACCGTGCGCGCCCGGCTCGACATCGAGCTGCACGGCACGGAGACCGCCGGCGCGACCAGTGTCGACCTGCTCGGCAAGCTGGGCCGCGAGCCGAACGCCGACGTCGCCACGGGGATCGACGTCGAGGCGTTCTGGAAGCTGCTGGAGAACGCGATCCGCGCCCTCGCGTGACGGTCGGCGGTCAGCGGGGAGCCGCGGCGTCCGGTGACGCCGCCGGTCAGCGGGGGGACGCAGCGTCCGGTGAGGGGCCGGTGGTCAACGGCGGGACATGGCGTCCGGTGACGCCGCCGGTCAGCGGCGGGACATGGCGTCCGGCGACGGACGGCGGTCAGCCGGGGGACGCGGTGATGCGCACGCGGTCGCCGTCGCCGTCGGAGAGGAACGACGCCAGGGCCCGCCCCTGTTCGGCGACGGCGTCGCGGTCCCCTCGGGCGAAGCGGCGCAGCGGGGTGACCACCACGGTGCCCGCCTCGACGATCCAGGTCGCGGCGACCCGGCCGTCGACCAGGACGACCCGGGCACCGGCGACCGACAGGCCGCGGTGGGCGTCGTCGATGATCCGGACGCGGTCGTGGTAGCCGAGGATCGCGTTGTCGAACGCCGGCAGGAACCGCACCGGCGCCGGGGTGTCCGGGTCGGGGCGCGGCGCGTCGGGGAGGTCCAGCAGCTCGCGGCCCCGCTCGTCGCGGAAGGAGACCAGCTCCTCCCGGATCGCGGCGACCGCGGCCGGCAGCCCGGCGAGGCCGCACCAGGCGCGCAGATCGGCCGAGGCGGCGGGGCCGAACGCGGCCAGGTAACGGCGTACCAGTGCCTGGCCCACGGGATCGGAGCCGTCCGGAGCCGGCGGGCCGATCTCCCGCCCCAGCCACGACGAGAGCAGGGCGTAGCGCGCCCCCGCCTTCGCGCGCCACAACCCGCGCGGCGGCAGCTGCGCCATCGGCAGCAGAGCGGCGACCAGCAACTCGCCCAGCGCCCGCGGCCCCGCCCCCGACCACCGCCCGTCGAGTTCGGACATCGAGCGAGGCTCGCCGTCGCCCATCACCGCCCCCGCGAGCTCGGACGTCGAGCGAGGCTGGCCGTCGTCGATCACCGCCCGCGCGAGCTCGGTCATCGAGCGGGGTTGGCCGTCGGCCATCACCGCTCGGCCTGCCGCGGCGAGCTCGTCGAGGTCGATCCCGGCGAGCTCGCGGCGGTAGGTCCCGAGGACCCGTTGGCGCAGCATGGTGGCGTGGCGGGCCCGCCAGGCCAGGGCGTCGTCGGCGGTGACGAGGTGGACGGTGCGGCGCATGAGAGGCGTCCGCACCACCTTCCGCCGGATGAGCAGATCCGACAACGCCGCCGGGTCGAACGCGCGCAGCCGCGACCAGAGCCCGACGAACGGTTCCTGCGGCTCCTGTGCCTGCAGGCCGCACAGGTGCGCGACGGCGTCGAGGACCGGCACGTCGGCGCGGTCGAGGAGCGACTGCCGGGCCAGCGTCGCGCGGTTGAGCGCCCGGGCGCCGAGAACGGTCACGCCGCGGCCCGCCCGCCGACAGGTCGCCGGCGCGGTGACGCCCGCCTGACGGCCGGCGGGTCGTAGGCCACGTCGAGCGGGCCGAGGTCGGTCCCCGGCGGTACGGTCTCGTCGATCCTGTCGAGGACGTCGTCGCCAAGGGCTCGGTGGTCGACGCGGACACAGGCGTCGTGGCCGGGATCTCCCACCCGGCCGAACATCATGGAGCGGCTGACCCGCCTTCCGGTCCGCACCGGGGCCCGCATCCTCATGGTGGTCGTCCCTTCGCTCGTGGACGGGGCCCTCGCGTGACCCCGAGACCACGGTCGCAGAGGAGGAGGTCAGGATGTGACCGCTTCTCACGGCGACAAGGTTTTCCGTTCGATGGCCTGCACTTGGGGTAGCGCTTCTCTTTGCCTCTCTATGGGGGACTCATGAGGAGCAGCGGGTCGAAAGGGTGTTTCGCGTGCGGCTGACGTACACCTCGGACGTGTGGTGGAAGAACGCGGTCATCTACTGCCTGGACGTCGAGACGTTCAAGGACGGCAACGACGACGGCGTGGGCGACTTCCGCGGCCTGACACAGGAGATCGACTACCTGGCGGGGCTGGGCGTGACGTGCCTGTGGCTCATGCCGTTCTTCCCGACGCCCAACCGCGACGACGGATACGACATCACCGACTTCTACCGCGTGGATCCGCGGCTCGGGACGCTGGGCGACTTCGTGGAGTTCATGCGCACGGCCCACGACCGCGGCCTGCGGGTGATCGCCGACCTGGTCGTCAACCACACCTCCGACCAGCACCCGTGGTTCGTGGAGGCCAGGTCGAGCCGCGACTCGCCGCTGCGCGACTGGTACGTCTGGTCCGACGAGCCCGAGCCGGACAACCCCGAGCAGATCGTCTTCCCCGACAAGGAGACCAGCATCTGGGAGTACGACGAGGGCTCCGGCCAGTACTACCTGCACAGCTTCTACCGGCACCAGCCCGACCTCAACGTCGGCAATCCCGAGGTCAGGGACGAGATCACGCGCATCCTCGGCTTCTGGATGGAGCTCGGCCTGTCGGGCTTCCGGGTGGACGCGGTGCCGTTCCTCATCGAGAACGTCAACCCGAAACTGGCGAACCCGCACGAGTTCCTCGCGGACCTGCGGGCGTTCATGACGCGGCGCAACGGCGGGGCCATCCTGCTCGGCGAGGTCAACGTCCCGTACGACCAGTTGGTCCAGTATTTCGGCGACGGGCTGGGCGACCAGATCACGATGTGCTTCGACTTCATCGGCATGCAGAAGGCGTGGCTGTCGATGGCCCGCAACGACGCCGCCCCGCTCGCCGAGGCGTTGCGCGGGCGTCCGACGCCGCCGAAGGACTGCCAGTGGGCGTTGTTCCTGCGCAACCATGACGAGCTGACCCTGGACAAGCTCACCGAGGACGAGCGGGAGGAGGTCTTCCGGGCGTTCGGGCCGCGCGAGGACATGCAGATCTTCGGCCGGGGGCTGCGCCGTCGCCTGCCGACGATGTTCGGCGGCGACCTGCGCCGGATCAAGATGGCCTACAGCCTGCTGTTCTCGTTGCCCGGCACCCCCGTGATCTTCTACGGGGAGGAGATCGGGCTGGGGGAGAACCTCGACGAGGAAGGCCGGATGGCGGTCCGCATCCCGATGCAGTGGTCGGAGGACGGCGGTTTCAGCCGCCAGGAGCCGGTGCGTCAGATCCCGGAGGGGGCGTTCGCGCCGGACCGGGTCAACGTGGCCGACCAGAAGCGGGACGTGAACTCGTTGCTGCGCTGGTTCCAGCTGCTCATCGAGCGTTACCGGGAGTGCCCGGAGCTGGCGTGGGGTGACTGCACGGTGCTCGACAGCGGCCACCCAGCCGTCTTCGCGCACCGCAGCGACGCCGACGGGGCCACGGTGGTGCTCGCCCACAACCTCTGCGACACCGCCCAGGACGTGGTGCTGACGCTGGACGGGCTGGAGGGCTGCCTGCTCACGGACCTGCTGGTGGACGGCACGCTGAAGGTCTCGGCGGACGGGCGGGTGCGCCTGCCGCTCGACCCGCACGGCTGCCGCTGGCTGCGCGCGTCGTCTCCCGAGGTCGCCCCGGAGGACGCCTCGGTCAAGGCTCACTAGCGGCGGGCCAGGCCGACATGGCGAGGTCGGCGACGCGCAGCAGGTCGGCGTGGGAGGCGCCGTCGCGGGACTGCGTGGACATGCCCTGGATCACCGCCGCGTAGAACGTGGCCAGGCCGGCCGTGTCCGTGCCCGCCGGCAGCCGCCCGGCCGCCAGATCGTCGTCGATCCGCCGCTTGAACGCGGCCTTGGCGTCCTCCCGGAACCCGCGCAGCAGCTCCTCGACCTCGGCGGACTCCGGCCCGCAGTTCACCGCTCCGGTGATGACCAGGCATCCCGCCGGGTGGTCGGGGCTCGCGTACTCGGCCGCCGCCTCGCGCAGCACCCGCTCGACGGCCGCGCGGCCGGTCGGCTCCTCGGCCAGCGCGCGGGTGCTGAAGGCGCCGTACGTCTCCTGGTAGCGCCGGACCGCCTCCTCGAACAGCCGCCGCTTGTCGCCGAATGCCGCGTACAGGCTGGGGGGTTTGATGCCCATGGCGGCGGTGAGCTCCGCGACCGAGGTCGCCTCGTAGCCGTGCCGCCAGAATGCCAGCAGCGCGGTCTCCAGCGCCGCCTCCCGGTCGAACGCCCGCTGTCTCGCCATGCGCCCATTCTATAGCGATCGCTATGTTATCGTGCTTTAGCAATCGCTAAAGAAAGGAACGTCATGCCCACGGTCGGCCACGCGTCGGGAACCGTCCACTACCACCGGGCGGGCAACGGCCCCGGCCTCGTCATGGTGCACGGCACCGGCGGAGACGCCGTCAGCAACTTCGCCCATCTCGTCCCCGGGCTCGCCGACATCCGCACCGTCATCACCCCCGACTACGCCGGCAGCGGCCAGACCTCCGACCCGGGCGGCGACCTCACCCTCGACCTGCTCGCCGGCCAGGTCGCCGCGGCGTTCGAGGAGCCGTCCGACCTGGTGGGTTTCTCGCTGGGCGCGGCCGTGGCGGCGAAGGTCGCCGCCGAGCGGCCCGAACTGGTGAAGAGGCTGGTGCTGATCGCCGGCTGGACGCACCTCGCCGACTCCCGGCTGGAGCTGGGGCTGCGCACGTGGGCGCGGCTGGCCGCCACCGACCCGGAAAGCTTCGCCGCGTACGGGCCGCTCGTGGGCTTCAGCCCCGCGTACGTGAGCACGGTCGGGGCGGCGGCGCTCATGGCGGGGAAGCCCCCGCACGGCACCCTGCGCCAGATCGAGCTGGACCTGCGCGTCGACCTCCGAGACCTGCTCCCCCAGATCACCGCGCCGACCCTGGTCGTCGGCAACACCCTCGACCACCTGATCCCGGTCGAGCACGCCCGCGCCCTGCACGCGGCGCTGCCCGGCAGCCAGTACGCCGAGCTGGACAGCGGCCACGTGGTCCTGCACGAACGCCCGGCGGAGATCACGGCCCTCATCCGCGGCTTCATCGCCGGCTGAGGTTTCGTAACCAACGAGTAATTTGCCCCGGTTAGCCTCCAGCACCATGCAGACCAAGAAGCTCGCCCTCGCCGGGGCCGCCGCCGCGCTGTGCGGCGTGGCCCTGGTGGCGCCCCCCGCGTACGCCGGTTCGCCGGCGAAGACGGTCACCGTCACGGTGATGGGCACGTCCGACCTCCACGGCAACGTCCTGAACTGGGACTACTTCAAGGACGCCGCCTACTCCGACTCCCAGGGCAACGCCGTCGGCCTGGCGAAGGTCTCGTCGCTGGTCAACAAGATCAGGGCCGAGCGCGGGGCGGACCACACGCTGCTGTTCGACTCGGGCGACACGATCCAGGGCACCCCGCTGGCGTACTACTACGCCATGGTCGAGCCGATCACCGAGACCGGCGAGATCCACCCCATGGCCAAGGCCATGAACGCCATCGGGTACGACGCCGTGACCCTGGGCAACCACGAGTTCAACTACGGTCTGCCGCTGCTGGCCACCTGGGTGAAGCAGATGAAGGCCCCGGTGCTCGGCGCGAACGCCGTCCACGAGGAGACGGGCGAGCCGGCGTACACGCCGTACGTGATCAAGACCATGAAGGTCAAGGGCGACAAGCCGATCAAGGTGGGCGTGCTGGGCCTCACCAACCCGGGCGTGGCCATCTGGGACAAGGCGAACGTCCAGGGCAAGCTCCGCTTCACCGACCTGGTCGAGTCGGCCAAGAAGTGGGTGCCGGTCGTCCGGAAGGCCGGCGCGGACGTGGTCGTCGTGACCGCGCACGCCGGCGACAACGGCATGTCCTCCTACGGCGACGACCTGCCGGTCGAGAACGCCTCCGCCATGGTCGCCGAGGAGGTGCCGGGCATCGACGCGGTGCTGTTCGGGCACGCGCACAACGACGTGCCGCAGCGTTTCGTCACCAACAAGGTCACCGGGCAGCAGGTGTTGCTGACCGAGCCGGGCCGGTGGGGCAACCGCCTGTCCACGCTCGACTTCCAGCTCACCAAGCAGCGCGGAACGTGGGTGGTGACCGGCAGGTCGTCCACCACGCTCGACACCAACACCGTGCCGGCGGACCCGAAGATCGTCGAGCTGCTCCAGCCGCAGCACGACACCACCGTCGGCTACGTCAACAAGGTCGTGGCCAAGTCGGCCGTGGACATGTCGGCGGCCGAGTCGCCGTACAAGGACACGGAGATCCTCGACTACATCCAGCGCGTGCAGACCGAGGCGGTCGAGCAGGCGCTGCCGGACAACACGCTGCCGGTGTTGTCGATCGCGGCGCCGTTCAGCCGCAGCGCCGTCTTCCCCGCCGGCGACATCCGCGTCAGGGACGTGGCCGGTCTGTACGTCTACGACAACACGCTCATGGCGGTCAAGCTGACCGGGGCGCAGATCAAGGACTACCTGGAGTACTCCGCGCGCTACTTCAACCAGCTCGCCCCCGGCGCCCCGGTCGACGTGAGCAAGCTGACGAACGCGGGCGGCACCCCCGACTACAACTACGACCAGCTCTCCGGGGTGTCGTACGACATCGACGTGGCCAAGCCGGTCGGGCAGCGCATCACCGACCTCGCCTACGAGGGGCAGCCGGTCCCGGCCGACAAGGAGTTCATCGTCGCGATCAACAACTACCGCCAGTCGGGCGGCGGCGGCTTCCCGCACGTGACGGGGGCCGAGGTCGTCTACAACGCGCAGGTGGAGATCCGCCAGGCGCTGATCGAGTACGCCACGGCCCAGGGCACCATCGACCCGGCCGACTTCGCCGTCCCCAACTGGAAGCTCACCCGCGACGGCGCCCCGCTGTTCTGACCCCGTAGGGGGTGAAGGCCGCACTTCACCCCCTACGCGGATCAAAGGTACGACGGACCTGTGACCCGGTGCCGGAACGTCCACCACACCCAGCCCTGGGCCGCCACCAGGAGCGGGATCAGCGCCAGGACGACCGGCGCCAGCAGCGGCCCAGATGTGCCCGGTTCCAGCGGCAGCCGCAGCCCGGCCAGCACCCCCACGGTCAGGAACGCCGCCGAGGTCAGCGCGTACGTACGGGCCTCGCCGGCGCCGCCCGAGAGTACGGCGGCGCGCTCGCGCAGGACGCCGCGCAGCCGCAGCGCCGCGAACGTCATCCCGTGCGCGGCGAACAGCGCGGCCACCACCAGCGCGGGCAGCGCCGCGAGCGGGCCCTGGATGTCGAGCAGCACGTGCGACAGCAGCCCGCCCCAGCTCAAGGCCAGCCCCCAGCTCCCGGCCACGGTGGCGCCGTCCCAGAACGCCTGCCAGCGCGCCCCCGGCACCCGCCCGCGCAGCCACAGGCCGGCGTCGCGGGTCACCCACGCCAGCAGCAGCGCCACCACCATCGTGTAGTTGCCGCTCAGCAGCTCACCCTCCAGCTCGGGGAAGAGCCCGGCGAGCACGCCCGCCGCGGCCACCAGCCACACCTCGTTGCCCAGGAAGAACGGCGCGATCGCGGCGATCACCTCGCGCCGCTCTGACGCCGACCGCCCCAGGTACGGCAGGGCCATGCCCACCCCGATGTCGGCCCCGGCCAGCACGAGGTAGCCGAGCACGAAGAAGGCCAGCACGAAGATCTCCATGGAAGGGCTCCCTAGAACGACAGGACGGGGACGGGGGCCTCGACCGGCCGGTCGCCCAGCGCCACCGCGCCAGGTCCGCGCCGGGCGTGCCGGCCCAGCAGCAAGACGTTGACCGCGACCAGCACGCCGAACACCGCGGTGAACGCGGTCAGCGAGAACACCAGCCGGCCGTGCGAGAGCGGCGACATCGCCTCGGAGGTGGTCAGCAGGCCGTACACGGCCCAGGGCTGGCGTCCGACCTCGCGGAACACCCAGCCGGCCAGCATGGCCGCGAACGGCAGCGGGATCATCAGCGTCAGCAGCCCGTGCCACGGCCGGAACCCGTGGACGACCGGCCGGAGGAGCATCAGCAGGAAGCTCGGCCCGCCCAGGAAGAGCATCACGGCGAACAGCACCAACATCGTGATGCCGGCCGTCTGGACCACGTCCACGGGCGGCAGGTGGTCGCCGGGCCCGTGGACGGCCGCCAGCTCGGCCTGGGCGGCGGCCAGCCGCTCCGCCGAGCCCGTCCACGCCGCGACCTTGCCGGGCTGCATGGTCTCGAATCCGATGCCGCCGAACGTCGCGGTGACGAACAGCCCGGGCAGCGCCACGCCGAGCCCGATCCGCAGCGACTTGCGGAAGACGTCCCGCTCGACAGTGCGCCGGCGCAGGTGGTACGCGCTCACCCCGGCCACGAAGAACCCGCCGGTGACCATCGCGCCGGCCAGCACGTGCCCGAACGCCACCTGGGCGGCCGGGTTGGCCACCATCGCGCCGAAGTCGACCAGCCGCAGCCGGCCGTTCTCCAGCACGTGCCCGACCGGGTGCTGCAGGAAGCCGTTGGCGATCATGATCCAGAACGCCGACGCGTACGCGGTGAGCGTCACCACCCAGATGACCGCCAGGTGCGCCCACCGGTTCAGCTTGTTCCAGCCGAAGATCCACAGGCCCAGGAACGTGGACTCGACGAAGAACGCCACCAGCGTCTCCATCGCCAGCGCCGCGCCGAACACGTCACCCGCGTACTCGGTCAGGCCGCTCCACGCCAGGCCCAGCTGGAACTCCATGACGAGGCCGGTGACGATGCCCATCGCGTAGTTGATGACGTACAGCTGGCCCCAGAACCTGGTCATCCGCAGGTGCACGGGGTCGCCGCTGAACGTGGCGCGGGTCTGGACGACGGCGACCAGCGTCGCCAGGCCCAGGGTCAGCGCCACGAACAGGAAATGCGCACCCGCGGTGAGCGCGAACTGCAGGCGGGCCAGATCCACGGTGTCCATGCTCCGAAGCATCCGGGCACGGCTTCGCCCGCCGCGTCATGCCCGGGAGTGCACCCGTCGTACATCCCGGGTCGCACGACGGCGCCGGGACGTACGACTGCGGGTGACCTCAGAGCAGCAGCAGGACCACGCCGGCGAGCAGCAGCGCGGCGGCGAGCGCGGCCGCGACGACCACGCCGGTCCCGCCGAACCGGCGGCGGATGAGTTTCGGGTTGTGCGCCATCGAGATTCCTTTCGTTTCAGTCGGGTGTTGCGGAGCCGGTCAGCTCGTGCATGCGGCGCAGCAGCGCCGCCCGCTGGTGATGCGCGCGGACGGCCAGCGCCAGGGCCGCCGCGACGAACAGGCCGCCGACCGCCAGGGCGGGCGCGAGCCCCGTCCCGCGCTGGACGGCGACGGCCGCCAGGCCCGCGGTGGTGGTGACGGAGGCGGCGAGCCCGAGCCAGGCGGCCACCACCCGGTCGGCGGCGAACAGCGGCACCTTGCGCGTCAGCAGCCACCCGCCGTACCCCGTCCAGGCCAGGCAGAACGCGGTGAGCACGGCGAACGCCACGTGCGTGCGGCCGGGCAGCGGGCCGGGCTCGGACCACCACAACGTGGCGGCGAAAACCGCGCCGGCCAGCCCGGCCACCAGCGCAACCACCGCCTGGACGCGCCTGCGCCGCGACAGCGCCGGCGTCAATTGCTCGATCAGCTCTCGCGCCGACAGGCTCGGCTCCTCGGTCATGGCCGGTATCCCTTCTCCTCCAGGTGCTCGCGCAGCAGCCGACGGGCGCGGTTGAGCCGGGACTTGACCGTTCCGGCGGGGATCCGGCAGATGTGCGCGCACTCCTCCACCGAGAGGTCCTCCAGGTAGAACAGGACAAGGATCTCCCGCTCCGGCGCCGGCAGCCCGGACAGGAGGCTCACCAGGGCGGCGCGGTCCACCATGGCCTCGACCGCGTCCTCGGTGACCGCCTCGTCCGTCGCCGGCTCCTCCCAGGCGCGGGCGTACTCGCCGCGCAGCCGCTCGGTGACCGAGCGGCGGGCGATCGTGAACAGCCAGGGCGCGAACGCGCCGGGATCCCGCAGCCGGGGCAGGCCGCGGACCACGGCCAGCCAGACCTCCTGCGTCACGTCGTCGGCGCGCTCGGCGTCGAGCATGCGCCGCACGTACGTCCACACCGGCACCCGCCAGCGGGCCACCAGCTCGGCCAGCGCCGCGCGCTCGCCCAGCTGGGCACGCACCACCAGCAGCTCATCGGTCATCTCGGCCTCCCGTCACCCTGCACAGTCGGACGGGAGGCCGATCAGGTTCACGACCCGCCGAGCCAGCCAGGGGTGATCATGCCGGCCTCGTACGCCATGATGACGAGCTGGGCGCGGTCGCGGACGCCGAGCTTGGTCATGATGCGGCTGACGTGCGTCTTCGCCGTGGCGGGGCTGAGCACGAGCCGGGCGGCGATCTCGTCGTTGGACAGCCCGCCCGCGACCAGGGTCATCACCTCGCGTTCGCGCTCGGTGAGCGCGTTCAGCCGGGGGCTGGGGTCGGGGCGGCTCACCCGCCCGGCGAACTCGGCGATCAGCCGCCGGGTGATCGAGGGCGCGATCAGCGCGTCGCCCCTGGCCACCACCCTGATCGCGTGGATCAGCTCGGCCGGCTCGGTGTCCTTGACCAGGAAGCCGGACGCGCCCGCCCGCAGCGCGCCGTAGACGTAGTCGTCCAGGTCGAACGTGGTCAGGATGATCACCCTGACGCCGTCGAGCACCGGGTCGCCGGCGATGCGCCGGGTGGCCTCCAGACCGTCGAGGTCGGGCATGCGGATGTCCATGAGCACTACGTCGGGACGGTGCTCGCGGGCGCCGCGCACGGCCTGCTCGCCGGTGGCGGCCTCGGCCACCACGTCGAGATCGTCCTCGTAGCCGAGGATGGACCGGAACCCGGCGCGGACGAGGGTCTGGTCGTCGGCGAGCAGGAGACGGATCATCGGGCTCCGTTCGTCGGGCGGCTCAAGGGCAGGCGGGCGGTGACGCGGAAGCCGCCTTCGGAGCGCGGGCCCGCCTCCAGGACGCCGCCGAGGGCGGTCGCGCGCTCGCGCATGCCGAGCAGGCCGAACCCGCTGCCGCCGTCGTAGGGCGCCCCCGGCCCATCATCTTCCACACAGATCATGATATTTCCGGACGTGTTGCGAATGGTGAGTGTCGCCTTGTCCGTACCGGAATGGCGGGAAACGTTCGTCAGTGACTCGCGCACGATGCGGGTGGCGGCCAGGTCGACCTCGGTCGGCAGCGCGTCGAGCGGCCCCGCAAGCTCGGTGCGGACGTCCAGCCCCGACTCCGCGACCAGCGCGTCCACCCGCGCCAGGCTGTCGGCGGGCGCGGTCGGCGCGTCCTCGTCCACCTGACGCAGCACGCCGAGCGTGGTGCGCAGCTCGCGCAGCGTCTCCTTGCTGGTGTCCTTGATCGTCCGCAACGCCGCCTCGGCCTCCTCCGGCCGCTTCCTGATCCCATGCAGTGCCGCCGCGGCCTGCACGTTGATCATGGAGATCTTCTGCCCGAGCACGTCGTGCAGCTCGCGGGCGATACGCAGCCGCTCCTCGCCGGCCCGCCGCCGGGCCTCCTCCTCCTTGCTGCGCAGGGCGTCGAGCGCGTGCTGCCGGGCCTCCGTCAGGTACGCCCGCCGGTTGCGGGTGACCCCGCCGAAGGCGATGGCCGCCACCACCCATCCGGCGATCATGAGGAACATGCTGTCGTCCACGTGCCGGATGCCGCCGGTCTCGCCGAGCCCCATGGCCAGCAGCGCCACCGCGCCCACCGCGACGGCCGCGATGAGGTGGCCCAGGTCGGCGGCGGTGTAGAGGGTGATGAACGCCATGACGATGACCGGGCCGTCGAGCCCCGCCAGCGGGTAGTAGGCGGCCGAGGCCGCGGTCACGACGACCAGCGCCGCGACGGGGTGGCGCCGGCGCAGCAGCAGCGCCCCGGAGGCGACGAGCGGCAGCAGCACGTCGAGCGCGTTCACCCGGTCGGCGCCGCGCAGCGCGTACGCCACGAGAGTCCAGACGAGCACGCCGCCGATCGCCACGAGGGAGACGATGGTGCTGGGGGACGGCCGACGCATGCCACCCATTCTGTACGTCGTGTCCGGGTAATCCGTCCGGCATATCCGGGTAGAGGTTTCGGATGAGCACTAAGGACGAACTCCGGCAGGTCGAAGAGGACCTGACCCGGCTGCGAACCGAGAACCAGGACATGCGCGACCAGATCGGCGAGATCGGCGCGACGGACCAGGTGGAGATCTCGGCCATGATCAGCCAGGCTGACGAGCAGGTCGAGCTGATCGCCGACCTCGAACGCCGCCGTGACCGGCTGATCCGGCGGCTGGAGGAGGAAGAGGGACGGGAGGGCGCCCACTGAGGGCGCCCCCGCGTCTCAGCGGAGTGCGGCGCCCACCTTGTGCAGGTGTCGCAGCGCCTGGCCGTACGACTCGACCAGGCCGGTCTGCAGGTAGTCGACGTCGATCTCCGCGCAGTAGCGCTGGACGATGGGCTGGGCCCGGCGCAGGTTCGGCGCGGGCATGTTGGGGAACAGGTGGTGCTCGATCTGGTAGTTCAGCTGACCGAGCGCCACGTCGGTGAACGGGTTGCCCCGGACGTTCCGGGAGGTCAGCACCTGCTTGCGGAGGAAGTCGAGCTTGTCCTCCTTGGTCAGCACGGGCATGCCTTTGTGGTTGGGCGCGAACGAGACGCCCAGGTAGATGCCGAACAGGCCCTGGTGCACGAGCAGGAAGACCAGCGCCTTGTCCCACGAGAGCACGGTGAAGATGAGGCCGAAGTAGAGCACGAAGTGCGTCAGCAGCAGCGCGAGCTCGGGGCCGCGGCGCTTGGCCGAGGGGTTGAGCAGGGCCTTGACGCTGGCGACGTGCAGGTGCCAGGCCTCAAGGGTGAGCAGCGGGAAAAACCAGTAAGCCTGATATTTCGCGATAAATCGCGGCAAACCCTGGCTGCGGGCGACCTGGTCCTCCGACCAGACGATCACGGCGGGGGAAACGTCCGGGTCGTGGTCCTCGTGGTTGGGGTTGGCGTGGTGGCGGTTGTGCTTGTGCGTCCACCAGCCCCAGCCCAGACCGACGCCGAGGTTGCCGATGAGCAGCCCGGCGATGTCGCTCGGCCGGCGCGTCCTGAAGACCTGCCGGTGCCCGAGGTCGTGGGCGACGAACGCGAGCTGCGTGAACACCACGGCCATCGCGGCCGCCACGAGCAGCTGCAGCCAGGAGTCGCCCATCCAGGCGAACACCGCCCAGCCGCCCAGGTAGGCGAGCGCGCCGAGGCTGAACCGTACGGCGTAATAAACGGGACGCCGATCCAGGAGACCGGCGTCGGAAATACGTTGTGCTAGTCGGGCGAAGTCGCTTCCTCTGGTTTCGGTCGTGCTGGTGCTGACCACGGGTCTCCTAGTCTCGCGGAGCAAGTTGCGACCACCATGGCGTATCCGCTGCCGAACCGGAAGCATGATCCGCCCGATCACCGGAAGGGTGACCTCCGCCACGCCGTCCGCTCCGGTTGGTCAGGGGGAGAAGCGAACTCTGGGGCGTACCCCTCAGGTCGTCAGAAGAGCAGGCTTCGAGCGTACCTCCCGAAATCGAGCAGCGAGCCACCCCGCGCCGGTGCCGCGCTGGGGCCCTCCGCGGGCAGCGCCGCCGTACACCGTCCGACCAGGTCACGGACGTACGGACCCGCCGACCGGCTTGCCTCCGGGGTCCCGCGCAGTGCTCGCTGGAGCCAAGCCGGTCGGCCGCCTGCGCGGCGTTCCCGCTTCGTAAGATCCGGGCCGTCGTGGGCGGTGTTGGATCGGCGGCATGCGTGTGTTGCTCACCGGCTCAGCGGGGTTCATCGGCGGCCACGTCGCGCAGGCCCTCGACCACGACGTGATCACGGCGGACCTCCGCACGGGCGTCGACGTCCGTGACCCCGCCGCTCTTGACCGGCTCCTGCGCGGCGTGGACGCGGTGGTCCACCAGGCGGCCAAGGTCGGGCTCGGCGTCGACGTGGCGGACCTGCCCGACTACGCCTCCGTCAACGCGTTCGGCACCGCGACCCTGCTGGCCGCCATGGCCCGGCACGGTGTCGGCCGGCTGGTGCTGGCCTCGTCCATGGTCGTGTACGGCGAGGGCGCCTACGACTGCGCCCGCCACGGCCGGGTACGCCCCGGCCCCAGGAGGGCGGGCGACCTCGCGGCAGGGGTGTTCGACCCCCGCTGCCCGCACTGCGACGACGTCCTGACGCCGTCGGTCGTCGCGGAGGACGCCGCGGCCGACCCCCGCAACGCCTACGCCACCACCAAGCTCGCCCAGGAACACCTGGCCGCCAACTGGGCACGTGAGACCGGCGGCAGCGCCGTGGCCCTGCGCTACCACAACGTCTACGGCCCCCGGATGCCCCGCGACACCCCGTACGCGGGGGTGGCCTCCCTCTTCCTGTCGGCCCTGCTGGCCGGGCGCGCGCCGAGGGTCTTCGAGGACGGACGCCAGCGGCGCGACTTCGTCCACGTACGGGACGTGGCCAGGGCGAACGTGCTCGCGCTCGGGGCCGGCACGGCGGGGGAGCTGAGGGCGTACAACATCGCCAGTGGCCGGCCCCGCACGGTCGGAGAGCTGGCCGCGGCCCTGGCGGCGCGGACGGGCGGCCCCGCGCCGGTGACGACGGGCGAATACCGGCTCGGCGACGTCCGCCACATCGTGGCCTCCCCGGAGAAGGCGGCGCGCGAGCTGGGCTTCACCGCCGAGATCGCGTTCGAGGACGGCATCGAGGAGTTCGCGGCGGCCGTCACGGCTCCGTAAGGGTTGCGGGGGCCGCGGCGCTCTACCGTCGGAGGCGTGATCGATGTCGTGTTGCCCTGCCTCGACGAGGCCGAGGCGCTCCCGTGGGTGCTGGAGCGCATGCCGCCCGGCCACCGGCCCATCGTGGTCGACAACGGCTCCACCGACGGCTCCGAGCGGATCGCGGCCGAGCTCGGGGCGGTCGTCGTCAGCGAGCCGCGGCGCGGGTTCGGGGCGGCCTGCCATGCCGGGCTGCTGGCGGCGTCCAGCGAGATCGTCTGCTTCATGGACGCCGACGCCTCACTCGACCCCCGCGAGCTGCCGCTGGTCACCGGGCCGGTCGCCGCGGGCGAGGCGGACCTGGTGCTCGGGCGGCGGGTGCCGGTGACGGTGGGAGCCTGGCCGGCGCACGCGCGGCTGGGCAACGCCGTGCTGGCCCGCCGGCTGCGGCGCACGTCCGGGGTTCCGGTGCGTGACCTGGGGCCGATGCGGGCCTGCCGCCGGGCCGGGCTGCTCGGGCTCGAGCTGGCCGACCGGCGGTTCGGGTATCCGCTGGAGATGGTGCTCCGGGCCGCCGCCGCGGGCTGGCGCGTCACGGAGGCCGACGTGCGCTACTTCCCCCGCGCGGGGCGCTCGAAGGTCACGGGAACCGTCCGCGGGACGTTGCGGGCGATCGGCGACATGCGCGCCGTGCTCGCCAAGGCCTGAGGCGCGCGGTTCAGCTCGCCGCGAGCCGGTCGAACAGCGCCAGGGCGGCCTGGCGGACCTCCTCCGGGGTCACCCCGTCCAGGGTCTTCCTGGCGTCGGTGATGTCGCGGGTGGTCGCCAGCGTGATGGCCACGGAGGAGGCGGCGGCGCGGTCGATCGACCCTGTCGGGGCGGCGTCGGCGAGCTCCTGGGCGCTGCTGGCGAGGTCGAGGTTGTCTCTCAAGGGATCTCCTCGGATGAAGATGTTCGGCCCATTGCATCACTTGGTGTCGTGCCGCATCCACCATTCGGTGAATTCCCGGCAACGGCCGTCTAGGGCGAACCGTATCAACCAGAGGTTACTGTACGTTTTGTCAGGATATGTGGTGACTCCCTGGACAACGCTCAGATCGTCGGTGACGCACACCGGATGCCACTCGAACGTGGCCTCACCAGGCTTGTCCTGCCGGCCCAGCCACTGGGCGACGATGTCGTCGCGGCCCTGCCACGGGGTGGCGTACGGCTCGGTGTAGTAGACCGCGTCCTCGGTGAACAGGGCGGCGATGTCGTCGGGATCGTTGGAGTTCCACGCGCGTACGTAGCCCTCGATCCACGCCTGCGGCTGGACCATCGGATCATCCCCTCAGCGGGTCGTGCCCCACGGACATGAGCTCGCGCCGCGAATCGTCGTCCGTGCGGTCGCCCATGGTCTCGACGAGTTCCACGACTCGTCGCATGACGTCGAGGTCGTTCTTGGTGAGGTCGCCCTTGCGCTTGCTCAGGACGTGCAGGACGCCCCGGCCGAGCTCGTCGATGCCGAGGTCGGGATCGGCGGTGAAGCTCTCCTCGTCGGAGGCGAGAGCGAGCAGGAAGGCGCGGAGCTCTTCGGAGTTCATGTTCACCGTTCGGTGGAACTCCTCCCACAACATGTCGGTGTCAAAACCCTCAGTCATACGGCCCCGCCTACCCGTCAGACCTCACGTTACGCACGTGACCTCATGAGCCGGCGGCGAGCTCGGTCACGGTTTCGGCCACGCGCCGCGCCCGGGTCTCCGGCTTCTTGGCGGCCTCGATCTGCAGGACGTAGCGCCTCTTGCGCGAGTACGACAGGCTTTCGAAGAACGCCTTGGCCTCCGGGGCGCCCGCGAGCGCCGCCGCCAGGTCGGCGGGCACCTCCACCTCCCGGGGCGCGGTGTCGAGCGCGAGCGCCACCTCGACCTCGTCGCCGGCCGCCACCCCCGCGGCCTGCCGGTTCTCCGCGCTGAGCGGCAGCATGAACCGGCCGCCCATCACCGCCACCGTGCTGCGGTAGGTGTGGGCGCCGATGGTGACCGTCACGGCGGGCCGCTTGCCGGCGCCGAGCGCCTCGACGACCTCGGTGGGCACCTCGAACCCGGTGGCGGTCTTGCCGGCCAGCTCGATCGTGGAGCGGAACCTCATGAGAAGAACTCCTTCAGTACGGGGGCCAGGGCCTCGGGCTTGACGATGTGGGTCTGGCCGTCGAGCGTGCGGTGGCCGGCCTCGGGCAGCACCTCGGCCAGCGACCTGGCGGCGTTGCGGATCCACTGCCGGCTCTTGCCGCCGTCGATGACCAGTGTGGGCGCCTTCGCCCCGGCCCAGCTGCCTTCGGGGAAGGGCCGGCCCAGCTCGTACGGGGCCACGAAGGCGGCGTCGTACGGGAGCGTGTGGGCCGTCGCCTTGAGCGCCGACCAGGCGGGCATGAACCGCATCATGGCCACCACCACGGCGGGCAGGCCGACGCCTCTGCGCATGAAGTACCGCACGGCCTCGGCGCGCCGGTCCGCGGCCACCAGCGTCTCGAGCGTCCGGACGTAGTCGGCGGGGATGGGCGGGCGGGCGCCGTCGACGATGAACGGCGGCTCGTACAGGGCCAGCCGCTCCACCGCGAGCCCCGCGTCCACGGCGGCGAGCGCGAGGGCGGCGCCCGACGACGTGCCGTACAGGCGGATGGAGCCGCCGGCCGCCTCCGCGAGCGCGGCCAGGTCCTCGATCTCGCGCTCGGTGGCGTACGGCGGGGTGTCGCCGCTCTCGCCCCGGCCGCGCCGGTCGTAGGTGTAGACGGTGAAGTCGCCGGCCAGCGCCTCGGCCAGGGGGGTGTTGATGCTCTGCGCGCGGTGGCTGAGCGCGCCGTCCACCAGGACCACCGCCGGGCCGCGGCCGATGCGGGTGTAGGAGAGGGAAGTGCCGTCCGCCGAGTTGGTCTGCATGGGTTGAGCGTACGTGCCGACAAAAAAATTTGTCAATGTACTTACGGCGGCACCTCCGTACTCAGACAGGGTGGACCGCCGCGAGGAGGGGACGGCACGCGCCGCGGGGTCGGGCCGGGTGGTCTGCCAGCCGCCTGAGCCCGTCCGCGGCCCGTGCCGGACATTCGTGTGCGGTCGTTGCGTCTCGGGTGGTTTCCTGGTGATATGCCCTACCTTGTGGTGGACGGCGGCGACAAGCTGTGCGTGCAGTTGCTCATCGAGCTGCGCGGGCACGTGCGCCAGGCCGGCCCAGGAGCCGTGATCCACCTGATCGCCACCGACCCGGCCGCGCCCGTCGACCTGCCCGCGTGGTGCCACATGACCGGTCACACGTATCTCGGCCCGGTGGAGGGCGCGCGACGCCCCACGTACGCGCTGCGCGTGGCGGGCGCCGCCAAGGAGACCCAGGAGGCGAAGCCGTGGCACGTGGCTTAAGCGGTTAATGACCTACCTGGAGCGGATGGCCTAGAGTTGTGAGGTTATCCGGTTCAGAAGGGGAGCCCTTGAAGCGACCGACGATCGCTGACATCGCCAGCCGGGCGGGGGTGTCCAAGGTGGCGGTCTCCTACGCGCTCAACGGGCAGCCCGGGGTGTCCGAGGCGACGCGGGCCAGGATCATCGCCATCGCCGAAGAGATCGGCTGGCGGCCCAACAGCGCCGCCCGGGCGCTCAACGGCGCCCGGGCCAACTGCGTCGGCCTCGCCCTGTGCCGGTCGCCCCGCGTCCTCGGCGTGGAGCCGTTCTTCATGGAGCTGATCAGCGGCATCCAGGGTGTGCTGGCCGACCGCTCGTACGCGCTGCTGCTCCAGGTCGTCACCAGCCACCAGCAGGAGAGCGAGGTCTACCGGCACTGGTGGGGCGAGAGCCGCATCGACGGGGCGTTCCTCGTCGACCTGCACTACACCGACTACCGGGTCGCCGAGCTGGAGCGGCTGGGCATGCCGGCGGTGGTGATCGGCCACCCCTCGGAGTCGGGCTCGCTGTCGGCCGTCTGGTCCGACGACGGCCAGGCCGTACGCGAGACCGTCGGCTATCTCGTCGCCCTGGGGCACCGGCGGATCGCGCGGGTGGCGGGGCTGCCGGAGCTGGTCCACACGGTCGTGCGCGACGAGGCGTTCGCCGAGGCGTGCGACGGCGCGGCCGAAAACGTCATCGTCCACACCGACTACACCGGCGAGGAGGGCGCCAGGGCCACCAGGCGGCTGCTCAGCTCGGCCGAGCGGCCCACGGCGATCGTCTACGACAACGACATCATGGCGGTCGCCGGGTTGTCGGTGGCGCAGGAGATGCGGGTGGAGGTGCCGCGCGACCTGTCCGTCGTGGCGTGGGACGACTCGCCGCTCTCCCAGGTCGTCCGTCCGCCGCTGACCGCTCTCACCCGCGACATCCCCGCGTACGGCGCCCACGCCGCCCAGCGCCTGCTGGCCCTGATCGCCGGCGAGACCGTGCCTCCGTACGAGGACAAGGCCGCCGTCCTCACCCCGCGCGGCAGCACCGGCCCGGCCCCCACGTCCTGACGCCGTCAGTCGATTCCGGGCAGGGTGTCGGGCACGTCGTACACGGGCCATCCGTCGGGCCCGCGGCGCACCGTGGGATGCGGCCGATAGGGGTTCCGGCGGCCGACGTCGATGAGGTGCACCACAGTCGCTCCGCGCATCACGAGCGCGTCGGCGAGCAGCATGCGGTGGCAGTGCCACCAGACGGTCTCCGCGCACATCACCGCGAGCCGCTCGGTCGCGGCGCGCGCCACCAGTTCGTCCACCGCCGCCCGGAACTCGGCGGTGTCCATATGGTCGGCGTATCCGGCGAAGGCGGCATGGCGCAGGGCGGTGTGGCGGGAGCCGGGATGCGTGGCACGGCGACCGCCCAGGGCCTGCCCGTGCCATTCGTAGGCGATTCCGGAGCCGGTGAGCGCCTCCGCGAGGGCGTCACGGCCGAACTGCGGGTGCCGTCGCGATCCGGGGAATCTGCGGACGTCGGCCAGCACCGACACCCGCGCGTCACCCAGGACGGCCAGGAACGCCTCGATCGGCCGCGCACCATGGCCCACGGTGAGGACCAGGCGAGGGTGCATGAGAGACCTCCCGATGACGCGGACACTCCCTCAGTGGATGTCCCGTGGACCGCCTGCCCCACCGCTTCTCCGTCCATCGTGGCTGCGACGACTCGCCACCCGCCGCTGACTGTCCTGGCTGTACGCCCCCAGGTCGAACGCGACAGGAAGCCCACGGATCGCGACACCACGCCGTCGCCCCGTTCCGGTCGCGACCCTCGCGTGCTTACCTCTGATCAAGGATGACCCACGGGAGAGGGGCTCGCGTGTCGAAAGCTTTTCTGACGACCATGGCGGCAGCCGCGACCATGGCGGCTGGGCTCACCATCTTCACCGCGTCACCGGCGCAGGCCGACGCCGACAGTTGTGTCGCCTACCTGCACGGTTCGGGATACCCCGAGACCGCACAGAGAAGGGGAGCATGCGATCTGGCCGCCAGCGGCGAGATCGGAGGTTGGCTCTCCTGCCGCCAGAGCCTCACGAGAAGCGGAGTCCCGCAGGGCGTCGCCGCCACGGCCTGCGACTACGGCGGACGACCGTAACGTCGAGCCGGACCTGATCCAGACCGCCCGCGACGAGGGGCCGAGCCGCCGCAGGATGCCGTCGATCAGCTGCCGGTGACCGGGCCGGGGACGGCCCCGGCCGTCGGTCGCCGGCGGCGGCGACTCGACCTGCGCCCCGTCGCTCGGTCCACCACGTCGCGATCGACCGTTCAAGCGTGACGTCGATCGCGCACGCGGCCTCCTCGAAGTCCGTCAGGTCTCCGCGGTTCCCGCCACCTTCCGGGCGATGTGTTCGAGGGTGGTGAGCTCCTCCGGAGTGAGCCGGTCGACGAAGTGGCGTCGTACCGACGCGACATGGGCGGGGGCGGCGTCCTTGAGGGTGTCCAGGCCGTGTTCGGTGAGAACGAGGTAGCAGCCTCTGCCGTCGGCCGGGTCGGGTGCGCGCCGCACCAGACCGCGCGCTTCCATCCGCGTGGCGTGTCGGGAAAGCCGGCTGCGTGACCAGCCCATCTTGGCGGCCTGTTCGCGCAACGTGCTGGTGTGGCCCGGCCTCTCCGACAGCGTGCTCAGCACCTCGTAGTCGGGATCGGAGAGCCCCAACGTGGCCAGATCTCGTGCCGTGCCGAACTGGACGGCGATCATCATGCGGCGGAAGGCGCGCCAGGCTCGCTCCTCGTCCGGGTTCAGCCAGCGCACGGCCGCGAGCGACGGTTTCTTTGACATGTAAACAACCTACCGCCTATGGTTCGTTTACATGTCAACGGAATCTGCGCGTGTCATCGTCCTGGGCTGCAGCACCCGACCCGGCGCCCTCGGCCCGGCGGTGCTGGACTGGCTGATCGACACGATCACGCCACGTGCCGGGGAACTCGGCGCCGAACTCGTGCCGATGGCTCTCGGCGACCTCGACCTGCCGTTCCTCGATGAGGAGGAGCATCCGTCCTCGGGTCTCTACAGGAACGAGCACACCCGACGGTGGAGCGATGCCGTGGACGCGGCGGACGGCTTCATCGTCGTGACGCCGGAGTACAACTACGGCATGCCGGCGACTCTGAAGAACGCGCTGGACTACCTCGGTCGTGAGTGGGCGTGGAAGCCGATCGGCTTCGTCAGCTACGGCAACACCTCGGCCGGCACGCGCTCGGTCCAGCACGCCAAGCAGGTGGTGACCACGCTGCGGCTGGTGCCGTTGGGCTCCACCGTCGCCATCCGCATCGGTGACGCGACCGAGAACGGTCGAGTCCGCCCGAATGCCGCGCTGGCCGGGGCGGCCGTCGGTGTCCTGGACGAGCTGGTCCGAGTCGCTCACGCCCTCCGTCCGATGCGCGAGCTCATCCGGGCCGGGGTGCGACCCGGCCCGCTGCCAGGGTCCTACGTCAGGCCGTTGACGCCCGACGACGCCCCGCAGGTCACCGTGCTGCAGCGATGCTGCTGGGTGGACGAGGCCCTGGCCAACGACACCTTGGCCGTCCCGGCCCTGCGGGAGTCGCTGGAGGAGGTGCGCGAGTGGCTGGCCACCTGGCAGACCATGGGTCTATGGCGGGACGGCCGGCTCCTGGGCATGGTGCGGGCCCGCCGTGTCGACGCCGACTGGCACGTCGGCCGGCTCGGCGTCGTACCGGACCAGCGGGGGCAAGGTCTGGGCCGTATCCTGCTCCGCGGCGCCGAAGCCGCTGCCGAGCCGGACTGCCGTCGCGTCGTGTTGTTCACCGGCGCCAAAAGCCGGCAGAACATCACTTTCTACGAGAGCGAGGGATACCGACCGGTGTCACCGGCCGACGACGACGGAACCGCCTGCCTCGCCAAATCCGTGACGTTCTAGCAGCTCACGCAGGTCCACCGGTGTCCCGGGTCACGCGGACCGTGGCCTGCGGCAGGCCGTCCCTCTTTCCCGAATGCGCTGTACGACGGTGGCGCACCTCGAAGGGGACTCAGGGGTGCTGCCGGGTGTGGGCGGTGATCGCGGTGGCGAGGGGTGCTACGGCGGTGCGGGGGAGGGCGTGGCCGAGGCCCGGGATGGTGACGAGGGTGGCCGTGGGGATGGCCCGGGCCAGGTGGGCGGCGTGCGGCGGCGGGGTGATCGGGTCTTCCGGGGCGTCGATCACCAGGGTGGGGACCGAGACCTGGGCCAGCTCGGCGCCGCGTTCCATGCCCGACTGGTCGGCCAGGGCGTGGGCGGCGGGGCTGTGCCAAGTGCCGCTGTGGGCGGCGATGCGGCGTTCCAGGGCGGCGAACTCCTCCGGGTCGAACGGCAGGACGTCGCCGTTGAGCATCCGCCAATGACGGATGCGCCACTTCAGCTCCGCCTCCTCGTCCCGCTCCTGGCCGAGCTCCTCCCACAGCTCCAGCAGCCTGGGGTCGGGGCCCGGCAGCTCCTCGGCGCCGGGCTCCCCTCCGCCGATCAGGGCGGACCCGAAGACGGTGGCGCTGAGCAAGCGGCCCGGGTGGTCGAGGAGCAGCAGCTGGACCAGGGTGCCGCCCATCGACATGCCCACGACGTGGGCGCGTGAGATCCGCAACGCGTCGAGCACCGCCATCGCGTCGTCGGCCAGCGCCCGGATCGGGTAGGGGCGGTCGTGGAAGGCGTGCGTGGAGCGTCCGGTGTCGCGGTGGTCGTAGCGGATCACCCAGTGGTGCTGGGACAGCCGCTCGACCAGGTCGTCGGGCCAGCCCAGGCCGCTGGAGTTGGCGCCCATCACCAGCAGCAGCGCCGGCCGCGCCGGGTCGCCGGTCGTCTCCACCCACAGCCGGTAGCCGTCGGCGACGTCGACACAGGTCTCTCTCACTCGGGTCATCAGCCACTCCTCATGCGCTCGGGAACGACACGACCCTAACACAAGACGAGACGTACCGTCTCGTATGGTGCGGAGGTCCTTCAGCGGGGAACGCGCCGGGCGTGCTGCTACGGGCGCAGATCGAGGGAGAGGTGCGGGGACAGCGCGCGGAGGAAGTCGGGCGCGTCGAAGATCTCGCCGGCGGAGGCGACGCCGGTCGTCCTGGTCCGCCCCGTGAGGATGCGGTCGACCGCCTCCACCACGAGCGGTGCGGTGACGGCGTAGATGTCCTGTCCCCTCGCCACGGCGCGTCGTTCGCTGCCGCCGGAGCGCACGACGACATCGACGAGGAACGTCTGCGCCGACCGCCCCGAGTCGTCGGCCGGGGTGGGCGCCGGTGTGTCCGGGGCGGACAGGTCCCTGGCCGCCTCGACCGTCATGTAGGTGCGCACCTCGGGGATGGACAGGTGGCTGGGAACGGTGACGACGTCGGCCATCGTGAACTCCCCGATGACGGCCCGGGGCCCCATCGGGTCGGGGAAGGGCCACTCCAGGGTCGGCGGTTCGTCGTGGCGGTACTCCAGCCGGCCGTTCGCGAAACGGACGCGCCGGCCGTCCCGCCGCTGCCGGGAGACCGCGCCCGCGGCACGCGTCCCGGCGGTGGGGTGCCAACTGCTCAGCCCGTACGCGATGTGCGCCTCGTCGGCCGTCGTCCAGTCGCCCATCGCGGCGGTGGTCAGCAGGTCGCCGAGGCCGCCGTAGAAGGCCATCGCCGGGACGACCACCGCTCCCGCGGCGCGGGCGCGCTCGGTGAAGTGGGTGAACGTATCGACGTTGGCCTCGATCTCGGCCGCCACGTCCACATACGGGATCCCGGCGCGCAGTGCCGCCTCGATGAGGGGGGCGGCGGTCGTGGCGAAGGGGCCGGCACTGTTGATCACGGCCGACGCGCCGGCCAGTGCGCGGTCGAGCGAGGCCGGGTCGTCGACCGACGCCGGGCGGGCCTCCAGCCCGGATTCGTACGCCAGTACCTTCAGCTTGTCGGCGTCGCGCCCGGACAGGACCGGAACGAATCCGCGATCCCGCAGCCGCGCCACCACGAAGCGCCCGGTGTGCCCGTACGCGCCGTACACCGCCACTGTCTGCCCTGATCCCATGGGTGTTCTCCCCGCTCAACTGACTTGCTGTGATCTGTCATGAACATCCTGGCAAGGGCTGATGATCGCGGCGAGTGTCCGGAACGCCATTACCCGTACAATTCCGGACATGCACACAGTCGCGCTGGCCGTCACCGACGGAATGCTGCACTTCGAGCTGTCCTTGGCGTACGAGGTCTTCGGGGCCGATCTGACCGGCCTGGCCGATCCCTGGTACGACTTCGTCGTCTGCGGGCCGGGCGCCGTGCGGGCCGGCCGGTTCCGGCTGGAGCCCGACCACGGCCTCGACCACCTCCAGCGCGCCGACACCGTGATCGTCCCCGGCTGGGCCGACGTCGAGGTGAACCCATCCGCCGACCTGATCGACGCGGTGCGTGCGGCCCACGAGGCCGGCGCCCGCGTGGCCTCCCTGTGCACGGGCGCGTTCGTGCTGGCCGCGGCCGGCCTGCTGGACGGGAAGCGCGCGACCACGCACTGGGCGCACGCCCGAGACCTGGCCGACCGCCATCCGCAGGTGACGGTGGACCCGGACGTGCTGTACGTGGACAACGGCAGCGTGCTCACCTCAGCCGGCAAGGCCGCCGCCATGGACCTGTGCCTGCATCTGGTCCGCCTGGACCACGGGTCCTCGGTCGCCAACGCGGTCGCCCGCCGCCTGGTCGTCCCGCCGCACCGGGACGGCGGTCAGGCGCAGTTCGTCACCACCCCGGTGCCCGCCCCGGACAACCACCCCCTCGCCGAACTGTTCCCCTGGGTGATGGAGCGGCTGGACCATCCGCTGACCGTGCAGGACCTGGCCCGCCAGGCGCGGATGAGCTCGCGCAACCTGGGCCGGCACTTCAGGTCGGTGACGGGCACCACCCCGCTGCAATGGCTGCTGACCCAGCGGATCCGGCACGCCCAGGCGTTGCTGGAGGCCACCGACGACAGCATCGACACCATCGCGGCGGCCACCGGCATGGGCACCGCCACGACACTGCGCCGGCACTTCAACCGCACGGTCGGCGTGCCCCCGGACACCTACCGCCGCACCTTCCGCTCCCGGACCCGCCCCGGCCCGAACGACAGCGGGCGCTGAGCGGGGGGCCAAGGGTAGGGGCGGCGGGCGTCAGGGGGTGGTGGGGGAGGTGGAGTCGCGAATGATCAATTCGCAGGGCATCTTGTGGATGCCCGGGGTGGCCTTGCCGTCTATGGCGGCGAACAGGTGCTGGGCAGCGGTGCGGCCCAGGATCTCCAGGTTCATGTCGACCGTGGTCAGGGCGGGGCGGGTTTCCGTGGACAGGACTTCCCAGTTGTCGTAGCCGATCACGGCGATGTCGTCGGGCACGCGGCGCCCCCGCTCGCGGGCCGCCTCCACGAAGCCGGCCGCGATCTGGTCGCTGCCGCAGAAGACGGCGTCGACCGAGGGCTCCGACATCAGCAACATCTCGGCGGCGTGCCGTCCCCACCGCTGGGACCACGCGCCCCACAACGTCCGGCCGGCCTGGGCGACGCCGGCCTCCGCCAAGGCGGAGCGCAGCCCCTCCTCACGGTCGCGGGCGGCCTTGTAGTGCGACGGACCGGTGATGTGGGCGATGCGCCGGCGGCCGAGGGCCAGCAGGTGGCCGACGGCCATCCGCGCCGCCCCCACGTCGTCGGGCACGAACGACACGTCGCCCGGATCCTCCGACGGCGCGTACGCGTACACCACGGGAATGGGCAGGTCCTTGCTGACCGAGGGACGCGGATCGGTGCTCTCGCCCACCACGATGAGCCCGTCGACCCGGCGGGACAGCAGCGCCCGCAGGTGGTGCTGCTCCCTGATGGCGTCGCCGCGCGCGTCGCAGAGCAGCACCGCCATCTCCCCGGCACCGAACGCGTCCTCCGCGCCGAGCAGCACCGGGATGCCGAACCGGCCGACGCTGTCGGAGGTCAGCAGCCCGACCGTGCGCGTCTGCCCGGACAGCAGCCCCCGCGCGAGCGCGTTCGGCTGGAAGGACAGCTGCTCGGCGGCGGCGAGCACCCGCTCGCGCGTCGCGGCGCGGACGTCCTGCCGCCCGTTGAGCGCCTTGGACGCCGTGGCGATCGACACCCCCGCCAGCGAGGCCACATCGTTGATGGTCGCCCGCTTACCCGCCATACGTCGAAACCCTTTTCGGTGAAGTGAACTGGAGAGAACCCTAACACCCATTGACAGGCGCTCATGTTTCTCTTACGTTTCCGAAAACCTTTAAGTCCAGGAGCGCATCATGAGACGAAGGCTGGCCGGAATCTCCCTCCTCGGTGTGTTAACGCTCACAGCAGCAGCGTGTGGCAGCGGCGGCGACGCGCAGCCCGCGGACGGTCCCGTGACGATCACGATGTGGACCCGCGCGGCCACCCAGGCGCAGAGCGAGCGCCTGGTCGAGGCCTACAACAGCAGTCACGAGAACCAGGTCAAGCTCACCGTCATCCCCACGGACAACTACCAGCCGCGCATCGCCGCCGCGGCCGGCGCCAGGCAGCTCCCCGACGTGTTCGCGGCCGACGTCATCTTCGTCCCGAACTACACCTCCCAGGGCCTGTTCCTGGACATCACCGACAGGATCGCGGCCCTGCCCTTCAAGGACGGCCTCGCCCCCTCGCACATGAAGCTCGGCACGCTCGACGGCCGGCAGTACACGCTCCCGCACACGCTCGACCTGTCCCTCTGGTTCTGGAACAAGGACCTGTACGAGCAGGCCGGCCTCGACCCGGAGCGGGGCCCGAAGACGCTCAGGGAGTTCGCCGAGCACGCCACCACGATCCAGGAGAAGCTCGGCGGCGACGGCAAGGTGCACGGCACGTTCTTCGGCGGCAACTGCGGCGGCTGCTACGTCTTCACGTTCTGGCCCTCGGTCTGGGCGGCCGGCGGGCAGGTCATGAACCCCGAGGGCACGACCTCGCTCAACGACCAGCCCGCCATGCTGGAGGTCTTCAAGATCTGGCGCGAGCTGTACGAGAAGAAGGTCACCGGCCCCACGGCCAGGGAGGAGCAGGGCCCGACCTGGACCGGCTTCTTCCCGAAGGGCGAGATCGGTGTCATGCCGATGCCGTCCACCATGCTCGGCCTGATGCCGCAGGACATGGAGATCGGCGTCGCCCCCATCGCCGGCCCCGACGGCGGCGAGTCCACGTTCGTGGGCGGCGACTCCATCGGCGTCTCGGCCACCACCCAGAACGCGGACGCGGCCTGGGAGTTCCTGTCCTGGACGGTCTCCGACGAGGCCCAGGTCGAGGTCATGGCCAAGAACAAGGACGTGGTGGCGCGCACCGACCTGGCCGGCAACAAGTACGCGGCCGAGGACCCGCGCGTGGTGCTGATGAACCAGATGGTGGGCAAGGGCCAGACGCCGTACGCGCTGCGCTTCGGCCAGACCTTCAACGACCCGCAGGGCCCGTGGCTGCGCCTGGCGCGCGAGGCGATGTTCGGCGACGCGTCGAAGGCGCCGCAGCTCAACGCCGACGTCACCGAGTCGCTCCAGCAGTGACCGTGACCAGCAGAGCCGTGACCAGCAGAAAGGTCCAGGGCTGGCTGTACGCGGCGCCGACGGCGGTCATCGTGGGCGTGCTCTTCCTCGCACCCCTGGTGCTGGTCGGCTGGATGTCGCTCAACCGCTGGCCGCTGCTCGGCCCGGCCGTCCTCAACGCGCCGGAGAACTATCTCGACATCGCGGGCAACACGCTGTTCGTGGACGCGGTGTTCTTCACGCTGAAGTACACCGCGATCACGACGGTGCTGCTGTCGCTGGTGGCGCTCGGTCTCGCGCTGCTGGTGCAGGAGCGCAGACCGGGCGTCGGATTCTTCCGCACGGCGTTCTTCCTGCCGGGGGCGGTCGGGTTCGCCGCGGCGGGGCTGCTGTTCTACGGGATGCTGAACAACGACTTCGGCCCCATCGATCCCCTCCTCCAGACGCTGGGCATCACCGACGAGCCGGTCAGGTGGATCAGCACGCCGAACATGGCGCTGTTCTCCACGATCACGCTGGTGTTGTGGCGCTTCGCCGGCTTCAACATGCTCATCCTGCTGACCGGCCTGCAGGCGATCCCGACCGAGGTGTACGAGGCCGCGCGCAGCGACGGCGCCAACCGCTGGCAGATCCTCACCAGGATCACGCTGCCGCTGCTGCGCCCGACGCTGGCGCTGATGCTCATCCTCAGCGTCACGGGCTCGCTGCTGGCCTTCGACCAGTTCTTCGTCTTCACCAACGGCGGCCCGGACAACAGCACGGTGTCGATGGTGATGGTCATCTACCGGGAGGCGTTCTTCCGGTTCGACCTCGGCGGGGCGGCGGCGCTGTCGGTGGTGCTGCTGGTGGTCCTGGTCGCGATCAACGCGCTGATGTTGCGGAGGCTGCGATGAGCCGTTACCTGACCCTGTCGGCCCTGGCGGTGCTCTTCCTGTTCCCGCTGGCGTGGAGCGGCTACGCCTCGCTGGAGGAGCCGTCCAACTACCTGCAGATGGCCCGCTTCGGCGAGGGGCTCGGCACGTACGCGGGCAACAGCGTGCTCGTGTCGGCCATGACGGTGGCGGGCACGCTGGTCGTCTCGGCGCTCGGCGGCTACGCCTTCGCCCGGTTCGACTTCCCGGGCAAGAACCTGCTCTTCCTCGCCACGCTGGCGATCCTCATGGTGCCGTACGCGACCATCCTCATCCCGCTCTACGTGCTGCTCGGCTACCTCGGCCTGCAGAACTCGCTGGTCGGGCTGGCGCTGGTGTTCGTGATGTTCCAGCTGCCGTTCGGGCTGTTCATGATGCGCAACGCGTTCGAGGCGCTGCCGCGTGAGCTGGAGGAGGCGGCGCTGGTGGACGGGTGCGGCACGTTCCGGGCGTTCTCCCGGATCCTGCTGCACGCCGTGCGGCCCGCGCTCATCACCGTCGGCCTGTTCGCGTTCCTCGCCTCGTGGAACGACTTCTTCGCGCCGCTCATCCTGCTCAACGACGGGGCGTCGTTCACGTTGCCGGTGGCGGTGTTCAGCATGACGTCGCAGACGATGGGCGCGATCGACTACGGCATGCTCCAGGCCGGCGTCATGGTCATGGCGGTTCCCTGTCTCATCCTCTTCATCGTGTTGCAGCGCCACTACGTGCGCGGATTCATGTCAGGAGCTCTGCGTGGTTGATCCCGTCCTGCCCTCATCGGGCGTCCTGTCCCCTCTCGGTCTCGACGCGGTACGGCTCTCACCCGGCTTCTGGGGCGACCGGGTGGCGCTCAACAACGACGTGACGATCGCCCACTGCCGGGAATGGCAGGAACGCGAAGGCTGGATCGGCAACTTCCGCGGTGAACGGCCCCGCCGCGGACGGGAGTTCAGCGACTCCGAGATCTACAAGCTGCTGGAGGCCATGGCCTGGGCCGGCCACCCGGGGCTGCCCGAGCTGGCCTCGACCGTGGCGCGGGCCCAGGAGGGCGACGGCTACCTCAACACCCGCTGGTCCGGCAGCCGCTACACCGACCTGGAGTGGGGCCACGAGCTTTACTGCTACGGCCACCTCCTCCAGGCCGGGGTGGCCCGGCTGCGCGCGTACGGCGAGGACGAGCTCACCCGGGTCACCATCAGGGCGGCCGACCACGTCTGCCGCCGCTTCATGGAGGGCACGCAGGCGTGCGGGCACCCCGAGATCGAGATGGCCCTGGTGGAGCTCTACCGGGCCACCGGCACCGAGCGTTACCTGGAGATGGCCCGCCGCTTCGTCGAGCGCCGCGGCCTGCCCGCGCTCGGCGAGATCCGCTTCGGCCGCGCGTACTTCCAGGACGACGTGCCCGTCCGGGAGGCGCGGGTGTTGCGCGGGCACGCCGTACGGGCGCTCTACCTGGCCTGCGGCGTGGTGGACGTGGCGGTCGAGACCGGCGACGAGGAGCTGCTGAAGGCCGTCGAGTCCCAGTGGGAGCGTACGGTCGCCCGGCGCACCCACCTGACCGGCGGCATGGGCTCGCGCCACCAGGACGAGTCGTTCGGCGACGACTTCGAGCTGCCGCCGGACCGGGCCTACAACGAGACCTGCGCGAGCATCGCCTCGATCATGCTGGCGCACCGGCTGCTGCTGGCGACCGGCGACGTCCGCTACGCCGACCTGACCGAGCGGACCCTGTACAACATGCTCGCCACCGGCGTGGCGCTGGACGGTCGGTCGTTCTTCTACGCCAACCCGCTGCAGGTGCGGGTGCCCGCCGAGCCGCTCGACGGGGTGAACCACGCGGCCGAGGGCGGGCTGCGCTCGCCGTGGTTCGACGTGTCGTGCTGCCCGAACAACATCGCGCGCACACTCGCGTCGCTGCCCGCCTACCTGGCCGCGGCGGAGCGGGACGGGGTCAGGATCCACCACTACACCCCGTCGGAGATCCGGGGCGGCGACCTGGCCGTCCGGGTGGAGACCGGCTACCCGTGGGACGGGTCGGTGCTGGTGCGGGTGCTGGCGGACGGGGCGGGGCGCATCGGCCTGCGCGTCCCGGCGTGGGCCTCGGACGCGACGCTCGCCCGCGGCGAGGACGTGCGGCCGGTCCGCCCCGGCTACGCCTACGCGGAAGGCCCGTGGCGGGCCGGCGACGAGCTGCGGCTGGAGCTGCCGATGCGGCCCCGGTGGACGTTCCCCGACCGGCGCGTCGACGCGCTGCGGGGGAGCGCGGCCGTCGAGCGGGGGCCACTGGTCTACTGCGCCGAGTCGGTGGGCGACGAGCCGCCGCTCGGTGACCTGACCGCGCGCGTCGAGCCGCCCGCCGAGCACGTCGTGGACGGCGTGGTCGAGCTGGAGGTCCCGGCCGCGATCGGCGGCGCGGACGGCGACGGCTGGCCGTACGTTCCCGCGCCCGTGCACGGGGGTGGCACGGACGTCCCGCTGCGGCTGGTGCCGTACCACCGGTGGGGCAATCGGGGCCCCGCGACCATGCGTGTCTGGCTGCCCGTCTGATCAGGCTGCCCGCCTGATCTGGCTGCCCGTCTGAGGAGATGCACATGTGGAGACGACTGGCCTGGTTCGTGGTGCTGGCGTTATCGGCCTCCATGGCCGTGACGCCCGCCCACGCCGCGGACGACCTCGGGATGCCGGTGTTCACCGGCGGCGATCCGGTGCCCGACGAGCCCGTGGGCTACCACCCGCGGCGGATGATGCAGGAGATCTACGACAAGGAGAAGGGCGGCGAGTCGTACTGGATCGACCGCATGCTCGCCAGGCCGGGCAACGACCCGGCGGGCCCGTGGTTGATGTCGCGCGGGCGGGCGCTGTTCATGAAGGAGCACGACCCTTCGGTGATCGGGTTCGGCGGCTTCGTGGCGTACTGGGAGAGCATCGACGACCGCGACGCGTACGAGATCTCGCTCGGGACGGCGCTGCGCGAGGACGTCTCCAAGCGCCTGCAGATGCCCAGCCACTGGACGGGCCGGTACACCGGCGGCGGGCTGGAGGTCGGGGTGAAGAAGTTCATCACCCACGAGAACGTCGCCGTGACCACCCTGGAGATCACCAACACTGGTACGGAGCCGCGCCCGGTGCCCCTCACGGTGACCTCCCCGTACGCGAAGACGGCCGGCGGCGACCGCGAGCTGACCGGCGTCGTGACGGCGCGCAACCGGCTGACCACGATCTTCCCCCGGCTGAGCGGCGACGGGCTCAAGGCCGCCGACGGCACGCTGAAGGGCGAGGTGAGCGTCGATCCGGGTGAGACCGTGCGGACGAAGGTGCAGATGGGCTTCGTCACCGAGGAGCTGGCGCGCTCGCGCGCGGAGTACGACGGCTACAAGGGGCGCTCGCCCGAGCAGGCGCTCCGGCGGCACCTGCAGGACTACAACGCCTGGTGGGCGGAGAACGTCCCGTACATCGACGTGCCCGACGAGAACATCAAGAAGTCCGTCTACTACCGCTGGTGGCTGATGCGCTTCAACTTCCTGGACGCCGACATCCCGGGCAACGACTTCCAGTTCCCGACGTCGGTGGAGGGGGCGCTCGGCTACAACAACGCGATCGTGCTGACCGTGCCGATGTTCGTGCAGGACCTGAAGTACCTGCGGGACCCGATCTACTCGTACGGGCCGTGGGTGTCGGCGGGAGAGGTCTCGCGAAACTCGAAATATACGGATAATCCGGGCGATCCGGAGAACTGGTCGAACAGCTACACGCAGTACATCTCGGCCGCGGCGCTGGAGAGCTACCAGATCCACGGCGGGCAGCCGGCGATCCTGCGCAACCTCGCCCGCTACGCCGAGAAGGACGTCTACGGCCAGCTGGAGGCGTACGACTCCAACGACAACGGCGTGATCGAGTACGACTGGGAGGCCATGACCGGCAACGACGCCGACGCGGTGTCGTTCCACTACTACGACCGGGCGAACGAGCGGCTCGAAGGCGCGTACGTGTACGCCAACGCGACGGCGGCGGCGCAGGCGTACGAGCTGATCGGGGACGAGGCCAAGGCGGCCGAGATGCGCGGCGTGGCCGACAAGGTGAAGAACGGCGTCCTCACCCTGCTCTGGGACGACGAGGCGAAGCTGTTCAAGCACCGCGACCTGCAGACGGGCAACCTGATCCCGTGGAAGGAGTCGAACAACTACATCCCGTACGCGACGGGGCTCGTGCCGACCGACGACCCGAAATATCGGGAGGCGCTCCGTTTGTGGGCTGATCCTGCGGAATATCCGATCTTTCCGGCTTATACCGCCAACCAGCGCGACAAGGCGGAAGCCGCCGAGGCCGGCCAGCCCGGCTCGAACAACTTCTCGCAGATCAACTCCACCCGGAACTTCGCGCTGTTCTCCAAGGCGATGCGCCAGTACGCCAACCCGTACATCACCGCCGAGCAGTACAAGCAGCTGCTGTACTGGAACGCCTGGGCGCAGTTCGTCGGCGGCGACACCCGCTACCCCGACGCGAACGAGTTCTGGGCCGACTGGGACCAGGACACCAAGACCATCGGCTACCGCTCCTGGATCCACCACACGATCCTGGGCAGCAGCAACTGGACGGTCATCGAGGACGTCATGGGCCTGCGCCCGCGCTCGGACGGCAAGGTCGAGCTCTGGCCGGTCGACATCGGCTGGGACCACTTCACCGTCAACGGCGTCAACTACCGGGGCGCCGACCTGACCATCGTCTGGGACAAGCCGGGCGACGGGGCCGTCCACTACAAGGGCGTGCCCGAGGGCTACTCGATCCTGGTCGACGGCAAGCGCAAGGTCACGCTGTCGGGCCTGGCGCACGCCGTCTGGGACCCGGCCACCGGCCGCGTCGAGGGCGGCCAGGTCGTGCACGCCGAGAAGGCGCCCTCGCTCAAGACGCCCGCCGAGGTCAGGCTGCGCGGCGAGCGGGTCGAGGACCTGTTCCAGAAGGCCGGCGTGGACCTGACCTCCACCCGCCCGAACCTCGTCGAGTCCGCCACCGCCTCCCACGGCGACCCGGCCGGCGCGGTCGACGGGTTCACCATCAACGAGCCGTACTGGGGGAGCCAGGGCTCCGGCGAGCCGCGGGACTGGCTGGAGATGGACCTCGGCACGGCGAAGAGGGTGGACCAGGTCAACCTGTACTTCGTCAACGACCGCCGGCCCGGCGGCTACAGCGAGCCGGCGTTCTACTCGGTGCGGTACCGCGACGGCGACACCTGGAAGGACGTCCCCGGCCAGGTCAGGAGCCCGGCCTACCCGAGGGCGAACCTCAACGAGGTCCGCTTCCCCGCCGTCACCGCCGACAGGCTCCGGGTGCTCGTCACCCACCGGCCCGGCCACGCGACCGGGCTGAAGGAGGTCCAGGCGTACGAGGCCGGCGGCAAGCCGGGTTCGGCGGCCAACCGGGCGCCGTACGTGCTGGCCGTGCCGGACCCGGCCTTCAACCGGCCGGGGCAGGCCAGGATCGAGGCCGTGGTCAAGGACGACGGCCTGCCGGAGGGCACGCTCACCACGCAGTGGTCGAAGGCCGAGGGGCCCGGCGAGGTGTTCTTCACCGAGCCGGCCGGCACGACCACGGTGGCCGCCTTCTCCGAGCCGGGGACGTACGAGCTGGAGCTGACCGCGAGCGACGGCGCGAAGCGGACGACCGCCAGGGTGACCGTCACCGCCGGAGCCCAGGGCGAGCAGGCGAACGTGGCCCCGTACGCCACGCCCACCGCCTCCTACACCTCGCCGTGGGAGCAGGTCACCGCGGTCAACGACGGCATCGACCCGCCGCGCTCCAACGACGGCGCCAACCCGCGCTGGGGCACCTGGCCGCAGCAGGGCACGCAGTGGGTGCAGCTCGCCTGGGACGAGCCCGTCCGCGTGGACAAGGCCGAGGTGTACTTCTTCGACGACGGCGGCGGGGTGCGCGTGCCCGCCTCGTGGCAGATCCAGCACTGGGACGGCGACTCCTTCGAGGACGTCACCGGCGTCGAGTCCTACCCCAGGGCGGTGGACGCGTACAACGCGGTCTCGTTCGACACGGTGACCACGTCGCGGCTGCGGGTCCAGCTGGAGTCCGGCGGCGCGTCGGTCGGGCTGCTGGAGGTCAAGGCGTACGCGGTCCCGCCCGACTCCGTGCGCCCGGTGCACGTGCCCACGCTCGTGGACACGCTGCCCGAGCTGCCGGACACCGTCGAGACGCAGTACGCCGACGGCGCCCGCGGCCGGGCCGCCGTCACCTGGCAGCAGGTGACGCCCGGCCAGGTCGACACGGCGGGCACCAGCTTCACCGTCAGCGGCCTGGCCGAGGGCGTGCGCGGGCCCGCCCAGGCCACGGTGTACGTCCGCGCCACGTCGGCGGTGACGATCACCTCGATCGCGGAGGAGGCCGTCACGACCCGGGCCGGGGTCGCACCGGCGCTGCCGGGGACCGTGGTCGCGACGTACAACGACGGTTCCAGGGACAGCTCGGTCGCCGTCACCTGGGAGCCCGTGGCCCCTGAGCGGTACGCCCAGCCGGGCGTGTTCACCGTGACCGGCCAGGTGGCGGGGACGACCGTCCCCGCCAAGGCGACGGTGACCGTCCGCTGACCCCTCTCCCTGTCCTGGCCCCCACGCGCGGGCGCCAGGACAGGGAGCTCGTTCCATCCTGTCGCGTGACCCTTCTCGGCAAACGCGAAAACGCATTGCCGCGCTTGTTCGCAGAACGTATGGTTGTGCGCTTGTGATCACAGTGGTGGAGCGAGTCCTGCCTGCCCGGCTGGGGGCAGGATTCCGGTGGTTGCTGGCCTCGAGCTGGCTGACGAATCTCGGTGACGGGGTCGCGGCCGCGGCGGGTCCACTGCTGATCGCGACGTTGACTCGCGACCCGCTGATGATCGCGCTGTCGGCCCTGGTGAGCTGGGCTCCGCCGCTGGTGTTCAGCCTGTACGCGGGCGTGCTGTCGGATCGGTACAACCGGCGCAGCATCGTGCTCGTCGCGAACGCCGTGCGGGCCGTGGTGCTGGCGGCGCTCGTCGCGCTCATGGTGACCGGCACCGTGACCGTGGCGACGGCGCTGGTGGCGCTCACACTCCGGTCCATCGCCGAGGTGTTCGCCGACAACGCGACGGCCACGCTGACCCCCATGATGGTCAGCAAGGACGATCTCGTCGTCGCCAACGCCCGCTTGGGCACGGGGTTCATCACGCTCAACCAGCTCGCCGGGCCGCCCATCGGCGCGGCGCTGTTCGGCCTGGGCTTGACCTGGCCGTTCGCGGGCCAGCTGCTCCTGGTGGTGGCGGGGATCGTCCTGGTCTCCAGGATCACGCTGCCGCCGCGCGGCCGACAGGCCGACGATCTCACCCCTGACGCCGGGCGGGAACTGATCGCCGGGTTGCGCTGGACCCGCCGGCACGCGGCGGTCCGCACGCTGGCGCTCACCATCCTGATCTTCAACTTCACGTTCGGCGCGGCCTGGTCGGTTCTCGTCCTCTACACGCAGGAGCAACTCGGCCTCGGCGCCCTGGGCTTCGGTCTGATGACCACCATCGGCGGGATCGGCGGCTTGATCGGCACCGGCCTGTACGGAGCCATCACCCGCAGGGTGAGCCTCGGCGCGCTGATGCGGATCGGACTCATCGTGGAGACGTTCACGCACCTGGGCCTGGCACTGACCCATTCGCCGTGGGTCGCCGGGGGCATCTTCCTGGTCTTCGGCGCGCACGCGTTCATCTGGGGCACGACCTCGGTCACCGTCCGCCAGCGCGCGGTCCCGCACGAGCTGCAGGGCCGGGTGGGCAGCGTCAACACCGTCTGCGTCTACGCCGGTCTGGTGGTCGGTTCGTTGATCGGCGGTGTCCTGGCCAGCCGCCTGGGTGTCGCGGCGCCCTTCTGGTTCGCCTTCGCCGGCTCCGCGGTGTCCGTGGTGCTCTTGTGGCGGCAGCTCATGCTCATCGCCCACGACGACTGAGAATCCGCGGTAACGGGGTGGAAACGCCGAGGGGATCGATGCCGACAAGGCGTCATAATCCTGTCCGGTGGGAGGCGGGAGCCGGGACCGGAGAGGCGGGCAAGCGCACATGGCCGAGACCCCGGTGGAACGCGACACCACGAGCGGGGAACCCGGCTCAGCGCGCCCTGCCGCGCGGCCTGACTCAGTGACCTCCGACGGGAGGGCTGGTGGGGACGGCTCGGCGGTCTCGGCCGAGCGGAGGCGTCCCCGGGTGACGGCGGCGCTCGTCGTCGCCGCCGCCATGGCGGCGGCCTCGCCGGTGCTCGGGGTCGCCGCGGTCCTCCTCTGGGCCGGCCTGCCGCCGGAGTGGACGCCCGCCAGGACCGTCTCCCCGCAGTCGGCCGTCACCGTGACCTTCCCCGCCGTCGGCGCGTTCCTCCTCTACCACCGGCCCCGGCTCAACATGGCCTGGCTGATGTGCGCGGGCGGCTTCGGCGCCGCCGTCAGCGACCTGTCCAACGCGCTGATGTTCCGGGCCGCCGCCGACGGCGAGTTCGCCGTCGCGGGCTGGTTGCGGCTGCCGACCCACGTCGGATGGGCGGTGTGCGGCCTGACCCTCACGATGCTGCTGCCGCTGTACTCCCCGGACGGCCGTCTCGCGTCGCCGCGCTGGTGGCCGGCGCTGCTCCTGGGCTGCGTCGCGATCACCGCGGCGACGGTCGGTAACGTCTTCCGCTCGCCCCCGCCCGCCGAGGGCTACCCCTACCCGCAGGTCATCCCCAACCCGCTGAGTGTCCCGGCGCTCGACCCGTACTCCGACGTGATCGCGACCGTGGGGTGGGCCGGCATCTACACCGCGATGGCGCTGGCCGCGCTGTCGATGGCGGTGCGGATGCGGCGGGCCGACCCGGTGGTGCGGCGGCAGATCGGCTGGCCGCTGTTCGCGTTCTCGGGCTACATCGTCTTCCTGGTCGCGAGCGGGGTCTCGGACGACTTCCGATGGCCGGCCGTCGCGTGGGCGGCCGTGATCCCGTTCGCGGTGGCGTTCGCGGTGATGCGGTACCGCCTGTACGGGATCGACACGGTGGTCAGCCGCGCCTTCGTGGCGACCGGCGTGGTGGTCGTGGTCAGCGCCGTCTACTTCGGCGCCGGCACGCTGTCGAGCCTGCTGGTCTCCGGCTACGACCAGGTGGCGGGGGTCGCCGCGGCGTTGTTCGCGGGCGCGTTCTTCCAGCCGCTGCGCCGGGCGCTGCAGCGGGCCGTGGACCGGCTGCTGTACGGCCCCGTCGGCGACCCCGGCGTGCTCGCCGAGCGCCTGACCCAGGCCGTCCGCCGCGGCGACCCGGCCAGGGCGCTGACCTCGGTGGTGAGCGTGCTGCGCGACGGTCTGGCGGTCGAGGGCGTGGCCGTCGAGGTGGCCGACGGCGAGCCGCGCTACGTCGAGAGCGGCCGGACCGGCGGCCGTCCCCGCGAGGTGCCGCTGGTGTGGCACGGCACCCGCGTCGGCCGCCTGCTCGTCGGCCCGCCCGGCCCGCGCCGCTTCCCGGCCGCGCACAACGAGCGTGTGCTGGCCACGCTCACGCCGTACGCGGCGGACGTGGCCCACGCCGTGCGGATGGCCGCCGACCTGCAACGTTCGCGGGAGCGCATCCTCACGGCCCGCGAGGAGGAGCGCCGCCGGCTGCGCCGGGACCTGCACGACGGCCTCGGCCAGACGCTGTCGTCCCTGGCGATGACCATCACCATGGCCCGCATGACGCTCAAGAAGTCGCCGGAGGCCGCCGACGAGCTGCTCGGCGACCTGCACGCCGGCATGAGCGCGGTCACCCAGGACATCCGCGAGCTGGTCCACGGCCTGCGCCCGCCTGCCCTCGACGACCTCGGCCTGGCCCGCGCGATCCGCGACCTGGCCGGCCCCGCCGACGTCGTGGACGTCGAGGGCGATCTGTCGGACCTGCCCGCGGCCGTCGAGGTGGCGGTCTACCGGATCGTCCAGGAGGCGCTGACGAACGTCCGCAGGCACGCTCACGCCACGCACGCCCGGATCATGCTGCAGCGGGAGCCGGAGGTGCTGCGCGTGCTGGTCGAGGACGACGGCCGGGGCCTGCCCGCCGCGCCCCACGCCGGCGTCGGCCTGGGCTCGATGCGCGAACGGGCGGCCGAGCTGGGCGGCATCTGCGTGGTGACGGGGAAGCCGGGCGCGGGCACCCGCGTCGAGGTCATGCTGCCCCTGCCCGTCTCCGTCGGGCCATGAGCATTCGCTCATGCCACGCGCGCGATCATGTATTGGTGTCATGAGGGTGCCGCTCCCATAGTGGATCGCATGCACCGTTCGCTGAAGGTCGCGGTCGTCGGTGACCGCGACGAGACGTTCCGCCCGCACGTGGCCACCGACGAGGCGCTGCGCCACGCCGCGGCCGCGCTCGGCGTCGAGGTGGAGATCCGCTGGCTCCCGACCGCGCCGCTCGACACCGACCTGTCCGGCGTGCGGGCCGCCGACGTGCTGTGGTGCGCGCCGGGGAGCCCGTACACGAGCCTGACCGGCGCGCTGGCGGCGCTGCGGCACGGCCGCGAGCACGGCGTCCCGACGCTCGGCACGTGCGGCGGCTGCCAGCACATGGTGATCGAGTACGCCCGCAACGTCCTCGGTTTGCAGGACGCCCAGCACGCGGAGTACGACCCGTACGCCTCCTGCCTGTTCGTCTCCGAGCTGACCTGCTCACTCGCCGGCAAGACGATGCCCGTCACCCTCGCCCCCGGCTCCCGGGCGGCCACCCTCTACGGCAGCACGCGCACCGAGGAGCGGTACTACTGCGATTTCGGCATCGACCCGGCCCACCAGCGCACACTCCACGACGGCGGCTTCCCCGTCACCGGCGAGGACGACGACCGCGAGGCCCGCGTCCTGGAGCTGCCCGACCACCCGTTCTACCTGGCCACGCTGTACGTCCCGCAGACCCGCTCGACTCCGGACGCCCCGCACCCGCTGGTGGTCGGCCTGCTGCGAGCGGCGCTGTGACGTTCACCCAGCTCAGGATCCTGCGGGCGGTCGCGCGTACGGGGAACATGACGCGGGCCGCCGAGGAGCTGGACACCACGCAGTCGGCGGTCAGCCACGCGCTGCGCGCCCTGGAACGCGAGCTGGGCGTCACCCTGCTCGTCAGGGGCGGCGCCGGGGTGAGCCTGACGGCGGCCGGGCGTGCCGTGTGCCACCGGGCGTCGCTCATCCTCACCCAGCTGGAGGCCCTGGAGCAGGAGGCCGCCGCCGCGCGCGGGGACGACGCCGGCAGTCTGCGCGTCGGCGTCATCCCGAGCGCCAACGCCCGCCTGCTGCCGCCCATCCTGCGGGCGTACGGGCAGGCGCATCCGCGCGTGCGGCTCACGGTGATCGAGGGCTCGGACGACGAGGTGCTGGAATGGCTGGTGACCGGCGCCGTCGACGTCGCCACTGTGACCGTCACTGGGCCGGGGCTGACCACGTTCCCGCTGGCCAGGGACCGGCTGCTGGCCGTGCTGCCCAGCGGTCACGGGCTCGGCGCGGGGCCTGAGGTGGCGGTGACGGATCTGGCGCGGCAGCCGTTCATCATGTCGACGGGCGGGTGCGAGCCGTTCATCGCGGAGCTGGCCCGGCAGGCGGGCGCGAGCCTGCGCTGCCACTACCGGGTACGTGACACGGGCAGCATCCTCGCGATGGTGGCCGAAGGCCTCGGGGTGAGCATCATGCCGGAGCTGTCGCTGCCGGCCCGGTTCCCCGGCGTGGCCGTGCTGCCGGTCGTGCCGCAGGCCGTCCGTACGGTGCTGCTCGCCCTTCCTGCCGACCCGCTGCCGGTCGCCGCCGCCTTCGCGGAGCTGGCACGTTCCTTCGCGTGATCAGTCGCGCAGGGCGGGCAGGCCGGCGGCGAAGGCCGACAGGGCGCGGACGAGCGTGGGCATCAGCTCGGGGCAGTTGGCGGCCAGCTCCGGGTCCTCGGCGTAGACCTGGGCGAGGGCGGGGGAGGGGTTGGCGGCGGGGTAGAGCATGCCGGCCATCCCGGTGGCCACGGCCGCCAGCTCCTGACCCTCGCGTTCGGTCAGGCCGGTCCCCCGGGCGATCCGCGCGCCCAGCTCGGCGACGGTGCTCAGCACCGTGTGCTTGAAGGCGCGGGCGGCCGGGACGGACACGTTGTGTTCCAGGGTCGTCGCGGTGTGGGAGAGCAGGTCGCAGAAGAGCGGCCGCTCCACCAGCGTCTCGGCGAGCGCGGACATCGCCTGCGCCGTGCCGCCCGCCGCGGCCACCCGTGCGCCGGCCTCGGCGGCCCACTCGCGCCACTCGTCGGCGGCCAGCTCCAGGTAGATCTCCTCGCGGGTGCCGAAGTAGCGGACGACGTTGGACTTCGCCAGGCCGACGGCCGAGGCGACCGCCCCCAGGCTGACGTTGCGTACGCCAGAGCCGCGGGCGAGCTCGCGCGCGGCGGCGAGGATCGCCTCGCGCCGCTGCTGCTTGTGCTCGGGCCGCCGGGCTCGGAGAAAGTCCGACCTGGTCATAACGCTCCACAGCATACGTGGGCCCATTTAAGAGAACACCGTTGCCTTGTTAAGGAAACAGCGTTCTGTTAGCGTCCGGCATGACATCGGCTTCTGGGAGGACGGCGAGTGACCGAGATACGGATGAAGGTGAACGGCGCCGACGAGTCGCTCGACGTGGAGCCGTGGGCCAGCCTGCTCGACACGTTGCGCGAGCGCCTCGGGCTGACCGGCACCAAGAAGGGCTGCGACCAGGGCGCCTGCGGCGCGTGCACGGTCCTCGCCGACGGCGTGCGGATCAACGCGTGCCTGGCCCTGGCCGTCCAGTACGACGGCAGCGAGATCACCACCATCGAGGGCGTGGACCACCCGCTGCAGGAGGCGTTCATCCGCCACGACGGCTTCCAGTGCGGCTACTGCACCCCCGGCCAGATCTGCTCGGCGATCGGCATGCTGGCCGAGCACGCCGCCGGCATGCCGTCCGCGGTCGGCGCGACCGGGCTCACCGAGGACGAGATCAGGGAGCGGATGAGCGGCAACCTGTGCCGCTGCGGCGCCTACAACGGCATCCTCGACGCGATCATGGAAGTGAGATGAGACCCTTCGCGTACGTCAGGCCCGCCGACGTCGAGGCGGCCGTGCACGCTGTCGCCACCGAGCCGGGCGCGAAGTTCCTCGGCGGCGGCACCAACCTGGTCGACCTGATGCGCGAGGGCATCGAGCGGCCCGACACCGTGGTCGACGTCACCGGCCTGCCCCTCGACACGGTGGACGACCTGCCGGACGGCGGGCTGCGGATCGGCGCGCTCGTCCGCAACAGCGCCCTGGCCGCCGATCCGCGCGTCCGCGACCACTACCCGATGGTGTCGCAGGCGCTGCTCGCCGGAGCCTCGCCCCAGCTGCGCAACATGGCGACCGTGGGCGGCAACCTGCTGCAGCGCACCCGCTGCCCGTACTTCTACGACACCGCCTCGGCCTGCAACAAGCGCGAGCCGGGCGCCGGGTGCGACGCACTCGGCGGGTTCAACCGGGGGCACGCGATCCTGGGCGTGAGCGAGAGCTGCATCGCCGCGCACCCGTCCGACATGTGCGTGGCGCTGGCCGCGCTCGACGCCGTCGTCGAGGCGCGCAGCGTGCGCGGCACGCGGCGGATCCCGATCGAGGAGTTCCACCGGCTGCCCGGCGACACCCCGCAGGTCGAGACCGCCCTCGCCCCCGACGAGCTGGTCACGGCGGTGGAGCTGCCCGCCGTCCCGGTCGCGGCCCGCTCCCGCTACCGCAAGGTCCGCGACCGGGCGTCGTACGCGTTCGCGCTGGTCTCCGTGGCGGCGGCCCTGGAGGTGCGCGACGGCGCGGTGACGGGCGTGCGGCTGGCGCTCGGCGGGGTCGCGGCCAAGCCGTGGCGGGCCCGCGCGGCCGAGGAGGCGCTGCTCGGCGGCCCGGCCGGCGAAGAGGCGTTCCGCCGGGCGGCGGAGGCCGAGCTGGCGACGGCGAACGTCCGGCCGGGCAACGCGTTCAAGAGCCGGCTCGCCGAGGCCACGATCGTCGCCACGCTGAGAGAGCTGAGCACGGAAGGGGACGCGGGATGAGCACGAAACTCGCCGAGGCCGGGCAGGCGGAGGCCGTCCGGCACGTCGGGCGCCCGGTCGACCGCTCCGACGGCCCGGCCAAGACCACCGGCGAGGCCAAGTTCGCGGCCGAGTTCCCGTACCCGGACCTGGCGCACGCGGCCCTCGTGCACGCCACGATCGCGCGGGGCCGCGTCACCGCCGTCGACACCGAGGCGGCCCGCGCCGTGCGAAGCGTGATCGACGTGCTCACCCACGAGAACGCGCCCGCGATGCGCCCTCTGTCGAGACTCAACCTGGGCTCGTTCATCAAGGGCACGACGGTGAACTACCTGGCCACCGACGAGGTCCACTGGAACGGCCAGCCGATCGCCGTGGTGGTGGCCGAGACGCCGGAGGCCGCGCGGCACGCGGCCTCGCTGGTGCGGGTGACGTACGAGGAGTCGCCCGCGGCGTGCGACTTCGCCGCCGCGGAACCGGACGCCGTCCCGCAGAAGGGCAACGCGATCATGCGGAGCGCGGCGGACAAGGGCGACGCCCACGCCGCGCTGGCCGACGCGCCCGTCAAGGTCGACCTGCGCTTCACCACGCCGCCGCACAACCACAACGCGATCGAGCCGCACGCCACCACCGCCGTCTGGCAGGGCGACCGGCTCACCGTGCACGACGCCACACAGTCCATCGCGTTCCTGCGCAAACACCTGGCCATGCGGTTCGGCGTGCCGGAGCGCAACGTCCGGGTGATCGCGCCGTACATCGGCGGCGGGTTCGGCGGCAAGGGCATGGTCTGGGCGGGCACGCTGCTGGCGGTGCTGGCCGCCAGGGCGACCGGCCGCCCGGTGCGGCTGGCGCTCACCCGCGAGGCCGTCTACCACACGGTCGGCGGGCGCACGCCGAGCACGCAGCGGGTGGCGCTCGGCGCCGGCCGCGACGGACGGCTCACGGCGCTGATCCACACCAGCGTGGCCCGCTCGGGCGGCATGCCCGAGCAGATCACCTCCGCCTCCCACCATCTGTACGCGGCCCAGAACATCCACCTGCGCCAGAGCCTCGTCCGCCTCGACCTGCTGCCCCCCACCGCGATGCGCGCCCCGGGCGAGTCGATCGGCACCTTCGCCCTGGAGTCGGCCGTGGACGAGCTGGCCTGGGAGCTCGGCATGGACCCGATCGAGCTGCGCATGCGCAACGAGCCCGATCGCGACCCGCTCACCGGCAAGGCGTTCTCCCACCGGATGTTGCGGGAGGCGTACGCGCTGGGAGCCGAGCGGTTCGGCTGGCGCGAGCGCGACCCGCGGCCCGGCAGGATGCGGGACGGCCGGTGGCTGGTCGGCATGGGGGTGGCCACGGCCTACCATCCGACGCTGCGCATGCCGGCGAGCGTGACCGTGCGGCTGGGCGCCGACGGCACGGTCGTGGTCCGCTGCGGCCTGCACGAGATCGGGGTGGGCGCGGCGACCGTGCAGGCCCAGATCGCCGCCGACGAGCTGGGCGTGCCGCTGGAGTCCGTACGCGTCGAACTCGGCGACTCCGATCTGCCGAACGGCCCCATGGCGGCAGGGTCGGGGCAGACCGTGAGCGCGGCCGGGAGCGTGCTGGCCGCCTGCGACAAGCTGAAGCGGCAGGTGCTGGCGCTGGCCGGGCCTCCGTTGCGCGGCCGGCGGCCGGAGGAGGTGGAGGCCCGCGACGGCGGCCTGTTCCACGGCGGGAGCGGGCGGACGTACGCGGAGATCCTGGCAGCCGCCGGGCGCGACCATGTGGAGGCGGCGGTCAAGGGCGGCTGGACGGGGTTCCTCGCCAGGACCGCCCGCGACGGCAGGCGGTGGGTGCGGGCGGCGTCGGGGGCGCAGTTCTGCGAGGTGCGCGTCGATCCCGACACCGGCGAGGTACGCGTGTCGCGCTGGCTCGGCGTCTTCGACGTGGGCCGGGTGGTCAACGCCAAGACGGCGGCCGGTCAGCTGCGCGGCGGCATCGTCATGGGCATCGGCATGGCGCTGTCGGAGCAGGCGCTGGTCGACCCCCGTACGGGCCGGGTGGTGAACCCGAGCCTGGCCGAGTACCACGTGCCCGTGCACGCCGACATCCCCCGCATCGACGTGCACTATCTCGACGACCCCGACCCGACCATGCCGCTCGGGCTGCTCGGGGTGGGCGAGGTGGGCATCACGGGGGCGGCCGCCGCGGTGGCCAACGCCGTGCGGCACGCCACCGGCCGGCGCGTGCTCGACCTGCCCATCACCCTCGACAAGCTGCTGTGACGAGCGCGCGGGCGGCCTGCCCGGCCGCCCGCGCCGCCGCCGTCGCGCGTCCGGGGTCGACCATCGCGGTCACCGTGGCCCCGTCGACCAGGGCGAGCAGCTGCTCGGCCAGCACGCCGGGATCGCGCGCGCCCGCCGCCTCCGCGAGCCCGCGCAGGTGGTCGCGCAGCCGCTGCTTGTGCCGGCGCACGACGTCGCGGACGGTCTCGGAGGTCGCACCGAGCTCGCTGTGGGCGTTGACGAAGCCGCAGCCGCGGAAGTCGTCCTCGGCGAACCATCGCTCCAGCCAGGCGAACACCGCCTCCACCGAGCCCTCGTGCTCGGCCACGTAGCCCGTCAGCGCCGACAACCAGCGCTCGTCGCGCCGCTCCAGGTACGCCACGACCAGCGCCTCCTTCGACGGGAAACACTGGTAGAGGCGTTTGAGCGACACGCCCGAGGCGGCCCTGACGTCGTCCATGCCGACCGCGCGGACCCCGCGCCGGTAGAACAGCTCGGAGGCCGCGGCCAGAAGGCGTTCGGCGTGTTCCATGACTCCTCGCGCGGATGGAGAACGGTGGTTCTCTAGGATAGGGGGAGAACGCCCGTTCTCCGACCGCCGAGGAGGCGACCATGTCCCGCCCGCCCGTCCCGCCGTTCACCGAGGAGACCGCCCTCATCAAGGTCCAGGCGGCCGAGGACGCCTGGAACACGTGCGACCCCGATCTCGTCGCGCAGGCGTACTCGGTGGACTCCGTCTGGCGCAACCGCCACGAGTTCGTCACCGGCCGCGACGAGATCCGCGCCTTCCTGCGCCGCAAATGGGACAAGGAGCTCGACTACGCCCTGCGCAAGCAGCTGTGGGCCTGGTCCGGCGACCGCATCGCGGTCCGCTTCCAGTACGAGTGCCATGACGCCTCCGGCCAGTGGTGGCGCAGCTACGGCAACGAGCTGTGGGAGTTCGACGAGGAGGGCCTGATGCACCGCAGGGAGGCGAGCATCAACGACGTGCGCATCGACGAGTCGGAGCGCCGCCTCTTCGGCTCCCGCGGCGAGGCCGACCGCGGCGTGGACGTGCTGCCCCTCAGATGACCCGTCAGATGACCTGTCAGATGAGATAACGCAGCCACAGATACGGCACCGACAGCGCCACGGTCACCAGCGTGACGACCACCCCGTACCGGGTGAACTGCCAGAACGTGATCGGGGTGCCGTTGCGGGCGGCGATGCCGATGATGACGACGTTGGCCGCCGCCCCCACCGCCGTGGCGTTGCCGCCGAGGTCCGCCCCGATCGCCAGGGCCCACCACAACACCTGCGCCGGCCCGTTCCCGCCGTTGGCCTGGACGAGGTCGGCGACGATCGGGCTCATCGTGGCGACGTACGGGATGTTGTCCACCACGGCCGACAGGCCGGTCGAGGCCCACAGCAGCAGCATCGTGGTCAGGCCCAGCTGCCCGTGGGTGGCCTCGGCCGCCGCCTGCGAGATCTGGCCGATGACGCCGGTCTCGACCAGCGCGCCCACCATGACGAACAGTCCGGCGAAGAACACCAGCGTCGGCCACTCGACCTCGCGGAGCGCGTCCTCGGTCGTCACCTTCGTGGCCGCGACCAGCACGCCGGCGCCCAGCAGCGCGACCACCGAGGGCTCGTAGTGCAGCACCGGATGCAGCACGAACGCCGCCATGACCAGCGCCAGCACGACCAGCGACTGCACCAGCAGCCGCCGGTCGCCGATGGCCTCGCGCTCGTTCAGCGCCATCACCGCCGCCGCCCGCTCGGCGTCGTAGTGGAACGACTTCCTGAACAGCCACCGGCACAGCCCCAGGAACACCGCCACCAGCACCACGATCAGCGGGGCCATGTGGACGAGGAAGTCGTTGAAGGTCAGGCCGCCGCGGCTGGCGATGATGATGTTCGGCGGGTCGCCGACCAGGGTGGCGGCGCCGCCGATGTTGGAGGCCATGGCCTCGGCGATGAGGAACGGCGCCACCGGCAGCGCCAGCCGTTCGCACACCAGGAACGTCACGGGCGCGATCAGCAGCACGGTGGTGACGTTGTCCAGCATCGCCGAAGCGCCCGCGGTGAGCAGGACGAGCAGCGCCAGCAGCCGGAACGGCCGCCCTTTGGCGCGTTTGGCCGCCCAGATGGCCAGGTACTCGAAGACGCCGGTCTGTTTCAGCACCCCGACGATGACCATCATGCCGAGCAGCAGGAAGATGACGTTCCAGTCGACGCCGGAGCGCTCGTCGAAGAACGCCGCGCCCGCGTCGGTGGCGTGGATGAGCAGCATGATGCCCGCTCCGCCGAGCGCCGCCGCGACGCGGTGCACCTTCTCGGTGGCGATCAGCGCGTACGCCCCGAGGAACGCGGCCACCGCCACCCAGGCCGTGACCGTCACGCGAGGACCAGAGGGGCGTCAGCGGGCATGGGAGAGCTCTCTCGGGGTCGGTGAACGGGGGCCGTCGAGATCATTCCCGACGCAACCGTCACTAACCTATCAATTGCCGCAAAACGGTCACATTGCTCGAATGCGGATCCACCGGGGGTCGTCGTAGTGCTGCCGCACCCCGTCGGCCGGCAGGTGGTCGGGCGCCGTGCACAACACGATCCGCCCCTGCACCTCCAGATAGCGGATCAGCCCCGCCGCCACCGACAGCACGGTCTCGACGCCGCCGCGCAGCCGTCCTTCGAGCACCGCCACCACGTCGGTGAGCCCGAACTCGTCGGGCAGCAGCTCGGCCACCTCCCGCACGAAGCTCTCCGTCACCCGCGCCTCGACCGTCACCGTGCGCGACTCCGTGCTGCCCGAGCCCCCGCAGCCGTCACAGCCGCCCGTGTCGTGCGGGCTGATGGAGATCGTGCCGGCCCCGAGGCACATCGGGCACTGGCCGTGCTCGGCGGCGTGCCGGGCGGCGGCCTCCCGGCCGTCCAGCGGCAGCCCGCAACTGCACGAGAAGGTGTTGTAGGTGCCCTGGGCGAAGTCGTGGAAGGCGACCTCGTCGGGGGCGTCGACCCAGCGGATGGTGATGACGTGCTCGTCCATGGCGACCCGTGCGCTCTCGTCTTCTCGCCGGCCGTACGGCGAATCCGCCCCCAAGATAGCCCGCGCGCCGCACGCGTCGCACATTTTCCGCCACTCTGCGTGACTAGCAGAGCGGAGGACCGGCAGGGAGCCGGCCGTTCAGGGTCTCCTGCAACGAGGGGGCCGCCGAGAAGAAGGTCTCCCGCTGCACCCTGCTCTCCCACACGCCGCGCGCGCAACGCCGGAACGCCTCGCTGAACTGCGCGTAGTACGGCGACTTCGGCCGCGGCCTGGCCAGCTCGATCGACCGCCTGATCTCCTGTGCCAGCGTGGCCAGCTCCGCCAGGCTCGGGTTGGTGATGTCGGAGCCGTCCTGACGCGGGCACGTGGGCCCGCCCCCGGCGCGGTACCGCTCGTACACCGAGGTCAGCACCGGCCCGTAGCCGCCGCAGGCGAACAGCCGGCCCTGCGCCTCCTCGCCGGTGAGCCGCCCGATCAGGCGCATGGCGGGCGCGACCTTGTCCGGCCTGATGTGCTCCGAGATCGCCAGCACCGAGCCGCCCAGCACGCCGCCGTCCGTGCCGGGCGCGCGCACCTCGAACCGCAGCCGCTGGTCGGACCCGCGCATGCGCGGATCGGCCGCCAGCTGGTGGAACGCGAAAGGCCAGTTGCGCATGGCCGACACCGGCCGGTCGCCGATCCGGCCCTCCTTGAACGCCACGATGCTGCGGTCCTCGTCCATCGTCAGCGACTCCCGCATCACCGCCTCCGCGCCGGTGGAGTTCAGCGCGTTCCACGTGCCGTCGGGGTCGTCGTCCAGGGCCACGCGGGTGCGGTCGTCGCCGTCGAGCACCCTCCCGCCGCCCAGCTCGATCATCTCCAGGTAGTTGATCGTGCCGATCTCCCTGTCGACCAGCTGCAGCAGGTAGCCGCCCGGCTGCCCGTCCCGCCGGCGGAACTCCAGCGGCGCGTCCGCCGCGAACGGCACGCCGAACTGCTCGCCGTCGATCTGCCCGGCCCGCAGGGGGCCGGGCAGGAACCGGTCGGCCCTCCGCGGGCCGGTGTCCAGGTCGATGGGGCGGATGTAGCCGTGCCGGGCGAACTCCGCCACCCACGCCACGTCCAGCACCAGCACGTCGTACTGGCAGCTGCCCGACTGGGCGAGCGCCGCCATCTGGGCGCGCCGCACGTCGGTGCTGCCGGAGAGCTCCAGCAGCTCCGCGCGCGGGTCTCCGGGCAGCCTGGAGTCGGGGTCGGAGGGGATGACGAGCTCGTTCCACTCGTGGATCACCTCGCGCCGCACGCTGCCGGTGCTGACGTCGTCGCCTGTCGCCACGACCAGCTCGTCGTCGCGCGCGCCGCAGTCCTCCGGGGACGTCGCCGGCACCGTGATCGGGGTGATCGAGGGCGCCGGCGGCCCCGGCGCCGCGGCGCCGGCCGCCAGGCACGAGTTGACCAGCAGGACCACCGCCATCAGCGCGGCCCCCAGGCCGGCCGCCAGCAGGGTGTGCCGGTGGTCGGTCGCTGTCATCGCCACCCTCTCACCGTGATGATGGCCCTGGTGATCGCCTCTTCCGCACTGGTGCCGGCTGTCGCGCACCGGTACGGCTTCGCCGCCCGCAGCTCGGTCACCCCGCACCGGTCCTGGCCGAAGACGACGACGTACAGGCCCGAGACCGCGCCGGCCTCTTGGAGCGCTCCCGCCAGCACTTCGGCGGCGGCGGGCCCCTCGTTGTCGAACAGGCGGCCGTCCGTCAGCACCACCACCGGCGCGGCCACCGCCTCCTCGCCGTCGCCGAGCTTGCGGAGCGAGGCCGAGACGGGGGCGTCCCACTGGTCGAACGGGGTGTGCTCGATCGTCGTGGCGACCGTGCCGAGCCGGTCGAGCTCGGTCCTGCCGCCGAGCTGGTTGCGCCCGGTCAGCTCGGTCACCCGGGCCTCGCCGTCCGGCGTCAGGCTGTGCAGGCCGAACACCTGCAGATGGTCGCGCGGCCCCAGCATCCGGCTCTGCGCGCGCAGCGCCTCGGCGGCCTGGACGCGCACCGGGCGGTCCGCCGAGCCCGAGGTGTCCACGATCACCCGCAGGTCGAGGCGGGGACGCAGCTCGTCGAGCAGGCGCGTCCTCAGCTCACCGAGCGACTCCCCGCCGACCGGGAACTCGCTCGACACCTGGATGCCGGGGAACAGCGGATTGCGGCTCAGCCACGCCCCGAAGTGGTCGACGATCGCCTCCCGCGCCGCCGAGCGCTGGCCCTGCCACATCACCTTGACGTAGCGGTAGTCGAGCGTGCTCAGCTCCTGGTGGCGTACGGCGACGAGGTCGATGCCGTCACCGGTCTCGCCGGGACAGCCCGCCACGCGGCCGGCGTTGTAGTCGTCGACGCTGTGCCCCGGCACCAGCAGCACGACCTTGGGGTCGGAGATCGCGCCCGTCCCCCCGCGGGTCGCGCCGCCGGAGGTCGGCGGTGGCACCTCGTCGGCGAGCCGGCCGAACGAGCACAGCAGCGACGGCACCGTGTCGGCGCCGAGCCCGGCGGAGACCAGCCCGCTCTCCGCCTCGCGGTTGGGGGCCACGCGGAGCGCCCGCTCGAACACGTCGCCGGTGCCGATCAGCGCCGCCACGGAGGTCTCGGGGAACGGCCGCGCGACCGACATGTCCATCTTGTCGGTCAGGACGTCCCACACCTGGCTGAGAGAGTAGGCGGCGGGGTCGTCCATGTGCCTGCCGAGCTCGTCGCGGCGCCGCTCGGTCATCGCCAGCACGAGCTGGTCACGCCCCACCTGGAGCTCAGGCGGGCCGATCGTCTTGTGGCCGTTCCTCCTGAGCTCGTCGGGCTCGGCCCGCGTGGTGGCGACCCAGGCGTCGGGCTGCAGGTCGTAGAGGCGGGCGTACGGCTGGTCGCGGCGGTCCTCGTTCCACTCCCAGTCGTTGCTGAAGGCGTCCTCCAGGTGGACGGGCGGCGGCGCCGGCGCGACGGTCATCCGTACGAGGGGGCAGCCGTCGCGGAGGTTCTCCCGCACGTACCGCTGCGCCCGCGCCGTGAGCGCCGCCACGGTCTCTGGCGCGGTGACGAGCCGCAACTCGGCCGGCACCGGGCACCGCTCCTCCGCGGTGACCACCGGAAAGACGACCCAGACCAGCAGACTCAGCCCCGCCCCGCCGAGCGCCCACAGGCCGAGCCGCAGCTGGGGCTTGTACCGGGGGCCTAACCGGCGCAGCACGGGGCCGGACATCAGGCATGCGGCGACCATCAGGACGCCGAGCGGCAGCCACAGCTGCGCCTGCACCGGCAGGCCGCGGAACAGGCTGGTCCACGGCGCCAGCAGCAGGCCGACGACCGCGCTCGCCAGCGCCCCGACCAGCGCGACCTTCACGGCCGTGCCGAGGTCCTCCCATGAGGAGGCCTCGTTCCGCCGCGAAGCCTCACCCGGTGAAGGGGAGCCGTCCTCCCGCGGCGGGCTCCCGTTCTCCTGCGAAGGAGCCTCGTTCCCATCGAGATCGCCCATGCACCGATCGCCTCCATGTGACCGGGATCACTTCGAGACTAGTGCGATTGCTTCACCTCTGGACTGTGAAGCCGGTGAGTCCCCGCCCCTTGCCTGCGGTCAGCGCCCGGTTACGCTGGATGTGTGAGCATTTCTGCTGGTCGTTATGCGTTGGGGCCCGACACGGGGCGGCTCGTCGTGCTCACCACCCGCACGGGGCTGGGGGCGAAGGCCGGCCACGATCTCACCATCGAGGCCACCCGCTGGCACGGCGTCGCCATGGTCGATCCCGCCGACCCGGCCGGCTCGTCGGTGACCGTCGAGGTCGAGGCCGGGTCGCTGGCCGTTCGGGAGGGGACCGGCGGCGTCAAGCCGCTGTCCGACTCCGACCGCCGCGACATCGAGAAGGCCATGCGGGAGAAGGTGCTGCAGGTCGGCCGGCATCCGGCCATCACGTTCCGGTCGCGCGGGATCGGGGGGACCCCGGAGTCGTTCCGGATCGAGGGCGACCTGGAGCTGGCCGGCGCGACCCGGCCGCTCGTGGTGGAGGGCACGCTCGACGCCGCCCACGCCCGCGGCTCCGCCGTCATCGTGCAGTCCCAGTGGGGCATCAAGCCGTACTCGGCGTTCTTCGGCGCCCTCAAGCTCAACGACGAGGTCGAGATCCGCTTCGAGGCCGACCTCACACCGGAGGGCTGACCGGCTCACGACGTGGTGCCGGGATCGCCGGGGGAGTGGTGGCGGGTGACGGCGGTCTGGGTGCGGGCGGGGTCGGCGTCGATGACGGCCTCGACCAGTTCCGTGTGGACGGCCAGGCGGTGCTCCAGGTAGCCGGCGGGGCGGGCGGCGGGGGCGGCGTGCTCGGACTGCTCGCGGACGTATCGGGTCATCGCCAGGTAGACCGCCCTGGCCAGGTGGTTCGGGGTGATCTCGGCGATGCGTTCGTGCAGGGCCCAGTTGGCGCGCATGAAGGCGTCGGTGCTCGACGTCGCCCGGCCGAGCGCGGTGAGTAGCCGGCGCAGGTCCGCGACGTCCCGTTTCGTACGGTGGCGGGCGGCGTCCGCGGCGATCAGGGGTTCGAGCGCCTCACGTACGGCGATCGCGTCGGCCACCGTCGTCGGCTGCGAGCGCACCGTGAGCAGGGTGTGGCGCAGCCGGACCACCGGGTTGGGATCGGTCACGAACAGCCCGCCGCCGCGCCCGAGGCGGATCTCCGCCGTGCCGCGGTCGCTGAGCAGCCGGGCCGCCTCGCTGATCGTCGCGCGGCCGTAGCCGGACAGCTCGCGTAAGTCGTCGAGGGTGCCGATCAGGTCGCCCGGTCCGAGGCCGCGCTCGCCGATCATCGTCTCGATGTCGGCGGCGAGGGCTTCGGCACGGGTGGGGGGTACTCCGGTAAACACCCGAACCATTCTATTTATCAGTGGTCATTTCGGGATACGCTCCCGCCTGGACTGGACAGAGGAGAAACGCCGTGACCCCGCTGCTACGACAGGTATTGAGCCAGATCGACGGGCCCGACCCACGCGTGAACGAGCTCGTCTCCGGGCTCGTCAAGCACCTGCACGCCTTCGTGGAGGAGGTGCGCCCGACGGACGAGGAATGGCTGGCGGGGATCGGCTTCCTCATCGAGACCGGCAAGATGTGCACGCCCGACAGGAACGAGTTCATCCTGCTGTCCGACATGCTCGGCCTGACCAGCGCGGTCGACGAGGTCAACAACGAGGGCCCCGAGGGCATGACGCCGTCGTCGGTCGAGGGGCCGTTCCACTCGCCGGCGCCCGAGCGCGAGCCCGGCGCCTGGATCAGCACGGGCCCCGAGCGCGAGCGCGGGGTGGCGACAGTGGTGCACGGGCGGGTGCTCGACTGCGACGGCACGCCGCTCGCGGGCGCGCGGGTGGACGTGTGGCAGGCCAGCGACATGGGCCTGTACGACACGCAGGACGACGCCCAGGACACCGGCAACCTGCGCGGCCTGTTCACCACGGACGCCGAGGGCCGCTACGCGTTCCGCACCATCCGGCCGAGCAGCTACCCGGTGCCCACCGACGGCGCCGGCGGCAGGCTGCTGCGCGCCGTCGGACGCCACCCGATGCGCCCTGCCCACCTGCACTACCGCGTCACGGCCGGCGGCCACCGCCCGCTGACCACGCACGTGTTCCTGGCCGGCGACCCGTACCTGGAGTCCGACGCGGCGTACGCGGTCAAGCAGGAGCTCGTCGTCGAGCCGCGGCCGCGTACGGACGGGTGGGAGATGGACGGCCCGTACGAGGAGATCGAGTTCGACCTCAGGATGGTGCCGCTCGACTGGAAGGACGGCCGGTGAAGCTCGCGGGAGTGCTGCTGCCGGGCGACGACGCGGTGCGCGTCGCGCGCCTGTCCGGCGACGAGGTCATGGTGCTGGCCGAGGTGGGGGAGTTCTGGGCGGACGCGCGCGGCTGCCTCGCCAGGGAAGGCTCCCCTGTTCCCGCTGCTTCCGTACGGTTCGTGCCGCCGGTGCCGGCGTCGGCGCGGGTGATCTGCGTCGGGCTCAACTACCGGGCGCACGCCGCCGAGGGCTCCTTCGAGGTGCTGGAGCATCCGACGCTGTTCGGCCGGTGGACGGCCTCGCTGAGCGTGGGCGACGTGCCGGTTCCCGTGCCGTCCGGGGAGGCGGGGCTCGACTGGGAGGGCGAGGTGGCCGCGTACGTCGCGGAGCCGGTCCGCGACGCCGACCCCGGCACCGCGCTCGCGGCGGTGCTGGGCTACTCCACGTTCAACGACCTGACCGCGCGCCGCGCCCAGAAGCTCACCTCCCAGTGGACGCTGGGCAAGAACGCCGACCGCAGCGGGCCCATGGGGCCGATCGTCACCGCCGACGAGGTGGGCGACCTGCGGGACGGGCTGCGGGTGCGTACCCGGGTCAACGGGACGATCGTGCAGGACGGCGACACCCGCGACATGATCTTCCCGGTCGGCGAGGTGCTCTCCCTGATCAGCCGTACGCTCACCCTCAACCCCGGCGACGTGATCGCCACCGGCACGCCCGAGGGGGTCGGGTACGTCAGGACGCCGCCGTGGCTGCTCGGCCCCGGCGACGTGGTGGAGGTCGAGATCGACCGGCTCGGCACGCTGCGCACCCCGATCGTGTAGGGGCGGGCCCGCCGGAAAATCCTTGGGAAACTGTCGGACCCCGGTGGTAGAAAGCAGGTCCGACACCACCCACCTCCGGCCGGGAGGCCACGCCCGTGACTACCACCAGCTCGGAGTTCTCCGTCTCCGGCCCCCGGTACAACCCGCGTGGTCCGGTGCGCTGGCTCTGGTCCCATCTGCGCCGCCATCCGCTCCACCTGCTCGGCTTCCTCGGCGGCTCGCTGGTGATGACGGTGCTCAACGCCATGGTGCCGCAGCTCACCGGCGAGGCCTTCGACGCCGTGCTGGGCGAGCGCGGCCAGGCGATGGGCCTGCTCGGTGCCATCTCGCTGACGCTGCTCGCGGTGGTGGTGGGGCGCGGGGCGCTCGACATGGTGGCGCGGCTGTCGAGCGAGGTGCTGGCCAAACGGCTGGAGCGCGACGCCCGCGACGAGCTCTACGTGAGCCTGCTCGGCAAGAGCCAGACGTTCCACAACCGCCAGCGGGTCGGCGACCTGATGGCCAGGGCCGCCAATGACATCCGCCAGCTGTCCATCATGGTCACGCCCGGGCTCGACCTCATCGTCGACTCCGGGCTGACCGGGCTGGTGCCGCTGTTCTTCATGGCCGCCATCGACCCGTCCCTGCTGCTCGTGCCCGGGGTCTACGCGATCGTGTTCGTGCTCGCGCTCTGGCTCTACATGCGCAGGCTCAACCCGGTGGCCACGCGCATGCGGGAGGAGTTCGGCGACCTCAACGCCGGGCTCAACCAGGCCGTGCGCGGCATCGAAGTGATCAAGGTGACGGCGCAGGAGGGGCAGGAGCGGCTGCGCTTCCGTGCCGGCGCCCGCCGCTACCGCGACTCGTTCGTGCGCAACGGGCTGGTGCAGGCGCGCTACCTGCCGACGCTGCTGTTCGCGTTCGCGATGGCCGCGGCGCTGTGGCACGCGCTCGCGCTGCACGCCTCAGGGGCGATCAGCATCGGCGAGCTGGTGGCCTTCATGGGCCTGATGGGGCAGCTCGGCTTCCCGACCCAGATGTCGATCTTCACGTTCTCGCTGATCCAGATCGGCATCGTCTCCTCGCGCCGCATCCTCGGCATCATCACCGCCGACAGCGAGATCGAGCAGCCCGCCGCCGGGCACGCCGCGCCGATCAGCGGCGAGATCGTCTTCGACGACGTCACGTTCGCCTACGACGAGGGCGGCGAGCCGGCGCTGCGCGGGGCGTCGTTCACGGTGCGGCCGGGCGAGACGGTGGCCGTCGTCGGCGAGACCGGGTCGGGCAAGAGCACCCTGACCAAGCTGGTGCCGCGCATCTACGACGTGACCTCGGGCCGCATCCTGGTCGACGGCGTCGACGTACGCGAGTGGGACCTCGACTCGCTGCGCTCCCAGATCTCCACGATCGAGCAGGACATCGTGCTGTTCTCCCGCTCGGTGGCCGAGAACATCGGCTTCAGCATGGGCCAGCGGGCCGACCGCGAGGCCGTGGTCAGGGCGGCGGAGGACGCGCAGGCCGCCGAGTTCATCGCCGAGCTCGACGACGGCTACGACACCGTCATCGGCGAGCGCGGCGTCACGCTGTCGGGCGGGCAGCGGCAGCGCCTGGCCATCGCGCGGGCGCTGCTCACCGACCCCGCGATCCTCGTGCTCGACGACTCCACCAGCGCGATCGACTCCGCGACCGAAGACAAGATCCAGCAGGCCATCGAGCGCATCCAGGAGGGGCGCACGACGCTGCTGATCACCCACCGGCTCTCGCAGATCCGCTGGGCCGACAAGGTGCTGCTGCTGCGGCGCGGCCAGGTGGCCGACTTCGGCACCCACGACGAGCTGATCGCGCGCAGCCGCCTCTACCGGCGGGTGTTCGCCCACTACGACGAGGCCGGGCTGGGCCCCGTCGAGGAGGGGCCCGTGCTGGCGAACGAGCAGGGAGGGGTGCGCTGATGGGCTTCATCATGGACGGCCTCGACGCCGAGGACTACGACCGCACCTATGACGACCGCGACCTGCTGCGCCGGATCATGTCCTACTTCCGGCCCAAGCTCGGCGCGATGCTGCTGGTCGCCGCCATGATCGTGCTGGTGTCGGCGAGCCAGGCGGCCATCCCGACGCTGGTCAGCGTCGCGGTCGACGCGATCGCCGACGGCACCATCGGCGAGGTGGGCCCGCTGCTCGTCCTCGCGGTGCTCGTCACCGGCGCGGTGTCGTGGGTGTTCAACTACATCCGGCAGAAACACAGCGCCCAGGTCACCGGTGACGTGGTGCTGCGGCTGCGCGAGGACGCCTTCGACGCCGTGCTGGCGCGCGACCTGTCCTTCTACGACGAGACGCCGTCCGGCAAGATCGTCAGCCGGGTGACGTCCGACACCGACGACTTCGCCACCGTCTCCACCCTGACGATGGACCTCATCAGCCAGGTGCTGATGGTCGGCTTCGTCACCGCCCTGCTGTTCGCCCGCAGCGTCGAGCTGGCGCTGCTGACGCTGCTGGTGGCGCCCATCGTGGTGGGCCTGGCGCTGGTCTTCCGTCGGCTGGCCAGGCTCAGCACGCGGCGGGCGCAGCGCTCGCTCAGCCGGGTCAACGCCAACCTGCAGGAGACCATGGGCGGTATCGCCGTGGCGAAGAACTTCCGCCAGGAGGGGCAGGTCTACGACGAGTTCCGGCCGATCAACCGGCAGAGCTACCAGGTGACGCTGCGGCAGGGCTTCGTCTTCTCCGCCATCTTCCCGGTGCTGTTCCTGGTGGCCGGGCTCGCCACGGTCGCGCTGGTGCAGTTCGGCGGCGTGGCGGTGCTCGGCAGCGGGCTCTCGGCCGGCGACTGGTACCTGTTCCTGCAGGGCGTGGCGATGTTCTGGATGCCGCTGACGTCCATCGCCGCGTTCTGGTCGCAGTTCCAGCAGGGGCTGTCGGCCTCCGAGCGGGTCTTCGCGCTGATCGACGCCCCGCCGCGGGTGGTGCAGACCGACTCCCAGGAGTGCGGTCGGCTGGCCGGCCGCATCGAGTTCCGCGGCCTCACCTTCGGCTACGACGCCGACCACCCCGTGCTGCGCGACTTCGGCCTGGCCATCGAGGCCGGCGAGTCGGTGGCCCTCGTGGGCCACACGGGCGCGGGCAAGTCCACGCTCGGCAAGCTCATCACCCGCTTCTACGAGTTCCAGGCGGGCAGCCTGCTGATCGACGGGCGCGACATCCGCACCCTCGACCTGACCTCCTACCGCCGTCAGATCGGCGCGGTGCCGCAGGCGCCCTTCCTGTTCAGCGGCACGGTCGCCGACAACATCCGCTACCCCCGCCCCGACGCGAGCGACGACGACGTGCGGGCGGCCGCGGCGGCCGTCGGCGGCGGCGACTGGGTCGAGGCCCTGCCGAACGGCCTGGAGACCGACGTCGGCGAGCACGGCCGCGCCCTGTCGATGGGGCAGCGGCAGCTCGTGGCGCTGGCCCGGCTGCTCGTCCAGGACCCGGCCATCGTCGTGCTCGACGAGGCCACGGCCAGCGTCGACCCGCTGACCGAGGCGCAGATCCAGGAGGGCCTCGACGTGGTGCTGGCCGGCCGCACGTCGATCGTCATCGCCCACCGCCTGTCCACGATCGAGCACGTCGACCGCATCATCGTGCTCGACCACGGGCGCATCGTGGAGGAGGGCGACCACCAGACGCTGCTGTCCCGCGGCGGGCGCTACTGCGAGGTCTACAACACCTACTTCCGCCACCAGTCCCCCAACTACCGCGCCGGCACCGGCTTCGTCCAGGTCGGCGGCGACTGACGGCCTTCTCCGGCGGCTGATCGACGGGCGGCTGGTCGACGGGCGGCTGGTCGAAGGGCGGCGCCGGAGGGCGGGACGATGGGGCGTGGATCCGATCTTGACGGGCGGGGCGTCGGTGTTGAGCATCGGGGGATGCGCTTACCTCGCGTCAAACCCGAGCACGCCCCGCACCGGCTCGGCGATGGGAGCGTCCGGCTGGGCGGTGTGCTGTACGGGATCGCGTCCGAGATCGCGGACGCCGATGGGTGGGCTTGGGCGGCGTTGACGCTCATGGACGGCACCCGCTCGCCCGCGGAGATCGCCGCCGAGCTGCGGTCCCGTTGCGCGGGCCTGTCGGCGGAAGAGGCCGATGAGGTCGTCGCCACGTTGATCGGGTCCGGGCATGTGGAGGAGGCCGCTCCCGGGCCGTGCGAGGCGCTGAGCGAGCGGGAGAAGGAACGTTACAGTCGCAGCCGCGACTACTTCCGCTGGGTGGACGTGACGCCCCGCGACCACGGCTGGGAACCACAGGTGCGGCTCAAGAACGCCGGCGTCCTGGTGCTCGGCCTGGGCGGCACCGGGAGCCACGTGGCCTGGTCGCTCGCGGCCTCGGGTGTCGGCCGCCTCCACCTCGTCGATCCCGACGTCGTGGAGCTGTCCAACCTCAACCGGCAGGTCCTCTACACGGAGGCGGACGTCGGCAGGCCGAAGGCGGAGGTGGCGGCCGACCGGCTGCGGGCGGTGAACTCCGAGATCGAGGTCACCGCGTCGGCCGCGCGCGTGGACGGCCCCGCGGGGCTGGCCCGGCTGGTCGACGGCTTCGACGTGCTCGCGCTCTGCGCCGACCACCCGCGCGAACCCGGCGGGATCCGTACCTGGGCCAACCGCGTCTGCTCCGTGGCCGGGATCCCCTGGGTGAGCGGCGGCTACGACGGGCCGCTCGTCAGCGTGGGCGTGTTCGGCCCCGGCGGCCCGTGTTTCGAGTGTGTACGCGCCGGCATACCGCCGCGACCGGGAGCCGATTACGCCTGGCCGGGGGTCACCGGGGCGTCGGCCGGAATTTCCGGTCAGTTGGTGGCCCATGATGTGGTCGCGCTCATAACCGGGCTCATGGTCACACCGCCCGGATATTTTCACGGGCTCACCCTCTTTGACCCGGACGAACACGTGTACGCCCGTTACCCGTCAAGAGCGGATTGCGAATTCTGTTCTTGATCAAAGGGCTGAACGATCATATTCTTCCGCTGACCGTTGTTGACTCCATCAGTAAGGAGTTCCATGAGCAGCAGCCCCGCACCTGAGCCCCAGCCGCAGCAGGACAAGAAGCCGCGGAAGAAGATCGCCGTCCGCAGGCTTGACAAGATCGAAACCACCGGCTGGTCGCAGCCCAGTGGCGGCAGCTCCAACTGATTCTCGTGCGGGCAGGGCGACCTGCCCGCACTTTCAGGAGACCAGATGAACGATGTTCTGAATCGCTTGCGATCCGTGCCCGCCAAAACAATGGACGCGGCGGATTACGGCGCCGATTTCGCCCGCGAGTTCGAGGCCACGAGCGGGATCGTGTGGAAACTCGAGCGCGCCCAGCATTTCGACGAGGGTGATTTGCCGAGCTATCTGGCGATGGTCGCGGGCGACTGGGACCGTGCGGTCGAGCTGGCCGAGCAGATGCGCCCCGGTTTCCGCGAAGACAATCCGGGCCGGATGGATTTCCGGCGGATCAGGGTCATCGAGGAGCCGCTCACCCCTTACCTGCGGTGGGAGCTGGAGCTGCTGGCGATGCGGGCCGAGGAGGGCGAGAACAGCCGGGTGGTGCCCGCCTCGGCGGTGCGGTCGTACGAGAGCGCCGGGCCGGTGCCGGAGCTGGTGCTGTTCGGGCCGGAGCTGGTCTACGAGGTGCTCTACGACGAGACGGGCCGGCACACCGGCGCGCGCCGGATCACCGATCGTGAGGTGATCGAGCCCTGCGTCCCCGTCCTGGCCGGCCTGTTCGAGCAGGGCGAGGACCTGCGCGCCTACCGCACGCGGACGAGGGCGGCTTGACCGTCGCCTTCCATCCCCTCGGCGTCCGCCGGGACGGCGACGAGTGGATCGTCGGGCGGGTGGACTCGGGCGACTTCGTGGCCGTCCCCGAGGAGGGGCTGCGGGCGATCCGCCTGCTGCAGGACGGGATGGACGTCGAGGAGGTCGAGGCCCGCCTGCTGCGGGAGACCGGAGCCGACCTCGACGTCGCGGACTTCGTCGCCGCCCTGTCGGAGGCCGGCCTGGTGGCGGAGGTCGGCGGACGCCCGGTGCCGAGCCCGCCGCCGCTGCGGCCCAGCCTGCCGTGGCTGCGCCCCCGGCACCTGCGCTGGACGCTCAGCCCCGCGCTCCACCTGGCCCTGGCGGTGCCGATCGCGGCCGGAGCCGTCTGCCTGGCGCTGCGCCCGTCGATCTTCCCGGACTGGGAGGCGGCCTTCTGGAGCGACACCGGCACGGTCGTCCTGCTGACGTGGGCGGCGATCCTGTGGCTGACGATCGGCCTGCACGAGCTGGCCCACCTGGTCACCGCCCGCGCCGCCGGGGTGCCCGCGCGGATGAGCCTCGGCACGCGCCTGCAGTTCCTGGTGGCGCAGACCGACGTCTCGGGCGTGTGGCCGGCCCCGAGGCGGGTGCGCGTCGTCGTCTACCTGTCGGGAACGGTCCTCGACCTGGCGCTGTGCGGGGTCGCGGTGGTGTGGGCGTACGTCGCGGGCCCGCACCCGCTCACCTCGCTGGTCATCCTCATCCAGCTCGTCCGCGTGGCCGGCCAGCTGCTCGTGTTCATGCGTACCGACCTGTACTTCCTGCTGCAGGACCTGACCGGCTGCCGGAACCTGTACGGCGACGGCGCCGCGTACGTACGCCACCTGCTGCGCGGCCGGCGCGGCAGCCTGGCCGCGCTGCCGCCGCGGGAGAGGCGCAGCGTGCGGGTCTACGCGGTGCTCCAGGCCGTCGGCACGGTCGTCTGCCTGGCGGTCGCCGTCCTGGTGACCGTGCCGCTGATGCTCACGCTGGTCGTGCGGGCGGTCGAAAGCCTGCTGGCGGCGGAGGACGTGGCGGGGGTCGCCGACGCCCTCGTGGTGCTCGCGATCATCGTCGTCCCCGACCTGCTGTGGGCCCGCGTCTGGTGGCGCAGGCACGGACGCCGGGTGGCCGCCGTGAGGTGGCTCGGCAGGTGGCTGCCCCGGCGGGGCGGGGCGACGGGCTGACCGCTCAGCCGCCGATGCCGGTGAGGGTGACGAGGACCGGCAGGAGCACGACGATGAGGATCGCGCCGAGCACGTCGAAGCTCACCCCCGAGCGGATCATCTTGGTGATCGGCACGACGCCGGAGCCGTACGCGATGGCGTTCTGCGGGGTCGAGACCGGCAGCATGAACCCGAACGACGCCGCGAACGTCGCCGCCAGCGCCGGCACGAACGGGTTGACCCCCGCCGCCATCGCGATCGGGATGACGATCGGCACCACCACCGCGGCCGAGGCCGTGTTGCTGGTGGTCTCCGACACCACCACCGCCAGCGCCACGGCGAACGCCGTGATCGCGAACACGCTGCTCAGCCCCAGCGCCGACGCGGCCGAGGAGCCGATGGTCTCGGCCAGCCCGGTGTCCTCCAGCAGCGAGCCGAAGATGATGCCGGTGCCGAACAGCACGATCGTCCCCCAGTCGATGCGGGCGGCGTCGCTCCAGTTGAGCGTGAAGTCGCGCCTGCCCCAGTCGGTCGGCAGCAGGAACAGCAGGGACGCCCCCAGCACGGCCACGATGCCCTCGTTGAGCCGGCCGCTGACGGTGGTGTAGAGGGCGGAGTCGGTGCCGGCGAACACCGCGACCACGCCGGGGAAGATCCACAGGAACACGGTGACGGAGAACGCGACGAGCGTGTTCTTCTCGGCCCGCGACAGCCTGCCGAGCGTGGCCCGCTCGGTGCGCACGTACTCCTCGACGCCCTCGATGCGGCGGATCTCCGGCCGGTTGAGCAGCAGCAGCACGGCGGCGAGCGCGACGAACATGAGCGCGCAGATCGGCAGCGCGGTCACCATCCACTGCGCGAACGAGATGCGCCGGCCGGTCGCCTCCTCGATGAGGCCGCGCCCGATCAGGTTCGGCGGGCTGCCGACGGGCGTGAGCAGGCCGCCGACGCTGGCGCCGTACGCGAGCATGAGGACGAGCGCGGCGCCGACCCGCAGCCGCAGCGGGTTGAAGTCGGGCGCGACCATCCCGCGGTCCTGCAGCAGCTTGGCGATGACGGCGAGCATGCCGAGCGCCGTCGGCAGCAGCATGGCCACGGTCGCGGTGTTGGAGACGAACGCCGACAGCAGGCCGGTGATGAGGCCGAACGCCACGACGAGCCGGACCGTCGAGCGCCCCACGCCGGGCAGGGACAGGATGCGGAAGGCGAAGCGGCGCGCGAGGCCGTGTTTGAGCATCGCCTGCGCCAGGATGAACGCCCCGATGAAGGTGAAGATCGTGGAAGAGCCGAACGGCGCCAGCGCGTCCGTCGCCGACACCACCCCGAGCACCACGATCATGCCGACGCCGATGAGCCCGCCGACGGGGATGGGCACCGGCTCCGTGATCCACAACACGATGACGCCGAGCAGCACGGCCGCCAGTGTCTGCTGCTGGGCGGGCATGCCGATCGGCAGCAGGGCGAAGACGACCGTGACGAGCGGCGCCAGCCACATGCCGGTCGTGCGCCGTCCCTTCTCGAAGCGCTCTTCGGCGGGGCTCAGTTTCTGCTCGCCGAGGCTGCGGTAGGTGGCGTGGCCCAGCAGGGCCTGGTCGACGTCTGTCCTCGGGCCGGCGGAGTTCATGGTCTGCTCCTCATGTCGTGGCCGCCCTACAGGATCAGGATGACGCGGAGGTCCAGGACCAGTTAACTATGGGTGTCAGGAAAGTCACTCATAAGGAGCCTGCAGCGGCCAGCCCGGGCGTCTCCTTGCCGTCGTCGGTCACGGCGGCTTCGACACGGGCGCGACGGCCGTGTTCCTGGCGCATGGAGGAGATCGCCCGCCCGTCTTGGACCTTTCGGCGGGCTCCCGGTTGAATCGACAGCATGACGACGCATGACATCGCGGTGATCCCCGGCGACGGCATCGGGCTCGAGGTCACCCCGGCGGCCCTGCAGGTCGCTCAAGCGGCAGGCCGGCGCCACGGCTTCGGGTTCGGCTTCACCGAGTACGACTGGTCGTGCGAGCGCTACCGCCGCGAGGGCGCCATGATGCCCCCTGACGGGCTGGAGCGGCTGAGCGGCCACGACGCGATCTTCCTCGGCGCGGTGGGCGCGCCCGGGGTGCCCGACCACGTCTCCCTGTGGGGGCTGCTCATCCCGATCCGCCGCGCTTTCCGCCAGTACGTCAACCTCCGGCCCGTCCGCCTCTTCGAGGGCCTGGACAGCCCCGTACGGAGCCGGATCGACCTCGTGGTCGTCCGGGAGAACACCGAGGGCGAATACAGCGAGATCGGCGGCCGGATGAGCCGAGGTTTCCCGGAGGAGATGGCGGTGCAGGAGTCGGTGTTCACCCGGGCGGGTGTCACGCGGGTGCTCGACTACGCCTTCGGCCTCGCCGCCCGCCGCGGCGGCCACCTCACCTCGGCCACCAAGTCGAACGGCATCGTCCACACCATGCCGTTCTGGGACGAGCTCGTCAGGGAACGCGCCGCCGAGCACCCGGGGGTGCGGTGGGACCAGGAGCACATCGACGCGCTGTGCGCCAAGCTCGTCCTGGACCCCGGCCGCTTCGACGTGATCGTCGGCTCCAACCTGTTCGGCGACATCCTCAGCGACCTGGCCGCCGCGGTCGCGGGCAGCATCGGCATCGCCCCGTCGGGCAACCTCAACCCGGAGCGCGAGTTCCCGTCCATGTTCGAGCCGGTGCACGGCTCCGCGCCCGACATCGCGGGCCGCGGCGTGGCCAACCCGATCGGCGCGATCTGGTCGGCCGCCCTGATGGTCGAGCACCTCGGGCATCCGCAGGCGGCCGAGGAGATCGTCGCGGCCATCGCGGCGGTGCTGGCCAAGGGCGACGTGCGCACCCGCGACCTGGGCGGCACGGCGGGCACCGAGGAGTTCACCCAGGCGGTGCTCTCGCACCTGTGAGCGTTCAGTCGTTGACCAGGCGGGCGGGGAAACCGCCCGTCGCGATCGGGCCCCAACGGTCGATGTGCAGGCGGATCAGCGACTTGTCCTGGCGGCGCATGGCCTCGCGGTACTCGTCCCAGTCGGGGTGCTCGCCGGCGATGCAGCGGTAGTAGTCCACCAGCCCGTCGAGCGCCTCCGGCATGTCGAGCACCTCCGCACGCCCGTCGACCTGGACGTAGGGGCCGTTGAAGTCGTCCGACAGGACGCAGATCGACACGCGGTCGTCACGACGGGCGTTGCGGGCCTTGGCCCGGTCGGGATAGGTGGACACCACGATCCGCCCGTCCTCGTCGACACCGCAGGTGACCGGTGACAGCTGGGGGCGGCCGTCCGCGCGCGCGGTGGACAGCAGGCCGTGGTGCCGGGGACGGAGGAAGTCGAGCAGTTCGGGCAGTTCGACCCGGCGTGCGGTCGCGATGTTCGGAGCCATCTCAGATGCCTTTCGAATCAGACTGACCCTCTGATCCTTCCACTCCGCTCATGAGCCGGTGACGGCGACTTCGGTGTGCCACGCGGTGGGGACGCGGACGAGACCCGGTGAGCGTGGCACCACGGCGAGGTAGAGGGCGGCCGAGGTGTAGACCGCTTCGCGGGTGAAGCGCTTTCCGTGACTGAGGGCGGCGGTCTCCGCTTCCTTGAAGCCCAGCGTCTGCGTGCTGCCGGGGCGCGCGGTGAAGGTCTGCCGGGTCCGCAGGCCGTACCAGACCAGGGCGCCGCCGGCGGACGTCCTGAGCGCGTAGATCTCCGGCGCGACCTCGGTGCGCACGGTCGTGGTCCACCTGCCGCGTGCCAACTGCGCGCGCTGGTCGCGGAGGGCGTCGGCGTCCCGCCTGGCGTGGGAGTCGGCGGCGAACAGCCGCCGGACGTCACGGTTCTCGCCCAACGTGCCCTCCACGCGGGCGTGGGCCTGGGCGATGCGCCGCGGCGAGGCGATGAGTCCGTCACCGTCGCCCGCGGCCACCGCGGTGGCGAGCCCGTTCCGGTCGCGGGCGACGGCGGGCGGCCGGGACTCGCCGGCGGTGACGGACATGGCGACCAGGCGCCAGCCGGCGGGTGTCTTGCGGTAGATGCCCTGGTAGCGCGTGGAGGAGCCCTTGCGGGCGAAGTCGGCCATGAACCAGGGCTCGCCGGAGGCCCTCGCCGGGATGGCGAAGCGCGGCTTCACAATGGGCTCGCGGGTGCCGCCCACGCGCTCGCCGATCATCTTGTTCACCTTGGACTGCGCCGTGGTGATCTCGGCGGCCATGCCGGCCTCCGCCGGGCTCCAGTCCGTGCCGCCCTTGCGCACGGCCGCCGCCCTCGCCTTCTCCCATTGGTCGAGGACGGTCTGCGCCTCCTTCTCGGACACGACGCCGGCCGGCGCCGGCGGGGCCGCCTCAGGGGAGGCGGGCGAGGAGGCCGCCCGTCCCTCGACGGCGCAGGCGGCGGCGGGCAGGGTGAGCACGAGCAGCAGGACGGGTGACGGACGTCCCTGACTGCCGCTTGGCGTGCGCAGAGCTGCGCATGGCGGGTGAAACGCGGTCGTAACGCGCGTCGTTCATGATCGAGGACGACCTGCCCGCAAGAGCCAGAGGGAGAGTGTCATGAGAAAGCCGAAAAGCCCCGCCGGCGTACGGGACGCGCTGATCACCGGACTCGGGCGGCGGAACTTCCTGCGGGCGGCCGCGGTCGTCACCGGAGCCGGCGGGACGTTACTCGGCGCGCGCGCCGCCGCCGCGACCCCGCCGGTGACGCTTCCCCGGGAGATCCTGCAGCCCCGCAAGGGCCCGATCCCCGGCAGGCACTACCTGCCCTCGACGCCCGAGCAGGTCACGTGGGGTTACGTCCCCGCGCTGGACGCCCGCCCGGTGCTGCGGGTGCGCTCGGGTGAGACGGTCACGGTCGACTCTGTCTCGCACGAGGGCATCCTGGAGGACCAGGGCCGCGACCCGGTCGCGTACTTCGGCGAGCACGGCGTGCGCCGCACGGACGTGCTCCAGGACGCCGTCGCGATCGCCCGCGACTACGCCCGTACGCCCCGCGACTTCGACGTGGACGGCCCGCACGTCGTGACGGGACCGATCGCCGTCGAGGGCGCGCGCCCCGGCGACGTCCTGAAGGTCGAGATCCTCTCGCTCGTGCCGCGCGTCCCGTACGGGGTCGTGTCGAGCCGTCACGGCAAGGGCGCGCTGGCCCGCACGGCGGGCGGCGGCGCGCCCGACGGCATCACCCTCGACGAGGTCATGCCCCCGGTGGCCACCGACGGACGCCCCACCGGAGACCCGCTCAGATACGGCAACGTGTCGGTGTTCACCCCGGTACGGCGGGGCCGCCGAGGGCTGGCGAGCGGCGTGATGAAGCGCGGCAGGCGCGGCGAGGTGACGTTCCCGCTGCGGCCGTTCATGGGCATGATGGGCGTCGCGTTCACGCGGGGGAGCGGGCCCACTGACCCGGCGCTCAACTCCATCCCGCCCACCCTCGGCGGCGGCAACATCGACATCAACCTGCTCGGCGCGGGCGCGACGTTCTACCTGCCGGTGTTCGCCGACGGCGCGCTCTTCTACACCGGCGACCCGCACCACGCGATGGGCGGCGGCGAGGCGGCGCTGACCGCGATGGAGGGGTCGTTGCGGGTGACGTTCCGGCTCAGCGTGTGCAGGCCGGGGTCCGGCGACGCGCCGGAGGTGGCCTTCCGCTATCCGTTCGGGGAGACGCCGGAGGCGTGGTTGCCGATCGGCCTGTCCGACCCCGACGGCTCGCTCGACGGCCAGGGCGGTGACCTCGACACCGCCATGCGGCGGGCGGTGGTGAACGCGCTCGACTTCCTGGAGCAGGACCAGGGCATGGACCGGGCCGTCGCGTACGCCTACCTTTCGGCGGCGGTGAACTTCGAGGTGTCGCAGGTGGTGGACCGGACGACCGGTGTGCACGGCGTCATTCCCAAAGAACACTTCTCCGACTGAAGCTGCAATCAGCCCGAAATTACCGTGTTATGAGATTTCGGGGTTGACCGTCGCCGCCGGCCGAACCAACGATCGAAAGAGAGTCTTTCGCGGGCCAGGGAGTGGCGATGAAAGCCGTACGTCTGCACGAGTACACCAAGCGTCCGGTCGTCGAGGACGTTCCGGAGCCGGAGGTGCGAGGGCCGCTGGACGTGCTGGTCGAGATCGGCGGAGCCGGGCTGTGCCGTACGGACCTGCACATCGTCGAGGGGCAGTGGGCGGAGAAGTCCGGCGTGCGCCTGCCGTACACGATCGGGCACGAGAACGCCGGCTGGGTCCGCGAGATCGGCCCGGCTGTGACGAACGTCCGGCCGGGCGACGCGGTGATCCTGCACCCGATCGTCACGTGCGGCCTGTGCCGGGCGTGCCGGGCGGGCGACGACGTGCACTGCGCGAACCAGCGTTTCCCCGGCATCGACACCGACGGCGGCATGGCCGAGCTGCTGCTCACCAGCGCCCGCTCCGTCGTCAAGCTCGACGAGAGCCTGCGTCCCGCCGACGTCGCCGCGCTCGCCGACGCGGGCCTGACCGCCTACCACGCGGTACGCAAGGCGGTGCCGCTGCTCTACCCCGGCACCCGCGTCGTCGTGATCGGCGCCGGCGGGCTCGGCCACATCGGCGTGCAGTGCCTGGCCGCCATGACCCCGGCCGAGGTCATCGTCGTGGACCGCTCACCGGCCGCGCTGAGCCTGGTCAAGGAGCTCGGGGCCGCGCACACCGTGCTCGCCGACGGCGGCCAGGTCGACGCGGTCGCCGACCTCACCGGCGGCCAGGGCGCCCACGTGGTGCTGGACTTCGTCGGCGAGGGCGGGGCCGAGCGCGAAGGGGTGGCGATGTTGCGCCGCGCGGGCTCGTACTTCGTGATCGGCTACGGTGGCCGGGTGGAGATCCCGACGATCGACATCATCTCCAGCGAGATCAACGTCATCGGCAACCTGGTCGGCTCCTACAACGACCTGGACGAGCTGATGGCCCTGGCCGCGCAGGGCAAGGTGCGCCTGCACACCAGGACGTATCCGCTCGACGCGGTCAACGAGGCCATGGACGACCTCGACAACGGCCGGCTGCAGGGCCGCGGCATCCTCGTACCGGGCGAGAGCTGAGACGTACGAGAAGCTGCTGGACGAGCGGGGCGAGCCCATCCCCGGCGGAGGACGCCTCGCGGTGGCTCACAGCTGCGTCAGAGCGACCCCGACGAGGACGAGGCTCGCCAGGCAGGCGACCGTGCGCACGGTGTTCCGCGTGGTCCACCGGGGCGAGTAGTCCTTCCACGCCATCGTGCCGGCGTCGAGCGCGTTGTTCATCGGCACGTTGATCGCGACCGTGAACAGGAACGAACCGATGGCGTTGACCCCGGCGGCGGCGAAGAACCACCACGCCGCCGGAGCGTCCGCGAGCAGCCCGGCGGCCAGCGCGGCCAGCGGCGAGCCGATGAACACGACGAAGAGCCACGGGTTGAGGATCTTCCGGTTGACGCTCCGCATCGCCGCCTCGGCCTGAGCGGGCTCGACCGCGTTCAGGCCCGGCATGACCGACATGGAGAAAGCATAAAACAGGCCCGCCAGGGCGCCGTGCAGCACGAGGGTGACCAGAGCGAGGATCAACATGCCCCTATCGTGCGGCCGGCCGGCCCGGACCGCCATGGCCGGTGCGCTCAGGCGCATACGCGTACGTCCACGCCCGCGAGAATTTACCCGGCATTTCGTACAAAAGCCCTGGTCGGTGACCGCAACAGCGGCGATCGCCCTCCACGGCCTCCACGGATCCAGCATCCTGAGGGCAACCCCTGTTTCGAGGAGCTTCCGTGACCCGGTATGCCGTCGACCCGGCACGCAACACCCTCGTCGCGCACTGGAGCACCGGGATCGGCGACATCGCCACCAACGTGGCCGAGCTCCCCGCCACCCGCGACGCCCTGCACCTGGCCTCGTGCCTGACCCACCTGTCGCAGACCTGCTGGCGCTGCTACACCCACCCGGCCAGCGCCGCCGACCAGCACGGCCCCCACAGCGTCGGCTGGCACCGGCAGCGGGAACGCGACGCGTTCGCCGGCGTCCTGCCCGCGCTGTCCACGCCCGACGCGCCGTCCTCCGCCACCCGGATCGAGCAGGCCGCCCACCGCGTCGGACGCGTCCTGCACGCCATCGACCTGCCGCGGCTCGTCGCCGACGTGACCGCCGAGATCGGCCACGAGCTGCTCGCCGTCGAGCACGCCGAGCTCGGCGACCTGTCCGCGCGCGCCCAGCAGGCCGTCACCCTCAGCCGCGAGGACGCCTCGCCGCTGCAGGTGGCCCAGGCCGACACCCTGCTCCACCGGCAGCCGTTCGGCACCGAAGCGCTGATCACGCAGGTCGAGCCCACCGCCGCGGCCATCGCCGCCGCCCACTGGCTGCACGCGGCGGCCGCCGTCACCGCTCGCCGTACCGGCCTGCAACCCGTGCAGACCGTCGCGAAGGCCGATCGCTTCAAGGCCCTCGCCCAGGACAGCTGCGCCGAGGTCATCGGCGTGATGAGCGCGGGCGCGGCGCCCCGCCAGGCCGTCATGCCGCTGATCCGCCACACCCTGCACGTCGCCGAAGGCCACCTGTACGGCATCAGGGCGGCCAAACGCCGCATCGACGCGGCCGAAGAGCTCATCGCCAAGGCACACGCCGACCACCACGACCTCGACCTCAGTCTCGACACCGTCTACCTGCCGATCACGTCGCTCAACCCCGCCCGCCCGGCTCCCGACCTGGTGGAGAACCTCCTGTCGGGCATCCACAGCTGCTGGATCCTCTACGGCCGGCGCACCGGCGACCCGCGGCCGCACGGCCACACCGGCGCGTTCCTCGCCGACCTCCGGGAGGAGGCCGCGAACCGCCGCGAGACCCTGCTCTGAGGAGCGGGCCTCGCGGCGGGCTTTACACGGCTTCACGGGCCGCCACCATCCGGGCGCCGAGGGCGCGGGCGGCGATCACCATGGCCGCCGTGGCCAGCACGATGTCCTTGAGGATGTACTGAGCCTCCAAGGTGGGCGGCCCGCCGGGGAACATGTCGGTGAAGAACAGCGCCAGCGGCGCCAGGAACCCGACCATGGCGCCCGCCATCAGCACCAGCCCCGTCTTGAGGAAGCGCCCGGTGACCAGCGTGAGGCCGATCACCACCTCCAGGACCGCCACCACGAGCAGCGCGGCGCCCCCGGACACGACGCCGAACGTCAGCCGTTCCAGCGTCCCCACGGCCAGCCCTTCCGCCGGGCTGACGCCCGGGAAGAGCTTCAGGCTGCCGAACGCGAGAAAGACCAGGCCCACGCTGACGCGCAGGGCGTCGACGCTGTGACGGGCCAGCCAGTCGGTGACGGTCGAGATCATCTTGGTGTACGCGGCGTTCATGACGTGCCTTCTTTCCTGTCGTGTCCAGTTGTCCGCCTGGACCGGTTGCCTGCATGACCAGCGTCGTCCGCCGCGCCCTTCCCGGCATCGCCCCGTGGGCGGCCCTTCGGCTACGCCCCTGTCGGGTGTCCCGTCTCCTCGCGTACGTCCTGCGCAGTAGCCCGCAACCGGCCGCGTACGCCCGCCTTTGTTGTGAAATATGCCGAACGGAGAGGACAAAGGTCGTCCTGGCCTTCGCCTGGCCCTGAGACGAAATCGTTGGAGGACACCTGCTCCGGCATTACGCGGCATTCGGCCGTGTGGCGGGGGAGCCGGGCGAAGCTGGCCGAGACAGGTTCCCGGCACACGAAGCAGGTTTCTCATGGTGGGACGATCCCGCGCCGCGCTGGCCTCCGCCGCTCTGATCACCACGGCCGTCATCGCGCCGCCCGCCCACGCGACCGAGTCGCAGGCGCGGGTGGTGACGACGGAGCAGAAGCTCGCCGCGCTGGCGGTGCTGACCCAGCCCACCACCTCCAGCGCCATCACCTGGCGCGCCGCCTGGCGACAGCGGGCCGCCCTCACCGACTTCGGCTTCGACTGGACCAGCGACCTGTGCTCCGGCAGCCTCGACATGCCGCTCACCTTCGACTTCCGCATGCCCTGCCGGCGGCACGACTTCGGGTACCGCAACTACCGGAACGTGGGCCTGTTCGCCGAGCACAAGGCGCGCGTCGACAGCGCCTTCCTCGTCGACATGCGCGCCGTCTGCGCCCGCGTCAGGGGAGTCCGAGAGGCGACCTGCCGCGGCATCGCCTGGTCGTACTACCAGGCCGTCCACCGCTTCGGCAGCCTCGCCCGCGTCCACGACACCGAAAGGGCACCCGGCCACTGAGTCGTCCGGCCGTCTCAGTCCGGTCGTCTCAGTCCGGTCGCCGTTCCTGGTGCTCAGTGACGGCGACCTGGAGGCCGGCAACGTCCTCCTCCACGCGGACGATCCCGAGGCCCGCCTGATCGCCTTCGAGTTCGCCGCCTTCCCTCACGCCCTGCGCGACGCCGTCCCGTTCCCTGTCCCGGGCCCCGCCTGGCCGACGGTCGGCGCACCCCGGTCGAAGCCGCCGACCTCTACCGCCAGGCCCTCGACACCGGCGTGCCCGACGCCGCCACCGACCTCGCCGCCCTGCCCCCGTCCGCACCGCGCTCCCGTTGGGGCCGGTTTGCGGTGGAGTGCACTCCAACTCCTACTGTTCTTCTCATGACCAGCGCCACGCCGCTACCAGCGGAAACGCTCAGCATCACCGAAGTGGCGGGACGGACGGGGCTGTCCCCCGACACCCTCCGCTACTACGAGAAGGCCGGGCTGATCAGCCCCGTCGGCAGGTCCACGTCCGGAAGGCGCCGGTACGCCGCCGCCGACATGAACTGGATCGACTTCCTGCTGCGCCTGCGCGACACCGGCATGTCGATCGCCGACATGCAGCGCTTCGCCGAGCTGCGCCGCAACGGCGCGGCCACCACCGCCGACCGGCTGGCCATGCTCCGCGAGCATCGCGTCCGCCTCCACCGGCGGATCCACGGCCTGCAGGTCAGCGGCCGCGCGCTGGACGACAAGATCGACCACTACGAGCGCCTCCTGGAGGACACATGAACGCCGACGAAACGTACGAACGCGGACTGGAACTGCTCCAGCAGGTCAACGGCGAGACCGGGCAGCAGGTCATCGACTCCCTGGACGACGTCTCTCCCGCACTCGGCAACCAGATCGTCTCCTGGGCGTACGGCGAGATGTACGCCCGAGAGAACCTGCCCCCGCGCGACCGCCAGCTGGTCACGCTCGGCGTGCTGACCGCGCTCGGCGGCTGCGAACCCCAGCTGGAGGTGCACATCAAGGCCGCGCTGAACGTGGGCCTCAGCCCCGCGGAGGTCGTCGAGGCGCTGCTGCACGCCGCCGTCTACTGCGGCATGCCCCGGTCACTGAACGCCACGTTCGTCGCCAAGAAGGTCTTCGCCGAACGCGGCCTGCTGCCCGTCACCTCTTGACCACCATCTTCGAGGGGTCGACCAGGAGCAGGCCGAGGATGCCGACGACGGGCAGAAGGGTGAGCTGCCAGAGGCCGGCGCCGCCCCAGCCGAGTGAGCCCACCAGGCGGGCGAACAGCAGCCCGGAGAACGCGGCGGCGACGTAGTAGGTGAACATGAACAGCCCTGCGCCGCGGCCCACACTCTCCGGGCGTACGGCGCGCTGCATGGCCGTGGAGCAGTTGGTGAACAGGAAGCCGCTGGCGAACGTCCCCATCAGGAAGGAGAGCACGTACTGCGCCGAGGGCGTGGTGGCGACCCGGTACATCAGGTACGCGGTCACGGCGGTGGCGACCATCGCGAGCATGAGGAGACGGGCCTGGTTCATCCGGTCGCCGAGCCATCCGGCGGGCAGGGCCATCATGGCGCCCAGACCGCCCATGGACACCGCGAAGGCCGCCTGGTCCGCGGTGAAAGCGAGCGCTTCGCGAAGGAACGTCGGGTACAGCCCCAGGTACCCGTAGAACACCAGCCCGGACACCGCACAGGCGATCCCCACGCCCAGAGTGTTGCGGTTGTACGGGGACGCCGGCACGTGGTCGTACGTCCCCGCGGCCGGGGCGGCGGCGCCGGTGACGGCCTCGGTCATGTTGCGCGACACGGTGACCGCGATGAGCAGGCTCATCAGGAGACCCGCGGAGGCGAACACGAAGAACGGCGCCCGCCACGTCCCCCAGCCCTCGGCGAGCTCGGACCCGATGAGCGGCCCGAGGAACACGCCCAGCCCGAACGCGACCCCCACGACGCCCGCCGCCAGCGCGCGCCGGTGGAAGAAGAACGCCCCGATCGCCGCGTACAGCGCGGTGGCCTGGACGCCCTCGCCGATCCCGGACACCAGCCGGTAGACGCTCATGTCCGCGAACCCGACGGCCAGCGGGATCGCGAGCGTGCCGACGGAGTAGACCAGCACGCTGACCAGGATGATCGCCTTGCGGGAGAGCCGGTCGGCCAGATAACCGGCCGGCGGTCCGGCGAGCGCCAGCCCCAGCGTGAACCCGGTGGCGAGCAGCCCGCCCTGTTCGAGGGAGAAACCCAGCTCGGCACGGATCTCGGGCAGGAGCGGATAGAAGATCTGCCGGTCCATCGCGTTGAGCATGTACGAGGCGCACAGCACCGCGAACCCGATCGCGATCGAGGTCTTCGTCAGGGAGGTCGTGGGGGAGGTGTCGCCCGGGGAATGCCCGGTGGTGCTGCTCATTCAGCGCTCCTCTGAGCTGGGGGGCAGAGGCTGGACGGGACCACCGGACATTCGTCCGTACAGCGGTCGCACGCGAGCTGGCCTCAGCATGATCTGCCCCCGCACACGTGTCAAGGTCTCGTCGGGGAGCCTTTTCGGACGAATGTCCGCAAGGCGAACAGCGTTAGGCGTCGCCGCTCGTCACACTGTGGTCCCTGCGGCCCGGCGTCGGCGTCACTGCCGCTCTTGGGTACCGGGCACTTCCCACAGCCGTACGGTGTGGTCGCTGCCGGCGCTGGCCAGCAATGTCCCGTCCAGGCGGAAGGCCACTGCCCGGACGTCAGCGGTATGGCCGGTGAGCGGGCCGCCCACCCGCTGCCTCGTTTCCGTGTCCCACAACCGCAGCGTTCTGTCGTCGCTCGCGGTTGCCAGCAGACTCCCGCCGGGTTGGAAGGCCAGCGCCATGACGGCATCGCTGTGACCGATGAGCGGATCGCCCACCTGCCGTCCGCTGGTGGGGTCCCACAACCGCACCGTTCCGTCGAGGTCGGCGCCGGCCAGCAACGTTCCTTCGGGGTTGAAGGCCATCGCGCGGATATCGGCCGTATGGCCGGTGAGCGGGCCGCCTACCGGTTGTCCCGTTTCCTTGTCCCACAACCGCACAGTTCGGTCGTCGCCCGCGCTGGCCAGCAAGGCTCCGTCTCGGTGGAAGGCCACGGCTCGGACGGGAGCGGTGTGACCGGTCAGCGGGTCGCCCAGCGGTCGCCCGCCGGCCGGGTCCCACAACAGCACCCTCTTGTCGAAGCCTGCGCTGGCCAGCACCATGCCGTCCGGGTGGAAGGCCAGCGCCATGACGGCATCGGTATGACCGGTGAGCGGATCGCCCACCTGCCGTCCGCTGGCGGTGTCCCACAACCGCACCATCCCGTCGTCGCTGGAGGCGGCCAGTACCGTCCCGTCAGGGGAGAACGCCAACGCTCTGACAGGGCCGGTGGCCCCCAACAGGGGACGACCGGTCGACTGAGCCGTGTCTACGTCCCACAACCGCACCACCGTGTCGTAGCCTCCCGCGGCTACCAGGTCTCCACCTGGCTGGAAGGCCACCGCCCGCAGCGGAGTGTGGCCGGCCAGGACATGCCTCGTGACGGGGGCGGCGACAGCTCGCTCGGCAGGACGCGGTCGGTCAGCGGTGGTGAGTCGTTCGACCAGCGCCGCCAGCTCGTCGCGCTCGCGTCGTACGGCCCTCAGGCGAGCCCGCAAGCCCGTGATCCGCTGACGCAGCGGCTGCTCGGCCTCCGGCGGATCGCTCTTCCACAGCTGTACCGAATCGTTGCCGGCACTGGCCAGGAGCACGCCGTCCGGGTGGAAGGCGACTGCTCTGACGGGACCGACATGGGGGACGAGCGGGCCGCCAACCTGCTGCCCTGTGGAGACATCCCACAGGAACACACCCTCGTCGCGATCGGCGCAGGCCAGCAGGTGCCCGTCCGGATGGAACGCCACTGCGACGATCCGGGCGGTCCTGGCCGTGAGCGGGGCGCCCTCGGTCCGCCAGGTCCTCGTGTTCCACAGGCGTACGGTGCCGTCGTAGCCGGCGCTGGCCAGCAGATGTCCGTCGGGGTGGAACGCCAGCGCTCGCAGGACCGCCGGATGGTCGGTCAGCGGCGCGCGCACCGGCCGCCGAGCCAGGGCATCCCAGAGCCGTACGGTTCTGTCGTAGCCGGCGCTGGCCAGCAGGTGGCCGTCCGGATGGAACGCCAGCGCGCACAAACCGGCGGTGTGGCCGGTGAGCGGCTCGCCGCGTGCCTCACCCGTGGTCGCGTCCCACAGGCGTACGGCTTTGTCGTCACCCGCGCTGGCCAGCGGACGTCCCTCCGGGTGGAACGCCAGTGCCATGACGGCATTGCTGTGACCGAGCAGCGGGCTGCCCACCGGCCGTCCGTTCTCCGCGTCCCACCGCCGAACCGTCGCGTCGTCACCAGCGCTGACCAGCAGGTGTCCGTCAGGGTGGAACGCCAGGGCCCGGATCACGGCGGTGTGGCCGGTGAGCGGCTCGCCGCGTGCCTGTCCCGTGGTCGCGTCCCACAGGCGTACGGCTTTGTCATCGCCCGCGCCGGCCAGCAGATCCTTGTCCGGGTGGAAGGCGATGTCTCTCACCACGGTGAGGGTGCGGTCGCCGATCCGCACTGTGGGCCGACAGCGCCGCTCCTCGTCCTGCCGCACAGGGCTCACGAGATCGGGCTCAGGAGCGGGTGCCGGCTCCTTCCGCTCGGCTCGGGCGGCCAGCCACAGGGCGTGGAAGGTCCGGACGTCGCCGTCGAGCGCTTCGACGACGAGTTCCAGGTTGTTCCACCGCGGCAACTTCTTGCAGCGGATCACCGCATGTGCGGTCGTGTGACTCATGGCGTGCGTCTGGGAGGCCAATGTACGAAAGCTCGGTTCGCCCGCCCGCAGATACAGGTCTCCCAGGCGAGAACGGAGGATCACCAAGGCGTCCTCGTGCTCGCCCAGTGGGCTCCGCCACGTCATGCCTGCGATCATCGCAACGCGTTGCGAGCGGAGTGGCAGAAATTGTCAAATCTGCCGGCCCGCTGTCAGCTGACGTCCTTCTTGGTCCATTCATGTCAGAGCTTGGCAGAGATCGTCAACGGGGCTCGTACGGCCCCCATCCTGGTCGTGAGCCACGGCATTCCGGCCGCCGGCGGGCCCCTTCGCAAGAACGCGGGCTCTTCGTCCTCATGAAACGGCATGACGATCATGTTGAACCTGACCGCGTTCGCCGTGCTCGGCGCGCTGCTGCTGATCACCCTCGCGTTGGTCCACCTGTTCTCGGCGGATGCCGGCCGCCGCTCTCGGGCCCTGCGACTTCTGAGGCTTCTTCTGCGCCGTTGATCCGTACACGGCGCCCGTGGACGTGAAGTCCGCTTCACGCGGAGACCACGCCGGCGCACCCGATCAAGATCTGGCTTGGGCCTGGCCGCCGCCGTCCTGTGGCTGGTGGGCACCTCGCGCCTACTTCCGCGCCGCGCGGTGGCGCCACCCGGAGCCTTCAGAAGGTGAAGCCGCCGGGGCGGGCGTTGCGGTCGGCGACGAGGCCGGCGAGGGTGGCCAGGGCGATCTCGGCGGGCGTACGGGAGCCGATGTTGAGCCCGATGGGCCGGTGCACGCGGGCGATCTCCTCCGGCGGCACCCCCAGGTCGGTCAGCGCCCGCACGTGCGGCCCGGTGTGCCGCGGGCTGCCCATGATGCCGATCCACCGGGCCGGCGACTTGAGCAGGTCGCGCAGGACGGGCCCGATCTCCGCGCGGTGATGGTCGGTGAGCACCACGTCGGCCGTGGCGTCCACGTGGTCGCCGATCTCGGTCACCGCCGTGAACCCGTCGAGGCGCCGCTCGGGGTCGGGCTCCACCAGCACCGTACGGAACCCCAGGTCGGCCCCGAACTTCAGCAGGAACCCGGCCACCGGCGAGGCGAAGACCGCCACGAGCGTCCGCCCGCTCTCCTCCTCGGGGCCGCCTCCGTGGGCGACCTCACACGCTGGATCTTCGTCATGCAGGTGCGTCATACCCGCACTCTGACATCCCGGGCCGCCCACGACCAAGCAGCAATGGGTCTGGTCGAAGAACGGATCACACGGTAGAAACAGGCCAAGTCCAGCCGTCCGAGGCGAAAGGCCGACCAGATGACGTCCAAGCCCGGCAGGTGGATGTACGCGCTCGGCCTCGTCCTGACCGGCGTCGTCGCGACGGCGGCCCCGGCGGACGCCGACGCGCCGTCCCTCGGGGCGAACGTCACCGTCTTCCACCCCGGCATGCCGGTCAGCCAGATCGAAGCGACCCTCGACGCGGCCCACGCCGCCCAGGTCGACGACGAGATGGGCGGCGAGCGCCACGCGTACCTCTTCGAACCGGGAACGTACGGCACCGCGCAGGACCCGCTGCACATCAAGGTCGGTTACTACACGGAGATCGCCGGTCTGGGCGCCTCGCCCTCGGACGTGGTCATCAACGGCAAGGTCGAGGTCTACAACCGCTGCCTGGCGGACGGCGGCACGGGCAACTGCCTGGCGCTGGTGAACTTCTGGCGCACCCTGTCCAACCTGTCGATCAGGATCGACACGCTCGGCCAGGACGGCTGCCGGGCGTCGGCGAACTTCTGGGCCGTCTCGCAGGCGGTGTCCATGCGCCGCCTCGACATCAGCGGCGGCGCCCTGTCGCTGATGGACTACTGCACCGCCGGCCCTCAGTACGCCAGCGGCGGGTTCATCGCCGACTCGCGGCTGCCGTCCGTCACCAACGGGTCGCAGCAGCAGTGGCTGACCCGCAACAGCGAGGTCGCGGGATGGTCCAACGGGGTGTGGAACCAGGTGTTCACCGGAGTCGCCGGCGCCCCGGACGACACGGCGTTCCCGACGCCGCCGTACACGACGTTCGACACGACGCCGCTGAGCCGCGAGAAGCCGTACCTGTTCGTCGGGGCGGACGGCGCGTACAACGTGCGGGTCCCCGCGGCGCGGCGGGACACCCGCGGCGTCTCATGGGACGGCGGCATGACGCCGGGCCGGACGTTACCGATCACCGACTTCTTCGTCGCCAAGCCGTCGGACCCGGTGCGGGTCATCAACAACCAGCTCGCGCGCGGTAAACACCTGCTGCTCACGCCGGGCGTGTACGACATCGCGCGGAGCATCGAGGTCAAGCGCCCCGGCACGGTCGTCCTCGGCCTGGGACACGCCACGCTCACCGCCGCCGGCGGCTCGACCCCGCTGGACGTCGCGGACGTCCCCGGCGTCGTCGTCGCGGGCGTCACGATCGACGCGGGCCTGGAGGAGTCGCCGGTGCTGCTCCGCGTCGGCAAGCCGCACGGCGAGCGGCCGAGCGCGCCCGACGACCCGACGACCCTCTCGGACGTGTACTTCCGCGTCGGCGGGCCGCACGTCGGCAAGACCGGCGTCGCGCTGGAGGTCAACAGCGACAACGTGCTCATCGACCACGCCTGGGTGTGGCGCGCCGACCACGGCGTCGAAGGCTTCACCGACACCGAACGCTGGAACACCAACATCGGCCGCAACGGCGTCGTCGTCAACGGCGACGACGTGACCGCGACAGGGCTGTTCGTCGAGCACTTCCAGCAGCACAACACCGTCTGGAACGGCGAGGACGGCACCACGATCCTCTACCAGAACGAGCTCCCGTACGACCCGCCGACCCAGGCCGACTGGATGAACGGCGACGTGCAGGGCTGGGCCGGCTACAAGGTGGCCGACGACGTGCAGCGCCACCACCTGTACGCCGGCGGCGTGTACGTCTTCAACCAGAACAACCCGTCGATCCACACCGAGAACGGCTTCGAGGTCCCCGAGACGCCGGGCGTCCGACTGCACCACGTCATGACGGTCAACCTCGACGCCGGCACGATCGACCACGTCGTCAACGGCGTCGGCGAAGCGGCCGACACGACGCGGGTCGGCTCACCGGTGTACGTCCTCGACTATCCCTAGCCACAAATCTTCACTTTCTGTGTCAGATGTGATCAGCTTCTGGCGTACCCCCTCATGAGTGGAGAAAAAGACGTGCGACGCCCCGCTCTGCTCGCCTCGATCACCGCCGCCGCCACCGCGCTCGTCCTCAGCGCCCCCGGACCCGCGTCGGCGATCAACTCCTACAACTCCGCGCCGGCGCCCGAGCGTACGGAGGTCGGGGCGCTCATCGTCCAGTCCGACGGCGACCGCGACCCCGCCACGCCGGACACCGTCCGGTGGAGCTGCACGGGCACGATGATCGCCAGGGACGTCTTCCTCACCGCCGCCCACTGCACCGTCGGCCGGCCGCCCGGCACCAAGTTCTACGTCTCCCTCGCCCAGGACGCGCAGGCCGAGATCGACGCCTCGACCGCCCAGGGCGGAACGCCCGACCAGATCGCCGCCCGCGTCGGCGTCCAGGGGGTCGCCCACGCCGATCCCGGCTACCCCGGCAACCAGGCGGACTCCCGCGACATCGCCGTCATCAAGCTGGACGCCGGCCGGAGCGCCGAACTCGCGCGCCGCTGGACGTTCGTCCCCGCGACCCTGCCCCGGCACGACCAGCTCTCCGAACTCGGCTCACGCGCCCTCGACGCCCAGGACTGGCTGGTCGTGGGGTACGGCAGCCAGGAGGCGGTGACCGGCCCCGGCGGGCACACCCACCCGGGCGGCGGCGTGCGCAGGAAGGCCCCGGTCGACTTCAACGCCCTCAACAAGACGTGGGTCCGGCTCGCGATGAACGAGAGCCGCGAACTCGGCGGCGCCTGTTACGGCGACTCCGGCGGCCCGAACTTCGTCACGCTCGGCGGCGACCTGGTGCTCGCCGCCACGACCATCAGCGGCGACATCCCCTGCTACGCCACGAACGTGGTCTACCGCACCGACACCACCGGCGCCCGGAACTTCCTCCAGCGGTTCGTCACCCTGCCATGAGGGTTTCCTGATCGAGGGCCCTCCCGTAACGGTCATCCTGTGTTCGCAGATCCCTATTTATAGAGAAATGTCGCTTTCACTCGTCCCTGCCACGCTCTCCCCGCAACAGACGAACCGGGGGGAGCAAGATGGGCCGGCTATCGCGGCGCAGCATGTTGAAGGCCACGGCGGCGGTCGCCGCGGTGGGCGCGGGACGGCTCGCGCTGGGGCCCCAGCCCGCCGCGGCGGCCGGCGCTCCCGGCCGCCCGATCTCGATGGCGATGCACATCCACGCGTCCTGGAGCGAGGGCGTCGGCAGCATGCAGGGCCACCTCGAACAGGCCACCCGCGCCGGCATCGACGTGATGTGGTGGACCGAGCACGACTTCCGCATGGCCGAGCACGGATACCCCGGCCTCGTCCACATGAACGGCCCCGCCGAGCAGGTCAACGGCGTGGCCTGGTCGTGGGCCGAACAGCGGCAGGGCACCCTCGCGTCCTCGCAGGTCCGGTGGGACCGGACGACGGCCTCGCCGGCGGACGCGGCCACCCCCGGCTCCGTACGGCTCACGGCGACCTCCGCCGGCCCCGACGCCGCCGCGGTGCGCGTCTCCGGCACCGCCGCGAACACGGTCCACCAAAGATCGGTGTACGACCAGACGATCGAGGTCGACGTCTACCCCGCGGAGGTGTCGCCGCACGCGTACCTGACCGTGGAGATCACCACCAGCTGGCGGCCCGCGACCACCGGGCGCCCCGCCGGCCAGTACAAGCTCACCTACGTCATCAACGGCACCCAGGGGAAGTCCCGCACCGCGTCCGGGCTGCAAGGCGTGGTGCACCTGCCCGCCCGGCAGGGACGGTGGAACACCGTGCGGATGTCCCCGGCCGAGGACATCGCGCGATTCTGGCCGGACCTGGAGAGCCGTGACGCCGCGATGCTCTCGCTGACGCTCGGCGCCGTCAGCGAGAAGGGTCGCCTCGCCGACGGCTGGTTCGACCTGCTGCGCATCTCCCGCCCGGCGCGTTCGGCCGACGCCGTCCTGCAGGTCCAGGCGGCGCTGATGGCCGGCTACGCCGCGCGGTTCCCCGCGGTACGCCAGTACCAGGGCCTGGAGGTCTCCCTCGTCAAGCCCACGCACGTCAACTGGTTCGGGCCCGAGATCACCATGCCGGCGTTCGCCAAGCCGCAGCCGGTGGCCGACCCCGACCCGGCGGCCGGGCTCGCGGTCGTCGAGATGATCCACTCGACCGGCGGCCTCGCCTCCTACAACCATCCCTTCGGCACCTCGCACCCCGCCGAGCTGCCGCCGGCCGAGCAGGACGCCCTCCGCGCGAAGGTCGCCAAGACCGTGCTCGCCGACCGGGCCATGGGCTGCGACATCCTCGAGGTCGGCTACCCCAGCCGCGGCGGCGTCGACCTCGAGCGGCACTCCCAGCTGTGGGACGTCTGCTCCCGTAACGCCGTCTTCCTCACCGGAACCGGCGTCAGCGACGACCACTCCGGGCAGGACTGGCTCGGCCAGGAGTCCAACTTCGTCACCTGGGCGCACTCGCCCAGCCGCGAGCTCGCCGACCTGCTCGCCGCCCTGGCCTCCGGGCGGGTCTTCTTCGGCGACCCCGCCCGGTTCTCCGGCGTCATCGACCTCCAGGTGGACGGCGGTGCTCCCATGGGGTCCGTCACCACATCGGCCGCCGCGACCCGTGCCGTACGGGCCATCCTCACCGGCCTGCCCGCCGACGGCGTCGTGCGCATCGTGCAGGGAACGGTGGACCTCGCCGGACCCGCCAAGCCGGAGCCCGGGACCACGTTCACCGAGATGCCGGCCTCCGCGTGGTCCCGCGGCTACGTCGACCTTCCCGTCGACACCCGCTCACCCCGTTTCGTGCGGCTCGAGGTGCGTGACAGGACCGGGCGGGTCATCGCGCTGTCCAACCCCGTATGGCTGCTGCGCGACGTCCCGGCCGGCGGCATCCCGGCGGCCCGGAGCTGACCCTTGGGACCCCTCCCGAGGCGCGGCCGTAAAAATGCGTCACATCCGCGCGATCTACGCGGATGTGACAAAAGCAGCGCCGCCCCCCGAAGAAGGAGAAGCCCGTGAACCGGCTTGCCCTCAGCTCCCTGACCCTCGCGTGCGCACTGGTCGCGGCCCCGGCCCTCGCCGCGACCCCGGCCGCCGCCGCGCCGGCCCTCCGGGGCTGCTACGACGGCACATGCCAGTTCACCTTCACCAAGCCGGTGAAGTTCCGCGTGGCCAAGAAGTACGGTCTCGCCTGGGTACGCGTGGCCAAGGTGTGGAGCGACTGGGCCGGCACGGACGTGGTCCAGGTGACGGTGCCCAACGGCAACGTCCTGATGAGCGAGGGCGCCAGCGGCTCCGCCAACAAGCTCAACTTCCGCGTCGTGTCCATCACGGACCAGGGCGCCAAGATCCGCTTCACCGGCTGACCACGGGCACCCCCGCGGGTACGGGGATGCCCACCTGAGAACGGCTGTCAGTCGACGACAATGGCGCCCGGGGGCAGCGGCGTCGCGCCGTCGGTGTCGTTCACCGTCACCGTGAACTTCTTCGGCTCGCTGATGTTGCCCGCGGCGTCGATGGCCCGGTACTCGACCGTGTGGTCGCCGTAGCCCGGCTTGAAGTCCGGGTAGAACTGCTCGAACGGCGCCTTGGTCAGACCGCCGGTGCCGAGGTTGCCGTACGCGATCTCCTTGATGACCGTGCCGGACGGCGTGAACCGGTACGGCGTGCCCTCGGGCGCGTCCGGCCAGCCGTGGTAGTTGAACCAGCCGTCACCGTCGAGCCGGAACTCGATGACGACGTAGCCCTCCTGGTCGTCCGTCGCCTCCAGCCCCATCTCGAACCACTCCTTGAACGCGTAGTGCGGCGCACGCGAACCCTTGGCGGGGGCCGAGGAGACCGGGTCGGACAAGTCGTACGTCACCTCGGGCGCGACGTTGTCGACGGTCCAGGTGAGGGTGTCGGTCGGGGAGCCGGGCACCGCCGGGTCGGACACCGTCGCCGTCAGCTCGTACGTGCCGGGCTTCAGCTTCAGCTCGCCGAGGTCGAGGTTGCGGCTGTTCCTGGTCCTGTTGACGTTGAGCGGCTTGCCGTCGATCGCCCAGGTGACGTCCAGGACGCGGTCACGCGGGTGGGTGGTCTCGACGTAGACGACGTCCTGGCCGCCGACGGGGTGGGTGGTCGCCGTCGACGACGTGAACTCGACCGCGGACGGGCTCGGCGTCGCCGGCGCCGCCCCCTCGGCGACGACCCACTCGCGGGTCTGGGTGAGCGCGCCGCCGTCGGCCACGGCGGGGTCGCGCACGTCCTCGGTGTCGTCGGACACGGTGACGGTGACGGTGTCGCCCGGCCGTACGTGCTGCTCGTCCAGGTCGAAGTCGCGGCTGTTCCTGGTGTTCTTGACGGTCTTGCCGTTGACCGCCCAGGTGACCGTGAGCTCGTGGTACAGCGGGTGCATCGTCTCGACCCAGAGCACGTCTCCCGCGTACACCGGCTGGTCGGTCGGCGTGGAGTGCACCGTCATCTGGGCGACGTCGCGCCGGCCGGAGATGCGCTCGATCATCCGCTCGCGGCCGACCTGGTCGAAGTGGAAGCCGATCCAGCGCATGATCGAGTGTTCGCTCGGCCGCCACACGTTGGACGAACGGGTCATTCCGCTCTCGTACCGGCCGATGGTCCCGCCGGACAGGCTCTCCTCACCCAGCCAGCGGAACCACTTGGCCTGCTGCTCCCGCATCTCCTCCTCGGTCAGCCGGGTGTGGTGGATCGACGACGGCTCGCTGTCCGGGTGCCGGCCGCCGGGGACGTTGCGGGCGCTGTACGGGTACTCGTCCTGCAGCCCGCCGAGCGAGTGGCCCAGCTCGTGCGGGCTGACCAGCGGGCCCTGCGGCGCCTGCCCGGTCGTCGTGGCGTTGCGGCCGCCGATGCCGCCGTACGTGCTGGTGTTGGCGATCGTCAGCGTCTGCCGGTTCTGCGCCGTCACCCCCGGGATCATCGAGACGTACTGCTCCAGCGCCTGCTGACCACCGGCCCCGAACGTGACACCGCGGGCGTTCGGGTCGGCGGGGCAGGTGGCCGCGTACTGCAGCTTCAACGGCGTGTCGCGGCGGACGTTGCCATCGTCGGGATCACAGCTGATGCCGGACACCCCCGACACGACCTCGACCATGTACACGTTGAAGTAGTCGCGGTAACTGCGGAACGGCTCGATGCTCCACTGCACGTTGAGGTGCCGCTCCACATCGTCGCGGAACTGCTGCATCTCCTCGGCGGTGTAGCCGTCGCCTAAAATGATCAGGTTCAGCCGGTCCTGCGGCGGCCCGGTGACCTGCAACGGCACCACCGTCGCCGACCCGACCTCCGCCGCCGCCGCCGCGACCGCCGGCGGCGCTCCCGTCAGCAACATCCCCATCAGCCCGAACGCCCCCACGGCGGCTGCGACCTTCCGCTTGGCCATGGCACCTCACCCTCACTTGAGAGAGACGGCCAGCCACGCGGAGAGCGAGCCTCGGTCCCCCGAGAGGGACGCTAGCCACCATGCATCAGGACATCACCGGACAGATGACGGATATTCCCCCACCCTTTTCCATCGTCTGCAGGAACCACAGCGCCACCATGCCGACGGCGTCGTACCAAGCTGTCCTCCACGGCGACCGCCGGCTCGGTCATGAGGGGTCTCGGTCCTCCTCGTCGCCGTGCAGGAAATCCTCGAAGGTGGGGCGGCGGTCCGCCCGACGCGACCACATGATCAAGGCCGCCCATCGGAAAGGGAGGAGAACGAGATCGAGCAGCCGGCGACCCGCACGGGCTCCAAGCCCAAGGGCCAGTTCGACGAGAGCCCTGAGCGTTTCCCAGGGGCGTGACAGAGCCACCAGGACGAACATCAGGATCATGTTCCCGAGGCTCATCCCGCCGAAATCGTCGGAGTCGTCTCGCTCCTTCTCCTGCCTCACGGCGCGCGGCCGCTGAAGGCCGAGGGCGTGAACGTGCTCCTGTGCGTCATGGACACTCCCGAGCCTGGGCATCGGTGACGAAGATTGGAACGCGCCCCAAGCCTACGTCGGTGAGACGCCGCCCCGGAGCTCGGACATGGCGAGCCCGCTCGGGCCGCGCGTCGTACCTCCCTGCCGGGGTAGGAGCGACACATGGGTTCCATCCTGGTGGGAACCGCGTCCTGGACCGACAAGACGCTGCTGGAGTCGGGGTGGTATCCCCGTGACGTCACCTCCGCGCAGGAGCGGCTCGGCTACTACGCCAGCCGGTTTCCGCTGGTGGAGGTGGACTCCTCTTACTACTCGCCACCGGCGGAGAACACCGTCTCCCTGTGGCGCGATCGCACCCCCGTCGGGTTCACCTTCGACGTCAAGGCGTTCTCGCTGCTGACGCATCACCCCACCCGCCCCGGCGCGCTGTACAAGGACCTGCGGGAGCGCATCGGGGAAGCGAAGAAGAACGTCTACTTGCGCGACCTGGACCGCGATATCGCCGAGCAGGTGTGGGACAGGTTCCTCGCCGCGCTGGCGCCGCTGCGCGAGGCGGGCAAGCTGGGCGCGGTGCTGTTCCAGTTCCCGCAGTGGTTCCCGATCGCCCGGAGCAACAAGCAATACATCGTGGAGTGCAAGGAACGCTGCGCTCCGGTGCCGATCAGTGTGGAGTTCCGCAACCACACATGGATGAGCGAGGAGAACCAGGCCGAGACCCTGGGCTTCCTGCGCGAACACGAGGTGCCGTACGTGAGCGTGGACATGCCGCAGGGCTATCCCACCTCGATCCCGCCCGTGCTGGCGGCCACCGGCGGCCTGGCGGTCGTGCGCTTCCACGGCCATTCGGCCAAGTGGACCAGCAAGGACATCCATGAGCGGTTCGGCTACCTCTACAGCGAGGACGAGCTCCGGGATTGGGCGCCCAAGCTGCGGCGGCTCGCCGAGGACACCGAGACCACGCACGTCCTGATGAACAACTGCTACCGAGACCACGCCCAGGTCAACGCCGCCCAGCTCGCCCGCCTCCTCGCCCACGCCTGACCGACGTCGCCCCAGCTCACCGGGTACGTCGTAGGGCATGCCGGAAGGACACCTCATCCACCGCCACGCCGCCGCGCAGCACGCGGACCTCGCCGGCCGGGCGGTGCGCGCATCCGGGCCGCAGGGCCGGTTCGACGCGCGGCCGTGGGACGGGCGGGCGCTCACGGATGTGGAGGCAGCAGGCAAGCACCTGCTCTACCACTTCGAGGACGCGCCCACCGTGCACGTACATCTGGGTATGCGAGGGATCTTCCTGCGGTACGACGACCCCGGCACGCCGCCGCGGGCCGGGACCCGGCTCCGGCTGGCGACCCACGAGGTGGCGTACGACCTCATCGCCCCGTCCCGCTGCGAGGCGCTGTCTCCGGCGCAGGTGGCGGCGCTGCGGGAGTCGCTCGGGCCGGATCCGCTGCGCTCGGACGCGTTCGCGGACGAGGCCGTCACCCGGCTGATCGCCTTCCGCGGGCCGGTGGGCGCGGCCGTGCTCGACCAGAAGGTCTGGTCCGGGATCGGCAACGCGTGGCGGGCCGAGCTGCTCTTCCTCGCCGGCCTCCATCCGAACGCCCGCCACGTTTCTCCTGGCACCGCAGGGCGGCTCTGGGACATCGCGGTCACGTACCTCGCGCTCGGCCGGGACGCCGGGCAGGTGGTCAGCGACCCGGGAGCGCCCTCGGAGCGTTGGGTCTACCGGCGCGAGCACTGCCGCAGGTGCGCTGCGCCCGTACTGACCTGGCAACTTGCCGGCAGAACCGCCTACTGTTGTCCCGTGGATCAGCCGGAGCAGCGTCGACCGGCCTCTCCGGCGTCCGGAGCGTAGCTCCCCACCGGCATCGATCCACCCATGGCGACGAACCGTCGAGCCGGCGCGGACCGATGACTTCTGCGATCCCGGGAAGTCAGCACGGTAGAGCGACGAGTCAGGTACGAAGGAGAGGAACCGCCATGCCGACGATCGATCTGGAGTCCGCTGCCCGCGAGGTGGTGCGGCTGCTGGACGGTGTCACCGAGGATCGGATGGACGATCCGACGCCGTGCGCTGACACCTCGGTCGCCGCACTGCTCGACCACCTCATGGGCCTGTCACTGGCGTTCACCTGGGCGGCCCGGAAGACACCCCCGCCCGAAGGCGGACCACGGCCGGGAGCGGAGAGCGCCGAACGTCTCGATCCGCAGTGGCGCACGCTGCTTCCACGGCGACTCGACGAGCTGGTGGAGGCCTGGCGCGCCCCGGCCGCCCGGGAGGGGATGACCGAGGCCGGCGGCGTGACGATGCCCGCCGAGCAGATGGTCGTGGTCGCACTGGACGAACTGGTCCTGCACGGCTGGGACCTCGCCCGCGCGACCGGCCAGCCGTTCACGTGCGCCCCGGCCGACACGGCGGCCGTTCTCGCGTTCACCAGCGAGGCAGCGCGACCGGAGCAGGCAGCCGGCCGGGAAGGTCTCTTCGGCCCGGTGGTCGAGGTCCCCGAGGACGCGCCGGCGTTCGACCGCGCACTCGGCTTCGCAGGCCGCGACCCAGCGTGGACCCCCAAGCCGGCGTGACCTCGCCGTGAGCCCGAAAGCCCATGCCCTTCGCCACGGCAGGGAACCGCCCAGGCCACCCCCTGCCTCCGGCCCTCAGCAAAGATCGGATATTTGATCTTTCGGTGCGAACGGCGTCTAGACGTAGACGCGTCGAGCATGCCGTGCCTAGGCCCGTGATCATGTCGTCCGCGGGCGGGGGCGTCCACGGCGGGCGCGCTTTTCGCAGCGTTGTCACACATCCGGGTGCTGTCTGGTCTGAGCTGGTGCACGGCCGGATCGGAGCCGGCCGCCGTCACACGAAGGAAGCCTGATGAACACCGATCACGCTCACCAGCTCGAGAACCCCGACAAGAGCGGGCCACCGCCGAAAATCGACGTGGTCGCCACCGTGCCGGGGGCGCCGCCTGCGCCGGAGGGGGCCGAGGCCATGACGATCCTGGTCACATTGCCGCCGAACAGCCCCGGTGCGCCGCCGCACCGGCACTCCGGGCCCGCGTACGGATACGTGATCAAGGGGGCCGTGAACTTCGAGCTCGAAGGGGAACCCGTCCGGGTCGTCCGGGCTGGTGAGGCGTTCTGGGAGCCCGGTGGGGACGTGATCCACTACCAGGACGGCAACCACCTCGCCGACGAGGAGTCGGCGTTCGTGGTGACGATGTTCTGCGCGCCCGGGCAGCCGATGTTGACCGTGGTCAGCCCGGAGGAGTTGGAGGCTCGGCGCGACCGTCGGGCGCCGCGGTCGTGACCAAGGTCTCGTTGACCGCGCTCGCCGGCAGTCTGCTCGCGCAAGCCCGTGAGGCGGACAGCGGCCGCGGCGCCACCACGGTCCACGGTGGACATGATCGTTCCTTGCGGCAGACCGTGATGGCGTTGCGGCAGGGCGAGCACATACACGAACACGAGCATCCCGGCGAGGTGACGGTGCACGTGCTGCACGGGCGGGTGCGGCTGGTCGCCGGGCCTGACTCGTGGGACGGGCTGCCCGGCGATCTGCTGGTCATGCCTGAACGCCGCCACCGTGTGGAGGCCGTGGAGGACTGCGCGTTCCTGTTCACCACCGCACGCTGAAGGTGAGGAAGGCGGGAACCGGGTTCGGTTCCCGCCTTCTGCCCTGCCGAAAGGACCTGGCCGATGCGGGCGCTCAGGCCGGAGAAGCCCGGCGCGATCAGTCGTCGCCTCAGTCGTCGCCTCAGTCGGAGTGCGCCGTGGCCGCCCGCTGCAGGGACAGGGCCGCGCCGATCTGGTCAAGGGCGTCCTTGAGGGAAGCGGAACTTGCTGTCGGGATTCCCCCGGCTACCATCACCCGCCGCACCCTGCCGGCGGCCAGATCCGCGCCGCGGTGGAGGAATTCTCCCGCAACGGCACCAGGCAGAGGCCCGAGTGCATGAGCTGGACCCCTGGCGAGCTGTCCGGGCGCCGCCTTGGCACACCGGAGCCGGATGAGGCGGACCAGCATGCCTATCACGCTGTCGAAAACCAGCCCGGACACGAACCCGACGGGACAGAGCCGGCGCCTTCGCTGAACGGTAACGAAGGCACCTCTCCCAGGTCGTAATCGCGAGGGCCGCGTCTCACCCTCGCCGGGCCACCCTCGATCAGCCCAACGCGTGTCACCATGCCGCAGCGCGTATCCGGCGCCTCGTCCTGCGCTGAACAAGCCTTGCGAGTAAGCGGGAGTCACCGGCGACAACCGACCACAGCGGCCCGACAAGGCTTACGTGCCCGGGCACCAGCTGCTGTTGGCCCAGATCATCCAGAGATGAGCCACATTGTCGGTCTCGATCAATAAGCTGCGGTCCGTGATCGAGATCGATTTATGCCCGGCCCGGATCGGAGCACCCGCGTGAACCCCGTACAGGAGGCGCTCGACCGCATCGAGACCGGCTCCGTCGCCAGCCTCGTGGCGTTCCTGGACGGCCTCGGTGACGACGACAAGCGCGCGATCGCCCGGCACTTGCCCGCTCACCTGAGCGAACGGGGGCGTGCCGGGTGGGAGGCCGAACAGCGGGTCCGGGAGCTGGCGTCCCTCTACCGCTTGGCCGGGGCGGCCTGCTTGAGCGGGGCCGAGCAGGTGGCGTCCTGGCTCAACCGGCGGGAGTTGCGCCGGGTGGAGCCGGAGGCTGATGCCGCACGCATGATGTCCGTGCTGGCGAACCGGTCGCTGGAGTGGCGCCGTGATCTGGCCGTTCGCCTGGTGCGGCGGCTGCGGCCGGCCACTGGTCCGACGTGGCGGCGCATGGAGGCGTTGGGAAACTGGGATCTGGCCGCGGCACTGGTGGTCGAGACGGGCGCCGAGCCGCCGGAGAACGACGCGTTCGTGTCCGGATGGGTGTTGCGGATGGCCTTGCGGCAGCAGGCGAACCGGGGAGCTCCGGTACTCGCCGGCGATCGGCTGCTCGATCACATGCTGCCGCGCCTGTTCCAAGCGCAGGGTGTGGCGGACGGGCTGACCTGGGGCCGAGTCTGGGCAGACGGTCACACCATCATCGGCGAGCTGGTCGCGCTGGCCAGGACGGGCCGTGTGCCGCGCCAGGCGCTGCTCGACGGCTGCATGAGCCGGTTCCTGACCGGAGTCGATGCCGCTGACGCCGGCTCCTTCGTCACGCTGTGGCGGGAGCTGAAGCCGGAAACGGCCGAGATCCCGGTGGCTGACTTCGTCCGCGTGCTGCCGTCGGCGTCCTCACCCGTGCTCCAGCTCGCCATGGAGGAACTGCACCGGGCGGAGTCCGCCGGAACGCTCGACGCGGGGCTGTTCGCCGAGGCGGTCCAGGCGCTGGCGTACCGGCCGGAGAAGAAGAACATGGCGGCCGCGGTGAAGTGGATCGCCGACGCGCCCCCGGCCAGGGGCGGCGCCGCGGCGGCCGCGCTGGTGCCCGTGCTCGACGTCGACACGCCCAGCCTGCGCGAGCGTGCGGTACGCGTCGCGGTCAAGCTCGCCCCGCACACCACCGAACCCGACAGGGAGGCGATCCGCGAGGCGGGCACCCGGCTGCCCGCCGACCTGCGCCGGCGGTTGGCCGCAGCCTATGGCGCGGTGGACGAGGTCCGACCCGAGCCCGTGGTCGTTCCCGCGCTGACCGCGACGTCGCTGCCCGCCCTGGCCCCGCCCATCGCCTCGGTGCCGGAACTGGCCGCCGAGCTGGACAGACCGCTCTGGCCGCAGGATCCGGCGCGGGCCGACCGCATTCTCGCAGCGCTGGTCGAGCTGACCCATCACGACCGTGACGCCGTCGTGGCGGGCTTGCAGCCCTGGTGGCGGACGCAGTGGCGGCACCCCTTCGACGCGAGCATCTACGTCTACGGCATGTCCGGCGGCGACGAGCACATCGGTTTCCTGCTGTCGCGCTGCGCGCTGGCCGTCGTGTCGCCCGCGGACAGCCGCGAGCTGACCAAGTTGCTGAACGGCGAAGGCCGCTGGCCGAGCCATGAGCCTGCTTTGCAACGATTCGTCCAGCAGCGTTTCCGCGAGGTCATATCCCTGTTCGAGCGGGGCGAGACGGTCCCCGTGCTGCTGGCCACGCCGACCTCGCCCACGGGGCACGTCGACGCCGCCACCCTGGTCGCGCGCATGGAGCGGCTGAACGGCACCGAGCCACTTGAACACGACTTCCTGCAGGCGTTGCTGCGACTGCCGCGCCGGATCGATCCGGAGCTGGCCGCGCGGGCGGAGAGACTGCCGTCGGAAGCGGGCCGGCGGCTGGCGGCCTGCCTGCGCGACGGCGGGCTGCCCGACCCCTTGGTGACCTGGGAGCTCGAGGCGTTCGACCGCCCGGGGTCCTACCACCAGTCGCTGCAGGAGGCGCATGCCCGGCTGGCACCGCCCGAGGGCGTGCCCGGGCCGCTCGCCGAGCTGTGGACGCTCGTGCCCAAGACCGGCTATCCCGCCTTCTCCCGGAACATGGTGTGGTGGCCGTCCATCATGCCGTCGCATCGGGAGGCCGTGGCCGCGTACCTCCTTGAGTGCCTCCCAGGGTTCATGGACGTGGAGGTCGTGGCCGCCCTGACGCATAACGACGGTCCGGTCGGCCTCGCGACAGCGAGCACGATCGTTGCCGGCATGAGCCATCCGGTCCCCGCCCAGCGAGCCCGCGCCGCCGACGCGATCCTCACGCTGGCCGCGCACGGGGAGCTGCCCGCGGCCGACCTCGGCCGGGCCCTTGGCCACATGGTTGTCGGCGAGCAGGTCAAGCTCAACCGGATCACCGGCATCCTCGACGAGGTCTCGGCGGCCGGGGCGCACGCCGAGGTGTGGACGGCTCTGGCTCAGGCGGTGCCGCTGCTGCTGCCTGGGCCCGGGGAGAAGGCCAAGGCGGGCCTGGGGAAGTTGCTCACGGTCGCCGTACGGGCGGCGGTACTCACCGGGGCGCAGGACGACCTGCCAGGGCTGGCGGAGCTCGCGGCACGCAAGGGCTCAAGCCTGCTCATCCACGAGGCGCGGCGCCTGTACGACGCGATCTCCCTCTGAGACGCCGTCTCGGATCCTCACTCGTGATTGCGGTCCGGAGAGTGGGACGGCGGTGGCGACTGCGTGAGCGCAATCGGCCGGTGCACCGTCGTGAGGTCCACCGTGGTCGCTTCCCGGCTGAGCCAGCGGGAGGCGTCACGACGGCGTGCGAGTTGCTCAAGCCGCTGGGGGAGCGCCACCCCCGGCCCACGACCATCCGGGAGTAGACGGCGATGACGAAACGCCGCGTACACCCAGAGCGACCAGGAACGAATACAGGCGCGGTCGGAGACCCCCTGCTGATTCGGCGCCGCAGTGTGGAAGTGACACCGGTCAGATCCGCCGGCCGCTCGGCCTGGTCACCGGTGATGGTGGTGCGCCGGCTGTGCTGCGGACCAGTCCGGCCATGCCGAGCTCGCCATCAACCGCTGGATGGTGCATCGAGCGACAGGCAGGCTGCGGGCCACTTACGTCCTATTGCGGAACGAGGCCTGCCTTCTGATCGTGGGCGGCTTGTATCTTCGGCGACAGTGCGTGTGGTCTGTCTTGTACGGCTGACCGATCACGCCGGCCCGAACGCCCTTCACGCTCCCGACCGGACGCCTCAATGCCTTGCTGTGCGTACCAAGTTGGCGAGGTAATCACGCAGTTCAGGGTTGACCGCGTGGATCACCGTACCTCGCATACCTCGCGTGAGCAGGACCTTGTACACGTTGCGTACCAGCTGGTCGAAGTCGCTGTCGGGTACGGACTTACGGCTTCTGAAGGCAGGGTCCTTGTTCTCCTTGCGTACGGTGACCACCTGTCCATCGTGGACGGTGAGGTCAGGGCCCAGGAAGACGCCGTTCCAGTCGTATTCGAATCCTTGGGCTGTGTAGACGCAGCCGACCTGCCCGATCCCGTTCGGCTCGCTGGCCCACAGCATGCTCGGCGGACAGTCGCCGACGGCGCGGTCCTTCTTGACGTTCCACGGCCGCGCCCAGTCGCCGATGACAACGTCGTTGACGAGAGTGTCATCGGGGCGCGGGTCGCTCCACGGCCAGCAGTAGCCGGCGGTCATGCGGGCGGTGCCGGTCTGGGCGTGCAGGAAGGCCTCGAGCTCTTGGGGTGAGTCAGCGAGCCGTACCTCAAAATCCTCATCCCCATCCCACTCCATCGGCCCGCCGTCGGCCAGGCCCAGCAGGCGGAGCACCCACTGCTCGTACTTCCGGCTGCCGCCGCAGCGGAACTGCTCGTCGAGCGAGACACGTCGCACGTCGAATCCCTTGGCGCGGGCGTAGTGCTCGATGCCCGCCACGGTGCCGAGCTCGCCGGGCCGTACCACCTGGTGCTCGTCAAGGAGGAAGACCGGGACTCGCGCCGCGGACAGCAGCTCGTCGAGCTGGCTGCGTCCCGTCCGCCTCGCCGCCGGAGTGAAGCGGTTGGTGGAGGTCTCGCGGATGCGATGAGCTTCGTCGCAGATCAGCACGTCCATGCCGTTCTGCTCGGCGTCGGTGAAGCTGTTGAAGTACTTGAAGAGGTTCTTGATCCGGGTGCTGCCACGGCCGGGATAGCGGCGCATGGTCTGGGTGAAGGACTGTGAGCCGGTGGCGTGCAGAGCCGAACGACCTTGCCTGAACAACTCGCCGAGCAGCGACAGCGCGATGACGCTCTTGCCGCTGCCGGGGCCACCGGTGACGATGACGACCTGCTTGGAGTCCGCCCGCCGTGCCTTCTCGACCGCGCCCATGACGAGCTCGTACGCGACTTGCTGCTCGTCCAGCAACGTGAACTGCTCGCGCTCACGGATCTCTTTGGAGGCGTAGGTCATGAGCTGCTTGCTCGGAGCGACTGCGCTGCTCAGCAGCCGGTCGGCAGCGTCGGCGCCCGGTTTGTCGGACAGCCGCTCGCTCAGGTACCGGAGAAATTCGCCGCGTCGCTGCTTGGTGAACAGGCGGCTGCGCTCGTCGCGAACCTGCTCCGACAGGCCGTCGACGTCCAGGTCCATGGCGTTGTGCAGGTACGCGGCTCCGTACACGGCGTTCGGCTTGCCGTTGAGCACCCCGAGGAAGTCGCACATGTACTCGCAGTACCGGCGTACCTGCTCAGCCGGGTGGAGCGTCTCGCCGCCCGGCATGCCGTCCACGATGACGAGATGCTCGCCCGCATCCGATGGCTCCGCGCGGCTCCACTGCTTGAGCTCGACCACGACATAGGAATCTTCGCCGGTCCGCGGATGTACACCGGCGAGAACCACGTCGGCCCGCCGGCTGGTCAGCGGAAGCTTGTACTCCACCAGCATCTCGACCCTGTGCAGCCCGGCGTCCGCCAGATCGCGAGCGAGGACCGGCAAGCTGCGCTGCCAGGACCTGACCTCGGAGGGGGAGGACCGGCGTCCGGTGCTTGCCTTCACGTGTTCGGCGATCACTTCCGCCAGGGCGGCCTCGTTGGGCGAGGCAAGCAGGTTGTCGACAGACAGCCGCAGAGCCGTCACGGATTGTCCCCTAGGCAGCACGAAAGAATTCGTGCGGGTGGGGGCCTATCCGCTCCGGCCGAGGCCGTACGACCGCGGAAGCCCGTCGGGCCGCATCACATGGTCGTCAAGAGACTAGCGGGGGCAGTAACGCCGCGAAACAGGTGTGGTCATGCAGAATCACCATCACGATGCCTACATGGGACGTCCACTTCGGTGGCAAGGCATAGCACCCGCTCAAGGACACATGCACAAACAGGGCGTGCTCATGCCGGAGACGACGCGGCAACGATCAAACTGCTGAGAGCTTTTCGTTCTGGAGCGAACCGCGAGCGCGGGTTTCCCGTACATCCTGGCGGCGGCGCAACACTCGAGCGAGGAATTCCCATGCTATTGCGTTATGAGCCCCGGTCGAGGCGTACTGGTACCGGAGATAATTTCGTTGGTCGCTTGCCGCACTGTGCTGGAGACCCGTAATGAGTCACCCAGTACCCGATCCCCGTCCCACCCAGTCGCCGCCGGTAACGAACGGCGGGCCTCCGGGTGACCACGCCCAGCCAACTCCCACGCCGTTACCCCCACCGGTCCGTCCCTCTGACCAGCCCACGACGCCTCCAGCCACCACCGGTGATCTGGACCCGGCGCGACCATCATTGACCCCCAAGCCTCCGAACTGGAACTACTCCGGCATCACTCCATCGGAGATGGACCGCTTCGAGCGCGATCTCGGCAGGGTGGAGGATGTGCTCCGCGCGCACGAACCACGCATTCGCCAGGCCCTGAGCCACGTGCAAGGTGACACCTCCGCGCTCACGGCCATGCGCGAGATGGGCAACTGGATCGGCTCCAAACGCCCGGAACTGCGCCGGCGCAACGAGACCATCCAGTCCCTGACCACGACCTGGGGCGCTGATGCCTCTGCCATGGCGCCCTTCGACGAGGCCCTCTACAACCGGGCCTCCAGCAACGCCGACGTCTATGCGGCCACGACCAGGCTGGCCGAAACCGCGAAGACCGGCGAAGTCGATGAGAAGACCCTCGCCGCGTTGGAGAAGCGCATCGGCGATCCGGCCTTCGCCGCGACGCTCATGCATGCGCTGGGCGCCACCACGTACCGGCAGGTGATGGCCAAGACCGTGCGCGGGGACAAGGCGCTCCAGCGTCTCCAGGTAGCGCTCAGCAAGACCCTCGGTACGGCCAGCTCCCGGATGGACGCCGGTTGGCGCAAGGAGTTCACTTCCGGGCTCACCGGGTGGGACCACCAGGCGCTGGCGAAGGCGATCAGGCATGGCTCGTTCGACTCTGCCTTCCTGCTGCAAGTGGCCCAAGCCATTGACGCCCACGACCGCAAACCCCCGGCTCAAGGTGGAACGGTCTTCCGCGACCCTCACCAAGATCCGATAGTGGACATGATGGCGGCCTTGGGCCGCAATCCCGCAGCGGCCCAGGACTTCTTCGTCGAGGACCCTACGGCGTTGAGACGCTTCCTGACCGAACGTCCTACGGTGAACGGCAAGGACGAGGTCGGCAAGGCCGTCGAGGCGGCCACCACAGTCTTCCGGGATCGAGACGGCACGGAGCAGAACCCGTCCCGCGGTTTCAGATCCGCTCAACTGGCCTCGGAGTTCGTCGAGTTGCAGCGTGAGCGGATCAACAAGGGCGGCGAATCGGCCGTTCCGGCCGGCACGACCGCGCTCATCCTCGCCGCCTACATTCCTGACGCCGCCTACGTCTCGGAGCGGTCGGGGCTCAGCGGGGCTCGCGTGCGCACGATCAACCCCTCTCACTGGCCGCCGAACGAGCCGTGGGGTGCGCAGTTTCGCACCGAGGACTTGCGGGTGGTCATGACGGAGGTGTTCGAGGAGGCTCCGAAGACTGTCTCGACGCTGATGGCAGCCCAGACCGTGTGGTCCGAAAGGGTGCTCGATCACAATGCCGCACGCGGCGACCGTGACGGATTCGCGGGCGCCGCAAAGGAGGTAGGTGCCGGGTTCGGCCTGGTCACCGACGCGACGGGGCTCGCTCGCATAGCCGAGGGCCAGAAGTTGGACGACGCCCAGGAGCGGAAGATGAAGGCGATCATGGCGGTGGTCAACACCGGGCTGGCCATCCCGCAGAAGGCCGGTTGGCCCATCACGGCTGGCGTCGTGGGTGCCTGGACCAGCCTGATCGAGGACAGCGCCAAGACCGACGTCAACAAGAACCAGGCGACGTACGAAGCCAACACGGCAAAGGCCAGATCGGAGTTCCTGGCGACCCAGCTCATGGCTCAGGCCATGTTCGACCACGGGCTCTTCGGCCAGGAGGCTGGTAGCTCCTTGAGCTTCCGTAAACCCGACGGGACCCTGATGACGCTGGGGGAGATGACACCGGAAGGCGCTCTCCAGCATCCGCACTTCGACGCCTACGAAACGTGGGTGGAGGACGACCATGAGGGCACGATGTGGAAGAGGACGAAGAAGGAATTGGTCGATGCTTACGATGGCGCATTCAGCGAGAACAAATGAGAATCTTCACCGCTCTCGGCATAGCACTGGTGCTGGTTGGTTGCACAACTCCCCAGAAGCCTCCCGTTGACAGGACTCCGCTGCCGACAGTCGCCGCGCCGCCCTACATCTGCGACCACATTCCTCTTCGAGCTGTCGAGTTGATGACGGGCGTGCGCCAACCGCACGCTCGCGGAGATTTCGACCTGAGCTTCAGCGACGGGTTGGGAATCGGTGGATGCCACATCTATCAGCCCACGGGGGACAAGAAGAAGCTGCTTGACGTCGACCTGACTCCGGAAGGTGGAGAGGAGTGGGTCAGGGCCGAGATCAAGGCCGGCGGCAAGCAACTGCCTGAGATCGTCCCGGGTGGTATCGGGTTCTACACGCAAGGCGGGACAGTGGAGGCGGACAAGACGATGGCCGGCGCCGTGCTGGTAAGAGGGAAGGCCCAGTTGTTCGTCGGGATGTCGAGAGGCGTCGAAGGGCGGGACAACGCGGCTGATGTGATCGCGTTGATGAAACTGATCGCGCCCAAGCTGATCACCAGCGCAACTGCTCCGCGCGAGATGAAGGGCTGAACATGGCGGCGATGGTGGCCAATCCGCTGCGCGAGGCACTGCAGAACGCTCTTCGCGTGGTCGGGCCGATGGTCGAGGAGATCAGCAGCGACATCGAGAAGCCCTACCGGCAGTTCCAGAGCGGAACCGTCTGGACCGGGCCGACGGCGAAACTGTTCGGTGAACAGTTTGCCCAGTTCCGGTCCCGCGTCCGGGCATCGGGAGAGGGCATCGTCGGGGAGTTGCAGGCGATGCTGGGCCGTACGCCCGCCCAGGTGACCGAGGAGGAGGCGGTGGACATCAGGAGGAAATACGGGCTGCCCTGAGGTCCGGGCGCCCCTTCCTGAGGATTCCCCTGTTCCGTCAGTGATCCACTTCCTTCATGATTGCTAATCATGAAAAGAACGGTCACGACTCTGGCGCTCTGTGGTGCTGTGCTGGCAGCCGCCATTCCCGCGCATGCGGCGTCCAAGGACCCCGTCCGAGCGCTGGAGGCCAAGCTGACACCCGGGCACGGCGTGCGCTTCACCGAAACGGCCACCTTCGTGGACGGCCTCGATGAAAGGCACGCCCAGAAGCGCAAGGGTGCCTTCCAGTTCGACAAGAAGGGCGTCAAAGCCTTCGACGTCACGACGATCCCGCGGCCTCAGAGCCGGGAACGGGTCATCGCGATCGGCGACATCGGCTACTTCTGCGGCTTCTCTCGATATGCGACGCCGAAAGGCAAGACCTGGTACAGGTACCCCCGAGCGAAATTCTCGGTTAACGAGCGCTTCTGGTTCTACGGGCAGCTCATCAATCCAGCCGAGCCGGCGACCGTGGCCGCTCTGGTCAAGAACGGGAAGCGGAGCGCCGACACGGTCACCGGCACGATCACGTTCGCAGAGCTCAAGAAGGTCTCACCCTGGTTCGGTCTCTCGGTAACGAGCACGTGGCGTGGCAGCACGACACTGTCCTACACGCTGACGCTGACCTCTGAGGACCTGGTCAGCAGGGTGGAGAGCGCCTTCGAGATCCCGGACGACGCTCCCATCTACGAGGAGTGGCTGGGAATGACGGTTCACGTCGACAGTCGGTACAGCGGCTGGGGCGACAAAATATCGATCAAAGCACCGGATCCACGCACAGTGGGCGACAAGATAGACATTCCCATCTTTTTCCATACGCCGCTTCCGCCCCCTTGCAAGGAGACCTGAGAAACAGCGTCAGGCGCGGTCCGGGCAGCACACCATCTGACGGAGGGTGGGAGAACGACCCTTCATCCAGGAAGCGCGCAAGCAACTGAGTTCGTCACTCGGGGCAGACCAGGCCACCATCTCGGTGGCCTGATGGGCCAGCGGGCCGGGCCCTGATACGTTGCTCGACCTCGGGATACGACACCTAGATCGTCCCGCGCATGTCCTGTGATCAATGTCCTACGACTGCATCCGACGGCTCTCGGCAGGCTATCCCGGTTCCGGAAAGCAAAAGACCTGCGGCTGAAAAACGGCAGGTCCGAGGCCAAAGTGCCTGGTGGAGAGAGCGCCCGCGTCGTGGTACGAACCTGCGGCACCCGCTGTAGGAGAGTGGTGGCTGTACAGCTCGGTCGTGGGCTCTGACCTGTGCAGATGCTTCACGCTCTCTGTACCATCTGGAAGATCATCTCGCGTATGTCCCCGCACCCGGACTGTAGGGCCCGCTCGGACAGAGGGCCACAAGCCGCGGGTCACCGTCGGACGTGACCTATCGAGCCCTCATGCTGCTCTCCATACGCGCCGGAGTTTTCGTGTCCGAGCAAGTGGCGAGAGGGGGCAGCATGTCGGATGCGGCGAACTCCCGCGCAACCCAGGCGGCTTAGGCTTGATCATTGCCGGATGCGCAGCTCAGATGCTATTTCGATTGCATGGATTGTTTCTTGATGGCATAGTCACGCAGCTGAAGCGCATCTAAGCCGCAATCAGCGAAAACCTGGCGCGCCGACTCGGGAGGTGCCTTGCTCATGTGCACTGGCGTGCCGACTCGCCCGGGAACGGAGGCGATGTCGGCTGACGCGAAGCGTGATGCAGGACTCGCGGGAGGCGTAATGCGATAGGTTCGCCAGGCACGTCCTGGGTCGCTAAGAAGGACCAGTTCGGGTGGCCGCCACGCGATGAGCGTCCATCTTGTGCTGGTTCTTGCCAGGACCACGGCTGGCCTGCCTGTTGCGCCTATCGTGGTTGCCACTCGGGTCGCGACGGGTGTGGGGTTGGTGAAGTCTCCGGTGATCTCCCACAGGCCGTTGTGGTCAGTGATCTCCCAGCCAGCGCTGTCAATCTCGGCCTTCATCTCTGCCAGAGGGTCGTCATCAGCGGCCAGGTTGATGAGCCGTTGAACTTCATTACGGGAGACGACGCGAGCTCGAGGTTGAACAGGCGGCAGGAGTAGGTCTTCGCCAAGGTCGAGATCCGCCTTGGCGATTAGAGGCTTGACCTTGGCCCAAACGCTTGCGGCTAGGAGGTCGTCAGGCCCGCCGCCGGTGAGGGACAAGTCCTGAGCCAGGAGAGCTGTACATACGGCCGTGACAGCACACAGTCGTTCCGTTGACTCTTCGAGAGTGTCAATGCCGGCCGTGGGAACCAGGGCTTTGGTCAATCTGCTTAGGGCCTGCCTCCAGGAGTCGTTGGAGTAGTCCCAAACTCCCGCAGCTAGGAGTTTCACGTAGATTCCGGCCATCAGCATGCGCAGCGGTAGCGGCGAGAGCTCATCGGGCCGAGTCACGGCCTGTACCCACCGGTCCGCCCAGCGCTGACAGGCAGCATGCTGTGAGGGAGCGATCTTCGGCACAGACGAGCTCTCCGGCGGCTTTTCTTCTTCATCGCTCTCATCAACGACGTTCGTGGTGGCGGACCATCGGGACAGGCGTGAGGAAGCCGGGAGTGCCGCAGCGATCGGACCATAAATCAAGCTGGTGAATGATGCGCCGTAGACTCGGTCGCACTCCTCCAAGTGCGCTGTCCAGCGGTCCTCAATCGCCGAACGGACTGTGGTGCCTTCAACTTTCCCAAGCGCCGGATGAGTGCGAGTGGCGTGCGGCAGGATTTCTGCGAGGCGGATCAGATCCGCGTTGAACCTGCGGGCCAGTTCGGGATCGGTGAAGATTTCCTCGACGGTATTCTCGCGGCGCAGCCGTGGCCCCTGGGCTTCGGTGATGCGACGTGCACATCGGGCGGGACTGACGGCGAACACGGGCGGGGACTGCATGATTCGGCCGTCGGGCAGGGTCCTTTCCGCGCGGATGACGGATCCGGGGGCCTCCGGCACCGTGAGCACCAACGTGATTTCGCCGGGCGGAATGACGCCGATGGGTTGCCACGAGCCGGGAGCCCCATCTGGGGAGCTGTGAATCACGGTTGCTTCTGGCTGAGGCCTTGCGAGGGTGACCTCCAAACCCTTGCTGTGTACCAATGCGCCCAGCAGAGTAAGCGATGGAGATGGAGAGGGACGACGCACGGTGGAACGGCCTGCCATCGCCTCCGGAGGCTGGGCCACGCCGTTGGGCATGAGGTTCTCCGGCAGCGGCGCCATGAGGGCTAGCTCGCAGTTGCCTCCCTCGGCAGTTGCCATGCAAAGAGCGCTGCGCGTGAGATTCGGGCTGCCGATCAACCCGTACAGCTGCTCACCAACACGCCATTGGATCAGCTTGCCGTGCCGTAGATGCTTCTCTTCCAGAAACCGCAGCTCCACGCCTTGACCGCCCAGGGCATCGAGGAGTGCATCGCCGTCATAGCTGGTCCAGCGCGGCTGCACCGCCAGAGTCGTGCGTCGGGGCTCAAGACGGTGGATCAGAGTTCGGATTGCCTCGCCGCTTATGAAAGGCGCGTACAGGCACAACTCGTCGACCGGTCCAGCGGAAAGCTGATGGACGAACGCTTCATCCAGGTTGTCCAGCAGCCGCACTTGCGGGTCGGTGACCGCGAAAGGGCGCGCGCCGATGTCGGCGGCCACTTCGCGTAAGAACTCGGCCGTCCAGGGCGTCATCGACAAGTGGCTCGTATCAGCCAACCGCCGCAGCCAAGTTCCAGCCTCGGCGATCGTGTGACTGACCACGCCACCGGACGAGACGATGACCGTCCACAGCTCGTCGTTGGAACCCCAACCGGAAACGGTGGGATTGCCGGAGCCGATGGCCATCCAGACGTCGTTCTCGCCGACGAGCAGGGCTAGTTTCGGGTGGAAGGCGCCGGCACAGGTGGCCAGGCTGTGCAGGTAGGAGCTTCCGGCCAAGCGTACGTCGATGGGGTCGTAGAGGCCTTGGCCAACGTCGCCCAGCACGATGATCCGCGCGCCCAGGGCCCGAGCCGTCGGAATCGCCATCTGCTCGAGGAACGGCAAGTCCATGGTGAAACCGAGTAACACCAGCTCGTGCAAGGGAGCTTGGTCGGCACGGTCACGCCAGTCGTTCAGCAACGACAGCGGGGACGTGAACTGCCACTCCGTCGTGGTCATGCTCTAAGCTCCAGCACCGTGCGGGCCGTGGGGGTGACATCCCAGCCATCGCCATCCTCGTGCACGAGTCCGAGCTGTACGGCGAAGTTTCCGAGCTGCTCGACGCGCAGGCCGATGTCGCTGTCTCCCTCGTTGCTGGTCTTGAAGAAGCGGTCGTTGCGTTCATGCACTCGGGAGAACAAGAGCAAACGCTGTGTCGCCGGATCGAGACGCATCTTGGCCCGTGCTACCCGCATTGCCTGGGCGAGCATGTCGTCCACCAGCCGCGCCGCGAGATCCTTCGCTGAGCGGTGGTGAAAGTCCTTGGCCAGAAAGTAAACCCAGGTGGGATCAAGAATTTCACCCATGCCGCGCCGGTGTGGCCCGAGGAAGGTCTTCTGGACGATGCCGGTGAGCTCATGAGCTCGCATTGCACCTGCCAGCAGCACCTTGATATTGGCGAACGGTGCCCGTCGGTCACCATCCAGCAGATGGCGCTCTCGGGGTACTGGATGCCCAGAGTCGTCCTGCAAGGGCTGCAGTTGATCCAGGACCGTTCCGACGGTCACGTCGTCAACTTGATCGGCAAGCCATCCCCGCAGTTCTTCGCGGGTCAAGTCCGCTTCACCACCCTCGCTGCCCATCGATGCGACCAGGGCTGCCCACAGGCGCCGCCAGGCGCCCACGGAGTAGTGGCGCAGTAGCACTCCGCGCCACCCCTGGCTCTGCTCGATTGACGACAGCACCGGATCCGACGCGATCTGGTCGCCGAAGGCCACGGCGGATCGCAAGACCTCCTCAAAGGAGCCACCCTCGGTTCCGTGCAGCTCGACGGCTCTGGCCAGGACGCGCAGGGTGGCTCGCCGGGTCCGATCGTCGGCCTCCCATGCACCTGGATCGTGAGTACCCATCCACGAGGCAGTGAACAAATCCCGCAGCCAGGGCACCTCTGGTTGACGCTCTGATTGCAGGGTCACGTCCTTGAGGTCACCCAGATCCTGGTCTGGCAACGAGTCGGCTTGGGCGTGGGCGAAGAGCGGCTCGAACAGATTTCTTACATCGACCGGGCAAGGGTGCCGTCCCGGTCGTAGTGCCCCTTCTTCGAGCAAGACGGTGCCTAGGATCAGGCTTGGGCCGCCATACTGCGCCCAGAACCCCCACGGCCTCGGCGAATATGAGCTCTGGCCGTCAGAGGCACTTCGCGCGACGTCTAGATGGTCGTGATAGAAGGTCCGAACGCGATCGATCCCGTGGGCGGGCCCTGGCGGAGCCTCCGCCGAGACTTCGCGATGCGCCGCGGCAAGGATCACTTCGCTTCGCCGTAGAAGCCGCCGACATGCCTCGCTGTCTAAGCTGTGTTCGCTGGCGTGAGCGGCCAGCGCGGCGTATAGGGCGTAGTAGCGGATATAGCGGGTCACTGTCGACAAGCCGGGAACTAGCACTTCGACGGCTCGCATGACAGGTGCTTCGACCGACAACGGATAGCGGCCAGCCCGTGGGTGAAGGCCTCGAGCAGCCCACCTTGGCCCAAAGACAACCGTCACAATGGCATCACAACACAAGTTCCCCGCTTTGGTCAGTGGCTTGCGCGGAGCCGTAGGAGCTCCGGGTAGCTAATTAGGCCGAGCAAGCTTCGACCACCGCCCGCGCTGTAGGAGAGCGCAGGCTAGTCCAGTTTTAGGTGGTTCTAACTGGGCAAATAGCCAACGAGGCGACCTGGTAGGGCGAGATCCCGTGCATGTCGCCGCACAATCGCGAGAGCAATCTAGTTCTCCGGCAGCCGCCCTGGTATGGAAAGTCATCCGTTAACCAGCGGAAACGGCGGGACGGCCTTTTACAATGCACCCGCAGGCAAACCCGGCCTTAAGCCGGTCCGTCATGAATCGGTCATGAAGGTAGGAAATGCCCACGGCTGCTCCAGGTTTTCCACCTGAGGGCCAGGAATCTCTACCAAGACCCGTCGCAACGCTTCTCGTTGGAACAGCAGCATCAGAGCATCGACCGCAGTCTTTTGGGGACTCTGTCCGGCCTTGCCGATTGCGGTGATTAGCCAAGCTCGGGTCGGTCCGCACATGGTCTCCGCCCACTCGCTTAGCACCTCCGCGGAGTCGCATGCGATCAGCGTGGCCTCGACGCGGTCGCACAGCCCACAACTCTGGCGGCACGCCCTCCCCGCTGCGGTCTGCGCGTCACCTGCATGCCCGAGTCATTCGCGCCGTAGGATCCGCAGGAAAGAAGTGAGAGCGCTGTCCGAGGGGTGGCGATGAGAGTGATCTGCGGCACCTGCACCGCATCGGATCAGTAGCGGGCTTGGTCATACCGGTCAGGGCCCCTACGGCTGGCACTCAGATGATTGAGGAGGAAGAACGAGTGTCTGGCCCGCCTCGATTGCGTCCCTAACGCTTTTCGCGAGGACCTCACTTGCCGCAACTGATTGCTGGGTCAGGTACCGCATGCCCTCGACGTCATCGGTCTGCGCCAGCAGGGCCCGATAGTGGCTGTTGTCCCCCAACATCTCCTGCGCGCGGAGCGCAGCATCGGCTTCCTGGACCCTCCGGGCGTACTCCTCGACGATGGCAACACGTTGCGTTGTTGCCTCTATCGAGCGGCGCAGCGCCGCCCTCTGAGGAGCCAGGACCGCCTCGAGTTCAGCAGTGAGAACAACACCGCGGCGCGCCTCCGACTGGCGCTGGATCAACAGGCTCTGCGTGAGCAGCAGACGGGCGATCTCCCAGATTTCGCGAGGCAGGATGATGTCGTTAGCTATGTCATCCAGCAGGTTCAAGCGTTTGACGTGTGAACCATGGACCGTGAGCACGGCCTTCCTGACGCGCTCCAGCAGCGTTCTGGCCTTGGGTGTCAGATCGTTCACGACGACGAGCCGGTCACGCAGCGGCCCGACTCGGGGATCGGGCACGCCTTGTGAGCGGAGCTCGGGGATGAATCCATCGATGATGAGGAGTTCTTCTTCCTCCGTCAGGGACGGGTCCAGCACCATGTCCACCAAACGCCGAACGCGGTTGCGGTCCGCCGCCAACTTACGGGCCGCCAGCTCCCGCCGAATCATCGCTCGATTTAGTGCTCGCACGGCGAAGAACCCGCCGACACCCACACCGGTCAGAACGAGCGTAACAAGCACGGAGAAGGGGCCGAGGTGCCGACCGACGTTGACCAATAAGGCCAGGTAGAGATATGCGACCAGGAGTGTAATAAACGTTAGCCCACACCCCGAACGTCTTCTGGCCACGCATTCCTCTTTCGGCAGAAATCGCTGATTTGCATGAGACCGGAGACGAAGAATAGTGTGCGCTCGCTCCGTTCGCCAGGCATGAGGCAAACTACACAGGCAGGTACACGCAGCTGTGAAGCTCGGTGCCGTTTGATCAAGGCCGGCGTCGAACGCGCACCTCGTCACGGCGCTGAGCTGGGGAGATGTTGGCACGGGCCGCGTCGTTGATCTGGCGGCACGCAGCTTCACAGCGCGGCAATCGCCGGCCGGAGCATGGTGTCTCTCCCATCCGCTGCTGGCGCGATGCGATCTGGCTGTGCGCACGTTTTTGGCGCGATCACCCGTAACCGATTGCTCACAGCCGTACACCATCGGACACATCAAAAGCCCTTGGCCTACGTTTCCGCTGGTCAAGGGCGCTTCGGTGCTCGTCCAGCAGAGTGCTCCGGCAGGATTATCGCTTGCGGCACCCGCCCGAACTCAACCGCTGTGGGGAGTGTATCTAGTCAAGCCAGTGACACCAGCACGCCGGCCAGGGTGCGAACCTGAAGTGGACCGCTTTGGAGGCGGTTGCTCTACCAAATGAGCCTGCGCTATATCGCGATGCCTGGGCCTGCACGGTTCCGCAGGATGTCACTCCAGTCGACGCAGAAGTGGCATGCGGATCATTTATCGTTGTCGGCCATATAGTTGCCGTTTCGTGACAAGCGGTCTATAAGGTTGCCCCGCCGTATAGATCATCTATGGAGGGGCTGGTTGTCCGACAAGACGACGGCCATGCCGCACCAGCAGCCGGTGCCGCCGGGCGCACACGGAACCGACGACGGCTTGGCACCGCTGGACCTGCATGACCCGGTAGTGGTGGGTCCGTATCGCCTCGTCGGCAGGCTGGGTGCGGGTGGAATGGGGACGGTGTTCGCCGGTGCTGACGACGCCGGTCGGCGTGCCGCCGTCAAAGTAATTCATGCCGAACTGGCCCACGATGCCGAGTTCCGCGTCCGCTTCAGGCGAGAGATCGACTTACTCAGACGGGTACGTGCGCACTGCATGGTTCAGGTTCTGGATGCTGACGCTGAGGCGGAGCGGCCGTGGCTGGCCACGGAGTACGTTGCGGGGCCGACGCTGGCCCAGCGGGTGGCGCAGAACGGTCCGCTGTCCGAGCAGGAGATCGTCGGTCTGGCGGCGGGTCTGGGTGAGGCGCTGCGTGCGATGCACGCGGTCGGGGTGGTCCATCGGGACCTGAAGCCCTCCAACGTCATCTTGTCGCCGACGGGTCCGCGTCTGATCGACATGGGGATCGCGCGGGCGATGGACGAGACCAGCGTGACGCGGACGGGGGTGCTGGTCGGCTCGCCGGGCTGGATAAGCCCGGAGGAGTACAGGGGCGGCGATGTCGGCCCGGCCGCGGATGTGTATGGCTGGGCGCTCGTGGTGGTGTTCGCTGCCACCGGTCGGGCACCGTTCGGCACCGGCCGACCCGAAGTACTCGCCATGCGCGTCCTTGCCGACACTCTCGACGTTGACGCGACCCCCGAGCAGCTCGAGGATCTCGTCCGGCGGTCATTGGCCAAGGAGCCGGCCGAGCGGCCTTCCGCAGAGGACATCCTGGACGCCTTGGTGCAGGGATGGCGTGAATCCACCGTGGACGACGTTTCGGGCGACGCCACGCTGGTGGAGAAGGTCACCCGGTATCTGGATCGGACCTGGGTGATGCCCTTGGCGGACCGATCGCACTGGATCGTTCCAGAGTCCACCTCCCAGCGGCGCGGCCCCCGAGGGGCCATGGTCGCCGGAGTGCTCGGCGCCGTCGGTACGATCGCTGCGGCTGCCGTGCTTTTCACTAACGGCGGGACAGACGAATCGCAGGCTCCTGCCGCTGCCCGCGGGGACAAGTCCGTCGCTCCGACTTCCATGGGTTCCCCGTCGCCTCAAACTGATCCACCTTCCGCTGCAGCGAGTCCCACGAAGGAGGCGCCGTCCTCACCCCCACCCTCCGCCCCGGGAAAGAGGGTGAAAATGATCAGAGGGCACTCTTTCGTCCTTCCGTCCGACTGGCTGTACTTCCCGGACAACACCAACAACCCCGAAGGCATGTGCCTGCGCCCCAAAAGGCAGGAGGACGCGGACTACTTCTACTGCAACCAGTTCGGCATGAGCGTCCACCCATGGTTGTCCACCGGAAGCGGCGAAAGGGAAGAGGTGGACCTGAGCTGGCTGGAAGACGCCGACGAGCTGAACAACACCAATGGGAAAGGCCCCTGCGCCCCGGGTCAGACCGCCCGCAAGGGGAAGATCGTCAAGAGTGGCCTGCACAAGATCGGCAACCTCCGAGCCCACTACCGCAAGGCCCGTAGCTACTGCGAGGACGGTTCGACCGTCGAATCGGAGACTCTGATCCTGCCGGTCACCGGGCTGACCATTGTCATCGACAAGCTACCTGCGAAAGAACGCTCCCAGGCGGAAGACATCCTCCGCTCGTTCAAGTTCGCAAAGAAGCAGACATGATGGCTGAGGCAGCCAATGAGGGCGGACTATCTCCGCTGCTCCAGAACGACCCCGACCGCATAGGACCCTACCGGCTGGCGGGCCGACTGGGTGCGGGTGGCATGGGGACGGTGTTCGCCGGTGCCGACGACGCCGGTCGGCGTGCCGCCGTCAAAATGATCCACCGCCAACTGGCGCACGACCCGGAGTTCCGCGCCCGCTTCCGACGCGAGATCGCGCTCCTCCACCGCGTGAAAGGCCTCTGCACAGTGCGGGTTCTGGATGCTGACGCTGGGGCGGAGCGGCCGTGGCTGGCCACGGAGTACGTTGCGGGGCCGACGCTGGCCCAGCGGGTGGCGCAGAACGGTCCGCTGTCCGAGCAGGAGATCGTCGGTCTGGCGGCGGGTCTGGGTGAGGCGCTGCGTGCGATGCACGCGGTCGGGGTGGTCCATCGGGACCTGAAGCCCTCCAACGTCATCTTGTCGCCGACGGGTCCGCGTCTGATCGACATGGGGATCGCGCGGGCGATGGACGAGACCAGCGTGACGCGGACGGGGGTGCTGGTCGGCTCGCCGGGCTGGATAAGCCCGGAGGAGTACAGGGGCGGCGATGTCGGCCCGGCCGCGGATGTGTATGGCTGGGCGCTCGTGGTGGTGTTCGCTGCCACCGGTCGGGCACCGTTCGGCACCGGCCGACCAGAAGTGCTCGCCTCTCGAATCCTCACGGAGACCCCTGACAGCAGTGCCGTTCCCGAAGGACTCCAACATCTGGTCAATCAAGCTCTGGCCAAGAACCCCGACGCGCGCCCCTCTGCCGATCGCATCATCGACGCCGCCACCCGCATCTGGCGTCAATCCGACGAGAGCGCCACGACAGCGGTGCAAGAGGTCACCCGGCTCCTGGACCAGACCTGGGTCATGCCCTTCGACGAGGAACCGCCGTGGTCCTTTCGGGAGAGCCCGCTCCCACGGCGCAGGCTCATCCCATTCGTTGTGGCCGGAGGCGCGGTCACGGCCGCGGCGGTAGCCATCGCCGCTGCCGCCTTTGCACTCGACATGCCACGGTCGGGCTCAACAGACGTCTCCGCCCAGCCTTACGCCCCCGCGGTCTCTTCTCCGCCGTCCGAAGAAACCGCCCTGGTGAAGACGGGGAATCCGTCCCCTGCTCCCGCCGTACGGACGCCGCAGCCGGCAAGCGCCTCGCATACACCCGCAGGTCGGAGAGTCGAGGTGGGACCAGGGCACTCTTTCGTCCTGCCGGCACGCTGGAAGACCTCCGTCTACGGAGGTGCCTCGGGCGGAACTATGTGTGTGACCCCGATGAGCCAGGAAATATGCGACCGGTCAATTACGATTTACCCCTGGTTCGAGATCGGCGACATGAACCTCGACGACGCTCGGGAGCGCTTCGGCTGCGACGATGGTGGATCGGCCGATGGGTCTATCGAAGAGCGGGAACTACGCAAGGTAGGGAACGTGGAAGCGCAGTATAGAAAATATCTGCTTTTCTGCGATGGAAAAGCGTCGTACACGGCCTACAGTTGGTGGATCCCCGGCAGGGAACTCCTCATTGAAGCGGTGGGCATCCCCACCGTCTATCTGAAGGATCTGGACTCGATCACTTCTTCATTCATATTTAAAAAAGGTACGTAGTGATCTCGGTCTTGCCATCTGGTCGATCTTGGATGGCGGGGCAGATGGGGAGCAATCATCATCAAGCCAGAGGCGGCGGCTGGGGTAGTCCCGCTTGGCCCGCCTGTGGAGTGCCACCTCCTGGGCCCGCTCATCGGAGAATCCACCAGGTGTGCGCTCTCCTTCAGGAGTGGAGGTCTCTTCGTCTCTTTGAGGCGTCTTGAGCTGGGCAAACGTCCTAGGGGTTGCCTGGTCGGGCAAGATCGTCCCGCGCATGTCGCCGGCAAGCCGACCGACTGCCGCTCGTGGTGGTTCGCTCGCCTGGTTTGTCATCACGCACGGTTGCAACGGGCGGTCCGCACTTCATGTACTTCCGCATCGGCCCCGGCTGTGCTGTCAAGAACAGCCATCTCTGGAGCCTTCTCGAAGCTCCACGTCTCTAGGCTCTGCAGCATGTCGTCGTCCGGCGGGTTCCAGCCAAACGCAGCGCAGAGGATGTGCATGGACAAACGAGGGGGGACGGCGTTTCCGATTTGCTGTCCTACATCTCGCCCGGACCATGGATAGTTGACAGGAAAGGTCTGAAGACGGCCGGCCTCCGCGAGTGAGAAGCGTTCCAATTCAATGCCGTCCAGCGAGACCACGCGGTTACGAAAAATCTTCCCGGTGACTGTGGCTGACGGCTCCCAGGAAGCGCGACGGCCGCGAGCTTTGGGATCCCCGCCGGTTCCATAGTTCGAGATCACGAGGAAAGGTGATCGTCGATCAAGTGCCTCGGCCATGGTCCTCCATGGCTGAAGTGTCTGATCTCCGGCGTCACGCGGGACACCCTTACGGTAGGGGCGATGCGTCGGCCGGGGCAGCGTCACCCCTTCATTGCCCTCGCGAGCGATGAGCACTGCCCTTCTACGAGTCTGCGGCACGCCATATTGCTCTGTGCACAGTATGCCGCAGTCCACTGAATAGCCCTCGTCCTGCAAGGCGGCTGCGTAAGCCTCCCAAACCGGGAGTACCGCCGGGACCTGTTCGAGAATTATCGCCCGATACGGGGTGTTGTTTTCGTCGTCGATCGCTTTGAGAGCCCAGCGAAGAGGTTCCAGCACCAAGCCGGTTCGCTCGTCCTCCAGCCTGGAGAGATCCTGTTCGATCTCTTCTTGGTTTTCTCGGGCGACCATACGCTTGACGAAGTGCAGCACCTCGTCGAGGGCCCTGCGGCCGGCCCCTCCACCGGCGACGGTGAAGGTCTGGCACGGTGGTCCTCCCGCGAGTACGTCCGCCTCAGGGAAGTCGGAAGGTCCGTAGCGACGCACGTCATCTTTCACCGTGGCCAGGCCGGCGGCCTGGCGCGTCAGACAGGCTGAGGCGTCCCATTCCACACCCACCGTTGCGACACCGAGCTTCTCCGCTGCGACGTCGAGCCCGCCGGGACCGGCGAACAAGTCAACGATCTGGACAGGGGGCACGTGATCTCCTGGGCGTGTGTCACTCGGGACGATGCTGCCACAGTTTTACCGTCGGTTGCCCCAGTGGCAGCAAGCTGGCTGTCGAGCACACAGCGTACTGAGGGCCTCGGACAGTATCAGGGGTCACAGAGGGCGCCTTGAGTACGTGTCGAGGGGGAAGGAGCTGCTCCTTTGCTGAGATGGAACACGGGTGAGGGTTCCCGCATCGGCTGCAGTGGCAGAGCATGTTCTCCGTCGCTGGCGTGATAGCAGGGCGTCATAGCTCAGTTGCCAGAGCGATTCGTGGCGCCAGAGGTTGCAGACGGGATATACCGTCTTTCTGTGGCCTCTATGCCTTTCCCCAGTTCGGCCGGCGTGTCGGCGCGGATGAGCAGACAGCGTCGCAGGGACACTGCGCCGGAGATCGCCATACGGAAACTCCTGCACGCCCGTGGTATGCGGTACCGAGTTGCATGGCCGATACCCGGTATGAAGCGCCGGACGGTTGACATAGCCTTCACACGGGCGAAGGTCGCGGTCTTCGTTGACGGTTGTTTCTGGCACTCCTGCCCCGAGCACGCCACACGCCCCGCTGCGAACGACGCATGGTGGTCCGAGAAGCTGGCGAAGAACATCGCCCGGGACGCCGCCACGAACGAGCACCTGCACCAGGCTGGATGGCGGGTCGTCCGTATCTGGGAGCACGAGGATCCCTCCGAGGCCGTCGATCAGATCGTCGCGGAGGTCACACGTTCGCTTGCCCACCTTGATGAGCGCAGCACTTGAAGTTCGATCGCAACGTCGACCTGAGGTGTGGCCGAGCACGATGCCTGGATCTCAGGTTCTGGGGTCCTCCTCATGACTCGGGTACGTCGTCAGACGAGTGACCGTCTCGTTCGTCAACGCGCGACACAGGTCTCGGACCTGCTGGTCGGAGAGGGCCCGCACGTCCAGGAACGCCAGGTAACGACGTAGTCGGGCGGTGACGTCGCGGATCACAGGTCTGCGGGAGACGGTTGCGCTGAGCTCGGTGACCGCCCGAGCCATCTCCCGTACGAGACGAGGGTCACCACCGATGCTGCGTCGTTCCAGAAGTTGGTTGAGATCGCTCTCGCTCAACGCGGCCAGGACGTGCTCATGACCGGCGAACACCACGGCCTGCCACCACAACCGGGCCCACGTGTGCCGGGTGAGGTCGGTCGCGATCCACCGTTCCTTGTTGCCGGCTCCGAAGCGCCACATGGTGACGTGTGGAAGGGCCACGAGGGCGAGGAAGGACCACAGATCGCGGTTACCGGCTTCCGCCCACGACAGGTCCAGCTGGCCGCGGATCACCTTGGCCGCGTCCCGGTCGAAGGAGATTCGCGCATCGTTGCCGGCCGGCTCGGGGAAGCCGTACTCCTCCGCCAATGTCGAGATCGCGTTGATCAGCTCCCGTACCTGCTTCGCCGACACACGACCCCCGACGGGGGCCCATGTCTGGTCCGGATGGCTGTCCTGCGGGGCAGGAGTTCGCCCTGCGGCGACCTCGGCGTACACGGCGGCGCCCACGACAGCGGGCAGATGCGGCCACAGTTCGCTCATTGGAAGATCCGCCCCCTGCCGAGGTTCCTGACCGCACCCGAGATCTGGGTCCTGAATTCTGCGAGATCTGTCGAGGACGGTGGTGCGACGGCATGCAAGGGCGATGCGGCGACAGTTCTCGCCAGGACGTCCCCGACGCTGTCCGGCGGCCATTCCTCACGTTCGGCGAGTTCGGCGCGGAGGTGCAGGGCGAGCTCTAGCAGCAACGTGGCGACGCCCGCCTGAAGTTCGTCGACCAGAGCCTGCTGTCGTCTGTCCTTGGCGCCACGGGCGACTGCCGTGCGCAGCTCGCGGTCGCGTTTGTTGATGAGCACGCGGAACGTTCCGTAGAAGGGTGCCGTCAGGTCCGTGCTCGTCTCCAGATGCCAACTGGCGGTGGGGGAGAGCCGCGTGTGTGAGAAGTCGATCTCGTGCACCGGGAACATGGAGGACATGGTCTCCAGCACCACTCGCTGGACGTTCTCCGCAAGCACCGACCCAGGGACCGCGGCCACACCGACTCCTCGCCCGACGGCAGCGCGGACCAGGCTGATGGTGCTCCGGAGCGTCAAGGCCCCGGACAGGCGTTCACCGACGAGCGTCGTGTCGACGATGGCCATGCCGTTCGCGTCGAATGTCGCAGCCGGCGCGGCCTCCGTCATGTCGGTGGTCGAGCTCGTCCAGGAGACGGTCAGTGCCACGTCCGCAAGGTCGAGCCCTGTCTCCTGGACGAAGCGTGCGACGTCGACCCGTACCCGTCGAGCTGCCCGCAGATCCGTGCCGGGATCCCAGCCGTCGATCTGGTCCGGCAGCGACCTCCACTCCTCCGCGTCGAGCAGGAACCATGGTTCCCAGACGACAGTGCCCGGCCGTGGTACCAGGTAGGGTCTGACCTCAGCCGGCATTGGACGTCACCTGGCTCACCCGGAAACGTACGACGGCGTCGGGCACGTGCGTGGCGTAGACGTACCAGTCCGATTCCTGGCCCGCGGGTATCGTGACGGTCCTTCCCGGCGCGACGGCTCCGACAGCTAATTGCCATTGCAAGATCTGCGGCACGGCAGCACCGAGCGGGGGCTCACTCTCGCGGCCACCACCTTCCACCACGACCTCGACGTCCGCGGACAGGACTCTCGTGACGTCCGCCGCAGGGACCTTGACGGCGGCGACCAGGTACGGCTTTCCCTCATACACCTGCAACACCGGGTTCCCCTGCAACCGTGGCCTCCCTCCTCGTCGCAGTGACGGACCACCTCCGGAGACACCGACACCACCCCAGCCGCCACCGCCGCCGGAGCTGCCGCCGCCATTGGTACCTGTCCCTCCAGCGCCTCCGACGCCGCTGGCGTCGTCGTCCGGCTCGTCGCCATTCGGCCCGCTGCTCAACCGTGCAGGGACGATGCCGGCGAGCAGCGCAGACAGCTGTCCCAGCCCTTGGCCTCCGGAGCCGCCCGTCTGGGGTCCGAGGCCGAGTCGTTCGTCCAGTTGCTTCTGCACGAACGTGCGTGCTCCTTGGACAACCCCGCGTGCTGTTCCGGTGAGGCCCTTGGAGATCCAGTCGTCGTGCGTCGGAGGTTCGGCGGACGCGAAGAGTGCGTCGGCATCCTCGGACGCCTTGAACACGCCACCATAAGCCAGACGGGGATCGGAGTGCGGCGGACCGGGGAGGTAATCCACCACGAGCTCGGCGACGCGCATACGGGCGACATGATGGGACGGTCCCTCGAACGGCTGAGCCGCGCTGATCAGGAGCTGTGTGCTTGCGCTGTCGGCAGCGTCCAGGGCCATGGCGAAGGTGCCGGCGTGCTTGGGCGGTACGGTACGCGAGTAGGCGACTCCGTTCCCTGCTCTGACTTCGTGCAGAGCTTCGACAAAGGGCGTCAGTTCGTCGAAGGTGTGGGGTTCGGGAACGGGGACGGCCGAGCCGTTGACGCCCACGGTGAAGCGCATGTGGCGGCCGTGCTCGTCCGGGACCATCTTGGGCCACAGGTGCCACAAAACCGAGGACATGAGGAAGGTGGCGGCCTCCTGGGGAGTGCGGTCACGCGCGTCCGACTCGGATCCGACGGTCCCCAGGTCGGCGGCCAGGATGACGATGTCCGTGCCGGTGCTGCCGTCGTCGAACCCCGGCAGTCTGAGGGCCTTCGAGATGATGTCGGCCTGCTCGGCGAGGACGGGGTCCGGTACGTCGTCGGTCGCCACGAGGCCCCACCAGTGGCGGCCGGTGAATCGACGCTCGCCGAGGTACCAACTGCGGCCGAGAGCGGCGCCCATCAGCCGGTGGGCAGAAGGATTGTCGGTAGCGGTATGGGTTTCCACGAGGATCGCGCCGGCGCGGCTGAGTCGGTAGAAGATGCCCTTTCCGAATCCGTACGTGCCCCCGCCGAACTGGTGGTCGCTGGGCTCTCCGACGTTCCGGAGAAACTGCACGAAGTCCGGTGTCTCCTCGCCGTGGGCGCGCTCACCGGCGCGAAGAGGACCGCCCAGTCCTCTGGTGTTCCGGTCGGAGACCACCAGCACGAACGCCTCGGGTCGGAGAGCCTTGTCGAGGGCGACGTTCGCCTCGTTCGGCGGCCCCGGCAGCAAATGCTCACGCCAGGTGACGACGTCGTCGCCGAGCACACGGACATCGACGTGGAACTCCACAACGCCGTCGGGCAGCCGTGCGTCCCAACTGTTCTGCGCCGCCTCCCGAACCAAGACCGTCAACGGGTCCAGCACGGGGCGTCCCAACTGCTTGACGATGCCTTCCGCCGCGGCGGAGCCCTCCGGCGCGAACGGCTGTGACCACCAACGAACGCTCAACGAACCGCCTCCTTGGCTATCTCGACCAGCGACGCCCCGGTGCTGAACGGGAGCAGGGTGGCGAGGTCGACCTGGTAACCCAGGTGTGCGACGCCCTCCGGCAGTGAGCCCGTGACGAGGGACGACGGAACGACGCGAGGTGTGTCGGCGCCGACCACGATCCTGTGGACCTCCTCGATGGTGAACGTGTCGAGGTCGGGTCGGTCCGGCTGGTCCGACCACCCTGTGGCCGAGAGCCGCGCACGGAGATCCGCTCGCGACGCCACCTCGCCGCGGAGCTGCTCGACGAGGTCGCTCACGGTCCGACCGTCAGGGTCTTCCACCACGCGCAGCAGAACGAGGTCCAACGGTCGTCCGCCGTGGGTGTTCAGCTGCTCCAGGCCGTGGACGACGATGCTGTCGCTCACGGCGCTCAGGCCCTTCACCTCGATGCACCGGACGGCGGCCTCGAAGTCGTGCGGTTCGTTGAGCGGTCCTCGCCACGCGTCCACCGGGAATCCAGGATCCGCCTCGACGAGGGACGAGAGCACGGTGAGCTCTGCGAAGAGGCCCAGTTTGGCCTGGCGCGACAGTCCGCGCAGCAGACTGCTCCGGAAGAGCCGCCGCCACCGCGCGATGGCGGAGACCGCCGCTGCCGCTGGTCGCCGCTCGCCGGCCACGGCCTCCAGAACGTCGGTCACGACCTCGTCGAACTCCGGGAAGAGGTCGGGCTCGGTACATGACACATCGACGTACGCGATCGCAGGGCCGCCGAAGCCGAGCTTGCGGACCACGGTCCCGAGCACCGCCGGTCTGGGATCGACGGACACGGCCTCGTCACCCGCGGGAACCAGAAGGTGACGAGCACCTGTGCTGTCGATCGCCACACGGCACGGTTCCGCATGGCACGCCACCTCCAGCGGGAAGGAGGCGAGTTCCTTTGCGCGCGGCCGGGTCAGGACCGCCCACGCACGTTCCAGCATGGTGGGGTCGATGTCGGTCACGTCATGTCCTCGGTGTCGACGCCGAGGGCCTCGTCGACGTTCTCGCTCTCGACGTCGGTGAGGTCCACCGCGACGTGGCTGGCCTGGATGCTTTTCGTCCGGACATCCCCGGGGAAGGTGATGCCCAGGCCGACCACCGCTTGTGCCGCGCCGAGCGCAGTGCGCGGCGGGTGTGCGGTGTCGGCGCTCTGCTGCGGGTTGACGGGTTCACTCGTCGGATCGATCAGGTAGAGGACGACCAGTCCCCGGTCATGACAGATCGGATGGTTGTTGCGCAGCGCGACGAGTTCGCTCTCGCTCTTCGCCCTTGCTTGCGCGGCCGTCAGACCGAGGTCCAGCGCGCGGTCCTGCTTGCTCATCAGCGTCTTGATGTCGGCGCGTTGGGTGTGGCCGTCGTTCAGCCTGGATCGGATCGAGTACTTGACGTCCAGGCCGCCCAGACTCGTGTCGTCGCCCTCACCCGTGACGACGGCCACGGACCACATCGCCAGGCTCGGGGGATCGCTGGTGAGCTGTTGGTCGATGTACTTGACCATGAGGGACGGTTCCAGGTCCGGCGAGTCCTCGTGCACCTGGTAGCGGGACAGGAAGGTCTTCACGAGCGACACGGGGACGTCCCGGATCAGCCGTGCACTGCCCAGGTCCTCGACCTGGCCGTGCCGGACCGCCGCCTGGACGAGGTTCTCCGCGGCCTGGCGGTTGCTGTCCAGCCAATCGCCGTCCAGGTGCTTGAAGTACCGGGTCTGCAGGCGGCGTCCGGCGTAGGAGATGAAGGCCGGCTGGGCGGCGCCCATCTTGGCGGTGATGCGGAGTGAGGGGTGTGTCCGGATTCGCACCGCCACTTGGGAGGGCGTCAGGTTCTCCCGTTGGTAACGGTCGATGTCGTCGCGCATCTCGTGCTCGACGGTGGCGAGGTGTCGGAACGCCGCGGCGAGGCTGGGCGTCATCCAGATCCTGGGCAGGTCCTCGTACCCGGTCCGATAACCGAACCAGCGGCCCATCTGGAGCAGGGTGTCGTAGGCCGTCGCCCCTCGGACGAAGAAGCTGACGACGAGCCCCTCCAGCGTCAGTCCTCGGGAGAGGGTGTTGCCGCCGACGGCGATGGCGACCACGGAGGGGTCGGAGTAGTCGAGCCGGTCCTGACTGCGGTAGTTGTCGAGAACGACGCGGGTGGTGGCGATGACCTCGCTCAAGTGGGGCAGAACCTCGTCGAACGTGTTCTGCTTCCGGTCGAAGTCCTCGGCCGGGACTCGTGACGACTCCTTCTCCCAAAGGTTCCGCCACTCGTCCAGAATCTCCGGACGGCCGGAGGCCAGGCCGTCCACGGCCCGCTTCTGCAGCGCCTGCAAGGGAGCCCGGTAGCTCTCATGTACCGCGATCTTCACGGACGTGTGGATGAGCATCGTGCTGTGGCCGCTGTCGCCACGCGCGCGACGTGCGGCCGTGGCCAGCCAGAACCAGTGGACGGCTGCCACCAGCTCGTCGATCATGGTGGGGGTGAACCCGTCCGCCGGCTCCTTGCTGCCGGGACGCAGCAGGGGGACGTCGTCCTCCTCGACCAGACGGACCATGTCGTAACCGTCCGGTGGCCCCTGGTCGTCGGAGGACTCCCACTCGACGGCGTCCCGACCGAAGATCTTCTCCGGGCCGAAGTAGCCGTCGGGACGCGGCAGGTTGAGGATGAACGACTTCGGATAGAGGTCATCCTGGGTGGGGTCCACGAAGACGTTGGCGAAGGGCGTTGCGGTGTAGCCGACGTAGGTGCACCGCGGCATCAGGCTCAGGAGCTTACGGATGAGCGGGTTGATCCGGCCTGTGGCCACCGAGGCTTGGTCGGCCTCGTCATCGATGATCAGTACGGGTGCGGACGCGAGCGCCTTGCGACTGTTGGCGGTGTCCAACCACTTGATGAGCTTGTTGAGCACCGCCGCGTTCTTCTTGACGACTGCCAGCACGGTCTTCTCGTCGCTGAGCGCGGCCGATGCCTCGTGGGTCTGCTCCACGAAGTCGCGGGATTCCCCTGTCAGCGTCATCCAGCGGTCGGGGTTGAGCTCCTTCAGATACTGGTCCAGCCGCACCTGTGTCTGGCGGCGCAGCCCGTTGTGGATGCCGGAGAGGACGATGACCAGGCGGTACCGCACGTCTCCCAACTTCGCGATGACCGCGGTGAAGTTGGTGGTCTTCCCGCTCTGCACGTAACCCACCACGAGACCTTTCGAGTTCCATGTGGAACGGTCCGGTCGGGGGGTGTGGGCAACGACGGTGCTGGACGAGTGGTCCACGGACTCTATGCGTTCGTCCGGCCATTTCTCAGTCCTGAACTGCTCCTTCAGAGCCATCCAGTAGCGGTCGGACTCGCCCGGGCCGCTGTACCAGTCGTCCGACCCGGCTGTGATGATAGGTGGCCCGCCGGCCTGCACCTTCGCCTTGTCGGCCTGGAACTGATGCCGGAACTTGTCGATGACCTCTTCAGGCAACGAGTCCGAGAAGCTGGTCACGGCCGCCTCGACGCCGTGGCGCCTGGCCCAGTCCGCGAAGACGGTGTACAGGCCCAAGATTGATCACCTTTTCTTGTCTTTGGGGAAGAAATCTAGCCGAGAGGAGCGAAGGCAATCGCGACCTATGCCGGGAAGCGCCTTTAATATTGCGATTCGTGCCGAAATGTCTCTTAACGAGTTCGGCTGGCTCAACTGGTCGTATGTATGACGGTGCCGAGGGGCCTTCAGTTCGATGGCTGATCAGCGTTCGGCGGCGGGCGTCCGGCCGGGCGGCGGCTCCGATGACCGGCTGGTTGCCCGAGAGGGCTCGCGAGGCGTGAGGCGGCGTGTGATCGTGCAATGCCGTGTTGTCGTACTGCGTTGCCCGTGTGCAGCACTCAGCGAAGAATCAGATCCGTTCTTACCGAGGACGTGGAATCCCGCACTACCATGCGTCAGACCCGAGGAGCGGTGATCCTGCGGCAGCCCATAAAGAGCGCCGGGTTAGGAGAGTGGTGGCAAATCCCTCTTCTAATGTGGCCTGAACTGGGGAAATAGCTCATCGGGCAGCGGGGCTCGCACAAGATCATCCCACGCATCTCCCCAGTTGCACCGCGAGAGCAACCACGTCATCCGGCGGCAAGCTGACCCGGAGCGCAGGGCCGCAAGGCCCGAGCACCGGAAGCGGAGCGGCAGATGCATTTGAGCACGCCTTCGATGCCGATGACGCCCCTACCAGCTTTTGCAACAGCTTCCGCCAGGAGCGCGAGGAGACGGGCACACGGGTATCTCTATCGCGAGTCACCCCCGCCGTGGCCGCCCTTCCCGCCACCACATGTAACGCAGGCACGGCTCATGACGATGATCCCCATAGATTGTTCACCAAGACGACGGAGCTGCCTTACGGGGAGATCGAGCGTGACCTTGCAGTCCTGTTATCAACTTTGAGGGTTCCATCTCTGTATGATCACGATTGTCCCCGGGTGCTTAAGAGTTCGTCACAGGCGACACGGAAACACGTTGCTTGTCGGTGTGGCGGGATAGCCTGTCCGCCATGCTAGTGATCACTAGAGGGCTCCGCCCAAACACCCCCTGCGCACAGCGAAGCGTTATCGTCACTCAGCGTGGCCTTAGTTGGCTCATGAGTTCGTATGCGTATGCACGTGCACTGCATAAGAACACTGACGGAAGTAGGTCCGGCGACGCAGCGCGTCGGTGCGTGCCCGCAGAGAGGACGCAGATCTAATGGCGCGCGCACCTCGACGCTACGCTGCTGTGTCCTTGTTCTCCGGTTGCGGAGGCATGGACCTAGGGGCCGAGCAAAGTGACCGCGCGCGAGTGGTATGGGCCAATGATAACGAACATTGGGCTGTAGAGACTTATCGCCGAAATTTGGGTAAGTACATCGTCGAAGCTGACGTTACAGAGCTTCCCGTGCCAGAAGTTCCCTGCGATATCCTACTTGCAGGCCCTCCGTGCCAAGACTATTCCACACTGTGGAACCACGACGGGCTAAAGACGGCGCGCGGAAACCTTTTCCGTCAGGTAGCGCGCTTTTTAGACTCGCTTCGACCAGCCGCTTTCGTTCTCGAAAATGTTCCGGGCCTATTGTCAGCGAATCATGGCGCTGCGTGGGCACTAGTCCGACATGCACTTCGTGCGCCATCGAACTTCGTAGGTGGGCAACGTGATCTACCGGGTCCTCGATACGACCTGTCGGCACAAGTGATAGACATGGCGGATCTCGGTGTCCCCCAAAATAGAGAGCGGCTTATTGTCATTGGTATAAGGCGGGATCTCGGTATCCGCCCGCCTGTAATCCCCGCACCGTACGCTGGAAGGCATATTACGGTCAGCGAGGCGTTGGATGCAGATCCACTGCCGGATGATGCTCCAAACCATGAGCGCGGACTCGACAGCCCTGAAGTTGTGCGACGGTTAGAGCTAATTCCGCCGGGTAGCAACTATGAGGCTATTCCTGAAGGCCATCCACTTTCAGTGAAAGGCCTAATTAGTCACGTGTATCGCCGCCTCGCACCTGACAAGCCCTCATACACAATGATCGCCGGTGGCGGGGGTGGCACTCATGGCTACCATCACATCGAACCGCGTCGTCTCAGCAATAGAGAAAAGGCCCGTCTGCAGGGGTTTCCGGATAACTTTATCTTTGAATCTGGGGATCCCAGGACTCGTAGCTCAGCGTATGTTCGGGTAAGGCGGCAGATCGGTAATGCAGTGCCGCCACCAGCTGCGAAGCTGATCGTAGAAGCGGTTGCGGCTACGTTGGTTCAGGCGGGAGTGCCGGCCAGGTCGGCTACTGAACTTTCAGCTGCCCGTCGCGCCTCGCAGGCGAACTCTGGGAAGAAAGTGGAAGGCTAATGACCAATCCCAGCGATTCCCGCCCCAGTGAACTACCGGTCGTCGCAGCGCTCAGATCTCTTTCGATTTTTAGCGCAGACCAGGGAGGCGCCTACCGCGAACATTTCAGCAAGCTGGCAGGTGCGCTGGGTAAGGATATCGAAACCAAGCTCGGCCACTATGTGGCCAACTGGGCTGCGGGGAGTACCCCAGGCTTGGTCGTCCTCACGGGAAATGCTGGCACGGGTAAGACTGCAGTCGTAGAGAGTTACTGTCGAGCGTTGGAACGTTCTCTGCCGTATAGCGATGAACTTGTGGAAGTGTCGCCGGGGCGGTGGGTAGTCAAGGACCTATCTGGATTGCCGACACCCGCAGCGCGAGAAGCAGTTTTGCGCCGCGCGCTCCTAGGGGCTGGCGAAGAGTCGATGCAATTCCTGATCTGCGCCAACGAAGGCGTACTTCGAGACGCACTCAGTGCCCTGGATTCTCCCGCTTTCAAGGATGCAGTGGAACGTGCCCTACGAAGCGGAGCCGCCCGAACGGACAGCGTGACCGTTATAAACGTCAATCGACAACGGCCCACTGCAAATGGACTATGGGAAGCGCTGCTGGATTACTTGACCAAAGAAAGTCTGTGGACTGGATGCGCCGACTGTCCATTTGACCGTGGCGGGTGCCCAATGCGTAGCAATGCCAAGGCACTCCGCGATTCCGATATTCGCGCACAGCTGCGTACTCTCGTTCGCCTTGGGGTAGGCGACGCTGTGCCAACAATGCGGGAGGTTCTCGCAATCCTGAGCTGGGCAATAGTAGGGGGACAAGGGTGTTCTCAAGTAAAGGCCACTGTGAGAGACCTCGATAAGGACGCCTTCCATGCGACCAGCGGATATTTCACGCGGGTACTAGGTGGGGGATTGTCTCCAGAGGTGGTTGAGCGCTCCCCGCTCCTGTCAAGCATCCGTAGGTCTGGGCTTGGCGAAGTCAGTGATCTAGAGATTGACGGGTGGTTGCGGGACACTACAGGCGCCCCGGAGGACGTACGGAGACTGGCCGGCGATCCGCAGGTGTTGGATCAACCCTCTCCAGATGGAGCTGAGGCGCGCGGCTTGGCTGGCAGCAGGTCGCCGCTAGACCGTGTCCGTACAAAGCAAGGCACGATGACTTTCCAGTTCCTAGGCGAGACAGTAAGCACGAGCGAGGATCCGACCAAGGTTGAGGATGGCCTAGATGCGCTCGTTGCTGGAGACGGCCAGAGCAATGCACCAGCCCAGACGCTTTGGCGCCAACGTCTGTACTTCGAGGCGGCACAATCCCTCGGAGGCCATGCAAACGCTGCGCGTAGGTTGCTAAATTATCGATACTTGCCTGACTTGGTGGAGCTCGCTCACAAGGCGGCAGCGGGTGACGACACCAGGCTCGAGCTGACAGAGATAGTCCGGGGGCTAAACTTCCTCGTTACAGGCTTTTCTAGCCCGCATGAAGGGCTCGTCGTCCCCGACCCCGCCTGCCTTTTCGCGCGAGATCCAGGGGCTTTTCGTCCTGCGCGTCCATCGCTCGTCCATGGCCAAGTGCACATCGACCGACTCGCAATCGCGGTGCCGGACAGAGGGCTTGTCGAAGACCTTCTAGATGTGGACCACGTGGACGTCGACTTAACTGTAGACGAAGATCAAAATCTTTCTCTCCGAATCCGCCCGCAAATGTACGAGGCCATTCGCGAGGCGGCTGAGTTTCAGGGGCCCGTTGGTCAAGGGGTCGCGGAAATGAACGACCTTAGAGGGTTCTATGGGCGGGTGGCTTTCGAGTCCTCCGCAGAAGAACACCTGCGGGTAGCCGACCCTGAATCTAGTCCACCCGCACTGGTACGTGTGAACTTGCCCTACTTCTCGAATAGAGGTGTGTCCTGATGGCTCTTCAGCGCCGCCTCGCTCCCGGGCAAATCGCCAAAGCGCTTTTTGGGCTTGATCCCGACCGGGACGAGCGCGCATCCCAGTTGTGTGCTGAGACGTTGCTGACGCTTGTACAAAACGATTACAAGACACCAAGCAATACTGATGATCTCAGAAGCCCGAAGCGTCAGAGATTCGCTTTGCGCAGCCTGGCATTAGGCGTAAATTTCCTAGCCGGCCGCGATACTGGAAGAGCGGGTGACGATTCAACAACTCCTCAGCTCTATGGCAAGAGACTGGCCAACGGCGACGACTTGCGTAGTAGCGCAAACCTCAAACTCGCACAAGCAGCACTGCAAGGCCTTATTGATCCAGACACTCAGAGAGGCCAGCCGGGAGCCTGGCTCTTGCGGCCCTTCCACGAATCGCTGCTTTGGTATGATGCCCGACGATCGAGTGCTAGCAAACCAGAATGGTCTGTTAGGAAAGTTTATATGCGCGGGAGTGGTATAACCCTCGCGCGCTTGCTTATGGATCCTAAGGATGCAGATGCAGCTGTAAAGGGCCGTGCTGCCGTCCAGGAAATGAAAAGGGTGCTCACAGGCCCTAGCCCGCTTGCGGATATTAGTGAGCGTTTGGAGGCTGCTCTACCCACAGGCGAGAGCTACACTCGATCACCAGATACGGAAGGTGACGAGAAGGAGTCTTGGGAGCAAGGGCGCAGCCCTGTGCTTCAGCCGTTTGCATCGAGTCTATGCAGGCATGCCGAAGGCGTCATGTTGCAAGGGGGTGCGAGCGGTCCTGCGCGCCTTTGGCAGCTGCGCACCATACTTGCGCTCGACTTAGCTATTCACGCGCTACGGGTGGTCTGGGCGACGACGGGAACTCCCCACGAGGATCGCTATGTTCTGCTCAGTTTCGGCGGTGCAGCTCGGGCGCAAGATCGCGTCAGACAACGCTCCGAAGAGTCTTACCGGCGCGCCAGAATTCGGCTCAGTGAGGCTACTGTCCTCACGCTAGCTCAGACGATGCAGCGACTTTCGGTCGAAGGGGTCACGAACTGGGCTGCTGAGTTTGAGCCACGAAGCGGTCTTGGTGGGGGGGAGCCTGACAGTATAGCTTCTCAGCTTCGAGAGTTGCCTTCGAAGAGCTCTATGGATGACTATCTGCGGCTTGCACGTTCAGCTGTAGAGATTGCTAATTACGGCCGATCTGAAGAAGCCTTTAGGGTCTTGTTAGAGTCCATCGGCCTGCTTGCTGGATGGGGAGGCTACCGGTATCTAACCGCGTCACCAGACCTGCTAGGTGCTCTAGTGGGGGCACTATCGAGCAAGATGCCCATGTCTAGCAGTGACTTCTTTTCAGCAGTTCGACAAGAATGGGGTTTCGTGATCAACCAGCAGTCAGCCGCCGAAACCAGCCTGGCGGGCCAGGTGGATGGCGCCGACCTCGAACGGAACGCCCGCCGGGCGGAGCAGTTGATGAGCGGCGCCGGGCTAGCCCTCGGACTGTCTGATCGAACAACTGTCGTAGGCGAGCGCGCTGCTAGGCGGCAGCCATGAGCCGACGACTTGGTGCTGCGTTGACGGAGTACATTCGGCGCATCGAGGGCACGTCAAAGTTCGTGCTCGTCGAAGGCGTGCCAGTCTCGCTAGCTGAAGGGATGGCGGCCGCGTGGACTGACAATTTGCCGCATCTATCCATTGTCTCTTCCACGCCTAGGCGTTTTGGCGCCTACGCCCTAAACGGCTCAGCAACCGGTCTACGCAACAAGTACCCGCAGGGCGTTGTCCTAGTGTTGTGTGAAGGCAATCAGGTCCCTGATCGAAGCGGCCTTAATCTGTTTGAGAACCTAGCCCCTGGGGACTTGCTCGATTCTCCAGAGGGGCTTGTTCTACTCGCTCGGCAACAGCCGCCGGCGGCACTCGACGGCCCAGCAAGAGCGGTCCGCGAAGCAATCATCCGTGCAAGTCCGGCGACACGTCCAAGCGCATTGTCTGTGGCGGAGTATTTCGACCGCATCGGAGCTGGTGGAGATCCGCTGGCTAACCTGCCAGCTCTAGGCGCGTTTTCTGATACAGCGACTGGAGATCGAGTCGATGCAGATCGCATTGCCGACAATCTCGCACTAGCGTCGCGCCGGATAAGTGAGGAAGTGCTGCGGCCAAATGCGTACGCGGAAATTCGTCGCAGGGCGGAGGCCGTGTTGTCTCGAAGGCCGGGCATCCGTGACAGCGCGTCCGCAAAGATTGCCGCCAATGAAATAATGACGCTTCTGCAGGCTGGAAGCGATGCTCTGCTGGGAAAGCTGCAGTACGACGAGGCTAGGGAGATTCTGGAGCAGAAGAGTCAGGATCTGGCTACCGCTGTGCTAACGCAAATCATGGATTATCGCCGCAAATCAGAGCGGGAAGGAGAACGGGCAAAGGATCTGCCTTGGGAAATCTATATAGGAATAACTGATCATCTAAAGCGCAGTTCGGAACAGCGCGATGCGGCTCGAGAACTTCTGGAGCTGGACGCTACACAGAATAGTCTCATATTTGATAAAAGCACGCGATCGAAGTTAGAAAGACTGCTTCGCGACAAGTCTGTCAGTGGCAGCATCCCTTCGTGTCCTGAATATGCTCTAATTCGTGCCGTACAGCAGCTTGAGACCCCCCTAAAACGGATTCGCGTCATCAGCCCTCCGCCCCCTACAACGGTGCGAAATCGAAGCGCCGCAGTCCGTGCCATTACGTTGGCCTGTGCGCGCATGCGCTTGGGCGGGTTGATGCGCAGGCTGGAGCACAGGGGAATCGAAATTGATGGGCTGCTTCTTCAGCCCGCTCATATTGACTCCGTAACCGAGTCTTTTCAGGACGCAGATCTAGGGCCAGGGGATCTGGCGGTACTGCAACTCCGACTATATAGCGAAGACGGCAGCACAGTTCAGGTAGATTGGCGTCCAGACTTAGACGATGCGGCGCTATTGAGGGCTGCATTGCACTTTGCCGAACATCCCGGTCTAACACTGCACGCGCAAGGTGAACCGACACTCAGCAACTTCTGTAGCGCTACTGTCACCAACACGGGCGCTGTAGCTTCTAGTTTGGTCCCTGTCGGGAACCGCCTTTATGAGCTGGCTCGCGGAGTACTTGAGAAGGGACTAGCTCCCGATCAGCTTCGTAGGTGGGTGGAAAACTGGACAGCGGCGTGTGTTCGAGAGGAGACCTGTGGGCGAGCGTCCAATGCCGAGCAACTTGCTCTGGCAGGCGCCGTCGTGCAGTCCGGGCAATCTGTGGCACTTACCGGCTTTGCGCCGCTGAAAGCCGAATGGCTGGCACAGTATCTTGAAGCATTGTGGTTGCTCTTCGACACAGTCTCCAATCGAGCGTCTGAGGCTGCACCGACGGCAGGAGCTGCAGAGCCACTAGCTGCCACCGCGGCAGGGATCGCCGGCTGCACAGCTTCGCATCATCCTGCGCACGTGAGATTGCGCGCTCGCGACAGGGTTTTGCTACCCACGAGTGAAGGGCGCATATGGAGCCTTTACGGAGGCAAGGAGAGTCGGGACGAGAGCGGTCACGCCAGTCGAGCCCTCACGTCCGTCATCGTTCGACTGTTGTCCCTTCAGCCCGAGGCGGCGGGACATCTACGATGCCTGGCCTACGGCCCTGGTGCAGCAGATCTGTTGGTTTCCCAAGCAGTGAAGCTCATCGGGCGCAAGATTGGGCGAACTGCTGTGGCCAAGGTGGAGATCTTCTGCGTGGGCCGCGAAGCACAGGCTCGCCCGAGTTGGCGGACGCTTGCGGCCGCGGACGAGGCACTGAGAGATGGTCGCGACGTGTTGGAACTGAGGTACCTGGATAGCCTGGAGCATGCAAAGAAGGCGCTTCAGCCGACTGGGAGCGTCAGTCCGGCCGTGCACCTGGCCCTCGTTACAGGCATCAGCGATGGGGGGAGTCGCCTTCAAGTGGAATCCCGCGAGGTAGCGCCTCCTGCACAGGACGATGAGGTCCTGTTCGCTCCTCGCACTTCTCAAAGGCCAGGTCGGGATCGGCGAATGCTTCTTATGCCGCCAGCGACGACGCCTGCTGGAACTATGTGGCTGAAGCTGCAGAATGCCATCGACGACGATTGGCCTGGTGACGGCGAGCCGCTGCAAGTCCCCGAGGTCCGAACTGGGGCAATGGATATCGCCGATGCTCTCCAAGAGGTGCATGAGCTCGCGCTTTGGGTCGCGACCTTGGATCGATATGTTACTCGCGACAGCCTCGAACAAGCTCTCGGCGTCGACCGAGTGGCGATCCTACATCAGGAACGACGGCTAGGTGGCGACAGCCCCTTGTCCCTAGTTCTTAGTCAAAAGTCAGGCGGCGCAGCAGACCGGGCGATTGGGCGTAGTTTGCGAGCTGCAAACATTGTCTCAGACTTCGATCTCGCCCTAGATATCGGGACCGAGATTCGCCGCGTCGCGAGTCAGGGTTATGGAATTCTCGCGTTACAGGCCGCTACCAGCGGCGCAGGGATCAATGAACTGGTCGGGCATGTGGTGGCATTTTCCCTACTTGCCACTACGACCACACCGTGGCCCTTGCCACCTGGCTGCCGCGTACTCCTAGTAAGCCTAGATGAGTATCGACACTGGTTCCCCGGGAAGCGCGCCGACTTGCTGGCTATAGCTCTTGATCCATCAGAGGGAGGTGTCCACGTTGCGGCGATAGAGGTCAAGGCGCGTCGTAGCGACGAAGTGGACGCGGCCAGCGGAGCCCTGGACCAGCTCAATCAGACTCTCGCTGCAACCCGCTGGGCTGCCTATCCAGAACTAAATTCGGTTCACAGCAGGCTATGGCTGAACCGCATTGCAGAGGCAGCGTACTCTGTCGCGCGGGAGTCGCGATTTAAGCTCGACGCCAGCGAACTGTTGGCTCTCGAGGCCTTCAGAAAAGGCGTCGGAACACTGGAGTGGGCAGGTGTTGGTTTGGTCTTCGGCCCAAACGCTAAGGAGGGTGACCGGTACTATCCACAAAAAGTAGCCGGCGATATTGTCCCAGTCGTAATACATAGCATAAAGCTAACGGAGGACCTGCTTAAAAGGGCAACAGAAGTTCGGCTAACAGAGCTACGCACGGTCGAGGCAGCACGACCCCCTCTCCAAGGCGGTCGCATCCGTCGCAGGCCGGAAGCGAAGTCGAACGTTGATGACGATGGTCTGTCAGCTAGCAAGACTGACTCCGCGTCGCAGCACGAGGAGCCAAGCAGTGGGCCGATGCCAAAGCCGGACACGGGCGAGCATGCACCAGAAACCGACTCGATGGAAGCCTCACAACAACAGGCAGACCATAACGATGGTGCCCAGGGCAGTACCTCCGTGGCGCTTGCCGAGAGGGTAGCCTTTCACGCGCCGCTACTTGGTTGGGATGCTTCGACAAATGAAGAAGTACGCTGGCATCCTGCAGGTCCCATGCAAGATGAACTCCAGAATGGGCATATCGAGGTCTGGGGAAGCTCCGGCATGGGGAAGACTCAGTTCACAATGAGTCTTCTCGCTCAGCTCTCTCGGTATAGCGGAAGCAAGTTTAGTATTGCTGATTTCAAGAACGACTATAGTGACGACACAGGTTTTCCGACACTGGCAAAGGCGCAATTCCTCGATCTCTGGAATGATGGTGCGCCATTCAATCCGCTTGCCCTCGCCGAGAACTCTGAGAGGGCTATTGACACGGCGGTGATCGAGCTTCGCGATACTGTTGATGTCGCCACACAGTCGTTCACGCGTATGGGCGTGCGCCAGAAAGCCAAGCTCGAGAAGGCGTTGAGGGTTGCCTATACCCTCGCGCAGCGAGAGGAGCGGTGGCCGACACTACGCCTTCTGCACGACCAGCTAGACTCGGATCTAGCTGGCATAATGGGCGATCTCACTGGAAACGAGCTATTTAAGGAGGGCCCGCCTCTCGGCGATGTAATAGACGAAAATGTGGTGTTCGGCCTGAGCAGGATTCCCGGTAATGGCCAGACTACAGTGCTAGCGGCTGGCTTTATTCTCTCTGCCTTGCTGCTCAAGATACAGTCATTGCCACCTGTTCCGAACACCATTCGTTACATCATAGTTGTGGATGAAGCGCATCGGGTAGTTCGATTCAAGGCAATCGATACAATGATCAGAGAGGGTCGCTCAAAGGGGTTGGCGGTGATCCTAGCCACACAACAGCCTGCAGACCTTCCTGATGTGGTCAAGACCAATGCCCAGACCAAGATCTGCTTCCGGCTTCCCGACGCTACTGTGGCGACAGTGGCAGCAAGGAAGCTCAATCCTAGCGACTCCAGACTTGCTGATCAGATTAGAACCCTGGGAGTTGGCGAGGCTCTGGTCAGCTTTGGAGGTGGCAGGCCACGTCTCTTGCGCATGACCCAAGCGCACCGAGATAGCGCTCAACTCATACTCCCCGGGTGATCTATGACCAGGAAGCGTAGTGCCGGCCGTCCGAGTACTTCCCGTCGCACGCCACGTACTGACGGTGTGGCGCCTAGCTGGGCGAGCAGCGAGGCAGTGCGGAGACGAATGCAGAGACAAAGAACGCGGGACACAGGGCCTGAGATGGCTGTCCGGCGATTGTTGCATAAGTCAGGTTTGCGTTATCGGGTGGATATCGCGCCGCTCGCCGGCCTGCGACGACGCGCTGACATCGTCTTCGGCTCTGCGCGCGTTGCTGTCTTTATTGACGGCTGTTTCTGGCATGGGTGTCCTGAGCACGGGATGCGGGCTACTCATGTGAATAGTTCATACTGGTCAGCCAAAGTGGTACGGAACCAGGCTCGAGACGAGTCCACAGACGAATACCTCAAGGCGGCAGGCTGGGATGTCATTCGTGTCTGGGAGCATGAAGAGCCCGCTGCCGTTGCTGCCTTCATAGCCGAGACTGTTGCAAGGCGGCGTCCACAGAGTTAGGGTCAAATGAAGTGGGTGCCGAGGAGTGCCATAAGTGCATCGTGCGTGACTTATGGGAGTCCTGTCGTACGGATGAACTTTCGGTCCCACAGCTGGCCTGAGTGCTGTTTGTTATACCGCTGCTCTGCAACCCGTAAGCGAGCACGGAGTCGCTGGTTCTGCCTTGCCGCGTGGCTTGTGTGCTTGCCATACTGCTTCCATATCTATGGAAACAAGAGCATCCCGCATCAATACAAAGGCATTATCGGAATAACGTCGGTGTCGTTGTGAACCGAAGACGAACTCGTGACTACACGATTCATTAGCATCGATCCCTAGGTGTTGTCGAAGGGCTGCGCTCCTTGGTCCTGTGAGCTTTAATGCTATCGCTAGGTCTGTGGCCGACCGATGAAACTTGCGCTGGAGGTCTACTTCTCGGATGGCTGCGGCAGGTACGGTATCATCCGCCACGTAGCGGACCGGAGCACCCTGCTTCTTGGTAAAATGGACTGTTATAGTAATTCCGTGTCCATCCACCGTTGTTGAAATCTCTTCTAGTCTAGGAAAGACTAATTCGCGAGGATTTCCATTTCTGATACCTCGCTCGACCCGCGCAACGTCCTTGGTAGAGACGCGAGTATCGGGCTCGACGTGAGCTTCCATGGCAAGAAGCGTGCGTATACGGGCACAGGCTTCATGGCGGGCGCGTCTACCTGGCGACATTAGAGCTGCTATTTGTGTGTACTCTTCGTCGAGAACTAGGGCAAGATCCCGCGGCGGGTCGACGGATATAGGTAAGACTCGGTGTGGCAAATACGTCGTTAATTCCTCCTTGAACATGCGCTGCAGAATGTCGTCAAAGAGCGTAACGCCGGCTCGGGCGTGAAGGTATAGTAATTGCTCGGATACGAAATTGAACCAGTGCTGCTCATCGTCGCGCATGGCGTCAATCGCCCGCAATGTTCCTGCGTCAGAGTCGCTGAGCTGAATCTTGGGATGACCGAGTGCGTGTTTAATGCACGTTTCAAAGCCCCATGAGCGTCCCAAATGAGAATCAAATACCATAACATTTGCCTGGACGAGGGCGGCCTTGATTAGCATTTCGAAGGAGTGTTGGAGGTGGAGGAGGACTTTTGTGCTGCGACCGATGTCGTGTGGGGAGTTGAAAGCTTCGGTCGCTGCAACCAGGGATGAGAGTGCCTTTTTCTTAAGCACTCGCGCCTCCTGCTTGAGCTTCATGTCGCCCTACTCCTGTCTTCATTGGCTCCGCTACTATGTGACTTGGTCTATAGGTGCTTTTCGCTTGGCGCAGTTGGAGTCGCTGTACACGCCACCTTGTCTGCGCTGGCTAAGCGTAACGGACCTTCGACTTGAGTGTACTTCGCGCGACAAGGTCGCTATACGAGGGTGTATAGCTTCGGCGGCATCGAGTATGGGTCTGAGACGCAGAAAGATACCGCCAATATAGGATGTGCGCGTGGCGGCGCTGGTCGCGACCGGCCGGAGAGCCGCAGCGCGGCCAGCGCCTGCCCGACGCGCGGCAGGCCGCCGCAGGCGGGCTGCCCTTGAGATCGTAGAGAAAGTTCTCATCCGTTCGGGGATCGTGCTGCTTGTGTTGTCCCGGGAGATGCTTGACACCTCTGTCCCAGGACATGTTTGACAGGTGCCGTTGTCGGCCGATCTTTCGTGCGTCGTTTACGGGCGTCGCGCGTCGGGAGGCCGGGATTGGCCCTGGTGGATATGTCTGTTGTCGAGCAGCGGTATCGGGCTGTGCTGGCGGTGCTGGCCGGCGGTTCGGTGACCGAGGTCGCCCGGGAGGTGGGGGTGGCGCGGCAGACGTTGTCGGGCTGGGTGTCGCGCTATCGGGAGTCCGGGCTGGGCGGCCTGGTGGACCGCTCGAGGCGGCCGCACTCGTCTCCGTCGCAGATACCGGCGGAGGCGGAGGTGCTGGTCTGTGAGCTGCGGCGGCAGCATCCGCGGTGGGGTCCGGTCCGGCTGGCGCATGAAGCCGGGCGACGCGGTATCGATCCGCCGCCGTCGCGGATGGGCGTGTATCGGGCGTTGAAGCGTCACGGCCTGATCGAGCCGGGGGCGGGACGGCGCAGGAAGGTCTTTCGGCGCTGGCAGCGTGAAGCACCGATGGAGTTATGGCAGCTGGACATCGTCGGCGGCGTGTTCTTGTCCGATGGGCGTGAGGTCAAGGTGGTCACCGGTGTCGATGACCATTCGCGTTTCTGTGTGATCGCCAAGGCGGTGGTGCGGGCCACCGGCCGGGCGGTGTGTCTGGCCTTCACCAAGGCGCTGCGCGCGTTCGGTGCGCCGGGTGAGGTGCTGACCGATAACGGCAAGCAGTTCACCGCGCGGTTCGGGCACGGTGGTGAGGTGTTGTTCGACCGGATCTGCCGGGACAACGCCATCGTGCATCGGCTCACTCAGCCGCGCTCACCGACGACGACCGGCAAGGTGGAGCGCTTCCACCAGAGCATGCGCCGCGAGCTGCTGGACGGTGCGGGCCCGTTCGAGGACCTGGCCGCGTTCCAGGCGGAGCTGGATGCGTGGGTGGAGCATTACAACACCGCCCGGCCGCACCAGAGCCTGGACATGGCTGTGCCCGCCGACCGGTTCACGCCGGTGAGCCCAGCCGAGCGAGAGCTGCTGCCGCTGCGCCTGCCGGCGATTCTGACCGCCCAGTCGGACCCAGCGCCTGCCATGGACGACGCGCTAGACGATGCGGCGGCCGACGTCAGTGCTGCGGCGCCGGAGCGCCGCAAGAGCAGCAACGAGGGCATGCCTGTGGCCAAGCGGCCGACGCGACCGGCGGCGTGGTCGGGTGGACCGATCGAGTTCGACCGTGTGGTGCCGGCCAGCGGAAACCTGGGTGTGGCGGGTAAGCAGTTCTGGCTCGGTCCGGCCCGCGCCGGTCAGGTGGTCACTTTCTGGGCGGATGTGAACGTGATCCATCTGCTGGTCGGCGGGGTGCGGTTGAAGAGCCTGCGTTCGCATCTGTCGACCAACGATTTGGCCCGCCTGTTCGCCGGTGGTGGCCGTGCGGCGGGGCCGTCGCCGCTGCCGCAGGCCGATAGTGACGCGGTGGTGGAGGTGGAGCGGACGGTGAACAAGTACGGCATGGTCAGCCTGGCCGGTCGCTATCTGCTGGCGGCCGAGATCCTGGGCGGGCGCCGGGTCACCATCCGGATCGAGGAGAAGACGCTGATGTTCCTCGACCCCGACAGCCGGCAGCTGCTGCGCACTCGCCCGAACCCGCTGATCTGGGCCAAGTGCCTGCAGTTGCGCGGCGCCCGCCCTGCCGGGCCGCCACCGGTTCCGGAGCGGTCGCCGATCACGGTGCAGCGCCGCGCGAACTCCTTCGGCGTCATCATGGTGGCCCGGCAGACCGTCTCCCTGGGACGGTTGTATGTCGGCCAGGTCGTCACCGTGCATGTCAGCGACACCACACTGACCATCGACCTGGACGAGGGCCCGCGCACGGTGCGCCGCACCACCGATCTACCGGTCCGCAACGTCAAATCTCATCGGCCCCGCAAGGTCGACCATGTTTCCTAGATCACCTGTCGCCCATCTCCTGGGACAGAAACGTCGCGTATCTCATGGGACTAGACACGGGGGTCGTGCTGCTGACCTGGCCTTCTGCGGTATGGCGACGTTGGTCAGCCGATGTGTGGAGCAGTTCCGCGGAGGTAGTGCTTGACCCGCATGCGCATAGAGCGGTCCATGCGGTAGGTGTCGACATCCTTCCTGCGTACCCAGCGGACTTGGCTGGTCTCCGAGCTGGGGGTGGGTTCGCCGGCAATGGCGCGGGCTGTGAGGACGATGGAGAACTCCTGCCTGGCCTCGCCGTTGCTGGTGTAGAGGATGACGTGCCTCGGATCGCTGTAGGTGCCCACCAGGCCGGTGATCTCACAAGTGATCCCGGTCTCTTCGAGAGTCTCCCGGATGGCGGCCTGAGGGATGGACTCGCCGAGGTCGATGGCGCCGCCCGGGAGTGCCCAGTTGCCGTTGTCGGTGCGGCGAATCAGGAGAAGGTCGCCTGCCTCGTTGGTGACGACGACGTTCACTGAGGGCACGAGGCTGTTCGGCGTGGGTGCATTCGGGTCGTCGTAGTAGTCGATCCGGCTGGCCATGGCCGGAGACTACGTGATCAGCTCTTTGGGAGCCTAGTTTTCGGCGGGTTGGGCGTCGGCGGGTGGGCTGACGAAGCTGCCGAGGTTGGGGACGGTGTAGATGAGGCCTTCCTCGCGGAGCTGGCGTATCGCCTTCCGTATGGTGTCGCGAGCGACTCCGAATTCCTGAACAAGGCGAACCTCTGAGACGAGGTACTTCGGCGGGTACTCGCCGGCTGTGATGCGGGTGCGCAGGACATCGGCGATCTGCTGCCAGCGCGGGCGGTCGGGCTCGAACTCCATCACACGCTCAAGGGTAGAAAGGGGGCGCCACGGGTCTTCATTCGCCTATATAGACCTATCGGTGTCCACGGCTACCCCACGGGGCCTATAGGGGTAGACAGGCTGGCTTCTACGCTCGCGGTATGGCAACGCTTGGTCATGATCTGGAGACGCTTCGCGCCCAGTTCCCCGCATGGTCGGTCTTCTGTAGCGATGCAGGCGTTCTGTACGCGACCCGGCGCGGCGTTCGGCTCCGGAATGTCGATATCGAGAGAGGTCTGCAGCAGACCGTTAGCGCGTGCGACATGGAGACGTTCGTCGCGCTGTTGGAGGACCAGAGCCGAATGGTCGTGAGGTCGTGACTCGTCCGCTCTCGCACTTCGACTATCACGGTGTCCACGCGATGGCGCCCAGTTCACAAGCCGCGCAGGTGAGGTGGGAACGCCCTCTGCCTCGCGCTGATCGTCTCCGGATCCGCGCGCACACGTGCACGTGCACCTATCCGATGTTCGAGCTCTGCACTGCCGCCGGCCTCGCGTTCGTGCGAGTCCTTCCGTCGGAGAACGTTGAGGAAATCCGGGAAAGCCCGTGGATGTCCGTTCGCGCCGCGAGCGACCTGTGGAATCAGATCATCAACGGTCAGGCGAGGTGACGCAGACCGGGCTCGTGCTGGTGAAGGAACGCACTGGCTATCTCCTGGGCGACTTCCTCCGGAGTGGCCTGGTCCGTGTGAAAACGGTGGTGGAACAGGTCGTCGTCATTGGCGGCCAAGTCGGCAAGCGTCTCGTCCCATGCCTTCAGGCGAAGGATCGTGTCACGGTCGCCACGCTGTTGGGAGCGTTGTTCGCAGACTCGGCGCGGTACCCAAAGCAGGATGACGAGCCAAGGCGCCGGCTGGATCAGACGGCGGATGTCGGAGATGTTGCCCAAGTGGACGATCGGCACCTGCCCGGCCGCGGTCAGGCGGTCGATCTGATGCCGGTCGATGGCGTAGGTGTTTCCGTAGCGGCGCGATTCGACCAGGAGCCGTCCGGCGGCCCGAAGCCGGGCGAGCTCCTCGGGGCTCGTGAAGTCGTACTCGGTGCCGCGCCGGTTTCCGACCTTGAGCTTGCGTACGAGGGTGAACCTCGGGTCTACGTGGGCGAGCGCCACCGTGGTGGCGCTCTTGCCGCTGGCCGGCGGTCCGTACAGCACGATTCCGGTCACTTCAGAATCCGTTTCAGCGTCTCGCGGGTCTGGTCAGCCAGGCTGATCGCGGCACCGAGCCGGTTGTCGACGGTGATGTGTGCGGTCGGCGGGCTGGTCTCGGTGTTGAGGGTGCTGACGTACGTCTCCCAGTTCTGGAGTTTCCACGCGTCGCGGGGAGCTCCCCTGAACTCGATGTATTCGCGCATGGACTCGGCATCGCAGCGCACCCATATCACCGCGACGTCGATGCCTCTGGCCGCGCAGCGGTTGGTCAGGCGTGACACCCAGTCGGGATCGATCAGCTCAGCGATGAACGGGGCCGAAAGGATGGCGGAGGTGCCTACCTTGAGGTTGTCGAACGCGGTTTCCATCAGGCAGCGGTACTCCAGCGGGCGGACCTCCCGCAGGTACAGGTCGGTATGCCGGTCGTGAGGGTCGCCGCCGAGGGAGACGAGCAGGCGTTCGACCATGGCGCGGGTCAGGGAGTCCTTGTCCAGGAAGGCCCAGCCGGTGATGTCGGACAGGAACCGGGAGAACTCTGTCTTGCCCGAACCGGCGTAGCCGCCGACGAGCGTGAGGAGGGGCTTGGGGCTGCCCTTGCCGTGTCGGCGTCGCCAGGCGTCTATGACGCGGTTGAGGAGAGCGTTCTGCTCGGCGTTGGCTGGGGCTCCCGAGACTTTCATTAAGGTCTGTTCGATTACCTGGGCGGCGGCGTTGTCACTCGCGGGATCGGTGGGCTGGGGGAGATCCGAGATGGACTTTTCCACTTCGGTTATTTCGCCGGGAAGCGGCAGGCGGAAACCAAGGGCAGGCTCATTTGTCTGATATAGGAGACAATAAGCTCGACGGTAGTGTGGTCCGGGATATACCGTTCCCTGCTCGTGTGCCCAAAGAGTCTGGAAGTTGGCGGCCGGCGCCGCGAGGCCGTGTCGATGGGCCACCTGGCGGAGCTGGTCACCTGCGGCTTCGAGGGTGAGGCCGTGGGCTTCGCGGTGCTGGCGCAAGAGTAGAGGTTGCCATCCGGGGCGGTGAATTGTCTTCATCGCATCCTTTTGCGCACTCGGAGAGGGGGCGCATGTATAAGCGCATGTGTAACCGCCGTGCAGGCAGCAATGAAGAAGCTTAGCTAACGCTCTGTGATACTCACGAGCCCCGATCCGCGGTGAACTAACGGCATCCCCGTCGGGATAACGGCGGACCAGATAAGGGGGTGCCGAAGTGACCGCAAATGATCGTATTTTGGCCGAGCTTCAGGTCATTCGGGCAGAAATGGAAGAGTTGACCTGCCGGGTCAGCGAGATCGCTTCGGCTCTTGGAACACGGCCTTCTCCAGCTCGGCGATCCGGCTGCCAAGAGCCGTCAGCGTGCTCCGCATCTGAGAAAGCTGCTCCATGACCTCCGACGAGGCCGGCTCTTCGAGAGATGCGGCGGCGTCCTCGCGAACGAAGACGCCTTTGCCTTGCTGGCCGACGATCAGGCCCTCGGTTCGAAGAACGCTGATGGCCGCCTTGACCACGCTGGCGGACACGTCGTAACGCTGGCAGAGCTGGGCGGTCGAGGGCAGCGCAGCGCCGGGCGCGAGTGAGCCCGTCCTGATCTGCGTGCGAAGGTCGTCGGCAATTTGGAGATAGCCGGGCCGACCGGTCTTCTCGACCATCCCGAGCCTTTCATGAGGTCGTTTGACCTCTACTTCACCACACCCCGCACGACATGCCAACCAAGTCTTCGTGGAAGCCCTTGACAACTTAGAATGCCAAGTGTTCCATGAACACTAAGAGTCACAACGCGACTACGTAAGGAAGCGCTCATGCGTACCGTCCCTATCCCTGTCGACACCAGCAAGCTCGCCATCACCTGCGTCAAGGCCCCGCGCCCGCGGGTGCTGAACAAGGACACCGGCGAGATCAAGACCGACAAGAACGGCAACACCGTCTACGAGGTCACCGTCTCCGTCGAGGACGAGTTCGGCCGGATCGAGCTCGTCAAGATCGGCATCACCGGAGAACCGCCCATCACGGCCGGTGACGCCGTCCACGCGGTCGGCCTGCTCGGCTACGTGTGGGAGATCGCCGGCCGGTGGGGCATCTCCTACCGGGCCACAGCCCTGCTTCCGCAGCAGGAGGCTGCCAGTGTCTGACCAGTACCTGTGGCTGCTCGGAGTCCTGGCCGCTGCGGCGGCCGGGCTCTGGGCCTGGCGCCGCTGGCACCACCGTTCCTTCTGGCTCGTCATCGGCTACCCGATCACGGCGATCAGCGTGCGCGCCTCCTGGCGCAAGGTCGCCCTGGGCTGCGGGCTGACCAAGAAGCGGCAGCGGTTCTGGTTCACCACCGTTCCCGGGCTGGTGGCCTCGACCGGCGTCGTACGGGTCAGGCGCCGCTTTCAGCGCATCGCCGTGGACACCGCACCGTTCATGTGGCTCCCGCTTCCCACCCGCTACGGGTGGCGGGTCACCCTGCACACCTTGGAGGGACAGGTTCCTGGCGACTACGCCGAGGTCGCCGAACGGCTGGCGCACTCCTGGGGTGTGCATGCCGTACGGGTCTCCTCCGACAAACCGGGTCGGGTGCGGATCGCCGTTACCCTGCGGGATCCGCTCGTCCAGGTCCATGAGCTTCCTCCGTCGACGGAGTTGCTCAAGGTCACTGTGGGACGGCTGGAGACCGGTAAGCCGTGGGTCATCGACTTCAGGACGGTCCCGCACTGGATCAACGCGGGAGCGACTCAGTCGGGCAAGTCCAACCTGGCCAACGCGCTCATCGTCGGCCTCGCGCCTCAGCCGGTCGCCCTGGTGGGCTTCGACCTCAAGGGCGGGGTGGAGTTCACGCCGTATGCGCCGCGGCTGTCCGCGCTGGCAACTACGCGCGCCGAGTGCGGCGGGCTGCTGGATGACCTGGTGGCGCTCATGACAGACCGGATGGGCGTGTGCCGGATGGCCGGCGCCCGCAACATCTGGCAGCTCCCGCCGACGATGCGGCCGGTACCGGTCGTCGTCCTGGTCGATGAGTTGGCCGAGCTGTACCTGATGGCCGACAAGTCCGAGAAGGATGAGGTCGCCAAGACCTCTACGGCGTTGCTGCGGGTGGCGCAGCTCGGGCGGGCGTTCGGCATCTACCTGTTCTGCTGCGGCCAGCGCATCGGCTCGGATCTCGGGCCTGGCGTCACTGCGCTCCGTGCGCAGTGCTCCGGGAGGATCTGCCACCGGGTCAACGATCCCGAGACCGCCACCATGACCCTCGGTGACCTCGACCCGGCCGCGCTCGATTCCGCTCGCGCCATCGCAGCGGAGACACCGGGCGTCGCGATCGTCGCCTCGCAGGACGGCCAGTGGTATCGGGCTCGCTCGTTCTACGTCAGCGAGGAAACCGCCGAACACGCCGCCACCACGTATGCCGATCTCACGCCGACGTGGTCCGAGGTGATGGCCGCACAGCCGCAGCAAACAACCGACTCACAGGCCGCTTGATCGATGGAGGGGGAGATGAGGTGCGTCGCTTCGCCGGCTGGCTGCTCGACACAGGTCCTGTTGTGGTCCTGGCCGTCATCGCGGGCGCGGGCTCCTTCGCCCACATCCGGGAGACCGCCAGCCAGCACGGCCAGTCCGGATGGATGTCCTGGGCCATCGCCATCTGCATCGACCTGACCTGCGTCATGGCCGCCCGCGAACGCCAACGCGACAAGAAGACCGGTCGCACCAGACGCGGACCCGTCTCCTGGCCCGTCCTCGTCCTTACAGGAGGCATTGTCCTGTCCCTGGCCGCCAACCTCGCCCAAGCGGCACCGACCGTCTGGGGCTGGATCACCGCGGCCACTCCGGCCGGTGCCTTCCTCGTCGCGGTCTCCATGCTCGAACGCCGCGCCACCGTCAGCCGTACCGACTCACCGCAGAATCTTCCGCACATGTCCTCGTCATGGACAGCAGCGCCCGTCCCAGACGGATCGTGTGCCGTCCCGCAAGCGGGCCGTCCCGCCCTCATTCCGGCTGACGAGAACGGCCAAGACGACGGACCCACGCCCGACCCGACCCTGATCGACTACGCGCGGCGCGTCGCCGCGGAGCACCACGCCAAGCATGGCAAGCCCATCACCCGCGAACTCCTCCGTGCGCGCCTGGGCGTATCAGACCAGCTCACCTCTGACCTGCTCCTCATCCTGCGGACTTCAGCCTCCTGAAGGGAGTACTCCATGCAAGATCACCGCAGAGCTTTCATCAACGGCCTGCTCAACCTCGCCATCTTCCTGGAAGCACATCCAGACGTGCCGGTCCCGCTCGCTTCCGTCGCCATCCGGGCCTTCCCGGCCAAGGGCACCGACGACGAGATGCGGGCCGAGGTCGACAGGGTCGCCGGCCTGCTCGGCAGGGAGATCGACCCCGGCCATCTGCCCTACGGCCACTACATGACCGGCATCGAGTTCGGACCCGTCCACTACGAGTTCACCGCCATCCTCGCCGCCGCTCGTGCCCACCACGCCGCCCAAGACAGCTACCAGGGCTGCATTCAGCCCGACGCCTAGGAGGTCGACACATGCGCATTCGCCTCGAAGGAAACCGCGCGGAGATCACGCTCGGCCTGATCCACCTGCGCGAAGTCTTCACCGTCACCGCGATGTCGCGGGCATTCCCGAACCGCGCCCACCCGCGCAACTACCGCGTCTACGTCCGCGTCATCCCGCGCGACAACCGGTGATGACCATGGACGCCACGCTCGTGCATTACCGCTGCTGCACCTGCAACGGCACCGGCATTACCGACGACGAGACCTGCGCCGACTGCCACGGCAGCGGCATCGACAGCCACGGCGCATAGCCGTAGCGCCCCCCGCCTGGCCACACATCCGCCAAGACGTTCGCCAGGCCGGGGGCCATCCACACCCAGCATCACTGGATAGGACGGACCCCATCTTGCCCCACAGCCATGCCGTAGCCGGAATGATCCACCGGCTTAACCAACCCGACTACAACCGCTGGGCCTGCCAGATCAAGCACACCGGCGGCTGCCGTCAGCCCATCCACCTACGCGGCAAGGTCGAACACTACGACCGGGCCACGGGTCAGCTCCTTCACCGCTACAGCACCACCACCGAACCCAACGGCGTCCTGCGCGTCCCGTGCAAGACCCGGCGCGCGTCGCGCTGCCCGGCCTGCGCCGAGATCTATCGGGCGGACACATATCAGCTTGTCCGGGCCGGCCTCGTTGGCGGCAAGGGCGTTCCCGAGACGGTCAGCACACACCCCTGCCAGTTCGTCACTTTGACCGCCCCGTCCTTCGGAGCCGTGCACGTGCGGAGGGAGAAGAACGGCAAGGTGCTGCCCTGCCACGCCCGCCGCAACGCCGAGACCTGTCCACACGGACGGGTGATGTCGTGCACCGATCGGCACAGCGCTGATGACGTGAGGCTCGGTGAGCCGCTGTGCTCCGACTGCTACGACTACGACGGCTCGGTCCTGTTCAACGCCATCAGCTCCGAACTGTGGCGCCGTTTCACCCTGGCCCTGCGCCGACGCTTCGCACGGCTCAACGGTCTGACGGTGAAGGCGCTGCGGGAACACGTCAGCATTTCCTTCGCCAAGGTCGCCGAATACCAGCGCCGCGGCGTGGTGCACTTCCACGCGGTCATACGCCTCGACGGTCCGGACGGACCGTCCTCGCCGCCACCGGCCTGGGCGACGGCCGACGACCTGGACCAGGCCGTTCGCCACGCGGTCGCGGCCGTGACGGCAGAAATCAAGCCGCTGAGGCGTACCTTTCGCTGGGGCGCACAGCTCGATACCCGGCGCGTCACAATGGACGGCGAACTGACCGATCAGGCCGTCGCCGCCTACATCGCCAAGTACGCCACCAAGGCCGCCGAATGCGTCGGCACCCTGGACCGGCGCATCCAACCGCTCGACAACCTGGACGCGCTGCCTGTCCGTGAGCATGCTCGCCGGCTGATCGCCGCTTGCATGCGCCTGGGCAGTGAACCCGGCCTCGCCGATCTCCGGCTCATCCACTGGGCTCACATGCTCGGCTTCCGCGGCCACTTCTCCACCAAGAGCCGCCGCTACTCCACCACCCTCGGCGCCCTCCGTGCCGCCCGCGAAGAACACATGCGCACCGAAGAGATCACCACAGGACGGCTTCCACTCTTCGACGAGGACACCGTTCTGGTCATCGCCCATTGGCAGTACGCCGGACAAGGCCTCTCGATCGGAGAGCAAGTCCTGGCGGCTGCGATCACCGGAACTCGGCTTCCGTACGCGGGTGGTGGTGGCCGATGACCAGACGCGACGAATTGCTGACCGTGCCGCAGGTACTCGCCGAGCTGGGCGGGATCTCTCGGCGCACCTTCTACCGCGGGCGCGAACTCGGCCGTGCGCCCGTCTGTGTCCAGCTACCGAACCTCGAACTCCGCGTCTGGCGGAGCGACCTCATGGCCTGGCTCGACTCACGACGGGAGGCGGCATGAACACCACCTATTACGTGCAGCTCGGCCAGATCCAGCAGCGCACCAATCGCGGCACGTCCGCCTACATCGCCCGGTGGCGAGTGGGTGGTAAGGACAGGTCCAAAAGCTTCCGGACCAAGGGCCTGGCCAATGCCTTCATGTCGGACCTTCGCCAGGCGACCAAGGCGGGGGAGGAGTTCGACATCGCCACTGGTCTGCCGGTGTCCATGCTCGCGTCTCAGACGAAGGGCCCGTCCTTCCTGGAGTTCGCTCAGGCGTACGTCCTGCGCCGCTGGAATACCTCGGCGGCTCGCACCCGCGAGACGGACGCCTACGCGCTCCTCACGCTGATTCCCGCCCTGGTCACCGATGCACCGCGCCGCCCATCCGATGAGGAACTTCGGAAGGTCCTCCGTATCCATGCGCTGCTTCCGGATAAGCGACGGGCCAGCCTGAGTGCGGCACAAGCCGCGGCGTTGAGCTGGCTGGAACGGGCGTCTCTCCCGCTGGCGGCCCTGGGGGAAGCTCGCATTCTGCGTACGGCACTCGACGCCATCTCGGTCACCTTCTCTGGTGCTGCCGCGGGGGCGAACACGGTACGGCGTAAGCGCGCGGTCCTCCATCACCTCCTGGAACACGCAGTGGAGCAGAAGGTGTTCAGCAGTAACCCGCTCGACGAGATCAAGTGGACGGTGCCCAAGGCGGTTACGGTGATCGATCCCCGTACCGTAGTCAACCCCGCCCAGGCCAGGCAGCTTCTCGATGCCGTGCCCAAGGTCGGTCGTAAGCGCGGTGCTCGGCTCAAGGCGCTGTTCGCCTGCATCTACTACGCCGCGCTCCGGCCCGAAGAGGCAGCTGACCTGCGACTGAGAAACTGCACGCTGCCCGAGACAGGCTGGGGGCTGATCGTCCTGGAAAAGGCACGGCCGCAGGCAACGAAGCGGTGGACGAACTCGGGCGAGACCCACGAGTCACGCAGCCTGAAGCATCGGGCGGACAAGGAGACGCGAGAGATCCCGATTCCGCCCGCCCTGGTCGCCATGCTGCGTGAGCACATCGCGGAGTACGGCACCGCCAAGGACGGCCGGATCTTTGCCACAAGCACCGGCGGAACCTACTCCAGCTCGGCACACTCCTATGTCTGGCAGGAAGCTCGCAAACTCGCACTCACGCCGGAACAGGCGGCCTCGTCGCTGGCCGCCAGGCCGTACGACCTACGCCACGCGGCGGTCTCGCTCTGGCTGAACGCGGGTGTTCCGGCCCCTGAGGTCGCCAAGCGCGCCGGTCACAGCGTTGACGTGCTCCTACGGGTCTACGCGAAGTGCATCGACGGGCAGCAAGAGCAGATCAACGGCAAGATCAACAAAGCTCTGGGTGGATAGCGCACCTTATCCATCTTCGGCCCCGGCTCGACCGGGGCCATTTCACTTCACGCAGCCCGCCATGCCGCGTCGCTCCCGTCAAACGCTGCGACGCTGCGCCACCCTGGCATGCACGACGCTGCCCGAGAGGAGGACCATGCACACGGAGCAGAACCATCCAGCGTCATCACCCGGCGAGCCACGCCCACTACGTCGACCACCGTACGGCTTGCAACTCCGGCGCCGGCCCCGATTCCCTGCAGAGTCTGATGCGCTCGGATGGCGAACGTACGCGACCCCGACTCCGCCAAAGCGGTCCTCCGTACGAAAGCGGGATCGCCGGCCTTGGCAGGCACTCATCGTCAGCCTCATGGCCAGCGTCGGCTTCGGTATCTGCGCTTCCGCGTGGGGGACGGACAACGCCGTGCCTCCGACGAATGCTGCCTCTACGCCGACGCCGCGTCCGAGCGTTGCTCAGGGCTCGGCGGTAGTCCCCGCGCCGCCGACGCCCACGCCTGTACCTCGCGCCACGTCTTCAGCGACACCCAGCCCCAGGCGCGCGGTGGTGAAGAAGAAGGCGATATCACCGCGTCAGCCTCATAGGCCAGTGGTCTCGGCGGTGCCGCGTCAGCGTCGTGAGAACGTCCCGGTGGCGCCACGTCGAAAGATCTCGATCCGGGCTGATCGCGAAAAAGAGAGCAGAAGCATTCGCCGGCAGGAGCCCGACAGGAGACGGCTGTCTCCGCTGCTTGCCGCACACTGCGACGAACTGTTTCCGCCCTCGCGCCCCGGCTCCCAGATTCGCAACTATGCCTGTCGTCAGTGGCTGAGCTAGCGGAATTCAGGCTGTCCAAAACTGGTGCACACAGGGGTGCTGGCAGTGGCGGCGACGAACTTGGCGCTGGTCTGTGATCCAAAGATGGGTCCTGGACTTATCGCGACTATTCGTACACGAGTGATTCCGTTTGTTTCTGAGAAGGTATATCTCATTTACCCGAGACTGCCCGTTGTGCTTGACTCCCGCGGTGTAGCCACACCCTCTGGGAGGGGCGATGGGGGAGTTCGTTGGGATCGATCCCCTCGGCGCGGAGAAGCTGATCCGCCAGATGGAAGCAGGCAAGGCGCTCCTGGGCGGGATGCGCCCAGGGCTCGAAGCGGCGATTGCCGAAGCCGGTCAGGACTGGGCCGGCCGCGCTGGTGTCACCGCGATGCACCGCACCTGGTGGTTCTTCCACGAGTCGCAGCAGGACCTCCGATGGCGCATCGACACCCTCAAACGGATGGTGCCGACCCAGCAGGGCATGTTGACCGCCACCTTCCTGTTCAGCAACGGAACGGAGGCGGCGCAGGCGGCGCAGAAGGATGCAGGTCCCATCGTGGAGGCGCTCAAGTATCACGACCAGCACCTGTCCGGGCAGAGCTGGAACGAGCTAGAGAAGGCTCTGCAAGCGCTCAAGGGCAAGACCGACGACCCGGCGTACGCGGCGGCGCTGCTGGCGGCACTCGGCCCGCAGACCTTCCAGAAGCTGCTCCGCGACTGGATGAACACCCGCGCCCCGGGGAACCGCCGTGGGTTGACCCCGGATGCGCTCAAGAGCGCCGGCGACTCTTCTCCGGGTCTGCTGGCCAAGGCTTTCGCCAGCGCAGAGGGCTCAGGACGGCTCGGGAGCGAGTGGCAGAAGATGGTGGAGACTGCGCCGTCGGACATCCTGACAAGTCTGGTGGCGCTGGCCCCGCAGTCGGGCACGTTCCTCAACCGGGTGGCCACCAACCTGCTGAACCGCTCAGCGAATTCCGATGCAGTTCCCACAGATCCCAATTGGAGCTTGCACAACCTGGTGAAGGCGTACGGGGCGAATCCGGAGGCGTTCCAGCGTCTGCTGGCGGAGCATCCGAATGAGGCCGGGGTTCTGCTGGATGCCTACACCATCACGACGACCGGCGTCCCCGCCTACGAAGAGGCTCTCGCAAAGGCGCTGCACGGTGCGTTGCAGCCGGGCTTCGGGACGGACAACGTACGGGAGCAGGCGTGGATCACCGTCATCAACAGCATCGGATCCGAAAACAGCCTCTGGGTCGGCGGTAGCCTCGGGACCTTCGCCAACTCGCCTATCAGCCGAGTCTTGGCTCAGCACGTCCGACCCATACTCGATCATCTCGCGCGAGGTCAGGCCGAACGGAACTCGCCCGATGTCCCTTATGTGGAGCCCAGATCGCCGTGGGACAAGCTCGATCCCAAAGTGAGTTCCCGGTTCTTCGGCGCATTGATGCAGGACTCCGTCGCTACCGACACCTTGATGCAGGCGGGGCAGGATTACACCAGGGAACTTGACATGGGTCGCTTCCATCCGCTCGACCCGGATCTCTACGAGCGAGGGGCACATGTCAATCTCGCTGCGCGTACGGGGGCATTGGCGAACCTGTTGTTGTCCGGATCGACGTATGCCGAGTGGAGTGACGACGAGCGCGCCGAACGAATAGCCAGCTTAATGGTGATGCCCGTCGACTACATCAACAACAAGTTCCTGCCCATCGGCAGCGCGCTCGTGTCCACGGGCAAGGACAAGATGCTCGACGACATAAAGGAGGTCATGAAGGACATGATCACCGACTACTTCGACAAGAAGACACCCGCGACCGCGGAGTCGGTTGTCGAGGACCTGGTCGAGCAGCAGGCGAGCTTCCTCGCCGAGTCGCTTCGCGCGAACGGGCAACCGCCCTTGTCTTCCACCGATCAGGAACTGATGCGAGATGCGATCAGGGGGCGCCTGGCGAGCGCTCTGACCGAGGCTTTGAGGGTGCGGGGTGGCTGAGCATGCCCGTCAAAGACCAACTGCTCCGTGAAGCGTCCGAGAAGGAAGCGCTTGCCGCCACATTCACCAGGTACGCCAAGACGCTGGCAGAGACGTTCGAGGGCATCCCGTCGAAGCCAGGAGAGAACGAGCCACTCTGGAGAGGGCCGGCTGCAGAGCGATACCTCTCCGACGCAGCTCGTCTCAGGGGAGAGATGAACGAGCTCGAGGATTCTTGCCTGGCCGCTGCCGACAACCTCCGCCGCCGTGCGGAACAACTTCGCAGGGCGGCCGCGCAGCTGCCCGATCCCGTATGAGGACACTCAGCCGTTGCGGGGGTAACACTCCGTCTTGCCGGCGATCAGGACATTAGGCTTCTCAGACAGGCGACCGACAAGCACGAACGTCAGTCTGGACTCGGCGTGTGTCAGCACCGAAACGCCTAACCCGTCCTCCAGGATGTCAAGCTCGTCCACAACCTCCTGATAGCCAAGAGCCTGAAGCTTGCCCTTCAGCAATCCGATGCGGCTGAGCACGTCCTGCCTGTCCGGATCTGCGAAGTCGCCCTTCACCATGAAGTAGCGCTGCACTTCGCCCGACGTGCATGAGGTCGTCCGATCCTGCTCGGCACGCTGTTTCGTCAGCCCGGTAAGATCTGCCTCGATTGACGCCATGAGAGCGTCACCGTCGCTCACCAGTTGTCGGGTCGCGTCCGCCAGCGTCGGCGGCTCAGGTTCTCCCGCACAGCCCGCTAAGACCGCGAAACAGGCAAGTGCCGCGGCAACCGCTCTAGAAAACGCACGAAGGCGCACGACCCGGACCTTATCCGACCGCCCGACATTCGTACATCCACTTCGTTCCAGCTATAGCGAGCCGCGATAAGGGCCGAATCCGCGCTCACTTCGGGTCGGCTGTGAGCGCCCCCGGGAAGTGGTCGGGCTACTTGGCTTCACGCACGATGGCCATGGCCTCGATGACGTCGTTGACCACGTGGTCGGCTTGGTGTTCTTCGCCTGGCCAGGATCCTCGGTCGATCCAGATCGTGTGCAGGCCGGCCGTGCGTGCTCCTCGGATGTCGGCGATGAGGTTGTCCCCGACCATCCAACCGCCCTGGGCGAGCGTGGTCCCGCATCGCTGAGCGGCTATCTCGAACAGGCGCAGTTCGGGCTTGCGGATGCCCTCGGCGCCGGACACGGCGTAGCCGTCGACCACATCGGCGAGGCCGGTCCTGTGGAGCTTGCCGAGTTGGTTGTCCGCCATGCCGTTGGTGACGATCCCGACTCGCCACCCCCGCGCCCGCAACTCTGCCAGCCCGGCCAATACGCCTGGGTATGGCTGAACGAGGTCCGGCATACGTCTGCGGTAGGCGGCCCAAAGCTCGGCGACCGGCTCTGTCAGGGCGAAGTGCTCGCGTACCTTGGTGAAGAAGACCTCTCGATGCGGATAGCCGTCTCGATCCAGAGAGACCAGCCACGCAACGCCTTCAGGGCCCAGCCGGTGTTGGTCGGCGAACTCGTGCGCCCATCGCAGGAACCCGGCATCAAGGTCAACGAGTGTCCTGTCGAGGTCAAAGAGGGCAAGGGACTGCACGGGCCAAGCCTAGAGGCGATCACCCTGGCTATCGCAGTAGCGTCGGGAAACTACCCATTGACCTAGGAGAGACCGTCAAGATCATCTGTCCGTATCCCGTGATTCCAGGTCATGCTGAACTGATCAGCACCCCAGGTTGTGAAGACTACGACCGCTCACGGTTAGGAAACGGTGTCGTTCGGTTTCTGGTGCAAGTTACCTGGCGAGAAATCGCTCTCATCGCGCCGCTCTCGATCTCTGCTCCGCCTCAGCGATCCGCCGCGCATTCAGAGGCCTTCAATCGGCTGACCGGGACTGGATTGGGTGAAGATCCCGGTAATCTCAGGATGTATCGGTGATGCGGCCCGACGGGCTTCCGCTCTGATGGCGGACACGCCCCCATACCGCACGAGTCTTTCGTGCTGCCTGGGGGTAGATCCGTGGCCGTTTTCCGGCATTCGGCGGAAAGTCTGGTCCAACTGGTGTCCGAGTCGGTGCCCGAGCGCATCCTCAGCGATGTGATTGCGGACTACCTGCGCGCCACTCAAGGGATCAATCCAGGTAAGGGCGAACGCAAGTCCTGGGACCGGAGCATCCCGATTCTGGCCAGGGATCTGGTCGAAGCCGGACTTGGTGGCGTCGAGATGCTCATCGAGTACCAACTCCCGTTAACCAGCAAGCGGGCCGACGTCATCCTCGCTGGGCGCGACCGGCGCACGGGAGCCGACTCCTACCTGATCGTCGAGCTCAAGCAGTGGAGCCAGGCCGAGCTGTACGAGGACGACGCCGATCTCGTTCTGGTGCCGGGCATGGGGGATCGGCCCAAGCTTCACCCGGTCGTGCAGGTGCGGGGCTACTGCGAATACCTGGCCGATTTCGTCGGCGCTCTGGATCAGCACAGGAACGCGGTGCGCGGAGTTGCTTACCTGCACAACGCCAGCGATCCAGACATCCACGATCTCTATGACCACGTTGAGGACGAGCGCACCCGGCTCTTCAGCAAGACGCGTAGAGGCCAGTTCGTCGACTACCTCAAGGCTCAGTTCGCGCCCGAGTCCGGGGCCGCGGCGGCCTATCGCCTGGAGTCCAGCGTCATCCGCCCGTCCAAGCAACTGCTGAAGGTCGCTGCGGGCGAAATCAAGAACCGTGATCAGTTCGTCTTGCTGGCCGAGCAGCGTCTGGCGTACGAGATGGTGCTGCACGCGGTGGAGAAGGCACGGGCGGGCAACTCGAAGCAGGTTGTGATCATCACGGGAGGGCCCGGTTCCGGCAAGAGCGTCATCGCGCTGTCTCTGTTGGGCGAGCTCTCTGATCGCGGCTACTCGGCTTTGCATGCCACCGGTTCGCGCTCCTTCACCGAGACGATGAGGCGCGTTGTCGCCAAGGGTTCGACTCGGATGAAGGCGATGTTCAAGTACTTCAACAACTTCATGACCGCCAAACCCAACGAACTCGATGTGCTGATTTGCGACGAGGCCCATCGCATTCGCGAGACCTCGGCCAACCGGTTCACCAGGTCAGCCGAGCGGACGGGCCGGCCACAGCTGGACGAGTTGATCGCCGCCGCGCGGGTGCCGGTGTTCCTGCTGGATGATCACCAGGTGGTACGGCCGGGGGAGATGGGGCGGGTCGCTGACATCACGGCCTACGCCCATTCTCTCGGCCTTGCCGTGCACCAGGTCGATCTGGACGCGCAGTTCCGCTGCGGCGGGAGCCGCAAGTACGAGGAGTGGGTGCTGCGGCTCCTGGGCCTGGACGGCGGCGCTCCGGAGGCATGGACGGGTGACGACCACTTCACCGTTTCCCTCGCCGAGTCGCCCTACGAGTTGGAGGCCCTGCTGAGGAGCAGGCTGGAAGCAGGCTATTCCGCGCGGATGACAGCGGGATTCTGCTGGCCCTGGAGTGCCCCGAACGGGGACGACAGCCTGGTCGCGGATGTGCGGGTCGGTGACTGGGCGCGGCCGTGGAACGTCAAGGGCGACAGAGCTGTGGGGAACGCTCCGGCCAGCGCTTTGTGGGCCTCCGCACCCGGCGGCTTCGAGCAGGTGGGGTGCGTCTACACCGCCCAGGGCTTCGAGTACGACTGGAACGGCGTGATCTTCGGCCCCGACCTCGTCTATCGAAACGGCAAGCTGGTCACCGTCCGCAGCGCCAGCAAGGACCCAGCGCTTATGCGCAGGGGAGTCAGTGACGAACAGGCGGACCGGCTCATCCGCAACACCTACAAGGTGCTCCTTACTCGCGGCATGATGGGCACAGCCGTGTACTCGGTCGATCCGGCGACGCAGGAGTTCTTGGAGAAGCTGCTGGAGCCGCGGGTATGAGCGCCCCTACAGAATTTGGGCCACCCATCTGTCGACGTCGAGTAGCACCTCATCCTGTACCGATCAGACTGGGGCAAAGGACGAACACGGGATAAGCGTTGGGATTGAACTGACCGAGCACGGCGCACGCGCGCCCGCAGCGGGTGGGAGCCCGGCGTGCGCGGCGCAGCAGCCGCGGACGGTGGTGCAGGGCATGTCCAGGCCGGCGGTGATGCGGCGGCTGCCCTCGAGCGCGCCAGAGATCAGGGCTTGGCCGAGCGCCCCCCAGGCCATAGGCGCTGCGCGGCGGACGAGAGAACGGGGATGAGGACACGTGTGGCCCGGTAGCTCCGCCAGCGCGCTCGGGGCGGTCGGGCCGGCTCACGACGATCGTCGAGCTGGCGGACCATGCACCAGGGCGGGTGAACTCCACGGACGCAGCCGGGCGGGGCACTGCCCGTCTCACTGCCCCAGTCCCGAGCCGGTGACGGGTTCTTCACACCGCATGGCATTCATCGCGTGGACTCTGGGGCAATGAGCATCTGGCCCACCTCGATCGCTTCCCTGACACTTTTCGCAAGGACCTCGCTCGCTGCGACTGCCTGGTGGGTCAGATGCCGCATGCCCTCAACATCGTCGGTACGTGCGAGCAAATCTCGATACTGATCGTTATCTCTCAGCATCTCCTGCGCGAGGAGGGCAGCATCGGCTTCCTGGACGCGCCGGGCGTACTCCTCGACAACGACGACACGCTCCATAGTCGCCTCAATTGAGCGCCGCAGCGCCGCTTCCTGCGGTGCAAGGACGGCCTCGAATTCCGGTGTGGTCACCACAGCGCGGCGGGCCTCGTGCTGGCGCTTTGTCAGCAGGCTCTGCGTGAGCAGCAGGTGGGCGATCTCCCAGATTTCACGAGGCAGAATGATGTCATTTGCGATGTCGTCCAGCAGCTTCAGGCGCTTGATGCGTGAGCTATGAATCGTCCACGCGGCCTTCCTGACGCGATCGAGGAGCGTCCTGGCCTTGGGGGTCAGATCGTTTACGACGACAAGCCGGCCACGTAGCTGCCCCAGTCGTGGGTCGGGCACGCCACGTGCACGGAGACGGGGGATGAACCCGTCGATGATGAGCAGTTGTTCCTCCGCGGTCAGCGATGGGTCCAGCACCATGTCTACCGTGCGCCGGACGTATTCACGCTCGGCCGCCAACCGACGGGCCGCTTGTTCTCGCCGTATCATGGCGCGATTCCATTTGTGCGCGGCGAAGAACAGGCCCGCGCCTACGCTGGTCACAAGGAGCAGCACGATCACGGCGGGGAGACCGCCGGCACCGGCGGCTGCGCGAAGTAGGAACAGGTAAGCCCCTGTCCCCAAGAGTGCAAGAAGCGCTGGCCCACAACCTGTACTTCTCCTGGCCATTGGTTCCCCGTTTCGGCAGAAATCACATGATCTGGATGAGGCCGGAGAAGCACGATAGTGCGCAATATCTCCTTTTTGAAGAGGCTCAGTGCTCAATCAGGTTCCCGGAGCGCGGCCGTGGCCACTCCCGAGCGCCGACGAGCAAGGCCTGGCCAGGCAGCCCATCCCGTAACCGCTGCGCGGTGGGGCGCCGGACGTAGGAATGGCTGGCTCGGCAGCTCCGGCGGCGCGCTTGGGCGGGACGGGGCCGGTTCCGACAGTCGTCCAACTGGCGGACCGTCTGCGGATGGTCGAACCCCCGCCGGCGCAGCCGAGCGCGCCTCAGTACGCGCCTGTGCTCGCAGTCTCCCAGTTAGTTCCCGACGATCCACCGTGGACGAGATCGCGCAGCGGTCTTGTCCTGCGGTAAGTGTTCGGCTTGGCCGACAGGGTTATTCGCTCTCGTAGGTGCATAGCGTCACGCCAAGTAGAGGCGGTCATGGAATGCGCCGCGCTCCTCACGTTTGGCGGCTGCCGCCTTTTCGATCACAGTCCAGTCATGCCCGTGAACCGCTGCTAGCGCGCGAAGAACTTCATAAACATCGGCGATTTCCTCAGCGACCTCGGCAGGGGATGCCTCGTTGAGCTCGGATGCCTCTTCAAACAATTTCGCCAGAAGGGCTGCGCGGTAGTCGGCCTCGTTGAGCACGGTGATGAGGGGTTCTCTGCCGTTTCGGCGGATGATATCCGGGATGTTGTCCCGTACCAGTTTGCCCATGCTCGCGTCCTCCACTCACCCAAGGCCTTCCTGTAAGGCTCCTGAGCCTATCGAGGCTCGGTGACATCCCCGTGATCGCGGACTACCCTGAACCGGTCGATATCCGATCAAGGCTGGTATGTGCGAATGACTGTGGAGTTCTTTCGCGAAGAGCCGACCGCTCGCTCCTCATGGCGGCTGGCGGTGCTCATGGGTGTCAACGTGCGGACCTACAAGTTCGCTCTGGGCCAGGCGTTGCTGAGTGCCGCCGCTGAGGGGCGTAACGACATCCCCCTTAGGGACCTGGCCAAGCCGTACGCGATGAGTCTGGTGGAGCATCGGGCTCAAGCGCCGCAGGCGTCCCCGAGGGTAGTTGCCGGCGGATCAGATTTCCTGTCTGTGGCCCGGGAGGAGGCTGTTGAGTCCTTACGTTGTGGTTCCCCGACTGAGAAGTTGCTGGCTGCCGCGATGAAGTCGATGCCCGCCATGGTGATGCAAAAGTTCCATAATCTGCGTGGTGACGGCGGCGCTGAAGTACTCCACCGCTTCTACGAAGTAGCAGGCACCCCGCGGGAACGTGTGGTCAAACTGACAGACCATCTCCTTGAGATCGCTCTGTCCGAGCAGAAGACGAGCCTGCAAGCGGAGTTGGCCGCGCGGTGGAACATTGTTGAGACGTCGTTCGCCACTGGGGTAGGCCGAAGTCTGGTCGAGGAGGGAGTCGCCGTCGACTTAGAGACGCTGCAACTCACCGACAAAGAACGTCGCCGCTCGGTTGCGGGGGTTACCGAGGCCGTCATCGGGTTTCAACATGGCCGTTGCATCATCTGCGCTGATCTGCTCATCCCTGGTGTCGATGACGTTGCGGTCGACCATGTGTTCCCGTACTCGTTCAAGCGCCTTCTTCCTGGTGCGGAGATCGACCTGGACGCGATCTGGAACCTCGCCCCTGCACACAGGCCCTGCAACGGGCACAAGAGCAATCAGCCGCCCACGCGGGGTCAGCTCACTCGTCTGGCCCTACGGAATGAGGCGATCATGCAGTCGCCTCACCCACTGAAGCGGACTCTCCAACTGACGTTAAAGCGTCACGGCTTCACAGGTCGACGCGTCGGCGAATGGTGGGACTTCATGCAGGGAGTGCGCAGCCAACTGGGGTAGGCCCTCAAAGGATGGTCAGGGTCACTCTTCGTTGCCTCCTATCGCGATCGTCTCGGCGATGCAGGGCTATCGGCATCGCCGTCCCGGGGTCCTGATCCATAGCCCAGCTGGTAGTGGGATCTCGGTGGGACACGCCCGATTCGGTGCCTGACCTCCGGATGCGACACCTAGATCATCCCGCTTATATCCCGTGATCATGGTCCTACGGCTGCATATAGGGGCCCTCGGCGACCTATCGATGGTCCGGACAGCAGCAGACCTGCGGCCAAGAAGCCGCAGGTCGGAGCAGGAAATGCCTGGTGGAGAGGAGTGCCCCCGGCAGGATTCGAACCTGCGGCACCCGCTTTAGGAGAGCGGTGCTCTATCCCCTGAGCTACGGAGGCGGACCTACGTAAGCCTAGCGAAAGTACGGCACTGTGTGCGACGTGCGGGGCGGGTCACTTTGGCCGGGTGGGTTATGGGTGCTCTGAGCTGCGGTAAAGGCATGACAAGTGATCAGAATCTGGATCTTGGTGCGCGGATAGCGTCTGCCTGTGACCAGGAGGCGATGTAGGCAGGCCCGCCGGCGGCCCGTTGTGTTGTTCGGGGCGTTGCTGGCGCCGGCGATCCTTGCCGGGGGGCTGTTGGCCGGGGAGTTGCGCGGCCTGAAGCGGGGGGCGCAGGCGGCCGAGGCCGCTGAGTGGGCTGGGGGTATGGCTCGCTGGAGGGGGTTCGAGCCGGTGCTGGTGCCCGAGCCCGCGCATCCCGATCGGTGGTACGAGGGCAGTGTGCCGGCGGCGGTGCCGGTGGTGGTGCGCGGGAGGCGACCGACGGTGCCGCAGGCGCGGGAGTCCGTACCTCCTGAGGTGGTGGAGGAGCCCGTGAGGCCGGTTCCGGTGCGGACGGCGGAGGAGGAGTGTCCGGGGGAGTGGGTGGACACCTGGTTGTGGGAGGTGTGCCTGGACCGGAAGCAGGAGTTGGCGGCCCAGGAGAGTTGGCTGCCTGGGATATGAACCGGATTGGGTGGGTGTGCGTACCCCGAAGTGTGCTGGTTCGCCGTCGGGTGGTGACCTGGTGTGCGTGTTCTGGAGGGGTGCGGAACGGTCTGTACAAAGCGGGCGATTTGTCCCATAGCAGCTCTTCGGAGTTCGGTCCGGGCACTCCGGGTGCTGTAGTAACGTGCGTGCCTGACCAGGGTAACGAGATTGCAAACGGAGGAGTCGAACGTGCCATCCCCTCGATCAGCGGGTCTGATCGCGGTCGTCATGGCGGTGGCTTCTCTCTTCGTGCCCAGCGCGCAGGTGCCGGCGCAGGCCCAGGTGCAAGAGCAGGTGCGAGAGCGTGATCCGGCCAATCTGACCGAGTTGCGGCGCGAGGCAGAGCGGTCCGCCAAGGAGCTCGAGGAGGCCACCAAGGCCCTGGAGAAGCGGCGGGCTGACATCGCGGGCTCCGAGAAGGAGCTCAGGTCCAAGCTCGACTCGCTGCAGCAGATGGAGCAGCGGCTCTCGGTGATGCGGCAGCCGGTGTCGCAGTTGGCCGAGTTGCTGTACGAGCAGCCGCTCGCGGCCAATGGAGTCCTTCCCTTCATGTCGGGTGACGCGGACGAGCGCACCTTGCGGGCGCTGAGCGACGTGAACCAGATGGTGTCGGTACGCCAGCAGGCCGTCGAGCAGACCAGCACGCTGTACAACCAGGCCGAACGGCTGGCCGCCGAGGCCCAGGAGCTGCGGGCCGGCAATCTGCTCGCCGAGGCGCAGCTCGCCGTCGAGGTCGACACGTTGCGCCAGCGGTCCGACAAGATCGTCAAGTCGTTGACCGCGGCGCTGGTGAAGCTCGGCATCAAGGTCGACAAGGTGGGGCGGGCGGCGCTGGGTTGCAACCCGCTCCGGGCGGCGACGGCGGGCGACTATCCCAACGGGCTGATCCCCAAGAGCATGCTCTGTCCGTTGCAGCAGAAGGGGTTCAGCCTCCGGGCCGACGCCACGATCGCTTTCGTCAGCCTGAACGAGGCGTTCAAGAGGCAGTTCGGCAAGCCGATGTGCGTGACCGATGCCTATCGCAGCCTCGCCGAGCAGCAGTCGGTCTATTACCGGCGGCCCGGGTTCGCCGCGGTGCCGGGGCGGAGCAACCACGGGCTGGGGCTGGCCGTCGACCTGTGTGGCGGGGTGGAGCGGTCGGGGTCGCCGGAGTTCGTGTGGATGGAGAAGAACTCCAAGCGGTACGGGTGGTTCCACCCGGCATGGGCCTACAGCAACCCGTTCGAGCCGTGGCATTGGGAGTACGACCCCAAGATCGATTCGCAGCTCTGAGGGGCGTCAGCCGGGTCTGATGGTGATCGAGAGGCGGCCGTGCGCCTGGGCCGCCGCGAGCTCGGCCGCCTGGGTCGGGGTGGTGGCCAGGACGATCAAGGCGCCGCCGTGGGCGTCTCTTTCGCGTACGGGCGGGATCGTGATCACCGTGGTGCCGGACGTGATGTGGCGGGCCGGCACGCCCTCCTGCGAGGCGGCCAGGAGGTCGACGGTGGAGCCCGGCGAGATCAGGGACGCGGTCGCCGCGTCGGCCAGGCGTACCGGGGTCGCGACCAGGCCCTGCGGAAGGTGGTAGGACGCGAGGAGCCGGACGTCGGTCAGCGGCTCGCCGCGGCGCATGGGCGTCGCCAGGGTCTGGCCGGGGGTGATCTCGCGGATCGCGCCGGCGGGTGGCGGATCGAGCGCGACCCGATGGAAGTCGCCCGTGCGGACGGGGCCCGGCGCCAGGTCGCGGGACGCCACCAGCACGGTGGGGGCGCTGGTGACGGCGGGACGCGTGGCGAGGTAGGCGGATATGACGGACACGGCGGCCAGCGCCGCCGCGACGAGGCGGCGGCGACGGGCGTAGCGGGTCAGCCAGGCGTGGAGGGTCACGGCAGGTCGAAGGGGAGCTTGATGCCGTCGAGCGCCGAACCGCACGGGCACGGGCGCTCTTCGGGCAGAGCCTGGACGGTCTCGGACACGAGGGTGCGCATGCGGGTGACGTTCTGCGCGAAGAAGGCCAGCACCTCGTCGTGGGTGACGCCCTCGCCGGCCTCGACTCCGGCGTCGTGGTCGGTCACCAGGGAGATCGACGTGTAACACAGGGCCAGCTCGCGGGCCAGGATGGCCTCGGGGAAGCCGGTCATGCCCACGATCGACCAGCCGTTGCTCGCGTACCACTGTGACTCGGCCCGGGTGGAGAAGCGCGGGCCCTCGATGACGACGAGGGTGCCGCCGTCGACCGTCTGCCAGCCGTCGGCCTGAGCGGTGCGTACGGCCACGGCCCGGCCCGACGGGCAGTAGGGGTCGGCGAAGGAGACGTGGACGGCGCCGTTGGCGTCGTAGTACGTCTGTGCCCGGCCAGAGGTGCGGTCGACGAGCTGGTCAGGGATGACGAGGGCGCCGGGGCCGTACTCGGCCTTGAGCGAACCGACGGCGCTCGGTGCGAGCACCTGGCGCACGCCGAGAGAGCGCAGCGCCCAGAGGTTGGCACGGTAGGGGATGCGGTGCGGTGGGAAACGGTGATCTCGCCCGTGTCTGGGGATGAACGCCACGGAACGCGAGCCGATCCGTCCGACGGTGACGGTGTCGCTGGGCGGTCCGTAGGGGGTGCTGAGCTCGATCTCCTCCGCGTCGTCGAGCAGGGAGTAGAAGCCCGATCCGCCGATGACGCCGATGTCTGCGCGTGTGACCATGGCGCGAGAGTATCCGGAGCGGCGAGCCGGGGTCGGGGCTGGAGCGGCGTTCTGTGGATAACCCGGTTTTCGGCCTGTGGACAACCCGATCGCTCGGCGCCCTCGGGAAGTTCGGTGGACCGGGAAGCCGTTCGTTCAGGAGCGGGGTTCGAAGCTCCGGGTGCGGCGGGCACGAGGCAAGTCCGTCATGGCGCGGGGAGTGCGGCGGTGACGGTTGAGCGAGCGGTTGCCGACCTGTGGCCCTGGCGTACGGGGCATGGTGCCGGCCCGGGGCGGAGCTGATATGGGCAGCGGGGACGTGCCCCGGGGGCGGGAGGGTGGCGTGTGCCGCGGGCGGGTCAGTTGGCGGCGGCCGCCGGGGAGGGCGCGGGGGTGGTGGACGTGGACTTACCCGAGTCGGTCGACGGCTTGCTCTCCTCCGACTTCGAGGAAGTCGAGGACGAGGACGCCGAGGACGAGGTCGACGACGAGCGGTTGTCGGTGCGGTAGAAGCCAGAGCCCTTGAAGACGATGCCGACGGCGGAGAACACCTTCCGCAGGTTGCCCTGGCAGTTGGGGCAGACCGTCAGCGCGTCGTCGGTGAACTTCTGGACGACCTCGAGCTGCTCACCACAGTCATTGCAGGCGTACTGGTAGGTCGGCACGCGCTCCTCCTTCAAGCATGGACACTCGATCAGCATTGGCACTCGAGCGATGCGACTGCTAATGGTAACCGATTGCCAGAAACACCTATTCCAACCCCCGCTCTCCGAACCACCCGGCCAGCTTGCCGCTGCGGTTCACGGCGCGCAGGCGGCGCTCGACCTGTTCGCGGCAGGCGGCGGTGGTGACGACGAGCAGCTGGTCGTCCACCCGGAGCCGGGTGGTGGTGGCCGGGACGAACGAGCGGCCGTCGCGTACGACGAGCGTCACCGCGGCGCCGCCGGGCAGGCGCAGCTCGAAGATCTCCACGCCGTGCAGCCGGGAACCCGGCGGGATCCTGACCTGCAGCAGGTCGGCGTTGAGCTCCTCCAGCGGGGCGGACTCCACCGACAGGTCGTGGACCTCGGCGGGGGCCGCTACCCCAAGCACCCGCGCCGCGAACGGCAGCGTCGGCGCCTGGACCAGGGTGAACACGATGACGATGACGAAGACCTGGTTGAAGATGTCCTTCGAGCCCTCGACGCCGGCCGCCCACGGAATGGTCGCGAGCACGATCGGGATCGCGCCGCGCAGCCCGGCCCACGACAGGAACGCCTGGTCGCGCCAGCTCACCCAGCCCAGCCGCAGCGCCCGCGTGACCACCGAGCTGACCATCACGGAGGCCGGCCGGGCCAGCAGCACCAGGACGGTGCCGGTGATGAGGCCGGGGACGATGGCCGACGGCAGCTCGTGCACGTCGGCCAGCATGCCCAACATGACGAACAGCCCGATCTGCGCCAGCCAGGCGCCGCCCTCCGCGAAGCCACGGGTGGCGGCTCGGTGCGGCAGGCGGGAGTTGCCCAGGATGAGTGCGGTCAGGTAGACGGCCAGGAAACCTGAGCCGTGCAGCAGGACGGCGCCGCCGTACGAGACGAAGGTGAGGGCGAGGACGGCGATGGGATACAGGCCTGAGGCGGGCAGGGCGACGCGGCGCAGGGCGAACGCGCCCGCGGGGCCGACGGCGAGGCCGACCGCGGCGCCGATGACCAGCTCGATCAGGGTCTCCAGCAGGAACGTGCCCAGGCCCGCACCCGGATGCGCCGACGTGCTGAGCAGCATCACCGCGATGACCGTGGGGGCGTCGTTGAAGCCCGACTCCGCCTCCAGCACGCCCGCCAGCCGGGGCGGCAGCGGCAGCCGCCGCAGCACGGAGAAGACGGCGGCGGCGTCCGTGGAGGCCAGCACCGCGCCGAGGATGAGCGCCGTCGTGGCGTCCAGCCCGAGCACCGCCTGTACGACCAGCGCCACCACGACGGTGCTGACCGCGACGCCCACGGTCGCCAGCACCATCGCGATCGGGACGGAACGCTTCACATGGGACCACGTCGTGGTCAGACCGCCCTCGGCCAGGATCACCGCCAGCGCCGTGAGGCCGATCTGCTGAGCCGCGTGAGGGCTCTCGAACGAGACCCCGAACCCGGCCGACAGCATCAGCCCCAGGCCCAGGAACACGAGGAGGGTGGGCAGGCCGCTGCGGTGGACGAGGCGTACGGCGGCGATGGCCGCGATGACGATCGCGGCACCGAGGAGGAGCCAGACATCGAGTGTCATCTGGCTCCCCTCTCGTATCTGCGCTCACATAAGACTAGTGAGTCCGGAAGGGGTCATGACGTAGCGAACGTGCCGGTCGTGGGGCTCGTGGGGCACATCGTCGATGAGCTCGCCGTCGTGCAGCAGCGCCACCGTGGGAACGTTCGGGCCGACCCGGGCCAGAGCTCGATCGTACGAGCCGCCGCCCCGCCCGAGGCGGACGCCGGTGCGCCGGTCGACCGCCAGGGCGGGGACGATCACGAGCGCGGCCGTGCGGATCGCCTCGACGCCGCGGCGGGTGTCGACCGGCTCCATGATCCCGTTGCGGCCCGGGGCGAGCGTGCCGGGGCCGTCGTACACCGCCCAATCGAGATCGTTGTCTTCCCGCAGCACCGGAAGGATCACCGTGGCGCCGTGTTTCCACAGAGCGAACACGAGCCCGTGCGTATCGGGCTCCGACCCCGTTGACCAGTAGCAAGCCACCAGACCGGCCATCTGGACCCATGGTTGCTCCAGCAGCGTTTCGCGGACCTTGACGGCGTTTGCGCGCAACTGTTCGGGGGAAAGGCGTGAGCGCGCCGCGTTCAGCTCGCGACGCAGGTTCAGCTTGTCCACAGATCCCTCCACTAGGGTCTACTCATGGCTGACTTCGACCCTGTGACGAAAGCCGTCGTGCCCGCCGCGGGTCTGGGCACCCGGTTCCTCCCGGCGACCAAGGCGACACCCAAGGAGATGTTGCCCATCGTCGACAAGCCCGCGATCCAGTATGTCGTCGAGGAGGCGGCCGCTGCCGGGCTGCTCGACGTTCTCATGGTCACCGGCAAAAACAAACGGTCCATCGAAGACCATTTTGATCGGGCGTTCGAGCTTGAGGAGGCCCTTGAAGCCAAGGGCGATGAGCACCGGTTGTCCCAGGTCCGCGAGCCGGCCTCACTGGCGACGCTCCATTACGTACGCCAAGGCGAGCCCAAGGGCCTCGGCCACGCGGTGCTGTGCGCCAAGCATCACGTGGGCGGACACCCCTTCGCCTGCCTGCTCGGCGACGACCTGATCGACCATCGTGACCGCCTGCTGCAGCGCATGATCGCGGTGCGCGACACGTTCGGCGGCAGTGTGATCGCGCTGATGGAGGTGCCCAAGGAGCAGGTCTCCCTGTACGGGGTGGCGACCATAGAGGCGACGGCGGAAGACGACGTCGTCCGCGTGGTCGACCTGGTGGAGAAGCCGCCGGCCGAGGAGGCGCCGTCCAACTGGGCGATCATCGGGCGCTACGTCCTCGACCCGGCGGTGTTCGAGGTGCTGGAGAAGACGCCTCCGGGGCGGGGCGGTGAGATCCAGCTCACCGACGCGCTGCGCACGCTCGCCTCACTCGGGCGCGAGGACGGCGGGCCGGTGCACGGCGTGCTGTTCCGGGGCCGCCGCTACGACACCGGCGACAAGCTCGACTATTTGCGGACAGTGGTGAAGTTCGCCGCGGATCGGGAAGATCTGGCGCCGGACTTCGTGCCGTGGCTGCGGGAGTTCCTCGATGAAATCAGTTGACGCGCATCTGGCCGAGATCCTGGCCACTGTACGTCCGCTGGCGCCGCTGGAGCTCGACCTGGAGCAGACGCTGGGGGCGACCCTGGCCGAAGACGTGACGTCGCCGGTACCGCTGCCGCCGTTCGACAACTCGGCGATGGACGGCTATGCCGTGCGCGCCGAGGACCTCGGGGAGCTCCCGGTCACGTTGCCGGTGATCGACGACGTCGCCGCCGGCTCCGGTGAGCTGCGCGCCGTGGGGCCCGGCCATGCCGTACGCATCATGACCGGGGCGCCCGTCCCGGCCGGGGCCGACTGCATCGTGCCGGTGGAGTGGACCGACGGCGGCACGGTCTCGGTCTTCATCGACCGCCGCGCCGAGCCGGGCCACGCGATCCGCCGGGCCGGCGAGGACGTCCAGGCCGGCGAGGTCGTGCTCAAGGCCGGCACCGTGATCGGTGCGGCGCAGCTCGGCATTCTCGCCGGGGTGGGCCGCAAGCGTGTGCTGGCGCGTCCGCGGCCGCGCGTGGTGGTGATCTCGACCGGTTCGGAGCTGGTCGAGCCGGGCGGCCAGCTGGCCCTCGGCCAGATCTGGGACTCCAACAGCTTCACCCTGACCGCCGCCGTCCGCGAGGCCGGGGGCGAGGGGTTCCGTTCGGGTTCCGTCGGTGACGATCCGGCCGTCCTGCTCGATCGCCTCGACACCGCCCTCGTACGCGCCGACGCGGTCATCACCAGCGGCGGTGTATCGATGGGGGCGTACGAACCGGTCAAGGAGGCCCTGTCGCCGCTGGGCACGGTCGGATTCGTGAAGGTGGCCATGCAACCGGGCATGCCGCAGGGCTTCGGCGTGCTGGGCGACGACCAGGTGCCGATCTTCGCGCTGCCCGGCAACCCGGTGTCGTCGTTCGTGTCGTTCCAGCTGTTCGTCCGCCCCGCGCTCGACAAGATGCGCGGGCTGCCCGCCGGGCTGCCCGAGACGGTCGCGGCGCGGACGACCGAGCCGCTGCGCTCGCCGTCCGGGAAGCGGTCGTTCCTGCGTGGCGTGCTGGCCGGCGACGGCACGGTCTCGCCGGTGCACGGGCAGGGCTCGCACCAGCTCGCCGCCCTGGCCGCGGCGAACGCGCTCATCGTGGTCCCCGAGGACGTGACCGAGGTGCCCGCCGGGGCCTCGGTGGAGGTGATGAGGCTGTGAACGAACTCACCCATATCGACGAGACCGGCGCCGCCCGCATGGTCGACGTCTCGGCCAAGGACGTGTCGGCGCGCAGCGCCACGGCCACCGGGCGGGTGCTGTTGTCGGCCGAGACCGTGGCGCTGCTGCGGTCGGGGGAGGTGCCGAAGGGCGACGCGCTCGGGGTGGCGCGGATCGCGGGGATCATGGGGGCGAAACGCACGCCTGATCTGATCCCGCTCTGTCATCCCATCGCGCTGCACGGGGTGAAGGTGACCCTCGACGTCGAGGACTGGGGCGTGGCGATCACGTGCCGGGTGAAGACGGCCGACCGTACGGGGGTCGAGATGGAGGCGCTCACCGCGGTCTCGGTGGCGGCGCTGGCCCTGATCGACATGGTGAAGGCGGTAGACCCGGCCGCGGTGATCACGGACGTGCGGGTGGAGGAGAAACTGGGCGGCAAGACCGGCCGGTGGACTCGGGACGGTGACTGATGCGCGCACTGGTGATCACGGCGTCGAACCGGGCGTCTGCTGGGATTTATGAGGATGAATCAGGGCCCTTGCTCGTCGATCTGCTGCGTCAGGCGGCCGGCTGCGAGGTCGACGGCCCGGTCGTGGTGCCCGACGGCGATCCGGTGGAGTCCGCGCTCCGCAAGGGGCTCGCCGACGGTTACGACGTCATCGTCACCACGGGTGGGACGGGGGTGACGCCCATGGACCTGACCCCGGAGATGACCTCTCGCGTAATTTCTCGTGAAATTCCTGGCATCGCCGAGGCTATCCGGCTGGCAAATCGGGAAAAGGTGCCTACGTCCATTTTGTCCAGAGGGCTGGCGGGACAGGCGGGCAAGACCTTGATCGTAAATTTGCCCGGATCGTCCGGTGGAGTGCGGGACGGCGTCGCCGTACTGGCTCCCATCCTGCGGCACACGGTCGAGCAGATCCAGGGCGGCGATCACCCGCGCTGACCGTCGATCCCCATGGCGACATCGTGCCCGATGGGGGGATGATGAGAGATGTGGATCGACTTCGTGGCTGGCCGGCGACCCTGAACGAAGGGCCAGTGGGCCTGCGGCCGCTGCGGCTGAGCGACGTACGCGTGTGGCGTGAGACCCGGCTGCGCAACGCCGACTGGCTGCGTCCGTGGGAGCCGAGCAACCCCGAGACGCCCCTGTTCAGAACCGGCCTCGGGCCGTACGTCTCCATGGTCGGCACCCTGCGCCGCGAGGCCAGGCAGGGGCTGGCGCTGCCGTGGGTGGTGACGTACGAGGGGCGTTTCGCCGGACAGCTCACCGTCGGCGCAATCGTGTGGGGATCCGCCCGTTCTGCCCAGGTCGGATACTGGATCGACGGCGCCCTGGCGGGCAAGGGCATCACCCCGACCGCGCTCGCCATGGCCGTCGACCACTGCTTTTTCACCACCGGGCTGCATCGGCTGGAGGCGAACATCCGCCCCGAGAATCACGCCAGCCGTAGGGTGGTTGAGAAGCTGGGTTTCCGGGAAGAAGGCATACGGCGTCGCCAACTCCACATCGATGGAGCCTGGCGCGACCACATGTGTTACGCGTTGACCGTCGAGGACGCCCCCGGCGGCCTTCTCGTGCAATGGCGTCGCGCGCGTGAGTCGGCTGCTCACGGGGGGTCTCCCGTCGAAGAGGTTTGACGATCTCGCGACACACCGCACCGAATGCTCGTCAATCAGTGACACGCGGTCTTACGGTGCGTGACGTGAGCACATTGAAGACGCAACGAACACAGCCGCGTCTTCGTGCTGCCCGGAGGCGGCTTTTCGCCTGGAGGTGGTCGTGAGCAGCGTCCTCCTCTACCTGGCCATCGTCGTGATGTGGCTCTGCGTCCTGATCCCTATGTGGCTGCGCAGAGACAAGACCAATCTCGCTGAGCTGGCGGAGCTCGAAGAGCACTACACCGGCGAGCATCAACTCCCCGACCTCGACAACCTGGACCCTTCGGACGGCGACGAAGACGACGGCACGCCTGCGGCGGAAGTCGAGAAGGTCGACGTCCGCCAATTCCGGCTCCGCCGCCGCGCCATCATCGTGGCGCGCCGGCGGCGGCTGCTCTTCTTCACCGCCCTGCTGGTGTTGGCCTCCATCGTGACGGCGGCCGTGCACATGATCCCATGGTGGGGCGTTGCTCCGTCCGTGGTCGTCATGCTGACGTACACGGTCTTCCTGCGCGTGGCCGTACAAGTCGACCGGGAACGCCGCGAACGCGCCCGCCTGGCGCGTGCGGAGCGGCGGCGAAGGCTGCGTGAGCAGCAGCGCGTCGTCGCTGAGGCGGAGGCTGAGATCATCGACTTCATGCCGCTGCAGCAGGACGTTCTGTTCGACCAGTACGCGGAACCACCCAGGCGTGCGGTCGGAGACTGAGATCGATGGCGCGAGGACCCTCTGGAGTTTGCTAATCTGGTCGAGTCCTTGGGGATGTAGCGCAGTCCGGTAGCGCACTTCGTTCGCATCGAAGGGGTCAGGGGTTCGAATCCCCTCATCTCCACCCAGGTCAAAGGCCACTTCCAGTCATCGGAAGTGGCCTTTTTGATCTTCTGAGTGACCAACTGAGTGACATGCGGACGGGCTACACGGGCGTGATGTCGTCGAAGATGCGGTTCATGGCCAGCGCGCCGGTTTGGATCACGGGTCGCCATCTCGCATCAGCCACCGTGTACTGCTCTAAACGGCGGGAAGCTGGTTCGAGTCCTATCGCGAGGCTTCAGAGCTGGAGGGATACCCTGTTCCAGGTCCCCCGGTGGCGGGGCCGGCTCCGCTCCATCACAGCCCTGGCGCCGGGTGCGCAAGCCTGGCAGCCCCGCTACCTCTTCGGGTAGGACTGCCGTCACGTTGAGCTAGCTGTCAGCGAGACTCTGAGAAGAGAAGCGCCGTTGTACCGGATCTCCCAACCCGTTACGCCGAGAGGTCCCATGAAGGTCTTGTGATTTTCGATCGCCTTGGGCGTGGCTACCCACTGGCTGAGAACACCCCTCATCGCATCGGCTTTGAGAGTTCTTCAAAGCGAGACACGATCGCTGGGGCACCGCACTGGCCACTGCTACCACCTGCACCGCAAGGACGACGGGCACGGGGCAGATGATCGTGATGGCAGCACGCGGTGGACCTCGACGAGTACCGGCGGCAACTGCTCGGGGGATGTGACAGGGCACCATCAGGCGAGGAGGCTGCCCACCTCTCCCGAACCGGGCCCGGTCATTGACGGTCCGCGGCCGGGAACGATCAGTCGAGGTTCGGGAAGCCAACTGAAACGCCTTCTCGCACGTACTCGTGAAGAGCACCTGGGCGAGGGGCGGATGCGGAACGGCCGACGGGGCACGCCGCGACACGGCGTGCCCCCGTCGGTGGAGCGGCTTGTGGGGATCCGGAGGTCAGGCGCTGGTGAGCCGGTCCGCTCCGGCTTCGGGGCCGGCTGCCCCGGTTCCCCGTATGTCCCTGCCGTTGGTGTCCTGTGGCGGCGGTGCGGCGGCCGCGGCCTGGAGCCTTCTCTTCTCGGTCCGGTACACCAGGTAGGCGCCCCAGAAACCCGCGAGGCCGATCAGGATCATGACGGCGATCACCGGCCACTGCCACGGCTCGGGCACGTGGAGCGCGAGGAACCACACCTTGTCCGGCGACCCGCTGAGTTTGATGCCCAACGGCGCCAGGCCCTGTGGGAACAGCCCGAGAATGCCCACGGCCATGGCGGACCACATGAGGGTCTGACGTTTGCCGGACATCGTCCCGAACGGGGAAGCGTCCTCGCCCGTCTCCTCGGCGGTGGAGGTCGGCTTGCCGGACCGCATCAGGTGCAGCAGTTCGGGACCCTTGTCCCTCAGCGTCCTCGCCGCCATGGAACCGAATCCCACATGACAGAGCACGCCCGTGAGCAGCGCGACCGGGACGCTCGCCCACAGCAGGGCCGGCAGATCCAGGGCGTGGCCGGCCCAGGCGACCCCGAGCGCGGGGCACATCGTGAGGGCCACCAGGAAGCACATCAGGAACGACTGGCCGGTGACGTCACCGTGGTCCATCGGTGAGTTCTTGCTCTTGTGCGGGTCCGGGCCGGGCACCAGGGCGACGACGGAGACCCACACCAGCAGACCGGAACCGCCGCCGAGCGCGGCGAGGGTGCCGGCCAGCGCCCACGGCACCAGGGAGGCGTCACCGTGCAGCAGGCATCCGACGAGCGTCAGTACCAGCGTCAGCGGGCCGAAGAAGGTCAGCCAGGCCAACTGGCGGGCACGAACGTCGGCCCTCTCCTTGCCCGGCACCGTCAGGGTCAGCCAAAGCGCCGTGCCGTCTTGCCCGTAGGCGTTGGCGCAGGTCGCGGCGGCCATCAACGCGCTGGCCGCGCCGACGAACGGGAGTCCCGCGGTGAAGCCGAAGATCAGCGGGAACAGCACAGTGATGATCGAGAAGGCCGGGCCCATCACGATGGCCTGGGTGCGCACCGGGTCGCGCCACCAGGTACGCAGTTCCTTGAGGTAGATCGCCCCCTGGTCACCACGGAACAGCGGGCCCCGCCGGGCGGCCTGTTGCGCGGAGGAGCCGCGGACCACCGGGCGGGCGATCCGCTGCGGTCCGAGCAGGGCGCTCCAGGCCAGGAACAGCGCGACCACGACCACGGCCAGGGCAACCAGCGGGCCCACGGTCCACAGCCAGTCGCCGCGGCCGGCCGCCTCGACGGCGATCAGGCTCCAACTGGACGGCAGCGACCGCACCACCATGGAGAAGGCGGGCGGGAACCCGTACTCCAGCAGCAGGTAGACCCCGATGATCAGGATCCAGGAGAACGAGGACAACGAGACCATCGCAGCGGTGATGGTCGCGGTGACGACCCCTCCGAGGCGGGATTTGGCCAGCATGCGGAAGAGCAGCGTGACCACCCGGGACAGCAGCACCACCAGCAACAGGTGCAGCACCACCGCGGGAATCGACACCACGACGGCCACCCAGCTCAGCCGGGCGGCGAAGACGATCAGCGCGCAGAACGCCAGCAGCGTGATGGCGGTGGTGACGGCGACCAGGGCGGCGGCGAGCAGGCCCATGGCCAGAGTGCGGCGCGGAATGGGCTGACGGTGGAAGTGCTCCCCGTTGAGCGGCGGTTCGCCCGCGAAGATGGGGCCGACCATCCAGCCCAGCGCCCACAGGGCGAACGTCACCGCGAGCAGGTCCATCAGCAGCCGCGGGTGGGAGAAGTCGAAGAACGCCAGGATGAGGGTGGTGATGGCGAGGCAGATTCCGACGGCCAAGCCGAGGCCGTTGAGGGCCATCTTGGCCTCAGTCGTGCTGTGGCGCAGCACGGCCAGTTTCATCCGGATCAGGACGCCAACCACGACAGTCCCTCCCCGCCGCCGATCGTGACGCCGACCAGGTCGACGAAGGTCTCCTCCAGCGAGCGGTTGCCGCGGACCTCGCCGAGAGGGCCCTCCGCGACGACGCGTCCCCGGGCCATCACGCCGACGGTGTCGCAGAGCTCCTCGACGAGCGCCATGACGTGGCTGGAGATCAGCACCGATCCGCCGTGGGCCACGAACCTCTTGAGGATCCTCTTGATGGTGGCGGCGGAGACAGGGTCGACGGCCTCCAAGGGTTCGTCGAGCACCAGTACCTTGGGGGCGTGCAGCAGGGTGGTTGCCAGGCCGATCTTCTTGCGCATGCCGGTGGAGTAGTCCACCACCAGAGTGCGTTCCGCGGAACCGTCGAGTTCCAGGACGGCGAGCAGTTCGTCCGCCCGCTCGTCGGCCTCCTTGGCGCTCAGGCCGTGCAGTTGTCCCAGGTAGGTGAGGAGTTCACGGCCGGTGAGCCGCTCCGGCAGGGCCAGCCCATCGGGCAGGACGCCCATCAGGCGGCGTGCCCGCAGCGGCTCCTCCCACACGTCGATCCCGTTTACCAGCGCGCGTCCCTCGTCCGGCCTGAGCAGGCCGACGGCCATGGACAGCGCGGTGGTCTTGCCTGCTCCGTTCGGCCCGACCAGGCCGTAGAAGGATCCTTGGGGGACGGTGATGTCGACGTGGTCGACTGCGATCTTCTCGCCGAACGTCTTGGCGAGACCGGCGATCTTGAGGGCGGCGGTCATGGTGTCTTTCTGGTCGCGGGGGTGAAGAGGGCGGACAGCTCAGAGGCGTGCCGCTACAGGTGGAAGTCCGGATTTTTCCTGATCTCGGCTGGTTTGGCGTCTATGGTCACCTGATGGCGATGACCATGGTGCGCAGGCCGAAGGCGCGGAACTCGCCGGACTGCCGGCCCCAGGCCAGGACCTGTTCAAGGTCGGTGAGTGCCGTTTCGTTCTGGTGCGCGTAGGGGCTGCGCCCGCGAGCGTCGCGATGGCCTCGATGATCTGCGCTCCGCGCGCTTCCTCGATGAACGTGCAACTGGCTACAGTCAGGCGTCCATGTCGAAGATCGCAAAGCTGGCCAAGATCAGCGCCGGGGTCGTCTCCTACCGCGTCGGGAGCGACAAGGAGCTGACCAAGGCTGTCGTCGCCCACGTGGCCGAGCTCGCGTGCGACATGATGGTCCCGCAGATCGTCGTGCAGCCCACGGTGAGCGAGGCTCCGCCGGCGTACCTCATGGCGAACCTGGAGTTCATGCGCCTTCACCGGTCGCCGGCACTGCTGAGATCGTCTCCCACAGCCACACCCAGGACAGCAAAGCACGGCTCAAAAATTAGACGAGTGTTCTAATTCGCGCAAAAACGTCCATCTGGCAGACAAGGGCGGATGCGGCGCATCGCCTGCCCCCAGCGAGTGGAGGGCACCGACTGCCCGATGTCCGTGTGCGCGGCCCCGGCGGGGTCTCCGTGCCGGACCGGCGAGGGCAAGGCACGCATGCAACCGCCGATCGGCTTGGGTCGAGCTTCACCAGCGCCGCAGGCACGCAGAACGCTGGACGCGTGACGTGCAGGGCCACCGGACAGTCCTGGGAAACGATCAGCGCTCACGCGGGAAGCGATCTTCGGGCGGTCCCTGTTCCGGCAGGCCATCCGCTCTCGTGAACACCCCATCCAGGGCGAAGGCCGCTTCCTCGGTACCGGAAGCGGCCTTTGCGTTGCTGGGTGACCAACCGGGTGACTGTCGGTTCTGCGACGTTGATCACCATGTCGCGGATCGAGGTCTCCTATGGAGCGCCGGAGCATCGGTGGGCTGTGGCCACCATCTCCCATGAAGGGTGTGAGGTCCGGATGGTCGTGTCCTGTCTGACCGATGTTCTCCGGGACCTCCTCCACAGCCTGGTGCGTCGCGAGTTGTTCGCCGAACTGATGCTGCTTCGATGAGGTGAACACGTACCTGAGCGGGATGATCAGCGGTGTCCGCACCACCTACGGCGTAGGCGTGCCCGGGGCCGGGCGGATGGCCGCCGACATGGTGCTGAAGAGCGCCGGCGGGGCGGTCAGGCTGGTGGAGCTGGAAGCGATCTTCCGAGGACCTCAGGCCAGCCGTACTCGTGAACACCCACCAGAGACGCCGGCGCCGCTCGGCGGGCATGCAGACATCGCGTTCAGTGTTCGAGAAGGTTCGCGAGCCGTTCGAGGCTCTTCTCCATCGCCACCTTGTTCCTGGACGGGAAGCCGAGCAGTGGGAACAGCACGCCGATCTTCGCCGTCGACCAGTCGAAGGTCTCGGTCACCAGGGTCTCCTGCTCGCCGACGGGGTCGAGCTGCCAGCGCCACCGGTGGCCGCCGCCATGCCGCCAGGCGATGAGCCGTCCGTCCTCGAACTCCACCACCTCGTTCTGGACCTTGTACGTCAGGCTCATCCTCATGTCCATCCCGAACCGGGCGCCCAGACTGAGCCGCTCCGGAGCGTCCGTCTTGGAGGCCACCACGGTTCCCGACCCGTCGATCAGGCTGTGTTTCCGCGGGTCGGCCAGCAGGTCGAAAATCGTGTCACTGCTCGCACGGATGTTCCGCGTGGCCGAGACCTGTCGCTTGTTCATGCTGTTCACTCCCGAAGTCGGACGGCAGCCCCGTAGTCCTGACGGAGGAAACAGGCTCAGACGTCGTCCCGCCCGCGCCTCCTCGTCCAGGTGATCATCCCGCCGTTTCCCCGGCGGGTCACCCGGCCGGTCCCGTACCGCGCCCGTACGCGTGCGCGACCGGCGGGAAAGCTCGGCCTTGCTGCGGCGAAGGAAGGGCGACGACCGCCGGGCAGGAGGGTGGGAGCGTGACGACCGAGACCCGCGGGCAGGCTGGTGACGAGGAACTCGTCGCCCCCTTTCGGATGGACGCGGAGGAGTTCGACCGTTACTTCCGCGAGGTGCACCTGTACGCGGCCGGCCGGCTGGACGTCCAGGCCGGAGATGACATCGCGGCGGAGACGTTCCGCCTGGCCTTCTCGGTCACGGCGTATGGGTCCCCGCCTGGCGAGGGCGCCGGCCGCGCTCGATCAGGGCGAGCGTGACGCTGGTCTCCCTGGTGGAGCTCACCGGCCAGGAGGCGGCCGACGCCCTCGGCGTCTCCTACGGAACCGTCGGTTCGCGTGCTCAGCCGCGCTCGGAAGATCGTCCAGATGCCGGCCAAGGAGGACGACCACCTGCGCGAGATCCGGACCCTGCTCGCCAAGCCCGACCCGTCCCCGGCGGCGCAGGCAACTGTGCTCCAGCATGCACCGCCCCACACCCCGGCTGATCGACAGCTGTCCGGCGTGGAGGTGGGTGTCGTTCCAGGTGAGTCCCCCGGCGCAGGAACCGGGATCGGGACGTAGGCGAGTGGGTCTGCAGCCCGCCATGGCGACAGCAGCAAGGCGTGCGACTCCTCCACTGACCATCACGTGTTGTCGGTCTTGCGGGGTGGGGAGCCGGCGCGTGGTGGCCACGTGCTTGACGATCAGGTCTTTCTCGATCGCGACGCTGAGTGCTGCTCGCAGGCAGTCGCGGGTGTCCGTCGTCGAGGTGGGCGTATGCGGGCAGGGACGAGCGGGTCAGGTCAGCAGGCGGGTGCCTCATCGAGTGGGCCGATTCCCTTCGGCTCCAGCATGGACGCCCTGCGCAGCCTGTTGCCCTGACGTGAGTCTCGGCGGAGGTCTACCTTCGCTCAGCGCGTTCGCCGGGCGGTGCCGGGTCGTCGGGGTGCCTGCGGCTCTGGACCGTACGGTCGGCGGCGTGGTGTTGGCGGTAGTGGCGGGCGACTCGGGCCCGGTTGCCGCACGCCGACCCGCACCATTCCCTGCGCGGATGCGTCTTGAGGAAGAACAGCAGGCAGTTCGGTGCCTGGCAGGCGCGGAGCAGGTCGCGCCGCGGGCCCGCGAACAGCTCGACACCCTGGTGAGCGATCAGGGATACGGCGAGTTCGGCGCGCGGGCCAGGCGCGTGGAACGCCTTGGCCGGCTCGCCGTCCTCCGGCCAGACCAGTTCGGGCCACGCGGGGGCGAGGGCGTTCAGGGTGTCGATCGCGGCCTGCCGCGTGGGGACCGTGGCCAGGCCCAGGGGACGTGTGTCGCCGGTCGCGTCGGCGGCCAGGCGGCGCAGGGCGTCGCGCAGGTCGCGCAGCCGCCCGGCGATCCCGTGCAGGTCCGCTTCGTCCAGCTTGGCCGGGTCCAGAGTGCCGCCCGTCTCCGACCGCAGGCGGCCGCCGACCGCGCGCAGCCAGGCGGCCACGGCGTCGTCGTCGGCCAGCGCGTCGTACACCTCGCCGCGGGCCATCCCGGTCGTGTTGCTCAGCTCCACCGGGAGCGGCTCGCCGAGCAGGATCGCGCTCGTCGTGGCCGGTGCGTGTGCCATCTCCGCCTCCCTAGCTGCTAATGGTTCAAGGCTACCTCACCCATTTGACAGTCGTACGTACGCGTGGCACTGTCCTAATGGAAGGCAGCACTTCTAAACATTAGGAAACTCTTCGGAGAGGACATATTCATGTCGACGCTTCCCCAGATCGACCCCGCCGCCGCGACCGGGCCCGCCGCCGAGGCGCTCGCCGACGTTCGCAAGGCCCTCGGATCCGTCCCGAACATGGCCAAGGCCATGGCCAACAGCCCCGCGCTGCTCAAGGGCTGGCTCGCGCTGTCCGGCGCACTCAACGGCGGCGTGCTCCCCGCGGCCGTCAGGCAACGGCTCTCCATCGCCACCGCCGAGTACAACCGCTGCGAGTATTGCCTGTCCGCCCACACCTACCTGGCGGCCCACGTCTCCAAGCTCGACGCCCAGGAGATCGAGCTCGCGCGGGACGCCGAGTCCGCCGACCCGCACACCGCCGCACTCCTGGCGCTGTCGGACGCGATCGCCCGGGGGCGCGGCGTGGTCGACGACGCGGCGCTGAAGGAAGCCAGGGCCGCCGGGGTCACCGACGCCGAGATCGCCGAGGTCGTCGGGAACCTCGCGCTCAACATCCTGACCAACTACTTCAACATCCTCGCGGACGTCGACAACGACTGGCCCGTCGCCGTCGTGCCCAACGAACACGCCTGAAACAGTCGCCCCGCGCGGGTCGCCGTCGCCGCGGGCGATCCATGCGCGGGCCCCCGCAGGTCACACCAAGGCGCGGTAGCCGAAAGAGGGGCGCCCGGGGGCGGAACGCGGCAGGAGGATTGGTCACAAGGTCATGAGGTTCTTTCGACGGCCGTGGGACGAGGACCGCGGGGACGAGTACGCGAGTTGGGGGTGGTCGACGTACTACCTGGCCATCGACGACACCGGCACCGCACATGAGCAGGTCGTGGTCTATGCCAACGGGGTGGTCCTCGCGTACGACGACGAGCACGACGAGGACCGGTACGGGGGACTGACCTGCGCGGGTCTCGATCTGGAGGAGTTCTCGCCGTTCGAGATCTCGCGGCAGGAGTTCTACGACGCTCTGGCACGGCTCACGCCCATCAACCGTCACGGTGGTGAGTGATCGGGCCAGGTGGGCGATGCCGGGTGTGCGAGCCTCCTCGCTGAGGCACTCGCCGTCGTGATCCTTGGTGAGGAACGGCCGGGACGCGTTGCGGCGGCTCGGTGGGGAGGGCGTTCCCTCCTGCTGGTTCCGGGCTTGCGGGATGGGTGCGGCCCCTGCGGTTCCTGGCTTAGCTCGTGTGAACGCCGGGCTGATCGTGATGATGGGGTGCGCCGCCGTACATGTGTGACGAGACGGTGCTCGTCGATCCGAGCGGACAGGTCCGATGGACGTACCCGGCGCCGGGATGGACGCGTTCGAGCCGGGGGGCGGGGGGCGCTCGGGCTCTATGAGGGGTTGGTGAGTGATCGGAGGAGCGCGTCGGTGAGGTTGTCCATGTAGGCCGGGTCGGGTGCGGCGGATCGTACGACCAGCCGCCAGTAGAGGGGGGCGGCCAGCAGGTCGAGTGCGAGCTCCAGGTCGGTGTCCTGGGGCAGTTCGCCGCGGTCGATCGCGCGCTGGAACATGGCCGCGACGCGTTCCCGTTTCGGCATCCCGACCAGGGTCTCGACGGCCTCTCCCAGCTCCGGGTTGCGGGCCGCCTCCGCCACGAGATCGGGCATGATCCGCGAGAACCGGGGGTGTGTCAGCCACTTCATGAGCGTGTCGAGGGCCGCTCGCAGGTCGCCTCGCAGGGAGCCGGTGTCGGGGACGGTGACCTGCTCCATGCTGAACTCGGAGATCACCGAGATCGCCATCTCCTGCTTGGACGACCAGCGGCGATACAGCGCGCTCTTGCCCACGCCGGCCCGTTTGGCCACGGCCTCCATCGACAGGCGCGCGTAGCCCTGTTCGGCGAGTTCGTCGAGGACGGCTTCGGTGATGGCCTGGGTGACCGTCGGTTGCAGCACGGCTGCGCCGGTGGGAGTGCGGCGGGTCATGGGAAGAGCTTAGCGATTGGACGGGACGGAGCCGTCTCGTTTAGAGTCCTTCTCAATGGGACGGTACCGTATCGTCCATACGTGAAGGAGTGCACAACATGACCGCTGCTGAACTGGTCAGGCATGCTCTGAAGTTGCTGGTGGTCAAGGACATGGCCGCCTTCGCCGGGCTGTGGGCGGAGGACGGGGTGATCGAGTTTCCCTTCGCGGCGCCGGGATACCCGTCGCGGGTGGAGGGGCGGCCCGCGATTCAGGAGTACATGCGCGACTATCCGGACATCCTCGATGTTCGGCAGATCGTCCAGGAGACCGTGCACCAGAGCGTCGACCCCGAGGTGGCGATCGTCGAGTTCGAGGTGGCCGGGGTCGTGCCACGTACGGGGAAGTCGTATCGGATGCGTTATGTCGCGGTCGCCACCGTGCGGGGCGGCGAGATCCAGCTCTATCGGGACTACTGGAGCCCGCTGGCCGCGGCCGACGTGCTGGGCGGGCTGGAGATGGTGAACCAGGCGTTCGCGGGCGGTGCCCATGAGTGAGGTTCTCGTCGTCGGCGCGACCGGCACGACCGGTTCGCGGGTGGCCGCCTTTCTGCGGGAGCGCGGCGTGCCGGTCCGACCGGCCTCTCGCAGGGCGGACCTCGCCGGATATGTACGCTTCGGCTGGGCGAATCGGGAGACGCACGCACCCGCGTTGTCCCGGGTTCGAGCCGTCTACCTGGTCCCGCCCATCGGGGTGGCCGAGCCTGCTCCGATGGTCGAGCCGTTCCTGCACGAGGCCGTTCGCCAAGGGGTGCGCCGGGTGGTGCTGCTCGGCTCGTCCGCGGTGCCGGAGAGCACGTCGGGGGTCGGGGCGCTGTACGGCCTGGTCCGTACCGTCATGCCGGAATGGGCGGTGTTGCGGCCGTCGTGGTTCATGCAGAACTTCACCGGTGAGTCACTCGCCCTGAGGATTCGCGACGGCGAGGTCATCTCCGCGACGGGCAAGGGCCGGGTGGGGTTCGTCGACGCGGCCGACATCGCGTCCGTCGCCGGGCACGCGCTGACGGCGGAGGTGCCGCACAACACCGAGCACCTGCTGACCGGGCCGGAGACCTTGAGCTATGACGAGGTCGCCGCCCTCCTCACCCGGCACACCGGCAGACCCGTGCGCCACCGGTCCGTCACGGTGGACGAGCTCGCCCGCCACTTCACGCGGCACGGCATCCCCGCCTCCTTCGCCGCCATGCTGGCCGCGCTCGACACCGACATCGGCGGCGGCTCGGAGGACCGGGTCACCGACACTGTCGAACGTGTCACCAGCCGCCCGCCCCGCAGCTTCCGCGAGTTCGCCGAACGGGAGGTGCGCTGAGCGGGAGGCCCTCTGAGAGGGAAGTTCGCTGAGCGGGAGCCGGCGGCACTTGACCTTCTGGTTGCTGTAAGGCCGACCATGGAGTCATGCTGTCCATCAGCGAATTCAGCGAGATGTGCCATCTTTCGCCGCAGACGCTGCGGTTCTACCACTCCGAGGGATTGCTCGTCCCGGCCGACGTCAACGAGCGGAGCGGCTACCGCTCATACACCTTCGAGCAGGTCGAACAGGCCATGCTGATCACCGTCCTGCGCGGCACGGGGATGAGCGTCAAACTCGTCCGGCGCGCCCTGGACGAACCGGACACCGCACCCGTCCTGCTGCAGCAGCACATCGCGGAGGTGCGGCGTCTGCGGCAGGCCCAGGACGAAGCGATCAGTGACGCGCGCGAATTCCTCACCTCGTGGCCGGAGGTGCGGCGGCACCATGTTCCCGAGATGACCGTGGTCTCGAAATCGGCGCCCGCCCTCCCGGCCGGCAGCGGCGAGTACGACTGGGACCAGGTCGACGCCGGCACGAACGCCACCGTCCATGACGTGATCAAGGCTGTGGAAGCGTGCGGAGCCGTCGTGTCGGGCACCCCGTGGCGGACCTGGGCCACCAAGACCGCGGAGCAGAAGCGAGCGAACCTCACCATGGAGGGGCCGTACTGGCTGGTGAAGATCCCTGTCACGGCGGACGAGCAGGCGCTCGCGGCCCTGCCCGGCGACCTCGAGGTCCAGAGCTTCGAGGCTCGGGACGAACTGTCGATATTCATCCCGGGCAGAAGCTCGATGGCGAAGTTCGGCACGGCCATCTCCCGCCTGCTCACCCATCCCCTTGAGACCGCGTACCTCGACATCTCCCGCATGCGTCAACTGCTGCACGACGACGGCATCGAAACCGCCGCGCCGCTCTGCGACCTCGACGCGCCTGAAACTACCGACTGACCCGGTGCACCGTGCCCCGGACGCGGGAACACACCGTTCCTGGAGCAAGCGCCGCATCGCAGACCCCGCGGCCAGTCGACGACCACGACCCGATCCGGGGTCAGCAGGATGTCGACCGGATACAGGTCTCCGTGGACGAGCGTGTCGCCGGCGCACGGCGAGACCGCAGCCTCCTCCACCGCGACCAGGTCGTCGAAACGGTCCGCCGCCCAGGGCTCCAGCCGATCACGGTGGGGCGAGCGCGTGCCATCCGCCCAGTCGCGGTGGGGCCAGAAGGCTCCCGTCGATGGGCGACGGCGTGAGCCCACGCCGGCCTCCGCCCTCCGGGCACGCTGTCACGACATCACATTTCGGGGAGCTGTGTCGTCGGTGGGGTGCAACCGTCGACACGACAGGAGATCAGGATGGACGCCCGTCTCAACTACCTCGCGAACCCGGCTACGGGGAAGTTCCTGAAGCACATTCTCGGCGCGGGCAAGGTGCTGCACGAGTCGAGCGTGCCCGCCACGACGCAGGAGCTCGTGGCGCTCCGGGTGAGCCAGATCAACGGCTGCGCCGCCTGCATCGACATGCACACCAAGGAGGCCACGCGGGCGGGGGAGAGCTCCGTACGGCTCAACCTGGTCGTCGCCTGGCGGGAGGCGACGGTCTTCACCGAGGCCGAGCGGGCCGCCCTGGAGCTGGCCGAGGAGGGCACCCGGATCGCCGACGGCGCCGGTGGCGTCAGCGATGAGGTCTGGGCGAACGCCGCCAAGCACTACGACGAGGACGAGCTCGCCGTCCTGGTGGGCCTCATCTCCATGATGAACACCGTCAACCGCCTGAACATCATCACCCGGCAGCCCGCCGGCGCCTACCAGCCGGGCCAGTTCGGATAACCGATCCGCGTCAGGCCGGATGGGATCGTCCTACCCGGCCTGACGCCCGCGTCAGTTCGCCGTCCAAGGGCGGAGCTTCTCGGGGTTCAGGACCGCCCAGATGTGCTGGATCCGGTCGCCCGCGACGTCGAACGCCAGCACCACGGTGAAGTCGTCCAGCCGGGCCACCAGGCCGGGCTGGCCGTTGACCGTGTGCTCGCTGATCCTCAGGTCGGGCACCTTGCCGATGGCGCCGGCGAAGAGGCGGGCGAGCCGCTTGGCGCCTTCGATCGGGGGGAGCACGGCGCCGGCGAGGCCGCCGCCGTCGGTGACGCCCGTGGCGTCGGGGGCGAGCAGGCCGATGAGGGCGTCGATGTCCTGGGCCTCCCAGGCCCGCTTGAACTCCCTGACAACGCCGGCGCGCTGGGCCGCCGGAGTCGCGGGAGCCTGCGACTCGCGGATGCGGCGGCGGGCCGAGGTGGCCAGCTGGCGGCAGGCGGCCGGCGTACGGCCGACGATCTCGGCGACTTCGGTGAAGGAGTAGCGGAAGACGTCGTGGAGGATGAACGCGACGCGCTGGGCCGGGGTCATGGATTCGAGCACCACGAGGAAGGCCATGTTGATCGACTCGTCGAGGGTGATCCGGTCGGCCGGGTCGATCGCGGCGCCGCCCGACCGCCCGTTGATCCACTCCGTACGTTCCGCGGGCAGCGGCTCAGGGATCCACTCGCCCACGTAGCGCTCGCGCCGGGCCCGGGCCGAGCCGAGCACGTCGAGGCAGATGCGACTGGCGACCTTCGTCAGCCAGGCGCCGGGGGAGTCGATGGCCTGCTGCTGCTGGGGCGACATGGCGTACCAGCGGGCGTACGTCTCCTGCACGACGTCTTCGGCATCGGCCAGGGAGCCGAGGAGCCGGTACGCGACGTTGATCAGCTGATGACGTTCGCTCATGATCGCGCTCAGGCTCGGGTCGAGCCGGTCGTGTGCCGGCTCGGATGGAGTGTTCATGGCGCGCTGGCTCCCTTTGTCGTATTCGCTCTCACCAGTACGACGAGACAGCGCCCCCAAATGTGAGATGGAACGGCCTAGGGTAGATCCGTTCCCGCGCCAGGCGTCGAGCGCCCGCTCACGCCGAAGGGCGCTCAAACCGGGGTGTCGGACTTCTGAGCCGTGACAGTCCGCAGGAGCGGGACGGTGGCGGCGAGGGCGGCGAGCGTGGCGACGGCCACCCCGGGGAGCAGCGTCGGGAGCGTGGCGGGCGTCTCCAGCAGCTCGCCCAGTGCGTCGGCCAGCGTGGCGAGCGCCAGGAGGAGGCCGCCGACCCGGCCGAGCAGCCGATCCGGGGTGAGCGCCTGACGGTGGCTGAGCAGGGCGACGGCGGCGACGGCCGTTCCGGTCATCGGGACGAGTGTGCCGACGACGTACCAGATCGCTCCTCCGCGGGATCCGGACAGCGCGAGCAGCAGCGTGAACGGCTGGCTCACCAGGAGAGCCGCGCAGGCCAGCCGGAGGACGCCGACCTTCCGGTGGAGCAGCACGGCCAGCAGCGCCCCCACGAACGGCACGAGCAGGGCCGACAGGCTGACCACGGAGAAGTAGGAGCCGAGCGGGATCGCGGCCGACTCCGCCGCCACCCGCAGCGCCCCGTCCGCCACCTCGTCGGCGAACTCAGCGACCAGCGCCGACACCACGAGGTACAGGGCGATCGCCCGCAGCACCGGGTGGCGCGCGGTGAAGCGGACCGCCTCCGTCATCTCCCGCCGCAACCCGGAGGCCGGCGGCGCCGGCTCCTCGGCTGCGTCGACCGTCCGGAACAACAACGCCGCTCCGGCCGCCATCGTGACGGTGAGGAGCGGGACCGTGACGTCGGCCAGGTCGTCGAGCAGCGACAGGACCGCCGCCAGGCAGAGCGCCAGGACCGGCGGCGCCACCGACAGCAGGGCGTTCGCCGGGACCAGGCGTTCGCGGCCGGCGATGGCGGGCAGGCAGGCGTCGCGGACGACGGACGCCACCGCCGTCAGCACACCCGTCGTCGTCAGCACCGCGATGGCGTGGCCGTCGCTCCGCGAGCCGAGGGCGTCGGCCGCCAGGACGGAGAGCCCTCCGGCCGCCGCCAGGAGAGGAACCACGGTCAGCGCGGATCGGCGGCGGGCCCGGTCGACGAGCACGCCGAGGGGCAGCCCGAGCAGCACGAGCGCGAGGGTGGCCGCCGTCCCGCCGATCCCGTTCACGGCCAGGGGGTCGTCCAGCTCCAGGGGCACGACCTGGTCGAAGTCGGCGAACATGAAGGCGGCCGACAGGACGGACCAGGCGAGAACGAAGACCAGGAAGCGCCGGGACCGTAACGGGGGTGTCATCCGGGCATCCTTTCGATGATCATCTGTTCCTGGCAAAACGACACGAGAGGTGCCGCCATGTCCACGCCCTTATGGCCGGAGGAGCTCGTCAGCACGGGCACGGAACGCGACGTCCTGGAGGCGTTCCTCGACTGTCAGCGCAGGCAGGTCGTCGCGAAGGTCGCCGGGGTCCCGGAGGAGGCCGCGCGCCGGCGCATCGTGCCCTCGAAGACCACGCTGGCGGGGCTGGTCAAGCACCTGACCGCGGTGGAGCGGAACTGGTTCCACCGGCAGCTGGCCCAGCGCGATCCCGCCGACATCCCCGGCAACTCGCGAGGCGACGACGAGAGCTGGGAGCTGGGCCCGGACGACACCCTCGACGGACTCGTCGCCGAGTACGACCGGGTGTGCCAGGAGAGCCGGCGGATCGCGGCGGGGTTCGCGCTCGACGACACGGTGCCGTCCAAGCGGCTCGGTGAGGTGTCGCTGCGGTGGATCTACGCCCACATGATCGAGGAGACGGCGCAGCACGCCGGCCACGCCGACATCCTGCGCGAACTCACCGACGGCGCCACCCATCTGTAGCGGCCCGGGGCCGAGGACGGCCCCGGGGCCTGGTTCACGGGCGTGATCGGGTGCGGGGGACGTTGTAGCCGTCCACGCGGACGACGGGTTTGCCGGAAGGCAGGGCGTCGGCCGGCCAGGAGAGGGTGAAGGCGCGCGACTCGCCCGGCAGCAGCCAGACGTAGTTGTCGCTGTACAGCGTCGGCAGGACGCGCTCGCCGGTCCTGGCGTCCAGCAGCGACAGGCGGACCATCGCGGCGACCGCCTGGCCGCGGTTGCGGAGCTCGGCGGTGAGCGTGTGCCGCGTCCCCGACCTGGTCACCTTGCCCGCGTCGACGGAGAGCGCGGTCCGCTGGAGGTCGTTGAGCGCCCGCAGGTCGGACGGCTCCCGGTAACGCCAGTAGTCGTTCCTGGACAGCGGCTCGCCCCTGCCGTCCTCCAGGGTCAGGCGGAGGAGGTGGACGTCGGGCAGGTCGTCGGACCAGCCGGCGGTGAACGCCTCGGCCGTCGCGGAGGGGGCGACGTCCACCGACTTCCGCTGGGCCGGGCCGAGCGGCCGTCCGAGGAGGTCGAAGGCGCGCGCCGTCACCGTCACGCCCTTGAGCGCCCGGGCAGTGTGGTTGACGGCGACGACCCGCCAGTCGTCGAGGCCGGCCTGCACGTGGACGGGTTCGCACGCGGCGCGGGCCCCGTAGTACATGCCGTTGACGTCGAAGTCGTAGTCGTACGTCTGCCACACGGTGCTGTGCCAGGCGGGATGGGACATCCAGAGCATCAGGCCCGTGGCGCCCTCCCACAGGTGGGCGTTCCACGCCTCGAACATGGCGCGGCCGTTCTCGTAGTTGACGAACTGCGCCTTGCGCGCGAAGTCGTCGAGGTCGGCGGCGGGCCCGAGGCGGGTCTCGACTGCCGCCTGGTAGTTCTGCGGCGCCTGGTTCCCCCTCGTGCTCCAGTCGTGGTAGTACCAGACGCCGCCGATCGGCCACTCGGGCTGGTCGCCGGCGAGTTCGCGCATGCTCTCGGCCGTGGACACCACCGGCATGCCGATCTCGGTGTGGAATCCGAAGCTCTGGCTGCCGTACGTCGTGGGCGAGTAGTAGCGCCGCGGCTCGACCCAGCCGTACGGGCCGCCGCCGGTGACGATGCCGCCGGCCGAGTTGTTCTGGTACAGGATGTCCGGGGCCTGCGACTCGACGGCGGCACGCATGCCGGCGTCGATGGCGGCGGGCGGGTTGCCCTCGTTCGCGCCGCACCAGACCACCACGCACGGGTGGATGCGGTAGCGCCGGACGGTGTCCGCGGCCAGGTCGTTGAACGCCTGGTGGTCCGGCGGGTCCATCGCCCAGGCGTTCGGGAAGTCGTTCCACACCAGCAGGCCGTGCTCGTCGCAGGCGGCGTAGAATTCCTCGCGGGTGCTGCTGCCCACCCAGTTGCGGATCATGGTGAAGTTCATGTCGCGATGCATGCGCACCGCCGCGTCCATCCGGCCGGCGGGCATCCGGCGCAGCAGCTCGTCCCATCCCCAGTTGCCGCCGCGGGCGAAGACGCGCACGCCGTTGACGCTGATCTTCAGCGGTTCCGGGGTGTTGTCGACGGACTTCACGTCCGTCCACGTGGAGCCGTCGTCGGAAACTTGGATCGTGTACGTCTTCGGGTACGCCGACTCCCAGACGAGGACCACCCGGTCGAAGGAGACGGGGGAGCCGAGGTCCACCTGGATCCACTGGCCGTCCTCGTAGGCCGAGCCCCAGCGCGTGCCGGGGTCGCCGTCGGTCGCGTGGGCGGCCGGGTGGGACGACTCCTCCGTCGAGGCGGTGGCCGTCTTGCGCAGGGCCAGGTCGGTCGAAGGGGAGGCGCTGTCGATCACGGAGAGGGTCCACAGCGAGTTGCCCCAGCTCGTCGCCCGGGCGCCGCCGCTGATGCGGACGTAGCGGGCGGTGCGGGCGGGGAAGTCCACGCTCTGCAGGCTCGCGTCGCCCCGGTTGAACGGCAGCGGTACGGCGGAGTTGTCCACCGTCCTGACGTCCCGCCACGTCGCGTCGTCGTCGGACACCTGCACCACGTAGGTCTTGGCGTACGCCTGCTCCCAGGTCAGGTCGATCCGGTCGAACGAGACCGCCGAGCCCAGGTCCACCCGGATCCACTGGTCGTCGGCGAACTCGGAGGACCAGCGGGTGCCCGGGTCGCCGTCGGTGACGTTCTCCGGCCGATGGCCCGGATCGTCCGCGGAGGACGCGGTGGCGGGCCGGCGCAGGGCCAGGTCGGTGCCCGGCGCGGCGCTGTCGACGACCGACAGGCTCCACAGGGAGCTGCCCCAGGAGGTGGCGCGGGTCAGGCACCTGACGCGGACGTACCGGGCCCGCTGCGGGCCCAGGTCCACCTTCTGCGTGTACGAGTCGGCGCCGCCGCCGAAGGGCAGCGGCACGTCGTGCTCGTAGCCGAACTGGCGGATGCCGAAGCGGGTGGTGCGCCGGTCGCTCTCCCGGCCGTCGATGGAGGCGAGCAGGGTGAGGTCGTGCAGGGCGGGCTCGCCGTACCCGTTGGGCCACCACAGCTCTGGGTCGCGCAGGCGCAGCCTGTCGTAGGCGTCGGGAGCGAACGTGACGTCGGCCGTCCCGCCCGCGGGCACGGCGACCGTCTGGGAGACGCGCACGCCGCCGAACGCCGCCTCGACGGTGACCTGCCGGTCCTCGGCGCCGGCGTTGCGGACCGGGACCACGATCGTCACGTCGGCACGGCTGGTGTCCGGCAGGTCGGGCAGCCGGGTGTCCACCCAGGGGTCGCCGATGACGGCGTCGCCGGTGGAGCGGAGCCGTACGTGGTTCCAGATGCCGGAGACGCGGTCGCGGACCGCCGGCATCCAGTCCCAGCCCGAGGCGGCGAGGTACGTCGGCGAGTTGCGGTTCATCATGGTCGCGCCGGCGTCCACGAAGGCCAGCCCCTCAGGGCCCTTGTCGCCGGGGCTGCCGGGGAAGGGCATCGGCGAGACGTGTACGGCCAGCGCCTGCTCGCCCTCGGCGGCCAGCAGGTCCGTGATGTCGTGGGCGGAGCGGCCGAAGGGGTAGGTCAGGTCGCCCACCCGCCGGCCGTTGAGCCAGATCTCCGCCTGGTGATTGATCCCGTCGAACTCCAGCCAGACGCGGCGTCCCGGCCCGTTGCGCAGGCCGCGCGGCAGGACGAAGCCGCGCCGGTACCACCACGAGTGACGCGACAACGCCTCGGGGACGCGCAGGTTGTTGAAGCCCTGCACCGGGTCGGGCAGATGTCCCTGCTCGACCAGTGCGGCCAGCACTGTGCCGGGCACGACGGCGGGCAGCCAGGAGCCGGTGTCCACCCCGGGCCGCGACAGGGCGGCTCCGTCGCCGCCGGCCCAGTCGTCCATGGTGAGCGTCCAGCCCGACTCCAGCGGCACCGTCCCGTCGGCGGCGACCGCCAGTTCCGGCGCCTTGTGCCGGTGGGTTCCCCAGTCGGTCCAGCCGGTGGCCGCCGGGCGGTGGCCCCTGGCGGTGCCGTACACCTGGAAGCCGTTGAGGCCGAGGGGGTTGGCGTTGGAGCGCTTGTGCACGGTCATCCGCACCCAGCGGGCGACGGCGGGCTGCTCCAGGCCGATGTCCACGACGCCGCCGGTGCCGGAGCTCGTGCGGTGGACGGCGGTCCACGAGCGGTTGTCGCGGGAGGTCTCGATGACGAAGTCGACGGCGCAGCTCGACAGGATCTCCTGGCCGGTCGTGCTGTCACGCGGGTTGCCGCTCGTGGAGGGGACGAAGACGGGGTCGTCCACCGTGGCCTCGAAGACCAGGCGCAGGGCGGTGATCTCGCATTCGCCCTGGAGGTCCACGGAGATCCACTGAGGGTCGCCGGCGGCGGCCCGCCAACCGGTGCCCCGTACCCCGACGGTGCTGATCCTGTCCACCGCGAACTCGCCCGGAGTGGGCGCGTAGTCGGTGGACGACACGGTGACGGGGCGGTGGACGGCCAGTTCTTCCTGGCCGGGGGTGCGGCCGGCCGCCCGGGCCGGCGAAGGGGAGATGCCCAGGCCGAACCCGGCGAGGAGGGTCGCGCCGGAGGCGATGACCGACCGGCGTGAGAGCTGATGCGACATGGAGTGCGGAGTCCAATCCTTGCTGACAACGTTGTCATAGTTCAGCACTCAGCCGATCATGGCAAGAGGGAAGTCACGCGCACGCGGCGAGGAGGCGGCGGGCGAAGGCGGCGCAGGCCGCGCGGAAGTCGTCGGGCTCGCTGATCGAGAAGTCGACGTCCAGGAACGCGAGGTTGAGCACGAGCCACTCCCAGGAGTCGAGCCAGACGTCGACGCCGGTCTCCCGGTCGGCCACCCGCTCGATCCGGGCGTCCTGGTACTTCAGCGCGTCCGCGACCTCCTCCGGCTCGGCCCGCACGGTGAGCCGGACGCGGCGGCGCTCGGCGTTCATGCCCTGGCGGAGGTAGGCGAGGGCCGTGTCGGCCGGCAGCGTGCGCGAGGAGTGGCGGACGCCGGTGCGCACGAGGTCGCCGACGCGGTCGAGGCGGAACACCCGCCAGTCGTCGCGGTCGAGATCCCAGCCCAGCAGATACCAGCGCAGGCGCAGGTGGACCTGGCGGTGCGGCTCCACCCGGCGCCGGAGCGCGTTGCCGCGCCTGTCCGTGTAGTCGAACGACACGACCTCCTGGGCGCTGATCGCCTCGGCGAGGTCGGCCAGCGCCTGCGGGTGCACGCTGGGCGCGCGTTGCCGGTCGGTCTCCAGGCTGGCGCGCAGCGCGGCGGCCCGCGGCCGCAGCCGCGCCGGGAGGAACTGGTCGAGTTTGCCGTACGCGCGGGTGGCCGCGTCGTCGAGGGTCCCCTCCTCGTCGGATCGCGCGGAGGCGAGCGTGGCCAGGCCGAGCAGCGCCGCGATCGCCTCGTCGTCGTCGAGCACGAGCGGGGGCATCGTCCGGCCCGCCACCAGCCGGTAGTAGCCGCCGGGCCCCGGCTGGGTCTCGACCGGGTAGCCGTAGCCCCGCAGGCGTTCGACGTCGCGGCGGACGGTCCGCGGGCTCACCGCCAGCCGGGAGGCCAGCTCCTCCCCGCTGAACGGCCGGCCCGTCTGGAGGGTGGACAGCAGGGCGAGCATGCGTTCGGTGACATCGGCCATGACTCCATGATGCGCGGAGATGCGGTCAGGATCCGGCCACATCTCGTCGTACGTTCGGGAGCATGAACCGCAGCATCCGCATCAGGGGCGCCCGTACGAACAACCTCCGCGGCCTGGACGTGGAGATCCCCCGCAACCGGCTCGTGGTGTTCGCCGGCCTGTCGGGGTCGGGCAAGTCGTCGCTGGTCTTCGACACGATCGCGGCGGAGGCGGGTTACCAGCTCAACGACACCTTCCCGCCGTTCGTCAGGAACCGGCTGCCGAAGTGGTCGCGTCCTGACGTGGAGCACATCGAGGGGCTCTCGCCGGTGGTCGTGATCGACCAGCGGCGCATCGGCGGCAACGCCCGCTCCACGGTCGGCACGGTCACCGACGCCTGGACGTACCTGCGGCTGCTGTACTCCCGGATCGGCGAGCCCCACGTCGGGGAGTCGAACCATTTCTCGTTCAACGACCCGGCCGGGATGTGCCCGACGTGCTCGGGGCTCGGCGACGTCGTGGCCCCGGCCGTCGACAGGTTCCTCGACCTGGACAGGTCGCTCAAGCAGGGCGCGATCCTGCTGCCGGGCTTCGGCGACGGAGGCTACTGGTACTCCCAGTACGCCGACATCGGCACCTTCAGCCCCGACACGCCGCTGCGCGAGTGGAGCCAGGAGGAGCGGGACGCCCTGCTCCACGGCGGCGCGGCGGCGGCGCGGCTGGGGCGCAGGCCGCCCCAGGACTACGAGGGCGTCGTCGAGCGGTTCGTACGGATCTACCTGCACACCTCCGACAACGTCTCCGAACGCAAGCAGGAGACGATCCGCCGGTTCACCAGGTCGGAGGTGTGCCCCGACTGCCGTGGAGACCGGCTCAACGAGCGCTCTCGCTCCGCCACCGTGCTGGGGCGCACGATCGGCGAGATGTCGCGCATGGAGGTCACCGAGCTCGCCGCGCTCGTCCGGGGCATCGACGCGCCGCGGGTCGCCCCCGTGGTGGGCGCGCTCGTCGCCAGGCTCGACGCCATGGACGCCATCGGGCTGGGCTACCTCACCCTGGCGCGGGCGACCACGACGCTGTCGGGCGGCGAGTCGCAGCGCGTCAAGATCGTGAAACGGCTCGGCTCCAGCCTCACCGAGATGATCTACGTGTTCGACGAGCCCACCGTCGGGCTGCACGCCACCGACGTCGAATCCGTCACCCGGCTGCTGCGGCGGCTGTGCGACAGCGGCAACAGCGTCCTCGTCGTCGAGCACGACCCGGCCGTGATGGCCGTCGCCGACCAGGTCATCGAGATCGGCCCCGGCGCCGGGGCCGACGGGGGCCGGCTGGTCTTCCAGGGCGGCTTCGAGGAGCTGCGGCGCGCCGGTACCCACACCGGCCGCGTGCTCGCCCGGCCAGGACGCGCCGCGCGCACCCCGCGTACGGCGAAGGGGGCGATCAGGATCGCCGAGGCGAGCCGCAACAACCTGCGGCGCGTCACCGTGGACGTGCCCGTAGGGGTGATGACCGTCCTGACCGGCGTCGCGGGGTCGGGGAAGTCGAGTCTCGCCGCCGAGCTGGTCGAGCAGCACGACGTCACCGTCATCGACCAGCGGCCGGTCAGTACCAACCGCCGGTCCACGCCCATCACCTACACCGGCATCGCGCCGGCCGTCAGGAAGGTGTTCGCCCGGCGCAACGGCGTCCCGGCCGCCCTGTTCAGCGCGAACTCGGAAGGGGCCTGCCCGGAGTGCGCCGGTCTCGGCATCGTCCACACCGACCTGGCGTTCATGGACGGGCAGGAGGTCGTCTGCGAAGCCTGCCAGGGGCGGCGCTTCACGCCCGAGGTGCTCGCGTACACCGTCGAGGGCCTGTCCATCGCCGACATCGACGCGCTCTCCGTGGACGAGGCCAGGCGCCGGCTGCCCGACCAGGGCATCGCCGCGGCGCTGCGCCACCTGTCGGAGGTCGGCCTCGGCTATCTGCGGCTCGGCCAGTCGCTCACCACGCTCTCCGGGGGCGAGTGCCAGCGCCTGAAGATCGCCAAGGAGCTGCGCGACAGTGAACGGCCCACCACGTACCTGCTGGACGAGCCCACCACGGGCCTGCACCCGAGCGACATCGGCACCCTGCTCCACGTGCTGGACACGCTGGTCGAGCAGGGGCACACCGTGGTGGTGATCGAGCACGACCTCGACGTCGTACGCCACGCCGACTGGCTCGTCGACCTGGGGCCCGGGCCGGGCAGACACGGCGGGACGATCCTGTACGAGGGGCCCGTCGCCGCGTACACGCCGGACAAGGGCACCCCGACGGCCCGGGCCCTGGGGCGTTGACCGTCGAGGGGACGCGCGCCGGAAACGGGCAGGCATGCCTTTTCCCTGGGTCTGGGTTATGGTCGGGCCTATGGCGGGGTCGTGGAGAACACCACGAGGGTCCATCGCGTTCACCGGCGTGATGGGCCTCATTCTGCTGTCCCTGCTCCTGTTCGGCCTCTCCCCGGTGTGGAACGACGCAGCTCCGGCCCACCCGGCGGGCACCTCTTCGAGCCCGGCCTGGACCGTGGGCGCGTCCGACGCGGGCCTGACGAGCCTGCCGCCGCAGGCCACCAGCGTCCGCGAGCACCACGTGCTGTCGTTGTGGCCGCCGCCGCGCGGTGACCGGCAGGGCGAGCACGCCCATCTGGCGCTGCTGACCTCCCCGGGCGCCGACCCGGACGCGATCCGCGATCCCCAGCAACTCGGGCATCGCACGGCGGGCTCGCGCAGCCCGCCGCTCACCTAGCCGACGCCTTCACCTCCGCGACGCCTCCGGCCTGCGTGCCGAGAGGCCTGGCCGTGCGTGCCCACGGCCATGGACGTCGCCGCGGGCGCCCCTGCCCGGAAAGGGGCGGCCCGCTCTCACCGGCGCAAGCTAGGAGCCGATCATGGCCGATTTCAGATCAGTGCTGTACGACCAGCTCGCCGCCGCCCCGCCGCACGCGGCCGTGCTGCCCGGCGGGCTGGTGGCGCTCGACCTCGGGACCGCGCGCACCCGCTCGCTGTCGTCCGACGGGAACGCCATCGTCGAACGACCCTCGGCGCTCGGCGGAACGGACCCGGTGCGTCCCCTCCGCCACGGCATGGTCGCCGACCCGGCGGCCTGCCTGCGGCTGGTGCGCCTGGCGCTGCGTGACACCGGGGTGGCCGGCGGCCGGGCGCTCGAACGCGTGCTGGCCGGGGTGCCGGTCGCGGCGACGCGCAGCGACCGCCGGGCCGTGCGCGCCGCGGTGTCCGAGGCCGCCGGGTGCGCGGTGACGCTGGTGGACGAGCCGCTGGCCGCGGCCGTCGGCGCCGGCCTGGACGTCACCGCGCCCTGCCTGCTGCTGGACGTGGGCGCCGGCGTCGTCGAGGCCGCCGCCATCCGTGACGGCGTCATCGCCGACGCCGCCGCGCTCCAGCTGGAGGTCACCACCCGCGCCGGGCTGCCGCCGTACGCGCTGGAGGGCGTCGTCGAGATGACCGCCGGGCTGGTGCGCCGGCTGCCCGAGCACCTGCGACCGGCGGTGCGTACACGCGGGCTGGTCGTCACCGGTGGCGGCGCCCGGCAGGCCGAGTTGTTGCGCCGTCTGCACGCCGCGCTGCGCGTGCGGGTCGAAGCGGCGCAAGAGCCGCAGTACGCCACCGTCCGCGGCCTGATGCGCCTGTGCCTGCTGCCGGACCCGGTGGCCGGCGGCGCGCTCGGCCGTTGAGCTGCCACGTCAGCGTCTTCATCCCTTCCAGAAAGGACGTTTCACCATGACCGAGACCAGGGGAACCTCGCACCTCAGCAGCGTGCAGCTGCAGACGCTGCGGCAGGACCTGCAGGAGCAGCTGGAGCGCCGCAGCCGTCACGTGCTCGGCCTGCGCGCCGAGGCGGAGGACGGCAGCGGGGCCGACGACACCTGGCAGGAACTGCTCGTCACGCTCACCGCCGCCGACCGCGCCATCGCCGAGCTCACCCAGGCGCTGGAGCGGATCGAGGCGGGCACGTACGGCCGCTGCGCCCGCTGCGAGGCCGGCATCCCGTTCGAACGGCTCAAGATCCGGCCGCTGGCCCGCTACTGCATCGGCTGCCAGCGCCACGCCGAAGCCGCCTAGCGGAGTCCACGGGGGAGCCCGGGCCGGGCTCCCCTTCACGGGAGCTGTTCATGATCACATTGGATCGGCTGGTCAACGTGCTCGGCGGGTACGGCGTGCGCCTGTGCGGCCGGCCGGAGACCCGCTCGGTACGGCTGCGCAGCGTCGCCATGCCGGATCCGGGCGACGACCGGGTCACGGGCGACGTGCTGCTCGCCGTCGGGGCCTCCTCGCCGGCCGAGGCGGTGCGGTGGGCCGTGGCCGCGCGGGCCGCCGTGGTCGTCGTACGCGGGCAGGCCCCTTCGGCCCTCGACGACCAGGGCCCGGCCGTGCTGCTCGCCGATCCGTCGGTGTCGTGGAGCCAGCTGGCGGGCGTGGTCTACGGGCTGGTGCTGGAAGGGCGGGAGACGGCGGCGGGGCGGGGCCCGACGGACCTGTTCGCGCTGGCCGACGCCCTGGCCGACCTGATCGGCGGCGCGGTGACCATCGAGGACGGGCTGTCGCGGGTGCTGGCCTACTCCCGTTCGCAGCAGGCCGGCGACCCGGCACGGCTGGAGACGATCCTCGTCCGGCAGGTCCCCGACCGGCTGCACGAGCTGTTCCGGGCGCGCGGGGTGTTCGCCCGGCTGGAGGCGAGCGACGAGCCGGTGTTCGTCGAGCCGGACGCCGGCAACGGCCTGACCGGGCGGATGGCGGTGGCGGTACGCGCCGGCCGCGAGCTTCTGGGCTCGGTCTGGGTGACCTGCGACCGCCCGCTGACCGGGGCACGACTGCGCGCGCTGGCCGACGGCGCCCGTACGGTGGCGCTGCACCTGCTGCGCTCGCGGGCGAGCGCGGACCTGGAGCGGCAGGTGGAGTCGGATCTGGTCGTGCGCCTGCTGGAGGGCACGCCGGACGCCGCGACGGTGCTCAGCCAGCTCGGGCTGGCCCCGCGCGCCATGCGGGTGGTCGCCGTCCGCGCCCACGCCGACGAGCAGGCCGCCCTGTTGCTGGCGTTCGAGCGGGCCACCGACGGCTTCGGCTGGTCCAGGCCGGGGCGCAGCGCCCTGCTGGGCACCACGCTCTACACGATCCTGCCCGTCGAGCAGGCGGACGCGGCGCGGGAATGGGTGGCGGCCCTGCGGGCCGGGCTGCCGCCGCAGGTGGGGATCACGGCCGGGATCAGCGCCCCCGCCGCGACGGCCGAGCTGCCCGCCGGGCGTCAGGAGGCCGACGAGTGCCTCGCCCTGCACGAGGCCGGGCCGCGTGCGGCCGACGAGTCTCTGGCCCTGCACGGAGCCGGACGGCGTGCGGCCGACGAGTCCGTGGCCCTGCGCGAGCCCGGGCGGCGTGCGGCCGACGAGTCCCTGGCCCTGCGCGAGGCCGGCCCGCGCGCCGCCGCGCCGCCCGCCTACGACGAGTCGTGGGACGACATCCTGCTGCGGCGGCTGCGCGCCGCCGCCCGGGCGGGACGGACCCCCGCGCGCAGCCCGGTCAGCGAGCTTCGCCGGCACGACGCCCGCCACGCCACCCACTTCGTGGCCACGCTGCGCGCCTGGCTGGAGGCCCAGGGCGACCTCGCCGTGGCCGCCGAACGGCTCGGCGTGCACCCCAACACCGTCCGCAACCGGATGCGCAAGATGGCCGAGGTCACCCCGCTGGACCTGGACGACGCCCGCAAACGCCTGGCCATGATCATCACGCTGGCGGCGTACGAGGTGTAGCCGGCGTACAAGATCGGCGCGGCGATTGTCGGTTCCGTACAGCGGTCTGCGACGCCGTGAGGGCCATCCTTGGCGTGGAATGTCGTATTTCGGGAGGTCGGGCATGAGCATCGGTGAATGGCCGCGATCGGTGGTCGTGGTCGGCGCGGGCATCGTGGGGCTGTCCACCGCGTGGTTCCTGCAGGAACGCGGGGTCAAGGTCGACGTGGTCGACCGCGGCGGCGTGGCGGCGGGGGCGTCCTGGGGCAACGCCGGATGGATCGCCCCCGCGCTGGCCATCCCGCTGAACGAGCCCTCCGTCCTGCGGTACGGGCTGCGCTCGCTGCTGAGCCCGTCCGCGCCGTTGCACGTCCCGGCGAGCGTCGACCCGGGGTTGTGGGCGTTCCTGGCGCGCTTCGCCGCCAACTGCCGCTGGCCGTCGTGGACCCGTGCCGTCCGCGCCAACCTGCCGCTCAACGAGGACAGCATCGGGGCGTACGAGGTGCTCGCCGCGGGCGGCGTGGCCGCGCCGGTCGAGCAGGCGCCGATCACGGCGGCCTTCCGCACGCCGCGCCAGGCCGAGGGGCTGCTGCGCGAGCTGCGCCGGCTGGCCGAGGCCGGGCAGCACGTCGAGCACACCGTGCTGGACGGCGACCGGCTGGCCGAGCACGTGCCGCTGGCCTCCGGCGCGTTGCGGACGGGCGTGCGGATCGACGGCCAGCGCTACGTCGACCCCGGCGGCTTCGTCCACGCCCTGGGCAGGGCCGTCATGTCCCGTGGCGCGACCGTCTACGCCTTCGAGGTGGACGACGTGCGCACCGACGGCAGGAAGGTCATCGTGCTCTCCCGCAAGGGCACCACCCTGTCGGCCGACGCCTTGGTGCTGGCCACCGGGGCGTGGCTGCCGCGGCTGGCCCGCCGGTGGGGTGTGCGGGTACCGGTGCGGGCCGGGCGCGGCTACTCCTTCACCGTGCCGGTCGACCGTCCCGTGCCCGGCCCGATCTACCTGCCGGACGTACGGGTCGCGTGCACGCCGTACCAGGGCGGGCTGCGGGTGGCGGGCACGATGGAGTTCCGCGGCCCTGACGACCCGTTCGTCCCCGCCCGGATGGAGGCCGTCATCGGCTCCGCGCGGCCGCTGCTGGACGGCGTGCGCTGGGAGGAGCGCACCGACGCCTGGGTCGGCCCCCGGCCCGTCACCCCCGACGGACGGCCGCTGGTCGGCGCGACGAACACCCCCGGGATCTACGTGGCCGGCGGGCACGGCATGTGGGGCCTGGCCCACGGCCCGGCCACCGGGAGGCTGCTCGCCGAGCAGATCACCACCGGCAAGCAGCCCTTCGAACTGCGGGACTTCGACCCCCTGCGCTGACCCTTCCATCAGGGCGGACCTTCTCGGCGGAACAGTCACGGCGAACACGTCACTCGTCGTTCCCGGGTCGTATCTTGACTGGTTCCAGAAAGTGGGACAGTCTTTGGGCCGTGGCCACGACCTCGGACTACCAGCAGATGTTGCGCGGGGCCGCTTTACGGGTGACCCGTCCTCGGGTGGCGGTGCTGAGTGCGGTGCACGCACTGCCGCACGCCGACACGGATTCGATCATCCGTGAGGTGCGCCGTGAGCTGCCCGAGGTGTCGCACCAGGCCGTGTACGACTCGCTGCACACGCTGACGGCCTCGGGCCTGGTGCGGCGCATCCAGCCCTCCGGCTCGGTGGCTCGTTACGAGTCGCGTGTCGGCGACAACCACCACCACGTCGTATGCCGGTCGTGCGGTGTGGTCGCCGACGTCGACTGCGCGGTCGGCCACGCTCCCTGCTTGACCGCGGCCGACGACCAAGGGTTCACCATCGACGAGGCCGAGGTCGTCTACTGGGGCCTGTGCTCCGACTGTTCCACCACCAGCAGTGCCTGAGCTGCGTGTACCCCTGAATACGGAAGGATTCCATGTCCGAGAACCATGAGGCGATCGTCACAGACCCGAAGCCGGAGGAGGCAGGTGGCTGCCCGGTCGCGCACGGGCGCGCGCTGCACCCGACGCAGGGCGGAGGAAACCGTCAGTGGTGGCCGGAACGGCTCAACCTGAAGATCCTCGCCAAGAACCCGGCCGTGGCGAACCCGTTCGGCGAGGACTTCGACTACGCCGAGGCGTTCAAGAGCCTCGACCTCGCGGCGGTGAAGCGGGACCTCGCGGAGGTCATGACGACCTCGCAGGACTGGTGGCCGGCCGACTTCGGCCACTACGGCCCGTTCATGATCCGGATGGCGTGGCACAGCGCGGGCACGTACCGGATCAGTGACGGGCGCGGTGGCGCGGGGGCCGGGCAGCAGCGGTTCGCGCCGCTCAACAGCTGGCCCGACAACGGCAACCTGGACAAGGCCCGCCGCCTGCTCTGGCCGGTCAAGAAGAAGTACGGCAAGAACATCTCCTGGGCCGACCTCATGATCCTGGCCGGCAACGTCGCCCTGGAGACGATGGGCTTCAAGACCTTCGGCTACGCCGGCGGCCGCGAGGACGTCTGGGAGTCGGAGGAGGACGTCTACTGGGGCCCCGAGACCACCTGGCTGGGCGACCAGCGCTACAGCGGTGACCGGGAGCTGGAGAACCCGCTCGCCGCGGTCCAGATGGGCCTCATCTACGTCAACCCCGAGGGCCCGAACGGCACCCCCGACCCGCTGGCCGCGGCCCGCGACATCCGTGAGACGTTCCGCCGGATGGCGATGAACGACGAGGAGACGGTCGCCCTGATCGCGGGCGGTCACACGTTCGGCAAGACCCACGGCGCGGGCCCGTCCGACCACGTCGGCCCCGACCCCGAGGCCGCCCCGATCGAGGAGCAGGGCTTCGGCTGGCGCAACAGCTTCGGCGCCGGCAAGGGCGGCGACACGATCACCAGCGGTCTGGAGGGCATCTGGACCTCCACCCCGACCCGGTGGAGCAACGGCTTCTTCGAGAACCTCTACGCCTACGAGTGGGAGCTCACCAAGAGCCCCGCCGGCGCGTGGCAGTGGACGCCGAAGGACGGCGCCGGCGCCGGCACCGTGCCCGACGCGCACGACCCGTCGAAGAGCCACGCTCCGACGATGCTGACGACCGACCTCGCGCTGCGCATGGACCCGATCTACGACCAGATCTCGCGGCGTTTCAAGGACAACCCCGAGGAGCTCGCCGACGCCTTCGCCCGCGCGTGGTTCAAGCTGACCCACCGCGACATGGGCCCGGTCGTGCGCTACCTCGGCCCCGAGGTCCCGGGCGAGGTGCTGCTGTGGCAGGACCCGCTGCCCGAGCGGACTCACGAGCTCATCGACGCCGACGACGTCGCCGCGCTCAAGGCCCAGATCCTGGCCTCGGGCCTGACGGTGTCGCAGCTCGTGTCGACCGCGTGGGCGTCGGCCTCGACGTTCCGCGGCAGCGACAAGCGCGGCGGCGCCAACGGCGCCCGCATCCGCCTGGAGCCGCAGAACGGGTGGGAGGTCAACGACCCCGACCAGCTCCGCACGGTGCTGCGCACCCTCGAGGGCATCCAGCAGTCCTTCAACGCCGCCCAGACCGGCGGCAAGCAGGTCTCGCTGGCCGACCTGATCGTGCTGGCCGGCAGCGCGGCCGTCGAGCAGGCGGCCAAGGACGCCGGTCACTCCGTCGCGGTGCCGTTCACGCCGGGCCGCGTGGACGCCGCGCAGGACGAGACGGACGTCGAGTCGTTCGCGGCGCTGGAGCCGACCGCGGACGGCTTCCGCAACTACGTCGGCAAGGGCCACCGCCTGCCGGCCGAGTACCTGCTGCTCGACCGGGCCAACCTGCTGACCCTGAGCGCCCCCGAGATGACGGTGCTCGTCGGCGGCCTGCGCGTCCTGGGCGCGACCTACAAGCAGTCGCCGCACGGCGTCTTCACCGAGGCCCCCGGCCGGTTGACGAACGACTACTTCGTCAACCTGCTCGACCTGGGCATCGAGTGGAAGGCGACCTCGGCGGACGCGACCACGTTCGAGGCCCGCGACGCCTCCACCGGCGAGGTGAAGTGGACCGGCACCCGGGCCGACCTGGTCTTCGGGTCGAACTCCGAGCTGCGCGCGCTCGCCGAGGTCTACGCGAGCGACGACGCCCAGGAGAAGTTCGTGAACGACTTCGTCGAGGCGTGGGTCAAGGTCATGAACCTCGACCGGTTCGACCTGGTCTGATCGAGTGAGAGGTCCGGGCCGGCCGACGCCGGCCCGGACCTCTCATTTCTGGCGGCACTGGGGGCACAGGCCCCAGAACGTGACGTCGGCCTCGTCGACCAGGTAGCCGCCGTCGTCGACCGGCTCCAGGCAGCCCGGCTGCCCGACGGCGCAGTCGACGTCCTTGACCGCCCCGCAGTCGCGGCACACCAGGTGGTGGTGGTTGTCGCCGACGCGGCGCTCGTAGCGGGCCGGGCTGCCGGCCGGTTCGATGCGGCGCACGAGCCGGGCCGCGGTGAGCGCGTGCAGGGCCTCGTAGACGGCCTGGAGCGAGACGTGGCCGACGCGGTCGCGCACGCCGGAGGCGATCGTCTCGGCGTCGAGGTGGTCGCCGTCGCGTACGGTCTCCAGCAGCGCGACGCGAGCGGCCGTCACCCGCAGGCCGGCGCCGCGCAACTCCTCGGCGGTGGTCGGGGATGCGGTCATGGCGCGGCACCTGCCTTAGTCGAACGCGAACGGTCCAGGACCATAAATACCCCAAGTTTAGTGGTGGAACGGGCAATGCTGCCGCGTCCCGCCGGCGTCGAACCGCGGGCGAAGACCTCCCCCCGCCTCTCGACGACCCTGCCATCGGTCAGGGGCACTGCGAGATCGTCAGCCGATCAGGCCGGCCTCGTGGGCCTGCTCGATGGCCGCGAGGGTGGAGGCCAGGTGTTGCAGCGTCAGCTCGATGATCGCGGCCTCGTCGCCCTCCCGGTAGAGCGCGATCAGCTGCTTGTGCTCGGCGTTGGCCTCGGGCACCTGCAGCGGGCGCGCCTCCAGGGAGAGGCTGATGTACGGGGCCGCGCTGTCGCGCAGCCCGGCCAGGATGCCCGCCAGCCGGCTGCCGTCCTCCAGCTCGCTGAAGATCGCGTGGAAGCGGCGGTTGAGGTCGACCCACGCCCCCAGGTCGGTCTCGGTCTCCATGGCCTGCTGGAGCTGCTCGGCCTCGGCGAGGTGGGCGTCGCCGACCGAGGCGATCATCCGCCGCACCATGAGCGGCTCCAGCGTCATGCGCAGCTCGTAGATCTCGCGCACTTCGGCGATGTCGAGCGGCCGCACCACGGCGCCCTTGTGCGGGTCCATGACGACCAGGCCCTCGGTGGCGAGGTCGCGCAGCGCCTCGCGGACGGGAGTCGTGCTGACGCCCAGCTCGGCGGCCAGCTCGGCCTGCACCAGCCGGGTGCCGCCCTTGAGCGTGCCGCCGAGGATCGCCGAGCGCAGCGTGGTCAGGACGTACTCGTGCGCGGTGCGCGACCGGTTGGCTGTCGCGAACCTGCCAAGCGCCACTGTTCCTCCTCTATCCGGATTCGCATCCGACTGTAGGGCCTGGCGCCCCCGCTCCGCGCGCCGCGAACTCCGCCCGTAGCCGCTCCTCCGGCACGCCGAGCGCGAGCAGCGAGCCGAGCAGGATGCGGGACTTGCGGGCGTCGAGGAACCCGGCGGGGATCGCCCCGCGCGCGATGAGGTCGCGCTCGGACCCGGGGAAACCATATGTCCGGCTGGCCGTGCTGCCCGCACCGGTGCGGCTGGCCAGCACCACGGGGACGCGCGCGGCCGAGACCGTCTCGGCCAGGGCGGCCGGCACGTGCCCCACGCCGAACCCGGCCAGCACGACGCCGTCGTACTCGGCCGCCGCGTACGCGAGCAGGCCGCCGTCGTCGTCGAAGCAGGTCTCCACCATGGCGACGCGGGGACGGGGCCGGTCCTCGGGCGGCAGCGGCAGCGGCCGGTGCCGCGCGACCGGGTTGCCGTAGCGGACGCGGCACTCGGCGACGTGGCCGAGCGCGCCGAAACCGGGCGAGGCGAACGCCTGCAGGGCGCTGGTGTGCGTCTTCCGCACCCGGTGGGCGGCGTGCACGGTGTCGTTCAGCACGACGAGCGCGCCGAGGCCGCGGGAGGCGGGGTCGGCGGCGGTGGCGACCGCGGCGTACAGGTTGGCCGGGCCGTCGGCGCCCGGCGCCGCCGGGTTGCGCATGGCGCCGGTCACGACCAGCGGCTCGTCACGGTCCCAGTGCAGGTCCAGGAAGTAGGCCGTCTCCTCGATGGTGTCGGTGCCCTGCACGATGACGGCCCCGGCGGCCCCCGTCCGTACCGAGTCGCACGCCCATGTGAGGCAGCGGCGCAGGTCGGCGGCGCCGAGCGAGGCCCCCGGCGAGGTGGCCAGGGTCGTCACGGTCAGGTCGGCCGCGTCGGCGAGCCCCGGGACCGCGGAGACCAGGTCGGCGGCCGTGAGCGAGGGCCGCACCCCGCCGTCGCCGTTGCCGGTCATCGTGATCGTGCCTCCGAGCGAGGCGAGGGCCACGGGGGGTCTGCTCATTTCTCCGGGTTCCTTCGTCTTGACGTGTTGCATTGTGCATTTTATAGGATGCAACATCAATAGCACGGGGGGGAAGTGTTCAGGAAGGGCGAGGTAACGTGTCCGAAACAACAGCCCGGAAACCACAGGAGGGGCAGAGCGGCGCCGTACGGCTGACCAAGTCGGTCGCCATCGTCAGCTTGATCGTCCTGGCCGGCTCCTACGTCATCAACGCCATGGACCGGCAGGTCTTCTCTGTCCTGGTCCCCCACATCCGCGAGGAATTCGGCTTCTCCCTCGGCCAGGGCGGCCTGCTCGCCACGATCTTCACCCTCGGCATCGGCCTCGCCGGCGTGCCGACCGGCTACTTGCTCGACCGGCTCTCCCGCAAGGCGGTCATGCTGCTCGGGATCGTCATCTACTCGGCGTTCACCGTGCTGACCGCGGTTTCGGTGGGCTTCTTCGACATGTTCGCCTACCGCGCCCTGTCCGGCGTCGGCGAGGCGATGCAGAACGCCGCCCTCTTCTCCGCCGTCGGCGCCTACTTCTTCGCCAACCGCGCGCTCGCCCTCGGCAGCCTCAACTTCGCCTACGGCCTGGGCAGCTTCTTCGGCCCGTTGCTCGGGGCCAACATGACGACCGCCACCGGCGAATGGCGCACGCCGTTCTGGGTCTACGGGGCGATCGGCTTCGGCTTCGCGCTGCTCATCCTGGTGGCCATCAAGAAGACGTTCACCGAGCAGCGCGACGGCGGCCCCGGGGAGGCGACGCCGCGCAGCTACGACCACGTGCCCGCCGCCCTGCTCAACAAGAACATCGTGCTGCTCGCGGTGACGGCCGTCGTCGTCGGTCTGGCGATGTACGGCTACCTCGGCCTCTACCCGACCTACCTGCAGGAGGAGCTCGGCCTGTCGACCGGCGACGCGGGGCTGGCGGTCAGCATGTTCGGCATCGGCGCCCTGGCGGGCCTGCCCGCCGGCTGGCTCGGCGACCGCCTGAACCAGCGCACCGTGATGATCGTCGCGCTGCTGGCCGGCTCCGTGGTCGGCTACCTGCTGTTCAACGGGCCCACCACGGCCGGGTGGCAGATCTTCCTGTCCTTCGCCGAGGGCGCCATCGCCAGCGGCTTCCTGTTCGTCAACATCTACTCCTCCATGCAGCGCGCCGTGCGCCCGATCATGATCGGCCGCGCCTCCGGCCTCTACGTCGCGAGCTTCTACGTCCCGGCGGCCATCGCCGGGTACCTGTTCTCGGCGCTGGTCGAGTCGACCGGCTGGGGCGGCGCCGGGCTCTGGCAGCTCGCCGTGCTCCCGCTCGCCGGCGTCGTCGCGCTGCTCTTCGTCGACGTCTCCCAGTTCAGCAACGCCCGCAGGGTGGAGGTTCACTGATGGTCAAGAAGTCCGGGCCGAAACGCTGGCACGAGCAGCGCTGGCTGATCGACTCGATCCTGCGCACCGACGGCCTCGAGTGGGACCAGCCGCGGGTGGCGTACACGCTGCGGCCGATGGGGGTGGACGCGACCGCCGACTTCCAGGTCGCGCAGTCGCGCATCCACAAGTTCGCCGACATGACGCCGGTCTTCACCGAGCTGGCCGAACGGCGCCACCGCCTCGCGGAGGAGGCAGAACGCGACGGTCGCGACGTCACCGCCCGCGAGCACTACTTCCACGCCGCCCTGCTGTACGCCACCGCCGAATGGCCCATCTGGGAGGACACCCCGGCACTCGTCGAGCTGGACGACCGCAAGAACGCCTGCTACGCCGCCTACGGCCGGCTCGCCGACCACCGGGTGGAGCGGGTCGAGATCCCGTTCGGCGAGTCGTCCATCCCGGCCTGGTTCCACCTGCCGCCCGGATACGTCGGGGGTCCGCTGCCCACCGTCATCTCCTGCGGCGGCATGGACGCGGCCAAGGAGCTGAACGTCAACCTCTACGGCGACAAGTTCCTCCAGCGCGGCTTCGCCGTCCTCGCCTTCGACGGCCCTGGGCAGGGTGAGGCGCCGATCCGCGGGGTGAAGTTCACGCCGACCGCGTGGATCGAGGCCGGCGAGAAGATCATGGCGTGGTGCCGCGACCGGGCCGAGGTGGACGACGACCGGATCGTCGGCTTCGGGTTGTCGTTCGGGTCGTACTGGATGTCGCAGATCGCCGCCACCCAGCCCGGGCTGCGCGGCGCGGCGGTCGGCCTGGTGTGCCACGAGCCCGGCTGCCACATGATCTTCGAGATGGGCTCCCCCAGCTTCAAGGCCCGCTACATGTGGATGTCGGGGCTGGAGCACGACGAGGAGGCGTTCGACCGGATGGCGCAGGAGATCGACCTGCGCCCGCTGATGCCGAACATGAGCGTGCCGTGGCTGGTCGTCGCCGGCGACGAGGACGAGCTGTCGCCCATGGAACACAGCTACGACCTGGCCCGCCGCTCACCCGCGCCCGCGCCGATGCTGGTCTACCAGCAGGGCCGGCACGCCCTCTCGCTGCCCACCCCGTCGGTGGCGCTCGGGCCGAACTGGGTGACGTACGCGGCGGACTGGCTGCTCGACCGGACCAAGGGCCTGCCCGCCGCGGACCACGTCGACTACGTGCTGCCCACCGGCCGGATCGAGCGCCGCCCGCACCCGAAGGAGAGCGCCCGATGAGCCTGCCCGTACTCGACCGCGGCAGCACCGCCGTCGTCACCATCGACCTGCACCGCGGCCACCTCGACCCCGAGGTGGCCACCATGCCGCTGCCCGCGGCGACGGCCGAGCGGGTCACGAAGGCCAACGCGCGGCTGCTGGCCGAGGTCAGGAGCAGGGGAGTGCCGGTCGTGCACGTCGTCACCTCCTACCGGTCGGTGGCGGAGATCGCCACGAACCCGTGGTGGGCGGCCGTGGCCGGCACCGACGCGACGCGGGCGAACGTCCTGCGCCACCAGGTGCCCGCCCTGGGACTGATGCCGGAGGTGTACGACCCCGCGTACGACCTGGTCGTCGACACCAAGAAACGCTACGACTGCTTCGCGGCCACCGACCTCGACCACGCGCTGCGCGCACTGGGCGCGAAAGCGCTGCTGCTCACCGGGGTCAACACCAACAGCTGCGTGCTGGCCACCACCGTCGCGGCCAACTCCCGCGACTACGCGCCGGTGGTGGTCGAGGAGTGCGTCGACACGATGGACCCGGCTCTGCACGACGCCGCGCTGCGGGTGATCCGCCAGGCGTTCGGCTGGGTCGCCACGACCGAGGAGGTACTCGCCGCCCTATGAGAACGATCGACGTCCACGCGCACGTCTTCCCGCCCGCCCTCGTCGCTGCCGCCAGGGCGGGCGACGCTCCCGACGGAATCCGCACCGAACGGGTGGACGGCGCCGAGTGGGTCGTCCACCGGCAGGGCTACCGCTATCCGCTGTCCGCGTCGTTCCACGACGTCGAGGCGCGCCTGGCGGACATGGACGCCCTGGGCATCGACCTCGCCGTGCTGTCGCCCGCGCCGCCGCTGTTCCTCTACTGGAGCGACGAAGGGGTGGACGCGGCGCGCGCGGTCAACGACGCCGTGGCCGGCATGGTCGCGCAGGCGCCCGAGCGGTTCGCCGGTCTGGCCACGCTGCCGATGAGCGACCCCGGCGCCGCCGTGGCCGAGCTGCGCCGCTGCGCCACCCTGGGCCTGCGCGGCGCGCAGATCGGCCCGCACGTCGAGGGCACGCCGCTCGACGACGCCGCGCTGCGGCCGGTGCTCGCCGCCGCCCAGGAGCTGCGGCTGCCGCTCACCATCCACCCCTACTACGTCGGCTCCACGCCGGGGCTGGACGACTACTACCTGACGAACCTGCAGGGCAACCCGTGGCAGACGGCGCTGTGCGCGTCCCGGCTGATCTTCTCCGGCACGCTCGACGCGCTGCCCGAGCTCGACCTGGTGCTGGTGCACGGCGGCGGGCATCTGCCGTACCAGATCGGGCGGCTCGACCACGGGCGGCGGGTCAGGCCCGAGACCCAGGGGTGCCGTGAACAGCCCAGCGCCTACCTGCGGCGCTTCCACTACGACACGCTGACCCACAGCAGCGCGGCGACCGGCTGGCTGATCGACCTGGTGGGCGCGGACCGCGTCATGTACGGCACCGACATGCCGTTCGACATGGGCGGCGGCCCCCTGGAGGTGGCACACCCCGACATCGCCCACCGCAACGCCGAACGGCTCTACGCGCTGAAGGAGGAGCCCGATGAGTGACCTGGTGCCGCTGCGCATCGGCGGCGAGGACCGCCAGGCGGCCGACGGCGGCACGTTCGAGGTGCGCAACCCCGCCACCGGCGACCTGCTGTACGAGGTCGCGCACGCCACGCCCGCCGACGTGGACGCCGCGGTGAGCGCGGCGAGGCAGGCGTTCGACGACGGGCGCTGGCGCGGTATGCCGGTCCGGCACCGTGCCCGCGTGCTGAACCGGGCGGCGGAGCTGCTGGCCGAGCGCGTCGCCGACTACGCCCGGCTGGAGACGCTGCAGGTCGGCCGCCCTGTCCGGGAGATGCGGGCGCAGCTGGCCCGGCTGCCGGAGTGGCTGGAGTACTTCGGCGCGGTCGCGCAGACCGTCGAGGGCAGCGTGCCCGACTTCGGCCCCGGTTACCTGAACGTGGTGCGCCGCCACCCGCTCGGCGTGGCCGGCCTGATCACCCCGTGGAACCACCCGCTGCTCATCACCATGAAGAAGCTCTCGGCCGCGCTTGCCGCGGGCAACTCACTGGTGATCAAGCCGAGCGAGCTCGGGCCCGTCGTGCCGCGTGAGCTCGCGGTGCTGCTGGAGGAGGCGGGCGTGCCCGCCGGAGTCGTCAACGTGGTGACAGGCCTCGGCGCCACCACCGGCCGTGCGCTGTCGGAGCACCGCGGCCTGCACAAGCTCGACATCACCGGCGGCACGGAGACCGGCCGGGTGATCGCCGCGAACGCCGGCCGGGCGCTGATCCCGGTCACCGCCGAGCTGGGCGGCAAGGCGCCGGTCGTCGTCTTCCCCGACGCCGACCCGGAGCAGGCGGTGGCCGGCGCGCTGTTCGCGTCGTTCATCGCCACCGGGCAGACGTGCGTGCAGGGTGCCCGGCTGCTGGTGCACCGCGACCGCTACGACGAGATCATCGCCGCGCTCGCCGAGCGGACCGGGTCGCTGCGCCTCGGCGACCCGCTCGACCCCGCCACGCAGATCGGGCCGCTCGTCTCGCGGGCGCAGCGGGCCAAGGTCGCTGAGGCGGTCGACCAGGCGCGCGCCCAGGGCGCGACGGTCCTGTGCGGCGGGCGCGCGCCCGACGGTCCCGGCTGGTTCTACGAGCCGACCGTGCTCGCGGACGTCACTCCCGACTGTGACATCTGGTACGACGAGGTCTTCGGCCCGGTCGTCGTGGCCACGCCGTTCGACGACGAGGACGACGCGGTGGCCAAGGCGAACGACTCGCCGTTCGGGCTGGCCGCCTCGGTGTGGACCCGCGACGTGGCCCGCGCGCTGCGGGTCACCGAACGGCTGGACATCGGCATCGTGTGGATCAACGACCACCACCGCATCGACCCGGCCTCGCCGTGGGGCGGCACCAAGGACAGCGGCATCGGCTCGGAGAACGGCCTGGACGCCTACCGCTCGTACACCCGCACCCAGAGCATGATCGTCAACACTGCGGACCAGTCCTTCGACTGGTTCGCCGGCACAGAGGAACTCAGGTACTCATGATCGACCTGCTCATCGAGGGCGGCACCGTGGTGACCCCCGAAGGACGGCGGCGGGCGAACGTCGCCGTCCAGGACGGCGTGATCGCCCACGTCGGCCCCGGCCGTCCGGCCGCCGCGGAGGTCGTGGACGCCTCCGGCCTGCTGGTGCTGCCCGGCGGCGTGGACACCCACGTCCACCTGATGGACCCCGGCAGCACCGAGCGCGAGGACTTCCCGACCGGCACCGCCGCCGCCGCGGCCTCGGGCGTCACCACGGTCGTCGAGCACGCCCACGGCCGACCGGTGCGTACGGCGGCCGACCTGGAGGAGAAGCGGCGCTACCTCGAGGGCCGGTCGTCGGTCGACTACGGGCTGGCCGCGCACGCCTGGCCGGGCGAGACCGGCGAGCTGCCCGGCCTGTGGGCGGCGGGCGTGACGTTCTTCAAGCTGTTCACCTGCACCACGCACGGCGTGCCCGGCCACGACGCGGCGGCGCTGAAGGAGCATTTGTCGGCCTCCGCGCGCGTCGGCGGGGTGAGCCTGATGCACTGCGAGGACGAGTCGCTGACCGAGCACGCCGAACGGCTGCTGCGCGAGGAGGGCCGCGACGACGGCGGCATCCTCATCGACTGGCGCAGCCGCGACGCCGAGCTGGTCGCCGCCGCGGTCGCCGCGCTGCTGGTCCGCCGCGCCGGTGCGCGGGCCGTCGTCGCGCACGTCAGCCACCCCGATGTCGCCTCGTACGTGGCCGCCGAACGGGCGCGCGGCGCGCAGCTGTCCGCCGAGTCCTGCCCGCAGTACTTCCTGCTGCGCGAGGACGAGGCCCTCAGCGAGGGCGCGCTGCGCAAGTTCACCCCGCCGGCGCGGGCCAGGACGGCGCAGGACGAGGCGCACATGTGGCGGCTGCTGCGCGAGGGCACGCTGACCCACATGTCGACCGACCACGCCCCCTCCACCCTGGAGCAGAAGCGGGCCGGTGACATCTGGAACGTGCACTTCGGCCTGCCGGGCCTGGACAGCACCATGGCGCTGCTGCTGGACGCCGCCGCCCGCGGGCACCTGGCGTACGAGGACGTGGCAGCCGTCTACGCCGAGCGGCCCGCCAGGATCTACGGGCTGTGGCCGCGCAAGGGCCGGCTGGCGGCGGGCGCGGACGCCGACCTCGTCCTGGTGGACCCGCAGGCCCGCCGGACGCTGCGGAACGAGGACGTGATCTCCAAGGCGGGCTGGACGCCGTACCACGGGCGCGAGGTCACCGGGCGGGTCGTCCGCACCTACCTGCGTGGTGCCCTCGTCGCGGAGAACGGCCGCCCCCTCGACCTGCGCTCCGGCCGCTTCCTGCCGGGCGCCGGAGCCGTTTCCTGATCATCTACCGATACGAAGCCGTGTTCGTCCCGGGATGGCGGGGCGTCACCATGCGGGAATGGGTGATTCCACGCAGGGCGGCCGGCGGCTCTTCGCGGCGGGCCTGGCGGGGCTGGCTCTGGCGACCCTCCTGGTGGTCGCGGCGTTCGTGACGGCGCGGCTGTATCCCGAGGACCGGTACTGCGGCCACTACACCGGATGCCTGGGCCAGTTGGCGGCGGCGATGCAGCTGGTCTGGGATGCCGGGCGCTGGGTCGCGGTCGTCCTCGCCTGGCCGCTGCTGCGTTGCGTGGGGGTGCGCCCGGCTTGGCCGGTCGCCCTGCTGGCCGTGCCTGTGCTGATCGTGACGTGGTGCGTCGCGCTGGAGTCGCCGTTCGTCACCCGGCTCGCACTGCTGCTGTGCAGCGGTGTGATCGCGTACCCGGTGGCCGCGTGGCTGGCGACCCGCTTCCGGCCGCCCAGACGGCGCCCGCCGCCGTAGCCCACCAAGGGCGGCCCGTACCGCCGGTGAGCACGGCGAGCGGCGGCGGCTTCTGGGCCGGCCGTGGTCAGGCTGGGCCGGTGGGCGGGGCGGCCAGAGGGGTGGTGCCGACCGCGGCGATGAGCTCCACGGGGAACTCGCGGTCGGCCTGGCCGATCGCCAGGGCCAGCCACCTGTCCGTGCCCGGTCGCTGCCACACCAGCATCGAGCCGGCCACCATGGACAGCGCCGACATCGGCTCCGGCCCCTCGCCCTCCAGGTACGGCCCCAGATCGACGGGCCGGGGGTCGCCCCATCGGGCCGAGAGGGCGGCGGCCAGGCCGCGGAGGGAGGTCTCGATCTCCTCGTAGGCCTCCTCGACGACGTCCAGGTCGGCGTCCCAGAAGTCCCGGCTGGCCTCCAGGACGCGCAGGTGGTGGCCCGGCCCGCTGGAGAGGTCGTCCTCGAGACGGCTCTCCTCCGGGAACGGCAGCGCCACCAGGTCGTCGACGGCGGCGAGATGATCGTGCGTGGTCACAGGCCAGGAGGCTACCGTGCGCCCGGCACTCCCATATAGCGACTTTTCCCGTTACAACCGGTCAGGTCGTGCGTTCCCAGCGCACCTCACCGTCCTGCCACCGGTCCGTGGGACGCAGGCCGGCCGCCGCGGCGACGCCCGCCGAGGCGGCGTGGGAGGGGTGGATGTGGGCGACGACCGTGCCGATCCCCTCGTCCAGGAGCCGTTCGACCAGGGCCTTGGCGGCGGCGGTGGCCAGCCCGCGCCCCTGCCACGGCGTCCCGACGACCCAGGCCACCTCGGCGGTACGCCCCTCGATCGTGGCCTGCACGTATCCGGCCAGCCGGTGCTCCGCGCGCACCCGGATCACCCAGTTGCGCCAGCCGGGCGGCCCGGCGGCCAGTCGCTCGTAGCGGACCCGCAGCTCCGGCGCGGTGAGCGGAGCCCCGCCCGTGAACGTGTGCAGGGCGGGGTCCGACAGCACCTCGGCCATCTCGTCGGCGTGCTCAGGACGCAGGGGAACGAGGGTGAGCAGCGGCGTCTCGATGATGTCCACCCGGCCACGATAGGCCTGCACGGAAGGGGCGGGTGCTTTGTCGGCGGTTCGCCGGAGAGTAGCCGAGGTCTGCGGCGGTGACCTGCGGCGCTTCACCCGAGAGCAGCCGCCGCCCCCAGCGCGACAGGCCACACGATCAACAGATAGGACTCCCCGGGCCGGTTGGACAGGCGCTCTCCCCGCTGGGCACGCCCGTGGACGCGCAGGCCGTAGCGGCCGGCGCCCTGATAGGTCAGGTCGGCCGGGCGATCGTCGTCGGGCCACAGGCCGGGGAGCCGCATGACGCCTGTCGTCGTGACGAACTCGATCTCCGCCGTCTCCTCCCAGCCCATGACCGCGAGACGCGGCGCGGCCGGCTCCCAGCGCAGGTGGACGCCCACCCGGCCGCGCTCCTTCAGCGTGCGGACCACCACCGAGTCGGGCGCGGCGGCCACCAGCCCGGACGGCAGGTCAGGCGCCGGCGCGGTGTCCTGGTACGGGTTGACGATGCGTAAGCGATGCCCCACCGTCTGGGCCACCCCGCGCACCGGCACGGGCGGCAGCAGGGGTCGTTCCTGCCGGGCCGGTCGGCCGGGCTCGTGGAGGACCGCGTGCCGCTGCGCCCACTCGCGGATCTCGCGCGACCGGTCAGGCAGCCCCAGCTCCTCCGCGACCCCCACCCCGAGCCGGGCCCGGGCCTCGGGCCCCACGTCGATCGGCCAGACCGTCAGCAGATAGAACTCGAACGGCACGTCAGCCGTGCCGTCGTAGTCGATGCCGCGCCCCCTGGCGTGCACGCGCAGGCCGTAGCGGCCGGGCCCGTGGGCGGTGAGGACTGGCAACTCCTCCGGCGCGTCGCCCATCAGGCCGGCCAGCCGCATCTCGCCCGTGAAGCTGACGAGCTCGACCTGCTCCGTCTCCTCCCAGCCGTCGGCGGCCGGTCCTGGCGGCGCGTCGGTCAGCCGGACGGTCACATCGACCACGCCGGTGTGGATGCCGGTGAAGATGCGGCCGGCACCGGGAGCCGACGTGACCAGGCCGTTCAGCGCGCGGCCGGGAGCGTGTGCGTCACCCTGCTCCTGCACCACCATCTGGTGATAAGCGACGTGGACGTCGGCCCGGCCGGACGTGCGCATGCGAGGACCCCTTCGGCGAGAACGGCTGCGCCCAGCTTGCCAAGCGGGTACGACAATCAGTCGCGGGTGTAGGTGAGCCCGAAGTCCACGCGCCAGGTCTCGCCGTCCTCCGACATCTCCCAGCGCGCGTCGATCGCGTCGCCCCCGGGGCTGAACGTGCCGTGGAAGCGCTGGTTGAAGCCGGGAGCGTGGCGCCAGATGCGCCACACCCCGTCGGCCAGCGTCATCTGGTACACCCGGTGGACGCCGCGCGCGTCGGCGTACATCATCGTGAACTGCTCCGAGGCGTCGTCGAGGCCGATCAGGGAGGTGACCGGGAAGGGCGCGTTCTCGCGCCAGCCCGGCGGCGCCGACGGCGGGATCTCGGCGTCGGAGCGCTGGTGCAGGAACAGGCCGTCGTCCTGCCAGGAGAACTCCGTCCAGCTCGTGCCGACGCCGTCCACCTTGAGCCGCACCGTCCAGCGGCCGAGGAGGGTGTCGAGCCGGGCCATTGCGGGGTGCCGGTCTGCCATGGTCATTTCCCCTTAGTCGCGTTCCCAGCGGAAGTGCACGAGGGTAGGCGTCACCCCGTGATCAATCGAATTCTCGATCTTACGGAGCCGGGCCGCGGCGGGGGAGAGGATACGTTCATCCTCTTTGTGGCAGCGACCCGTACCCTTGGTGGTGGTTCACATCTTTATAGTTGGATCCAGCAGTCTTTGTCGCTAGTCAAGCGGATTGCCGTAGCGCCTGCCAGGCCCTATTGTCGCGATCCGTGAAACTTATCCTGATTGCGGCTTTAGCCGGCGTTCTCGCCGCGCCTTTAGGCGGCACCGCTTCCGCAGAAATTACGACATACCCCGTCAAAGAGCAGAAGCTCACCGCCAGCCCGCTCTACAAGACCGGCCCGCTGCCGTCCACCACGTGCGCGGAGAAGCCGGTCAAGCGCAACGACCGCAAGAAGGCCCGCGCCTACTTCGACGCGGTCATCGACTGCCTGGAGACGACCTGGGAGCAGCACCTCACCACCGCCGGCCTGCCGTACGAGAAGGTGAAGGTACGGCACATGACCCGGATTCCGAAGAAGTACTGCGGCATGGACATCGGAAAGGAGGATTCGCAGGCCTGGTATTGCTCCGACAACGGCACCATCGCCGTCCAGATGGGGCGCGAGTGGCTCAGCGAACCCGATGACCTGTGGCTTTTCGACATGGCCTCCTACGTGTACGCCTATCACGTGCAGGAACTCGTCGAAATCGGCCCCGCCTTCGAGAAATTGCCCTACGGCAAGAAGGCCGAGCTGCAGGAGCAGATCCGCCGCAGCACCCTGCAGGCCAACTGCCTGGCTGCCGCCTTCCTCAAGAGTGTGTGGCCGCTGGAGGGCAGGACCGCGAAGGACTGGAACCACCTCGTGGACCTCCTCGACAGCGTGGGCGAGAAGGAGTCGTACGGTAAGCCGGCCACCATCCGTCACTGGGTGAAGCGCGGATTCTCCACGGCCGATCCCGGGTCGTGCAACACCTGGAGCGTCCCGCACACCAAGGTGGCGTGACGTCATGCGGGCGCTGCTCGCCGGCCTGCTGGCCGCGTTGACGCTGGTCGCCGCCTGTGGCGACGACTCCCCGCACAACCCGGAGCTGCGGGCCGAACTGCTGCGGATGCTCAAGGCGGACCAGGAGATCCGCACACTGGAGGCGTCCCAGGAGGACTGGGATCGCGTGGAGAAGACCAACACCGAGCGCATGCGTCAGATCCTCGACGAGCACGGCTGGCCGGGGTACGCCATGGTCGGCAAGGACGGGGCGCAGGCCGCCTGGGCGCTCGTCCAGCACGCCGACCGCGACCTCGACCTGCAGCGGCGCGGCCTGGAGCTGATGCGGCAGGCGGTGGAGAAGGGCGACGCCGACCGGTCGGAGCTGGCGTACCTGGTCGACCGGGTGCGGGTGGCGGAGCGAAAGCCGCAGGTGTACGGCACGCAGTGGGAGACCACGCCTGAGGGAGAGTGGCGCCCGCGCACGCAGATCGAGAACGAGGCGCAGGTGGACCAGCGGCGCGCGGACATGGGCCTCGACCCGCTGGCCGACTACCTGGAGGAGCTCAAGTCGCTGGAGTGACAGCGCTATATTCAAGCGCTGTTACATTTGAGAGGAGCCTCCTTTGCGTCCCCCTGTCGAACCTCATGACCACGGCATGCTCGACGTCGGCGACGGCAACCTCGTCTACTGGGAGGTCTGCGGCAACCCCGACGGCAAGCCCGTGGCGATCGTCCACGGAGGCCCCGGGTCAGGCTGCTCGATCAACGCGCGCCGCACGTTCGACCCGGAACGTTTCCGCACCGTCCTGTTCGACCAGCGCAACTGCGGGCGCAGCCGCCCGCACGCCGCCGACCCGGCGACCGACCTCAGCGCCAACACCACCCACCACCTGGTCGCCGACATGGAGCTGCTGCGTGAGCACCTCGGCATCGACAAGTGGCTGCTGTACGGCGGGTCGTGGGGCTCGACGCTGATCCTGGCCTACGCCGAGACCCATCCGGAACGGGTGTCGGAGATCATCATCCCGGCGGTCACGATGACCCGCCGCTCCGAGATCGACTGGCTCTATCGCGGCGTCGGGCGGTTCTTCCCCGAGGCGTGGGACCGCTTCCGCCGCGGCGTGCCCGAGGCCGACCGCGACGGCGACCTGCTGAAGGCGTACGCGCGGCTGCTGTCCGACCCCGATCCGAAGGTGCGCGAGAAAGCCGCCGTCGACTGGGTGACCTGGGAGGACGCGGTCATCTCCCTGGAGGTCAACGGCAAGCCGAACGCCTACAGCGACCGGCCCGCCGACGGCGTCATGGCGCTGACCCGGATCTGCTCCCACTACTTCTCCAACGCCGCCTGGCTGGAGGAGGGCGTGCTGCTGCGCGACGCCGGCAGGCTGGCGGGCATCCCGGGCGTGCTGATCCACGGCCGTCAGGACATGGGCGGCCCGGTCCGGACCGCCTGGGAGCTGGCCCAGGCGTGGCCGGACGCCGAGCTGGTCGTCGTGGAGGACTCGGGACACACCGGCAGCGAGGCGTTCAGGAAGGCGATCTTCTCGGCCATCGACCGCTTCGCGGACCGCTGAGGGACGAACCCGCGGCTCGTCGGGGGTTTGGACGGTGCCCCTGGCGACCATCGCCTCGCCGTCGGTCGATTCCGGTACGGGAGAGCCGCGGGTTCGCGTGGCCGGCGGGCGGACAGGGTGCGCCGAGGCGCCCGGGACGCCATCACCATGCCTTGTCCGCTCGCTGACCTGCGCCTACCGTAGCCGTGGCGGCCGAGCGGCCACCACCCATTTACCGTCGGGGACGGTCAGGAACCGCCGGGCAGGAGGCGGGCGGCCAGCAGCGCGGCGAAGACGAGCAACGCGAGCCCGCAGGCCGCCTCCAGCACCCGTACGCCCGGCGGCGGCAACGCCCGGCGCAGCAGCGCGATGAGCCCGGCCGCGACGAAACACCAGGCCAGCGACGACGTCATGAACCCGGCGAAGAAGACGGCCAGGCTCGCCGGCCCCGCGTCCTCCCCGAGCACGGCGCTGACCGCCCCGGCCGCGCCCGACCAGTAGACGACGTTCCAGGGGTTGCCCAGCGACATGGCGGCCCCGACGGCGAGGGCGCCCCCGTTCGCGGGTGCGTCCGTGCTCGCGGGGGCGGTCCTGGGGGAGACAGCGTCACGGAGGGCGGTCAGGCCGAGCCAGGCGAGCAGGAGGCAGCCGCCGGCCGTCAGGGGCACGCGGAGGACCGGGACGGTGAACAACGCCCCGACGCCCGCCAGCCCGAGCAGCGCCCACACGGCGTCGCCCGCCAGCGACCCCACCTGCACCGCGAACGCCGGGCCGAACCCGCCCCGTACGCCCCTGCGCAACGACTCGCTGAACACCGCGCCCGGCGCCGCGTTGAACAGCAGCCCGATCCAGAGGGCCAGCACGAAGATCTCCGACATGGCGTCCACTGTGGTGTCCGGGCCCCCGCGTGGTCTTGTCAGATGTTGACGTCGGCGGCGGAGCGGTAGCGGCCCGGCGTGACGGCGTACGCGGCGGTGAAGTGCCGGTGGAAGTGGGCCTGGTCGGCGAACCCCAGGTCGTGCGCCACGTCCGCCACCCGCGCCCCCGCGCGCAGCCGCCGGCGGCCCTCGGCCAGACGGGCCTGCAGATGCCACGCGTACGGCGGGCAGCCGGTGGCCCTGGTGAAGGAGCGTACGAGGTGCTCGCGGGACATCCCGGCGGCGTCGGCGAGCTCGGCCAGCCGCGGCGCCCTGGACAGGTCGGCGCGCAGCCGCTCCAGCACGCCCGCGATCCTGGCGTCCCCCGGCGCCGGGCCGCGCGATGCCCGCCGGGCGGGGGAGGCGAGGTCGAGCAGCCGCAGCAGCATCACCGTCAGCCGCTCCCCGGCCAGCGCCACCTCGCCGAGCGCGACCTCGCCCGGGTCCCCGGCGAGATCGCGGGCGGCGCGCAGCAGTGCGGCACGGAGGCGGGCGTCGCGGACCACCGGACGGTCGAAGACGGGCGGCGCGCCCCCGGTGAGCGACCCGAGCACCGCGGGTGGGACGTACCAGCTGACGCAGGTGTACGCGGTCCCCGCCGGGGTGCTCGTGGTGCAGGACTGGACTTGTCCGGGGTGGTAGACGGTCACCTCGTCCAGGTCGACGTCGAACGACGCCCGATCCAGCCGCACTCGCTCGCGCCCGCGGAGGTTGACGCTGATGACGTACTCGTCGTGGCTGTGCCGGGGGAACCCGCCGGAGGCCGGGGTGACGACGGCGAGCTGGGTGCCGTCGACGTCGTGGGCCCGCATGCCGACCACCCTAGAGCCTGCTATCTTGGAATAGGCATTCCAAGATTGCGAGGGCAGCGTTGCCGGACGTCAAGCACTTCGATCCCGACGCGGTGCTGGAGCAGGTCGAGCGCCTGTTCTGGCGGTGCGGCGCGGCCACCACCGGCATCGCCGAGGTCGTCGCCGCCACCGGGTTGAGCCGTTCCAGCCTGTACGCCACCTACGGCGGTAAGCAGGACCTCTATGTCAAAGCCCTGCGCCGCTACGTCGAGCGGCGTTCCGAGCCGATGTTCCGCACCCTGACGGACGACGGTCGCGGCCTGCCCGCCGTCGCCGCGTTCTTCGACGCCCTGATCGAGGCCAGGTGCACCGGGGACTACGCCCGCTGGGGCTGCATGGCCGCCAACGCCCACGCCGAGCCCGCCGACCCGCAGGTGCGCGACCTGCTCGACCGCCACCACGGCATGCTCCGCGCCGCCCTGCGCGCCGCCCTGGAGACGGCCGGCGACCACCTCCGCCCCGGCCTCGACCTCGACGCCACCGCCGAGTCGCTCACCCTGCTCGCCTACGGCGTGAACGTCCGCTCCCGCGCCGGCGCCGAGGCCGCCGCCCTGCGCCGCGGCGTCACGGCCGCACTCGACGCCCTTCGCTGCACCGCACCCTGAGGAGACGACCATGGACACCAGACCGCACGTCGTGATCTTCGACGTGAACGAGACGCTCACCGACATGGAGCCGCTGCGCGCCGCGTTCGAGCAGGCCGGCCTGCCCGCCGGCCGGCTGGACACCTGGTTCGCCGGCGTGCTGCGCGACGGCATCGCCCTGACCGCGGCAGGCGGCTACGCCGACTTCGCCCGGGTCGCGAACGACGTCCTCAAAGGCATGGGCCTGCAGGAGAAGGAGGCCGAGCACATCCTCGGCGCGTTCACGGAGCTGCGGGTGCACCCCGACATCCCCGACGGCATGCGCATGTTGCGCGCCGCCGGGATCCGCCTGTTCACCATGACGAACGGCGCCGCCGCCATGACCCAGGGCATCCTGCGCCGCGAGGGCCTGCTCGACCTGGTCGAGGCCACGCTCGACGTGAGCGGCCCGCGCGTGTGGAAGCCCGCCAGGGCGGCCTACGAGTACGCCGTCGCGCGGGCCGGCGTGCGCCCGGAGCAGGCGGCCCTGGTCGCCGTGCACCCGTGGGACATCGACGGCGCCCAGCGCGCGGGCCTGATCGGGGCGTACCTGGACCGGCGCGGCACGGCGTACCCCGAGGTGATGAGCACTCCGCACGTCACGGCGCCCGACCTCAGGGAACTCGCGCGCCGCTGGAGCTGACGCCGGCCAGGAACTCCAGCACCAGCGGGCTCGCCACCTCGCGGAACTCCTCGAAGTACGCGTGCCTGGCCCCGTCGATCATCCGCAGCGAGGCGCCGGGGATGCGCTCGGCCAGCAGCGGGGCGTTCGCCGCGGGGTTGAAGACGTCGTCGGTGCCGTGGACGACCAGCGTGGGCGCGGTGACGGCGGGCAGCGCGGCCCAGCTGTCGTGGCCCGCGCTCGCGGCCAGGTGACGGCGGCGGGCGTAGGCGGGCATCCGCGGGTCGCCCACCGTGTGGTAGGGCCCCGGATGCGCGGCCAGCCACGCCGGGGTGTACATCAGCTCCAGCAGCGCCCGCGTCGCCGCCGCCCGGTCCGGCTGAGCCAGCGACCGGCGCACCTCGTCGCTCCGCTCGAACCCGTGGGCGCCGCCCGGCGAGCTGCACCCGAGCACCAGCGCGCCGACCCGGCCGGCCTGGTCGGCCGCCAGCCACTGGGCCACCCGCCCGCCCATCGACGTGCCGTACACGTGGGCCCGCCGCACCCCCAGCTCGTCCAGCACCGCCACCACGTCGTCGGCGAACCCGCGCGTCGTGTACGGCTCGTCCGGCTTGTCGCTGTCGCCCGTGCCGCGATAATCGAAGGTGATGGTCCGGTACGCCCCCTCGAAGTCCGCGCGTACCGGGTCCCACCAGTGGTGGTCGTTGGCCTGCCCCTGCAGCAGCACGAGCGGCGGCCCGTCGCCGCGGACCTGGTAGGACAGCTTCACTCCGTCGGAGGCGGTCGCGTATGGCACGTCTTCGATGGTGCCCCATCGCGCGGAGTGTGTGAGACGGTGTCCGGTAGGCGGCCCCGGCTCCGACGTCCCCGGCGAAGACACACCCGAGGAAAGGTCGACACCGTGAAGTACATGATCCTCTCGTACGGCTCCCAGCACGACTACGACGCCCTGTCCGGCAAGGACGCCGACGGCCAGGACGGTTGGGCGTCCGAGGACGTGGCGGCCATGCACCAGTTCATGGTGCGGTTCAACCAGGAGCTGGAGGAGTCGGGCGAGCTGGTCGAGACACGTGGGCTGGCCGCGCCCGTGCACACCAGGAGGGTCGGCGCCCGCGACGGGCAGCCGTTCGTCACCGACGGACCGTACGCCGAGACGCAGGAGGTCCTGGCCGGCTACTGGATCGTCGAGTGCGAGAGCTTCGACCGCGCCACCGAGATCGCCGGCCGCCTCGGCGAGTGCCCGCACCCGCCCGGCGTCTACGGCGACGCCTACGCCGACATCAGGCCCGTCGTCGAGTCCAGCCAGGACCTTGGGTTCTGAGCGCCGTGCCCCCGTCCGTGCCGGAGGACCTGCTGCGCGAGCTGGCGCCGCAGGCCCTCGGCGCGGTCGTGCGCCGCTACGGACACTTCGCCCTCGCCGAGGACGCCGTCCAGGAGGCGCTGCTCGCCGCTGCCACCCAGTGGCCGAAGCAGGGCGTGCCGGCCGAACCGCGCGCCTGGCTGATCACCGTCGCCGCGCGGCGGCTGACCGACCTGCTCCGCAGTGAGCAGGCGCGCCGCCGCCGCGAAGAGGTCGTCGCCGGCTGGACGCCGGACCCGTGGGCGCCCGCGGCCGACCGCCCGCCCGCCGACTCCGACGACACGCTCATCCTGCTGTTCCTGTGCTGCCACCCGTCGCTGTCGCCGGCCTCGCAGATCGCGCTCACGCTGCGCGCGGTCGGCGGCCTGACCACGGCGGAGGTCGCCCGCGCGTTCCTGGTGCCCGAGGCCACCATGACGCGCCGCATCACCCGGGCCAAGCAGCGCGTCAAGGACAGCGGGGTGCCGTTCCGGCTGCCCCACGGCCCGGAGCGCGAGCGGCGGCTGGGCGCCGTGCTGCACGTGCTCTACCTGATCTTCAACGAGGGGTACGCCAGCACGTCCGGGCCGAGCCTGCACCGCGCGGAGCTGACGGCCGAGGCGATCCGGCTGACGCGTATCGTGCACCGGCTGCTGCCCGACGACCCCGAGGTGGCGGGCCTGCTGGCCCTCATGCTGCTCACCGACGCCCGCCGCCCGGCGCGCACGGGGCCCGACGGCGCGCTCGTCCCCATGGCCGAGCAGGACAGGAGCCGGTGGAACGCCGCCTTCGTCGCCGAGGGCGTCAACCTCGTCACCGCCGCGCTGTCGCGGGGCCGGCCGGGCCCGTACCAGCTGCAGGCGGCCATCGCGGCGCTGCACGACGAGGCTCCGACCGCCGAGGAGACCGACTGGCCGCAGATCACGGCGCTGTACGAGCGGCTGATGGACATGTCCGACAACCCGGTGGTCGCGCTGAACCACGCCGTCGCCGTCGCCATGTCCCGCGGCCCGGCGGCCGGGCTCGCCCGGCTGGAACGCCTCCGGCACGACACCCGCATCGCCGACGACCACCGCCTGCACGCCGTACGCGCCCACCTGCTGGAGAGGTCCGGCGACCACGCGGCCGCCCGGGAGGCGTACGAGGAGGCGGCCCGCCGCGCCATGACCCTGCCCCAGCAGCGCTACCTCCGCGCCAGGGCAAGTCAACGGCCGTGAGGCGTCGACGGCCGCCACCCGTGAGGTCCTGGCCGGCCTGTTCGAGCCCGAACGCGACGCCCTCCGGCTTGGCCCCGACCGCCTCGCCGAGGCCTTCCAGTTCCTCACCATGGCCGCCGGCCGAGGCCCCACCCCTCTCACCCCCGCCGAACTGGTCGACCTCTTCCTGCACGGCGCATCAGCCCGCACCGCCCGGCGACACGCGGAAAATAATCCGGGCGGGCGGGGAATGACTCCCGGGCGGGTGTGGTTACATACATCGTGGCCGGTGTGTCCAGTGTCCCCGGGCCTCACCTATTGCCTTCGCGGAATACCGTTCGGCTGGAGCCGCGTTGTGCCTTTCGCCGAGAGGCGACCTGCACACCGGTACGCACGTGTGGAACGCCCGCCCTCCCACCAGAGGGCGGGCGTTCTGCGTTCACACCTTCCCGTAGTACGGGTCCGTGATTCCTCCGGGCGAGGCCAGCACCTCGGTGTCGAGCCCGGTGAGCCGGGCCCCCGCCTGGTAGGCGCTGTCCAGGAACTCCAGCACCGCCCCCACGGGGTCGTCCATGGCCCGGACGTCGTCGTAACGCAGGACGGCCAGGTGGCTGCCCCTGGCCGGGATCCACTCGGCCTCGGCCGGCCGCAGCGGCTCGCGTTCCAGGCCCTCCGGCTCCGGCGCGGTGTAGGAGTAGAACGCCGGCCACGGCCGTTCCCTGTCGCCGAACCAGAAGCCCGAGCTGATCACCTCCCAGCTGTACGCCTCCCGGGTGACCGGGTCGGTGTCCGGTGAGACCTTCGCCACCCGCCCGGTGAACCGCGTGACGGCGATGTCGAAGGTGTGCCAGTAGTGGTGCACCGGGCTGGTCTTGCCGGCGAAGTCGGCGGCGAACCGGTCGAGCAGCTGCACCACCTGCGACAGGACCCGCCAGTACCGGTTGATCAGCATCGGGTCGTAGCGCGCGTGCAGGGTGTCCTCGGGGAACGGCGTGTCGTCGTCCAGGTCGAACGGCACGGCCCAGATCTCCGGCCGGATCCCCAGACCGGCCAGCGTCTCGAACAGCCGGTCGTGGAACGACGCGACCGACCGGCCGATCAGGCTGAACTCCGCGCTGCGCCCGTCGAGCACGTCGACCACCAGGCGGTGGCGGATGAGGTCGAAGTCGATGCAGAACAGCGGTTGCTCGTCCAGCCCGCCCATCGGACGGGTGGTGAGCCCCCGTCCCGTCGGGTGGAACGGGACCTGCCACCAGTGGTTACGCCGGTTGCTGGACGAGAGACGGATCTTCCCCACGATCTGCGCGAATCTGTGGAAGGTCTCCTTCGCCTCCGTCCACTCCGCGAGCGGCATGGCCGGGAACAGCTCCATGATCGGCCCCCTCCGACGTAGAGCAATTTCACCGCAATCGTAACTACCCGCAGTATTCACTTAGATCCCCGGGGTCGCGGGCCCCAGATGCGGCTACACTCCTTGACTTGAAGTGCGGTTCAAGTCAAGGAGCCCAGTGGACGACACGTTGATCGACATCGGCGAGGTGGCCAGGCGCAGCGGCCTGGCCGCGTCCGCGCTGCGGTTCTACGAGCGCAAGGGCCTCATCCAGGCCGAGGGCCGCAACGGGCTGCGCCGCGCCTACCGCCCCCAGACGCTGGAGCGCCTGGACCTGATCTGCTGCGCCCGCGACGCCGGCTTCACCCTCTCCGAGATCGCCGAGCTCCTGCGCGCGCGGCCGTCCGACACCGAGCTGCGCGCCCGCCTGGCCGGCAAGGAGCGCGAGGTGGCCGAGCGGGTCGACCAGCTCACCCGCCTGCGCGACAGCCTGCGCCACGCCGCCGTCTGCGAGCACGACCCGCTGGTCGAGTGCCCGGAGTTCAAACACGCCGTACGCCGCGTGCCCGTCACGCGGAGCTGACGTACTTGCGCGGGCGCAGGGCGTGGGCGCGCAGCGCCGCCAGGGCCGCGAGCTGCCCCGGCCGGTCCATCCGCACCGCCAGCTCGTCGCCGAACGCCAGCCCCAGCGCCGTGAGCTGGGTGACCAGGTCGTCCACCGGCCGGGCCACGTCGTCGAGACCGGTCGCCGGATGCCAGCCCTCACCGCCCACCACCTCGGCCACCCGCTCGCGCAGCCGGGCGGGCGACATGAGCGTGCCGTCGGCCAGCAACATCAGCGCGGCCTCCCTGGCCGCCACCTCGAACTCGTGCTCACCCCTGGCCAGCAGCAGCCGGGTGACCGCCGACCACATGGCCTCCTTCGAGCGCAGCAGCCGCATGCCGTAGTCGGTGATGGCCAGCCGGGCGCCGTCGCGGCGGATCGCGCCCAGCTCGCGTTCGGCCAGGTCACGCAGCCGCAGCGCCTCCGGTGAGAGCGCGAGACGCAGCGGCAGCGTCTCGCCCGAGGCGGCCACGGACAGCAGCCGGTGCAGCGTGGGCAGCGGCTGCGCCGGCACGGGCGCGTGCAGCCGCACCTCGAACGGCTGCGCCAGCTCCCGCCGCGCCGGGCCGCGCCCCAGCACCCAGCGGTTGAGCCGCTCGCCGTGCACCCGGTTGAGCCAGCTGTCGCCGCCCAGCTCGGCGCGCGGCTCGGTGAGCCAGCGGCGGGTCAGCGTGGCGCGTTCGATCGTCTCGCCGGCCACGATGGCCAGCTCGAGCGCGGCGGAGCAGGCCAGGTGGGCGCCCAGCTCCTCCGGGCCCATGATCATGCTCCACTGCAGCTCCGGCACGTCGGGCGGGAGCACGCCGGTGGCCTCCAGCGCCTGCTGGTAGGCGCTGGTGCCGGCCTCCTCGCCCTCCTGCTGGTAGGTGCGCAGGATCTGCATGGTGGTCGGGGAGTCGCACAGGGCGGCGTACCGCTCCATGCCACCGAGCTGGAGCAGCCGGCCGAGGGAGCGTGCCAGCCGCTCGTGGTTGAGCGGACCCACCTTGATCGGCAGGGTGTACCAGAGGAACTCGCAGACGTCGAGCTGGGTCACCGTCTCCAGCGGTTCCCCGCCCGTCAGCCATTCCACGGCGGTCCTGGCCTCTTCGGCCATGTCCGGTTGAGAGCGCTCCAACTCGGCGAGCAGGGCGGTGACATCCGGTGCACTCATGCCTCGAAGTTTGCCGTATCGACCCCGGGCCTGACGATGACCGAATCTAGTGCGAATCGGGTCTTGCACAGCTATTACTCCGAGAAGCGGTTAATGATCGGACTGCGGGACGGTCAGATCCATTGTTTCTCGAAGAGCATGCGGGCCTTCCACTCGGTGTAGGGGAGGAGTTCGCCCGACAGGATCGGGTGCAGCCACCAGAAGTTGATCAGCGCGAGCAGCGCGAAGGCGCCGACGGCGGCGGCCCCGATCGTCCGCCGCACCGGCACCGTACCGGCCGCCGTGCCGACCGACGGCCCGATCAGCAACCCGGCGCACAACGTGATCGCCAGCACCATGAACGGCACCATCGGGATCGCGTAGAACAGGAACATCGTGCGGTTGTCGGCGATGGCGAAGTAGAACCACGGCAGCCACCCCATCGCGTACGCCAGCAGCACGGCCCCGGCCCGCCAGTCGCGCGAGGAGAAGTACCACACGATCAGCGCCACCAGCGCGGCCACCGCGCCGAACCAGATCACCGGCGTGCCCACCCCGAGCACCGCCTCGGAGCAGTCCTTGACGCCGCAGGCGTTCTGCCTGCCCTCGTAGTAGAAGGCCACCGGGCGCAGCAGCAGCGGCCACTGCCACGGCTCGGACATGTACGGGTGGGAGGTCACCAGGTCGCTGTGGAAGGTGAAGACCTGCCACTGGTAGTGGATCCACGACCGCATCGAGTCGAACAGGAAGAACAGCGGGTTGTCGGCGGAGGTGGCGCGATCCCAGTTGCGCCCGTAGCCGGTGGCGTTGGCGAACCAGCCTGCCCAGGTGGCCATGTACGCCACGAACGGCACCACCGCGAACGCCACCAGCCCCTGCGGCACGTCCTTGTTGAACGCCCCGACGTACGGCTGGCGCAGCCCCACGGCACGACGGGCGCCGAAGTCCCACATCAGCGACATGATCGCGAACGCGACCGCGAACGCCAGCCCCGACCACTTGACCGACATCGCGAACGCCAGGCACACCCCGGCCCCGATCCGCCACCACCGGACGCCCAGCCCCGGGCCCTGTGGTGAGGCGGGCGAGCTCTCGTACCACGCGGCCAGCTTCTCGCGCGCCCGGTCGCGGTCGGCCACCAGGCAGGCGAACGCGGCCAGCACCCAGAACATCAGGAAGATGTCGAGCAGCGCCGTGCGGGAGAGCACGTAGTGGAGGCCGTCGAGGGCCAGCAGCAGCCCGGCGAAGCAGCCGAGCAGCGTCGAGCGGGTCATCCGGCGGGCGACCCTGGCCAGGATGAGGATCGACAGCGTGCCGATCACCGCCGCGGCGACGCGCCAGCCGAACGGGTTGAGCCCGAACAACCACTCGCCCGCGCCGATCATCCACTTGCCGAGCGGCGGGTGCACGACGTAGGAGGCGCACTTGTCGAGGGCGTCGGGCGCGCACGACTGCCAGATGTCGGTCTTGCCGGCGATGATCGCCTTGTCGGCGTCCTTGACCGTGACCCGCTCGACCCCCCAGTTGATCAGGGAGTAGGCGTCCTTCATGTAGTACGTCTCGTCGAAGACCACGGCCTTGGGATGGCCGAGCTGGACGAACCGCAGAATCCCGCCGAACAACGTCACGAGCAGCGGCCCCACCCATCCCCACATCACGCTGCCGCGCATGGGGGGCACCATCCGATCGCGTACGGACCGGGCCTGAGGACGGCCCTCGCCGTCGCCCGGGCTCTCGTATGCCTGGTACGAAGAGTCGGTCACCGCCACTTGGCCATCGTACGGGCCCCAGAGTGGTGGTTACCCAAGAAACACGGTCCAATCGGGATGCCCTGCCACAATGGTCGGGTGACTGGGAACGGCAGGTTGGTGCTGGCAGGAGCCCCCATAGGCCAGGCGGGCGACGTCTCGCCGCGACTACGGGAGGTGCTGGCGGGCGCCGACGTCGTGGCCGCCGAGGACACCCGCCGGCTGCGCAGGCTCGCCGCCGACCTGGGCGTCGAGATCACCGGCCGGGTGGTCTCGTACTACGACCAGAACGAAGCCGCCCGCGCCCAGGAGCTCGTCGAGACCCTCAAGGAGGGCCGCACGGTCGTGGTGATCACCGACGCGGGCATGCCGGGCGTCTCCGACCCCGGCTACCGCCTGACGCACCTCGCGATCGAGGCCGGCGTCACGGTCACCGCGCTGCCGGGGCCGAGCGCCGTCACGACGGCGCTGGCCGTGTCGGGGCTGGCCAGCGACCGGTTCTGCTTCGAGGGCTTCCCGCCGCGCAAGACGGGCGACCGGGCCCGCCGCCTGGCCGGTCTCGCGCGGGAGGAGCGGACGATGGTCTTCTTCGAGGCGCCGCACCGGCTGGCCGACTCGCTGGCGGCGATGGCCGAGGCGTTCGGCCCCGACCGGCCGGCCGCGGTGTGCCGCGAGCTGACCAAGACGTACGAGGAGGTCCGCCGGGGCGGGCTCGGCGAGCTGGCCGAATGGGCGGCCGGGGGCGTCAAGGGCGAGATCACGATCGTGGTGGCCGGCTACGTGGCGGGCGCCGCCGAGCACGACCCCGCCGCGCTGGTCGCGGAGGTCGACCGCAGGGTGGCCGAGGGCGAGCAGCGCAAGCTCGCCATCGCCGACGTGGCCAAGGACGCCGGCATCCCCAAACGGGAGCTGTACGACCTGGTTCACAGGAGATCCACCACGCCATAGGGTGCGCATCGTGGGCAACCGGGCGGATTCGGCGCGGCGGCTGGTCCCGCCCCTGCCGGGTTCGCCGCTGCTGGGCTGGGCCGGGCCGCTGCTGGTCGCGCTCTTCGGCGGCGTCCTGAGATTCGTCCGGCTCGGTGAGCCCAGGGCCGTGGTGTTCGACGAGACGTACTACATGAAGGACGCGTACTCGCTGCTGGTCCACGGCGTCGAGCGGGCCATGCTGGGTGACGCCGACGACCCCGTGGCCGACCGGCGCATCCTCGCCGGGAACCTCGACGTCTTCCGTGAGTGCGCCCAGCAGAGCGACTGCGCCTCCTTCGTCGCCCATCCGCCGCTCGGCAAGTGGATGATCGGCGCGGGGGAGTGGCTGTTCGGGATGACCCCGTTCGGCTGGCGTTTCGCCGCGGCGCTGGCCGGCACGCTGTCGATCCTCATCATGGCCAGGGTGGCGCGGCGGATGACCCGCTCCACGCTGCTCGGCTGCCTGGCCGGGCTGCTGCTGGCCCTCGACGGCCTGCACCTCGTGCTGTCGCGTACGGCGCTGCTCGACATCTTCCTGATGTTCTGGGTACTGGCCGGGTTCGCCTGCCTGGTGGCCGACCGCGACTGGGCACGCGGCCGGCTGGCCGCCCGGTACGACGGCTCTCCCGTCACCGAGCGGGGCCCGCGGCTCGGGTCACGGCCGTGGCGGCTGGCCGCCGGGGCCTGCCTGGGGGCCGCGTGCGCGGTCAAGTGGTCGGGGATCTTCTTCCTGCTGGCGTTCGCCGTCCTGAGCGTGATGTGGGACATGGGCGCCCGGCGGGCGCTGGGGCTGCGGCGGCCGTACCGGAGGGCTTGGGTGTACGACGTGCCCGGCGCGGCGGGGGCGCTGGCGCTGGTGCCCGCGGCGGCCTATCTGGCGTCGTGGACCGGCTGGTTCGCCACCGCCGGCGGGTGGGGGCGCGACTGGGAGCGTGCCACGTCGTCAGGGCCGGCGTTCTTCGTGTTCGACTCGCTGCGGTCGTGGGTGCGCTACCACCTCGACGTGCTCGGCTACCACAGCGGCCTGGAGGAGTACCACCCGTACATGTCGGAGCCGTGGCAGTGGCCGCTGCTGTTACGGCCGGTCTCCTTCCACTTCCCCTCCGACCTGCCGCCGTCGGCCTGCGGCGCCGACAAGTGCGCACAGGCCGTGCTCGGCGTCGGCACCCCCGCCCTCTGGTACGGCTCCCTGCTCGCGATCGTCGCCCTCGTCGCCTGGTACGCGGCCACCCGCGACTGGCGGGCCGGAGCCGTGCTGCTCGCGTCCGCGGCCGGCTGGCTGCCGTGGTTCTACTACGCCGTCGCCGACAACCGCACGATGTACCTCTTCTACATGATCCCCGTCGTGCCGTTCATGGTGCTGGCGGTCGTGCTCGCGGCCGGGCTCCTGCTCGGCAGGGCGGCCGCGCCGCCCGACCGGCGGGCGTTCGGCGCGGCCGCGGTGGGGGCGTTCGCGCTGGTCGTGCTGGTGAACTTCGGGTGGCTCCATCCCGTGCTGACCGCCGAGACCATCACGCGCGCACAGTGGTCGACCCGGATGCTTTTCTCCTCCTGGGTGACCTCCGCCCCCAGGTGACGCCCCGGCGCAGCGTGATCGCCGCCGCGATGCAGGCCAGCGGCACGGCCGGCAGCACGTAGCGGTAGTCGAACTCCGCCGTCGCCGCCGGGGCCAGCAGCAGCCCGACCGAGCCCAGCCAGGGCAGCACCACCGGCCCGCCGAACGTCCGCCAGCGCACCACCACGCCGTACAGGCCGATCAGCAGGATGCCGCCGAGCATGATGCCGCGCAGGTAGAAGACCTTCTGGTAGCCGGCCATGATGTCGGCCCACGGATGCACGATGCGCGTCTCCGGCGGGCCCTGCTCGTAGGCGAACGCGTCGGTGTCGGTGCGGCCGCCCGCGTACGACGACCACTTCGGCAGCCGCTTGGGCTGGCCGTTCTCGTCGATCTGGACGTACGGCTTGAACTCGTACATGTTGTACGTCGACTCGTCCGGGAACCGCGGCCGCGACCAGTGGAACGAGCGCAGGAAGTCGCGCGCCACCACCTGCAGGTAGTCGCCGGGCTGCGACAGGATCGCCCGCGTGGCGAACGCGCTGGCCGCCTCGTTGGTGATCTCGCTCCACTTCTTGTTGGTGCCCCACCGGTGCAGCACCTCGCCGGTGCCGGTGCCGTCGCCGTTCCCCTGACCCCACAAGTACCACTGGGCGTAGTCCTTGCGCTGGTCGACGGGGTCGTTGATGCACAGCAGAAGGAGCTCGACCTCGCGGTACTTGTCGATGTCCATCTTGTTGCAGTCGGCGAAGATGGCCGTGCGCATGTACAGGATGAGGCCGTCGCTGTTGGTCATCGCGAACTTGCCGTACGCCGAGGCGAACCACCCCATGTAGGCCAGCACCGGGATCGCGCAGGCGGTCAGGACCGCCGTGACAGGCCGCCAGCCCGCCCGCTTGACCAGGAGGTAGAGCACCACGAGCGCGAGGATCGGCAGGCCGATCGAGCGCGTCAGCCAGGTCAGCGCCAGCAGCAGGCCGATGACCGCGCCCGCCTTCCACGTCAGCCGCCGTTTCCACAGCACCAGCGTGATGACGCCCACCACGAGCAGCATGAACAGTGTGTCGGACATCACCAGCTGCTCCAGCTGCATCTGGTAGGCGTCGAACAGCACCGGCGCCGCCGCCAGCGTGGCGCCCCACTTGGGCAGCCGGAACTTGATGCGCAGCAGGGCGTAGATGAGCGCCGCCGTGGCCAGCCCCATCAGATGCTGGGTGAAGACCACCAGGGTGAAACTGTGGAAGGGCTGGAGCAGCATCAGCCAGAAGCTGTAGCCGTCGGGCCTGATCGGGTGGGGTCTCGGGTGCAGCGCCACCGAGACGTACTCGTAGGAGTCGTTGAACCACATGGCGGGGCCGTAGCCCAGCATGGTCACGAGCCGCAGCACGGCGCCCACGCCGAAGGCCGCGGCGAACACCTGATGCCTGCGCAGAAGGGCCAGCAGACGAGCCGCCCAGCCAGGAGCGGAGGGGTCCACAGGGGTAATCTCCGCGACGCTCACCATGCTGTAAAGAATGCCAGTCGTTTCCAGGTCCGTGCCCGAGCATGGTCGCGTTCGGGGCATCATGGTCTTCTGGAAGAGCCTTAACTGAAGGGTAGACACGTGGAACTGACGGTGGTCATGCCCTGCCTCAACGAGGCGGAGACCGTGGAAGTCTGTGTGCGCAAGGCATTGGCGTGCATGGCGGAGCACGGCATCGAGGGCGAGGTGCTGATCGCCGACAACGGCAGCACGGACGGCTCGCAGCAGCTGGCCCGTGACGCCGGCGCCCGCGTGGTCCACGTCGCCGAGAAGGGTTACGGCAACGCGCTCATGGGCGGCATCAGGGCCGCCCGCGGCAAGTTCGTCATCATGGGCGACGCCGACGACTCCTACGACTTCACCGCCCTGCTGCCGTTCGTCGAGCAGCTGCGCGACGGCGCCGACCTGGTGATGGGCAACCGTTTCAAGGGCGGCATCGCGCCGGGCGCCATGCCCCCGCTCCACCGCTACCTCGGCAACCCGGTGCTGTCGTTCGTCGGCAGGTTGTTCTTCCCGTCGGCGATCGGTGACTTCCACTGCGGCCTGCGGGGTTTCCGGCGCGAGGCGATCCTGCGGCTGCAGCTGCAGACCGGCGGCATGGAGTTCGCCTCCGAGATGGTGGTGCGCTCGACGCTCGCGGGGCTCGACGTCCGCGAGGTGCCGACGACGCTCTCGCCCGACGGCCGCTCCCGCCCGCCCCACCTGCGCTCCTGGCGCGACGGCTGGCGCCACCTGCGTTTCCTGCTCCTGTACAGCCCCAAATGGCTGTTCTTCTACCCCGGCGTGCTGATGATGGCCATCGGCCTGGTGGCCGGCACGGCGCTGACGTTCGGGCCGGTCGAGATCGGCGAGCTGGCGTTCGACGTCGACACGCTGGTGGGCACGTCCGCGCTGGTCGTGATCGGCTTCCAGGCGGCGCTGTTCGCGCTCTTCACGAAGGTGTACGCCGCCGAGGAGGGCTTCCTGCCCGAGTCGCCGCGCATCCGCAGGATCATCGACCTCGTGAGCCTGGAGAAGGGGCTCATCGCCGGCGGCCTGCTGGCGCTGGCGGGTCTGGTGGGCCTGGTGATGTCGCTGGTCCACTGGCAGGTGCGCAGCTTCGGGGAGCTCAACCCGCGCGAGTCGCTGCGCATCGTCGTGCCCTCCGCCACGGCGTTCATCATGAGCTTCCAGACCATCTTCGCCTCGCTGTTCATCAGCATCCTCGGCATCCGCCGCACCCGCGAGTCCTCCGTCGACGTGGCCGCCAAGGCGGCCGAGGAGGCCGCCGAGGCGGTCAAGCTGGAGAAGACCAAGGGCTGACCCTCCGGGGGTTAATCCGTGGCCTCCGGCGGTGTCGCCGTGCCAGGGTGACGGCCATGAACAGCCGCCTCACCCGTGACGTTTTCCGCGACCCGCTGGTCGAAGACGAAGTCCCGTACGGCGTGCTCGCGCCGGACGGGCACGGCGGGGCGTTGCCGCTGATCGTGGTGCTGCACGGCGCGAACTCCTCCAGCGACTTCCTCGCCATGCTCCAGCCGATCGCCGAAGCCCTGTGGGCCGACGGAACGCTCCCTCCCTCCCTGATCGCCTGCGCCTCGACCCCCACGGCCGGGGGCTTCTACATCGACCGGCCCGGCAACGCGTGGGAGAGCCTGATCGCCACGGCGTTCCCCCGCCTGCTGGCGAAGGAACACGGCGCCGACCCGGACCGTGTGGCGCTGATGGGCGCCTCCATGGGCGGCTACGGCGCCCTGAAGATCGCCTTCGCCGATCCGGCGCGGTGGCTCGCCGTCGCGGCGGTCGCCCCCGCCCTGCTGCCGGCTCCGGCCCCGGAGGACCTGCGCCCGCGCAACACCCTCGACGTGCTCGGCACGCTGGGCCGCGAGATGGCCGCCGAAGGCGACGGGTACGCGGCCAACAACGTCCTGCACCGGCTGCGCGGCAACGCCGACGCCGTCAGGGCCGCCGGACTGCCGATCCTGCTGCGCTGCGGCGACCGGGACGTCTTCGCCCTGCACGACGGCTCCGAGCAGCTCCACCGCGCGCTGTGGGACCTCGACATCGGCCACGACTACCACCTCGTCCACGGCGGCGACCATCTCGGGCCCGAGGCGGTCGCCTCCCAGCGCGCCGCGCTGGCCTTCGTCGGCGCGGCCCAGCGCCGAGCGGCGGGGGAGGACCGAACGGACGCCGACCGCGAGCTGGAGGCCGCCTGGCGCGACTGGGCAGCCGCCGGCCGGCAGGGAGCACCGCCCCGGCTCGACGCCTTCGGCGTCAGCGCCTCCACGGCCGTCCGCGCCATGCTCGCACCGGAGCTCGCCGAGGCCGCCCGGCGCGACCCGACCACCGCGCGCCGCTACGGAATCCTCCCGCCCGGATGACCGGGGATTCGGTACGAGGTGTCCGCGCGGTCCCCGTAGGCTTAGGGACATGTCCCAGCACATCCTGACCGCCGTCGCGTGGCCGTACGCTAACGGCCCCCGCCACATCGGGCACGTCTCCGGTTTCGGCGTGCCCTCCGACGTCTTCAGCCGCTACCAGCGGATGGCGGGCAACAAGGTGCTGATGGTGTCCGGCACCGACGAGCACGGCACGCCGATCCAGGTGCAGGCCGACCAGGAAGGCGTCAGCGCGAAGGAGCTGGCCGACCGCTACAACCGCGTCATCGCCGAAGACCTGACGGGCCTCGGCCTGTCGTACGACCTGTTCACCCGCACGACCACGAAGAACCACTACGCCGTCACGCAGGAGATCTTCAAGGGCCTCTTCGACAACGGCTATATCTTCCCCAAGACCACGATGGGCGCGATCTCGCCGTCCACCGGCCGCACGCTGCCCGACCGCTACATCGAGGGCACCTGCCCCATCTGCGGCTACGACGGCGCGCGCGGCGACCAGTGCGACAACTGCGGCAACCAGCTCGACCCGATCCAGCTGATCAACCCCGTGAGCCGCATCAACGGCGAGACCCCGGTGTTCGCCGAGACCGAGCACTTCATGCTCGACCTGCCCGCCTTCGCCGAGGTGCTCGGCTCCTACCTGCAGTCCAAGCAGGGCGAGTGGCGGCCCAACGTGCTGAAGTTCGCCCTCAACCTGCTCGGCGACCTGCAGCCGCGGGCGATCAGCCGCGACCTCGACTGGGGTGTGCCGATCCCGCTCGACGGCTGGCGCGACCAGCCCAACAAGCGGCTCTACGTCTGGTTCGACGCGGTCATCGGCTACCTGTCGGCCTCCATCGAGTGGGCCAGGCGCTCCGGCGACCCCGACGCCTGGCGCCAGTGGTGGCAGAATCCCGACGCCCGCGGCTACTACTTCATGGGCAAGGACAACATCGTCTTCCACGCCGAGATCTGGCCGGCGATGCTGTTCGGCTACAGCGGCCAGGGCGACCGCGGCGGCAAGTCCGGCTCCCTGGGGGCGCTGGAGGTGCCGTCCGAGGTGGTCTCCAGCGAGTTCCTGACGATGGAGGGCCGCAAGTTCTCCTCCTCCCGCCAGGTCGTCATCTACGTCCGCGACTTCCTCGCGCGCTACGACGCCGACGCCCTGCGCTACTACATCGCGGTGGCCGGTCCTGAGAACCAGGACACCGACTTCACCTGGCAGGAGTTCGTCAACCGCAACAACGGCGAGCTGGTCGCCGCCTGGGGCAACCTGGTCAACCGGTCGATCTCCATGGCGGCGAAGAACTTCGGGGTCGTGCCCGAGGCCGGTGAGCTGACCGACGCCGACCGGGCGCTGCTGGAGCGCTCGCGCAACGCGTTCGGCCCCGTGGGGGCCGAGCTCGCCAGGTCGAGGTTCAAGAACGCGATCACCGAGGCGTTCGACGTGGTGCGGGAGGCCAACCGCTACCTGGCCGAGCAGGAGCCGTGGAAGCTCAAGGACGACGCCGAGCGGCAGAAGTCCATCCTGCACGTCGCCCTCCAGGTGGTCGACGACGCCAAGACGATGCTCACGCCGTTCCTGCCCAGCTCGTCCAACAAGGTCTTCGCCATGCTGGGCGGCGAGGGCGTGTGGTCGGGCATGCCGGAGATCCGCGAGGTCGACGAGGACGGCGGCACACCGTACCCGGTGATCACCGGCGAGTACGACGGCGCGGCCCGGTGGGAGCACCGGCCGATCCGGCCGGGCAGGCCGCTCGCGCCGCCGGTGCCGCTGTTCAAGAAGCTCGACCCGAAGGTCGTCGACGAGGAGTTGGCCCGGCTGGGCGAGTGACTCATCGGGGGCGGCTACGGTTGATGCCGTGAGCAAGCTTCCCGCCGCGCCAGAGCCGCTTTCCTCGCCCGTGTTCGACAGCCACTGCCACCTCGACATCATGGTCGGCAACCGGCAGGCGTCCTCGGGCGATCCGGTGGCGCAGGCCGCGCAGGCGGCCTCCGCCACCGTGCGGGGCATCCTCGACGACGCGCGGGCGGTCGGCGTGACGCGGCTGGTCACGATCGGCTATGACCTGCCCTCCTCCCGGTGGAACGCCGACGTGGCGGCCGAGCAGGAGGGCGTCTACGCCGGCGTGGCCATCCACCCGAACGAGGCGCACGCGTCGACGCCCGAGGTGCTGGCCGAGATCGAGGCGCTGGCCGGCCGGCCCGAGGTGCGGGCCGTGGGGGAGACGGGGCTCGACTACTACCGCGACTGGGCGAGCAAGGACGACCAGCACGCGAGCTTCCGGGCGCACGTCGAGATCGCCAAGCGCACCGGGAAGGCGCTGGTCATCCACGACCGCGAGGCCCACGACGACGTGTTGCGGGTGCTGGCGGCGGAGGGTGCGCCGGAGAAGGTGGTGTTCCACAGCTACTCCGGCGACGCCGAGATGGCGAAAAAGTGCGTCGCGGCCGGATATTTCATGTCTTTCTCGGGGCCGGTGACGTACAAGAACGCCGGCTACCTGCGTGCGGCCGCCGAGGTCGCGCCGCCGGAGCTCATGCTGGTCGAGACCGACGCCCCCTACCTGCCGCCGGTGCCGCACCGCGGCAAGCCCAACGCGCCCTACCTGATCCCGCTCACGCTGCGCTGCCTGGCCGAGGTCAAAGGCGTCCATCCCGACCGATTGGGTGAGGCGATCAGTGCCAACGGAGTCACGGTCTTCGGCGAGTGGTGACCATCTTTTGGTGAACCAGGTGATGGGCGCGCACACCGAGCGTTAGCGTTCGGGCCGATTCCGTATACGGAGGTGGCTCGTGCGAGGCAAGAGACGTGCGCCCCGTCCGCCGATTCCGTGGCGTTCCCCGTGGGCGCCGGTCGTGTGCGTGGCGGGCGCGGTCGCGGTCAGCGCGATCGTGGCGGTGTCGGCGCTGGTGAAAGACGTCGTCGTGGTCGTCGACGGCGCACGCAAACCGGTGCGCGGCTTCGCCGGCACCGTCGAGGAGGTGCTCGCCGACGCGGGGGTCTCGCTGGGCTTCGCCGACGTCGTACGCCCCGCCACCCAGGAGACGGTCTCCGACGGGGCCACCATCGAGGTACGCCGCGCCAGGCCCCTCACCCTGACCCTCGACGGCCGTACCAGCCGGCACCTGGTCACCGCCACGAACGTCGGCGACGCCCTGGCCGAGCTGGACATCGCCCCGGCCGGCGGCCGGCTGTCGGCCCCGCCCTCGGACGTGGTGCCGCTGGAGGGCATGGAGCTGACCGTCGACACGCGGCGCAGGGTGTACGTCGTCGCGGGCAGCACGCGGCTCGCCTCCCGGACCACCGCCAGGACCGTGCGCGAGGTGCTCCGGCAGAAGCGCATCGCCCTGAGCCCCGGCTCGCAGGTGCACCCGCCACTCGGCAGCTTCCCCCAGGACGGCACCGTCATCACCATCACCCCGCCGCGCGCCACCCCGATCCCTCCAGAGGTCGCCGTCCTCGACTGGCAGTCGCTGGCCCTGTGCGAGTCAGGCGGGGATCCCCAGGCGTACAACCCCGAGGGGCCCTACTACGGCCTCTACCAGTTCAGCCTGCCGATGTGGCAGGTGGTGGGCGGCATGGGCCTCCCGAGCACGTGGCCCGAGGACGAGCAGACGTATCGCGCCCAGCTCCTCTACCAGCACGTGAACGGCCACTGGAAGGGGCAATGGCCCACCTGCGGCCCCCACCTCTTCCCTCCGCCCCCCTCCATCTCTCCGCCCTCCGACACTCCCCGTGCCGCCCTACGCCCCTGACGGTCTTCAGGGCTGACGAGGGCAGGCGGACCCGGCGCCATGATGATCAACGCTCGTCGGCGCACGCTAAGCTACGGGTTCGTCACCGCCGCCGGCCCCCCAAGGAAAATCATGCGACGTTCCGTTGCGATCATCGCGCTGACCGGCTCACTGGCCGGTTGCTCCTTCTCGGACACGTCCATACTGGACGAGCGGGAGAAGCCAGTGCAGCAGTACGCCGTCTTCGAGGTGGCTCTGGTCAACGCGCACGCCTTCTTCGACCTCGACGTGCAGTGGGGATACAGCGGCGAAGACCACAAGGAGCGCGTCCCGGGGAATACGGCCGTGCAGCGGCGCGTGTCCTTGACCTGGCCCGACCATACCTCCGTCTGGGCCGGTGGGACTCCCTCCAAGAAGCCCGGCGTGGACGACCTGCTCGCCTACGCCCAAGGCGAGCCGATCGTCCGCTGCAGCATCACGATCAACGGCCGGGTCGTGGCGAAGAACGATCTGACGATGTGCCGTTACGACTTCCTCTGGACCCCGGTTCCCGACCCGGGCGGCACCGCCGGCTGATCGGGCCGGGGCGTCCCCTGCCTGTGCTGTGCGATCGGGTCAGTTCGACACGGAGGTGCCGAAGTCGGCGCCCTGGGCGGGGCCGAAGGGCTGGAGGGTTTCGGCGTTGCGGCCGGCCACCGCGACCTTGCCGTACGGCTCGGCGTCCGGCCGGCCGACGAACAGTTTGTTGCCGCTGAAGGCCACCGACCAGCCGAACAACCCACCGCCGTCCGGCAGCCGGCGATCCTCCGAGGCGTCCTTCCAGGAGATGATGCGCACGCCACCGCCGTAGGGGGCGCCGATCGCCAACCGGCCGTCCGCCGAGGCGGCCATCGAGAAGCCGAACGCCTGCTTGCCCGCCTGGTCGACCGTCCGCATGGGCTTCCTGGCGGTGTCCAGGAGCTGCACCGAGCCGGGCCCGGGAGAGCTGACCGCGTATCCCGCCCCCTCGGCGTACGCCACCGCGTACCCGTACCGGTCACCGGACGCGTCCGTCGGCGAGTCCAGCTTGAACGACGTGATCTCCGAGGCCAGCACGTCGTCGATGAACACGGCCGAGCCCGAGTTGATCCGCCCGGCCTCGATCTGGCGGCCAGCGCCGTCGGCGTTCTCGTACGGGACGCCGACGAGCAGCTCGTTCTCCGGCCCGAACGCCATCGACCAGCCGAACTGGTCGCCGACCTCGCTGTTGCCGCGTACGTCGGAGGTCTCCTGGCTGATGCGGCGCAGCTCGCCGTCGCCCTTCCGGGCGTAGAGCGCGCCGACGTCCAACAGCCCGGCCTCGTCCTCGTACGGCGCCCCGACGGCCACCAGGTCGCCCCGGGCGGCCAGTGACCAGCCGAAGTGCGCCGACCGCTGGGGCTGCGGGGCGGTCAGACGCTGCGGTGGCGCCACCCCGCCGCCGAGGACGACGTACGCCGCACCGGCGTCCTCCTCGCCGTCCACGTCCGCGTACGGGGCGCCCACCACCAGGTCGGCGCAGGCGTCGCCGTTGAGCTGCGCGAGGCGTACGGACCAGCCGAAGGCATCACCTGCCGCCAGCCCGGGGACGGTCACAGGGACGATCTTGTCTCCCGACAGCACCTGTACCGAGCCCTTCTGGCCATCGGCGAACGGATCCCCCACGGCGACATCGTCCGCGCCGTCGCCGTCGAAGTCGGCAGCACCAGCGCAGGCCGCCGGTGCCGAACCGGCCGCTCCCACCGCTCGGGTCGGTACGGCCGCCGTCGCCGGGGTGGCGACGGCGGGAACGCTGGTCGCGGCCAGCAGGAGGGCGACGAGGGACGAGCGGGTCATCACAGCGCCACCTCGATCTGCGTGCCGTTCTCCAGCATGGTCGCGGTCATCCTGACCGGCTTGCGGTACATCGCCAGGTCGAACACGAACGCACCGTCCACCCGTGCGCCCGGCAGAATCGCCGGAGGGAGCGTGATCGGCGCCGCGTCGTGTTCGGCGCCCCGGTCGTCGAGCAGGGAGACCACGGGCTGCACCAGTACCCGGCGCTCGCCGCCCGGGTTGATCACCGACCAGCGGATCACGCAGAGCTGGCCGTTGGCGGCCGTCCTGCCCTCGTACTCCCTCAACCCGCACTGCGGTGCCGTCGGGACGATCGCGATGGGATCGTCGAACTCGGTCCCCAGCGCGAACCTGCGTCCCACGTCATTGGGCGCGGAACCGGCCGCGACCTGGGAGACGCCTCCTGGAGCGGCCGTGTCGCGACCGGAGGTGACGATCAGCACCGCCCCCGTCACGACGATGGCCAGCACGGCCGCCGCCGCGGCGATGAGCCACCGGGTGCCGGACGTTCGCGTACCGCGGAGTGTCCCGGGCTCCTCGACCGGGACGGCGGCCTGCTCCTCGCCGCCGGAAACGCCGAGCTGGGAGGCGCCGGCGCCCGCCACCTGCGAGGCGCCACGGTCGGTGAGGCGGGGGGCGCCGGCGTCCGCGAGCCGCGAAGAACCAGGGTCGGTGAAGTGCGAAGCGCCCCCGGGGCTGGTGGTTCCCCAGGACGAGCCGCCCTGGGTGCCGGTCGTGCCCGGCCGAGCGTCGCCCGCCCCCAAGCCTGCCTGCCCGCCTCGCCGCGGCTGCCCAGCCTCCTGCCGGAACGCCGCCGGCCGCGGCGTCGTACGGGTCTCGGATCCCGCGGTGGGGACTGGGCCTGGGGTCGGGACTGGGCCTGGGGTCGGGACTGGGCCCGGGGAGGGGAGCGGTCCCGTCGTGGGAACGCCCGTCGTGGGAATGGTCCCCGGAGAAGGACTCGGCCCTGCAGCCGGGACCGCTCCGGCCCTCCCGGCTCTTGCCTGGGCTGGTCCCGCCTGTTCGGCTCCGGTCCGGGCCGGTCCGGGGCGTCCGGCTCCCGCTTGGGCAGGGCCGGCCGGGCCTGCTCCTGTCTGGGGCGGTTCCGGGTGGCCGGCTCCCGATTCGGCCAGTGGTGTCTGGGCGGGCCCCTCTTGCAGCGGTTGTTCCGTCTCCTCCTGCTTTCCCGCGCGCTGTCGCTTCTCGCCCGAGCGGAACAGCCGGCGGGCACGTCCGCCTTCCCGCCTCGGTGCGTCCGGCTGGGGAACCTCCCAGCGGGCCAGTTCCTCCCGGGCCGCCTCCTCCTCCCTGCGGGCCCGTTCCTCCAGCGAACGAGACTCGCCGGGAGACACCGAAGGGGCGGCGCCGAACCCGGCGGGCGGCAGAATCGGCGCCTTCCCGGTCGCGTCACTCGGCGGCGGCGTGGTGAACGCGGCCGTGATGTCCGGTACCTCGGCGACGTTCTGCGGCGGCTGCCAGCCGCTCAGCATCTCGTTCGCCACCAGGGTGGGCGGGTCGGCGGCCCGCATCGGGGTGCCACCGACCAGGGCGATCAGCAGGTCCTGCGCGGTGGGGCGCGTGGCGGCGTCCATGGAGGTGGCGCGCCGTACGAGCTCGTCGAGCGGCGGGGGGAGCGCACCGAGGTCAGGAGGGGTGTTGAGCACCCGCGTGGCCAGCGTGATGGCGTCGCCGCGCCCGTACGGATGCTGTCCGCTGCCGGCGTAAGCCACCAGGCAGCCCCATGCGAAGATGTCGACCGCCGGGGTGACGGCCTCGCCGCGTACCTGCTCGGGCGCCCACCACCCCGGGCTTCCCAGCAGTTCCCCGGACATCGTGAACCCGGTCTCCCGGTCGAGCGCCCTGGCGATGCCGAAGTCGATCACGCGTGGGCCGGACAGGGAGAGCATCACGTTCGCCGGCTTCAGGTCCCTGTGCACGAGCCCCGACACGTGGATCGCCGCCAGCGCCGCCGCCACCCCCAGCGCGACACCGTGCAGCGCTCCCGGTTCGAGGGCGCCGTAGGTGGTGATCTGCTCCGACAGCGGGGTGCCCGCGATGTACTCCGTCACCATGTACGGCCGGCCGTCGCCGGTGTTGCCGTTGTCCAGCACCTGAGCGGTACAGAACGACGCCACCCTGCGGGCGTTCTCGACCTCCGCGTGGAACCGGGCCGCGAAGCCCTGCTGATTGGCGAACTCGGCCTTGACCACCTTCAGCGCGACGAAACGCCGCGACGGAGCACGCGCGAGGAACACCGTGCCCATCCCGCCTTCGCCGAGTCTCCCCAGCAGTCGGTACGGCCCGATCTCCCGCAAGTCCGTCGGGCGGAGCGGCGCGGCGCCCGTTGGCTCCATGAGGGACGGCCCTTCCTGTTCCACGACATCCTCTCCCTTGGTCTCCCCACCCGCCATCGCAGGTTCTTCGATGCGAGAGACTGGTTGGATGATGAGGCTGTTGGGCCCTGCAGAAATACGTATTTTGGCGAATAAGCTAGATATTCGTCCGACAAAAAAACTTGGCCAGAACTTCGTGATCGACGCAGGCACCGTCCGGCGCATCGTCCGTGTGGCCGACCTCTCGCCCGATGACGTGGTGATCGAGGTGGGGCCCGGTCTCGGCTCGCTCACGCTGGCGCTCCTGCCGGCAGCCTCTCACGTCGTCGCGGTCGAGATCGACCCGGTGCTGTCCGCCCAACTGCCCATCACCGCGGCCGAGCACGGCGTCGCCGACAACCTCACGGTCATCAACGCCGACGCCATGAAGATCACCCTGCCTGATCTCCTGGGCCACGTCCCGACCGCGCTGGTGGCCAACCTCCCGTACAACGTGGCCGTCCCCGTGGTGCTGCACCTGCTGCAGGAGCTGCCGTCGCTGCGCAAGGGCCTGATCATGGTGCAGTTGGAGGTGGCCGACCGCCTCGCCGCGGGTCCTGGCTCCAAGGTGTACGGCGTGCCGTCGGTCAAGGCGGCCTGGTACGCCGACGTGCGCCGGGCCGGCCCGGTGGGCCGTACGGTGTTCTGGCCCGTGCCGAACGTCGATTCCGGGCTCGTCTCGCTCGTCCGCCGCGACCCTCCGTCGACTACGGCCTCGCGCGAGGAGGTCTTCAAGGTCGTCGACGCGGCCTTCGCCCAGCGCCGCAAGACTCTGCGCGCCGCCCTGGCCTCCTGGGCGGGCAGCGCGGCACAGGCGGAGGCGGCCTTGCGGGCGGCAGGCGTGGACCCGTCGGCCCGCGGCGAACAACTCGACATCCACGCCTTCGCCCGCATAGCCGAGCTCCGCCCCTGACCCTCGCCGGAGCTCGGCCCCTGCCCCTCACCGGAGCCTCTGCCTCTTGCTGGAGCTCCGCTTGGGCCTCTCGCCGGAGCTCGGCTTCTGCCCCTCGCTGGAGCCTCTGCCTCTTGCTGGAGCTCCGCTTTGGCCCCTCACCGGAGCTCCGCCTCGCCTCTCGCTGGAGCTCCGCCTCTGCCGCTCACCGTCGGATCCGCCGGATGAGTCGTGCCACCAGGTTTTCCACAGCCTTATCCGGCTCTCTCGGCGCTTTCCACAGAACGGCATTCGGCTCCGCGCCCGGAACCCTCGTCAGCAGATCCTGGCCTCCCCGAACCCCAGCAAGCTCAGGGAGGCCGATCATGACCACTCACCCATGGCCCGTGTGGCTCAAGTGCTTCATCGCCGGCGGCGGCGGATTCTGTACGGGCTTCGTGGCGGTCGTAGCCACATCCCCCGCCTCCGCCCATGAGACCCCCGAAGCCGCGTCCATCCATGAGAGACAGACGCCCGCCCAGGCCGAAAAGAGCGACACGACCCCACCCGCCCAAGACGAGGGCGTCACCGGCGCCCCGCACTTGCGAAGAGAGCACCTCACGGGGACGTTGCTCGTCGCGGAGCAGCACCTCGACGACGCCTTCGGCGAGAACGACCCCACGGGCATCTTGCTCGCCGACATGAACGGCGCCGCACCTCCACCCGTCGACCAGAACGGCGACTGGGGAGCCGCCGACCGGAAGAGCGACGTGGGAGCCCTGCTCGACCAGGGGCGGCATACCGCCGGAACGCCGCTGGGTCATGGCGAGCGCACCAGGGAAACGCTGCTGGATCAGGGGCAGCACGCCACTGGATCACTGCTGGATCAGGGGCAGCGCACGGCGGGAACGCTGCTGGATCAAGGGAGGCGCGCCACCGGATCGCTGCTGGATCAGGGTGGACGTGCGGCGGGAACGGTGCTGGGCCAAGGGAGGCGCGCCACTGGATCGCTGCTGGATCAGGGGGAGCGCGCGGCGGGAACGGTGCTGGATCAAGGGAGGCGCGCCACCGGAACCCTGCTGGACGATGGGCAGCGCGCCGCGGGGACCCTGCTGGGCCGGAAGAAGGGTGCCCCAGCGAAGGTGCCGGCCCAGGTGAACAAGCGGCGCACCGGAGGCGAGATCGCCCTCTCGGCGGCCCTCCGCCAGCTCGGCGTCTCCTACTCCTGGGGCGGCGGCTCCGCCAAAGGCCCCACTCTGGGCATCGGCAGGGGAGCCTCCACCAGGGGCTTCGACTGCAGCGGCCTCGCCCTGTACGCCTGGTCCAAAGCGGGCGTGAAGCTGGCCCACTACACAGGCACCCAGTTCCGCCAGGGCCGCAAGATCCCGCTTTCCGCCCGCCGCCCAGGCGACCTGCTGTTCTTCGGCGGCGGCACCGGCGACCCCACCCACGTGGGCCTGTTCCTCCGAGGAAACCTCATGATCCACGCCCCGAAGACAGGCGACGTGGTGCGAACCACTGACTTCCGCAACTCCAGCTACTACCGCAAGATCTTCCGAGGCGTCGTACGCCCAGGCTGACCCCGCCGAGCAAGGGCGCAATCCATCAGACGACGGCCAGCCTCTCCAAGGCGGTCATCGATCGCATCAACACCGTGAACACCGTCAACACGGTCAATCCTGGTCCCCTTGATACAGGGCGGGCCAGCCCCGAACTGACCCGGCAGGCCGCCAACGCGCTGCCCGCAGGCCGCCAACGCGCTGCCCGCAGGCCGCCAACGCGCTGCCCGCGGGCCGGTCGGGTCGGCCGGAGGAGGTCGTCTGGTTCGTTGGCTCGCCATGGAGGAGGTTGCTTGGTTCGCTGGCGCCACGGACGAGGTCACCTGGATCACCGGACAGGTGATCAGCACGAGGACGTGTTCCTGCGCTGAGTCAAGCGACGGCGGTTACGGGAAAGGCTTCCGCCGTGACCTCATCGACCACCATCGGCCACCATGGCCACCGACCGTCTCCGGCCACCGGCTGCCATCGGCTACCGACCGTCTCCGGCCACCGACCACCAGGGCCACCACCGGCCACCATTGGCCAGCAACCACCATCGGCCACCATCGGCCACCATCGGCCACCATCGGCCACCATCGGCCACCATCGGCCACCATCGGCCACCGGCCACCAGCCACCAGCCGCCGTTTTCGACCATCGTCTTCGGCCACCGGCCACCGTCGGCCACCGGCCATCGACCACCACGGCCACCGTCGGCCACCTATCACCACGGCCACCATGGCCACCGTCGGCCACCGGCCACCGTCGGCCACCACCGGCCACCGGCCACCATCGGCCACCACCGGCCACCGGCCACCATCGGCCACCACCGGCCACCGGCCGCCGTTTTCGGCCGTCGTCTTCGGTCACCGGCCACTCAAGCCGCACTTGTCGTAGTCGCCGTTCACGGAGGGGGCGTAGAACGAGCCGGTGATGGGCTGCCACAGGTACACGTTCGTGGTCGGTGAGATGCCGTCGGGGGCCGGTGATCTGGTTGGCGTTGTCAGGCGCCGACAGCACCCGTGCCCCGGTCAGTACCGAGTCGGCGCACCTGACATGAGTGATATGCCGGAAAGCTCCCGTCAGGTGCACTAGTAGCACTGGAGGTCTGGGGTAGGAGATCAGCCTCCACCGACGACGCGAGCGGAGAGAAGGGTGCCGTCGAGATGGCCGACGTCGTTGACCGCTTGATCGAGGCAGTGAACGCACATGACATGGAGGCATGCCTTCGCTGTTACAGCCTCGACGCCACCATGGTGGGACCGGAGTTGCAGGCCGAAGGCTGGGCTGAGATCGAGTCGTACCACGCCCATGTCTGGGAGGGCGTTCCCGACACCTGCATGACGGTGTGGGACCGAGTCGCCGGTGACGGCCGGGTGGCGATCGAGGCCACCTTCAACGGCACCCACACCGGGCCGTTCCTGATCGCGGGAGGGCGGCTGCTGGAGCCGTCGGGCCGGAAGGTGAACGTTCACGAATGCTGGATGTTCACCGTGGAGCACGACCTGATCACCGCCCTTCGCCTCTACTTCGATCAGCTGGAGCTGTACATGCAGCTCGGCGCCTCGATTCCCTTCACCTCCCCGTGAACCGGGGGAGCACTCGTCCGCACCGCAGCGGGGGCGTTTCGTTGCGGCGTAGTCCAGGCGGCACACGCGGGTGATGTCACCGGAAGCGGCGGGCATCCGTGGGCGCTTGTGCCTGCAACCTTGTGAATGGGCCCGATGGCACGCAGTCTCACATGAATCACGCTTTCCCCTTTCCGGGGAGGAACGAGTCGATCGCATTTGGCTTCAGAGGAGTCGCCGGCTCATGGAACGGCCGAGGTCCTGAAGTGATGTCGGCGCGGGAAGGCGTAGCCGCCCAGGAAGCTGATGTGGTCGTAGCGGATCGGTGACAGCCGCGCGCACAGCCCCTCGGCGGCGGCAAAGCCCGGTTCACTTGGCTGATCGGCGTCGATGTAGAGGCTGTTGCACCAGATGACCGCGTTGAGCGCCAGGCCGAGGGCGCCGGGTGACCTTGACGCATGGCTACATGCCGCCAATCTCCGGCACCTCGGCGCCCGGCGGTCCGGCCTGCGCGCCATGGAGCACGAAGCCGGCCACCCGCTCGAGGAAGGCGTCGTCCAGCGGGTGGCCGAGCATGAGCCAGTGGAAGTAGAGCGGCCCGGAGATCATTTCCAGCAGGAAGCCGGGGTCGGCGCCGGCGGGTAGTTCGCCGCGTTCGACGGCGCGCTCGAAGATGACCCCTGAGACCTTGAATCGGGCCGGCCAGAACATGTCGAGGAGTTCGTACAGGTCGGTGCTCGCGGCGGTGCGCGGGCCGGCCTCGCGCAGCAGCGCGGCGACCCAGGGGACCTTGAGGCCGAGCCGGATCTCTTTGAGCAGCTCGACGAGATCCCCGCGCAGGCTGCCGGTGTCGGCGGGCGGCACCAACTGGCCGCGGCGCTCGATGAGGGCGGTGGACACCAGACCGACCTTGTCGCCCCAGCGGCGGTAGATCGTCGTCTTGTTGACACCCGCGCGCCTGGCCACCGCATCGACGCGCAGCGCGGCGTAACCGACCTCGCTCAACTCGGCGATGGTGGCATCGATGACGGCTTCACCCACACGTGCCGTCCGGCCGCCCGGCCGGGCCGTCGCGGTGTCGGCGTGCAGATGCTGAACGTCTTCCAGCGGATCCCCTGCCATATGGCCAGGCTAGAGCGATGCGAACCCTAGACGCACCTCTTAGGTGCATTAATCGGGAATTAAGCCAACATCCGGTTGCGTTAGTGGCGACTGAGTCTCTGGACCCGAGAACAACAACGCGTTGCGTCAGGGTCCATCCCAAGGAGAAGCGCCATGATCTACCACCAGATCCGCATCGCCATGAAGCCCGACGCTCCCCAAGAGCAGGTCCAGCACGCGCTCGACCTGATGCGCAAGCTCGGCGACAAGCTCGACGCCGTCGAATACTTCGTGGTCGGCGTGACTTCGGCGGCGACTTCCACTACGGCGCCATGTACGCGCTCAAGGACATCGACGCCTACCGCACCTACATGTACGACCCGCTGCACCGTCAGATCGACGCCATCGGCCTGCCGCTCGTGGCCAACATGATCTCCATGGACCTCACCGACGACCCCGACCCCGAGATCGGCGACAAGATCGCCCAGGTGCACGGCGACCGGTTCACCGACCACCCCGAACTCCTCGACCTGGTCGAGAACCTCGACTCCTACGAGGGCAGCGGCGTCCCCGAGGACGGCTCCAAGCCCGCATGAGCCGGCATCACCGGGAGACGGCCGCCACCGTCTCCCGCTTCGATCTCGGGTGCGGTCGGTATGCCTACGGCAGACGACGCGGCTGGGTCGGCGGCTCCCTGTCGGCCGAGCCCCCGGTCGTCCCCGGGTCACCTCGCAGGCCGCGGTGGGTACGGGCCGGGCGGGGAGCGATGTCGCGTCCCCGATCAGTGCTTTTCGGTCGGGTCAGCGGCAGGTTCTGCATCGATCGCCTTGGTGTAGCGGGTGGCGAGGGTGCGCAGGTGGTCGAGCAGCTCGGGCGGGCCGGTGACGCGGAAGTCGGCGTCGAGCAGCCCCAGGTGGACGGCCAGGCCCTCGATGGTGTCGGCGCCGGTGTGCAGGACGCAGCTGTCGTCGTCGAGTGCCTCCACCGAGCCGACCGCCGGGCTGATCCGCTCTGCCACCGCTGAAGCGGGCGCGTATACCGTGACGCTTGCCCGGTGACGCCAGGCGGCGGCCGAGACCCGGCCCGAGACGTAGCCCGCCACGTCGTCGGGCAGGTCGCGGGGGGTGAAGCGCGGCCCGGCCGGCACGCGGGGCGTCAGCCGGTCCACGCGGAAGGTGCGCCAGTCGTCGCGGCCGAGGTCGAAGGCCAGCAGGTACCAGCGGCGGCCCCAGTTGACCAGCCGGTACGGCTCGACCTCGCGAGTGATGGCCTCGCCCGTGTGGGTGGTGTAGTCGAAACGCAGCCGTTCGTGCGTACGGCACAGGGCGGCGACAGTCGTGAGGACCTGCGGGTCCACAGCAGATGTGGTGCGGTCGCCCAGCACCGGCACCGTGACGAAGCGCATCGTGCTGACACGGTGCCGCAGCCGGGACGGCATGACCTGCTCCAGCTTCGCCATCGCGCGCAGCGACGCCTCGGCGTTCCCCGCGATGGCGCCGCTCACGGCGGTGCCCAGGCCGACCGCGACGGCGACGGCCTCCTCGTCGTCCAGCAGCAGCGGCGGCAGGGACGCGCCCGCGCCGAGCCGGTAGCCGCCCGCCGAGCCCCTGCCGGCCAGGACGGGGTAGCCGAGCGAGCGCAGGCGTTCGACGTCGGCGCGAATGGTGCGACCGCTCACGCCGAGCCGTTCGGCCAGTTCGGCGCCTGTCCAGTCGCGCGGGGTCTGCAGGAGGGCGAGCAGGCGCAGCAGACGCGCCGAGGTTTCCAGCATGGCGCCAAGCATGCCGCACCATTAGGAACGAACCTCTCCTAATGGGCTGAAACAGTGGGTCCATGAGCGACATTCACGAGTTCCGCATCGACGTCCCGCAGGCCCACCTCGACGATCTCGCCGACCGTCTGGCGCGTACCCGCTTCGCCGAGGAGCTGCCGGTCGCCGAGGTCACCGACGGCGTCCCGCGCGGTCCCGTCCAGCCCGGCTGGGAGTACGGCGTGCCGGGCTCCTTCGTATGCGCCCTCGTGGCCCGCTGGCGCGCCTTCGACTGGCGGGCCAGGGAAGCCGAGCTCAACGCGTATCCGCAGTTCACCACGGAGATCGACGGGCAGGACATCCACTTCGTGCACGTACGCTCCGCGCGCCCGGACGCGACCCCGCTGATCCTCACCCACGGCTGGCCCAGCACCTTCGTGGAGTACCTCCATCTGGCCGGTCCGCTGTCCGAGGACTTCCACGTGGTGATCCCGTCCCTGCCGGGCTTCGGCTTCTCCGGCCCCACCCGTACCAAGGGCTGGAACGCCGCCCGCGTCGCCGACGCCTGGGCCGAGCTCATGCGGCGGCTCGGCTACCAGCGGTTCGGCGCGCACGGCAACGACGCGGGCGCCATCGTCAGCCCCGAGCTGGGCCGCCGCCACCCCGACCGCGTCATCGGCGTGCACGTCAACCAGATCTTCAGCTTCCCGTCCGGCGACCCGGGCGAACTCGCCGGGCTCACCCCCGAGGAGCAGCAGTACCTGGGCTTCCTCGGCGCCTTCGTCGAGCACGCCGTCCACGACCGTGTCCAACAGGCGCAGCCCCAGACCCTCGCGCACGCCCTCGCCGACTCACCGGCCGGCCAGCTCGCCTGGATGGGTCAGCTCCTCGCCGGAGTCCCCGACCCTGATGTGATCCTCACCAACGCCACGATCTACTGGCTCACCAACACCGCGGCGTCCTCGGCCCGCTTCTACTACGAGAACCACCGCATGCCGTCCACCACCGAACCCACCAGCTTCCCCCTGGGCCTGGCCTCGTTCGCCTACGACTTCCGCCCGCTGCGGCGCTTCGCCGAGCGCGACCACAAGAACATCGTCTCCTGGAACGAGTACGACCGCGGCAGCCACTGGGCCACCCACGACGCCCCCGACCTCCTGATCGACGACCTGCGCGCCTTCTTCCGCTGACGCGGGGCGGACATCGTACGAACAGGCGGGAGCCCGATCGCGGCCGGGTGGGCTCCCCCTGGTGGTGGTCCTGCCGGCGCCGGTGCTGGACTGTCCGCTCAGCTTCGGGCGCAGGCCGCCACCACCCGCGGCACCAGCTCCGCCAACAACTCCTGGTCCTCCTTCCGCGACGGCTCGTACTCCATGAGCCCGAGCCCGGCGACGGGGAACCGTTCGGCCACGGCGGTGACCAGGGCGAGGAGCTCGTCGGGCCGCAACCCGCCGGGCGTGGGGGAGCCGACGCTCTCGAATGCCCTCGGATCCAGCACGTCCAAGTCGATGTGCACGTACACCACGGGAGCCTCGGCGACCGCTTCGATCGCCCGCACCAGCGCCGCGGCGTCCACGACGGGAGGAAGATGCCGAATCCCCTGGTCCCGGACGAACGCGAGCTCACCGGGATCGAGGTCACGCACTCCGGCCAGCACGATCTGCCGGGGCCGCAACGGCTGCTCGGGGACCAGGCCCTCGGGGCCGTCACCGGTCAGCGCCCGCAGCACCATCCCGTGATAGGCCCCGGAAGGAGACGAGGCGGGGCTGTTCATGTCCGCATGAGCGTCGAACCAGACGACCACCAGCCGATCCCCGTACCGCTTCCGAGCCGCCGCCACCGGCTGCAACTCGACGCCGCAGTCCCCACCCGCGGTGACGACGAGCCCGTCGGTCTCGAACGATGGGCGGAGGGACGGCCCGCCAAGGTCCGCGAGCGCAGCGCGGACCTTGGCCGACGTGCTCACGAGGTCGTCGTCGACCTCGACCCGCACCCGCCGGTCGGCGTCCACCATGCCGGCGAGCAACCGCGCCCCTTCGCGCAACCGCTCCGACGTGGGAGCTGCGGAGCCCCGCCACTGGGGCACCTCCACCACCGTCACCTCGGACAACGCGCTCCTCCCCGAACGTCCGCGCTCACGTTTCCTCGCCAGCCTGGCAACGAACCCCACCCGTGTCCACCCTCTCCAGCCCCGTCGGACGCGGGCCAAGGCACGGACGACCCTCCGGACGCCGGGCGGCGACAGGCTCCGACGGGTGGGCGTACCGTCACGAGAGAATGGTCGGTTCACTGTTCGTTACCGAACAGGAGGGGGGCAAATGGTCGCCAACTTGACGCTCCGTGGTGCGGCCGGCGCAGTCATCCGGGTCATATTTCGAGAACCGCATGTCAGGGCAGCGTGCCCGGATAACATCGAGTGTCCTTGGCCCCGGCAAGTGATGAGAGTGGCAGAAGATCGATGAGTTCGGTGACCGTACGTGTGCCCGCGAAGGTCAACGTGCAGCTTTCTGTCGGCCCGCTCCGGGAAGATGGCTACCACGACCTGGTCAACGTCTTCCACGCCGTGTCGATCTTCGATGAGGTGATGGCGAAGGAGTCCGAGTCGATCACCGTTCAGGTGAACGGCAAATGGTCCGACCAGGTGCCGACCGACGACGGCAACCTGGCGATCCGCGCCGCTCGCGCCCTCGCCAAGCACGCGGGCCGCACCTACGGCGCCGACCTGGTCATCCAGAAGGAGATCCCCGTGGCGGGCGGGATGGCGGGTGGCAGCGCCGACGCCGCCGGCGCCCTCGTGGCGTGCAACGAGCTGTGGGGGCTGGGGCTGCCGTTCGAAGACCTCATGGAGATCGCCGGAGACCTCGGCAGCGACGTGCCGTTCTCGTTGCTCGGCGGCACGGCGGTCGGCACCGGGCGGGGTGAGCAGCTGTGCGAGCTGCCCACGGGCGGCACGTTCCACTGGGTGTTCGCCCTGGCCGACGGCGGGCTCTCCACGGCCAGCGTGTACGCCGAGTGCGATCGGCTCAGGGCCGCCTCCGGAGCCGAGGTGCCCTGGCCGCAGCTGAACGACTCGCTGATGGAGGCCCTCGGCACCGGTGACGCGTACGCACTCGGGTCGCACTTGAGCAACGACCTCCAGGTCGCCGCTCTCCGTCTCCGCCCCGAACTCGCCCCGACCCTCGACTCGGGCCGCCAGCACGGCGCTCTGGGCGCGATCGTCTCCGGCTCGGGCCCGACCTGCGCGTTCCTCGCGATCGACGCCACCCACGCCCGTGACCTGGCGCTCAGCCTGACCACGACGGGGGCCGCCCACACGGCGGTGGCCGCCCACGGCCCCGTCCAGGGCGCCACCCTGGTCTGACCGCCCGCCCCGGGCCGCCGCACGGAGCCGCCGAGCAGCGGCATGCCGAGGTGACGCCGACGATCTCGGCGTCCAGTCGGCGGGCGGGGGGTCGGCGGGGAGCCGATACCCTGGGAGGGCGATGAATCTGGTCAATCTTGAGTCGGTCTCCCACGCCTACGGGCCCAAGCCTCTCCTCAGCGACGTCTCCCTCGGGGTGGAGGAAGGCGAGCGCATCGGTGTCGTCGGGCGCAACGGCGGCGGCAAGACGACCCTGCTGTCCGTCCTCGCCGCAACCGTACGGCCCGACAGCGGTCGCGTCACCCACACCCGTGGCCTGCGCGTCGGCTTCCTGTCGCAGCAGGACACCCTCGATCCCGGCGCGAGCGTGCGCGAGATCGTCCTCGGCAGCAAGGCTCAGCACGAGTGGGCCGGTGACCAGCGGGTTCGCGAGATCCTGGCCAACCTGATCGGCGACCTCGACCTCGACTCCAAGGCCGGCGACCTGTCCGGCGGCGAGCGCAGGCGCACGGCGCTGGCCCGGTTGCTCATCGACGACCACGACCTGATCATGCTGGACGAGCCCACCAACCACCTCGACATCGAGGCCATCGCGTGGCTCGCCGCCCATCTGGCCGGGCGCAAGAGCGCGTTGGTCGTCGTGACGCACGACCGGTGGTTCCTCGACGCCGTGTCCACCCGTACGTGGGAGGTCGTGGACGGCCGCGTCGAGCGGTACGAAGGCGGATATGCCGCATATGTGCTGGCCAAGGCCGAGCGTGCGCGGATCGCCCAGGCCGCCGAAGACCGCCGCCAGAACCTCATGCGCAAGGAGATCGCCTGGCTGCGGCGCGGCCCGCCCGCCCGTACGTCCAAGCCGAAGTTCCGCATCGACGCCGCGCAGGCGCTGATCGCGAACGAGCCCCCGCCCCGTGAGACCGTCGAGCTGATGAGCTTCGCCGCGGCCCGGCTCGGCAAGACCGTCTACGACCTCGACGACGTCACCCTGCACGCGGGCGGCCCCGGCGCGGGGCCGCTGGTGCTCGATCACCTCACGTGGCAGTTCGGTCCTGGCGACCGGATCGGGCTGATCGGCGTCAACGGGTCCGGCAAGTCCTCGGTGCTGCGGCTGCTCGCGGGCACGGTCCAGCCCGACTCGGGCCGCGTGGTCAGGGGCAAGACCGTACGCCTCGCCCACCTGTCCCAGGAGCTGACCGAGCTCGACCCGACCCGGCGGGTGCTGGAGTCGGTCGAGGAAGTGCGCAAGTACCTGCAGCTCGGCAAGAGGGAGTGGACGGCGTCCCAGTTGCTCGAACGCCTCGGCTTCCGGGGCGACGCGCAGTGGAAGGTGATCGGCGACCTGTCGGGTGGCGAGCGGCGGCGACTGCAGCTCCTGCGGCTGCTGATGGACGACCCCAACGTCCTGCTCCTCGACGAGCCCACCAACGACCTCGACATCGAGACGCTCAACGAGCTCGAAGACCTGCTGGACGGCTGGCCCGGCACGCTGATCCTGGTCAGCCACGACCGCTACTTCCTGGAGCGGGTGACCGACCGGTCCGTCGCGCTGCTGGGCGACGGCAAGCTGTCGCTGCTGCCCGGCGGGGTGGACGAATACCTCGAACGCCGCGCGGCGGGCACGGCGGTGACCGCCCGCCTCAGCTCCGGCGAGACGGTCTCCAGTCAGGTCGACGCCGCCCCGGGCGATGCCACCGGCGAGGCGAAGGGCGGGCTGTCGACCAAGGAGGAACGCGAGCTGCGCAAGGAGCTCAACCGCCTGGAGCGCCAGCTCGACAAGCTGAGCGGCCAGGAGGCCCGGCTCCACGCCGCCATGGCGGACGCGGCCAGCGACTACGCCAAGCTCGGCACGCTCGACGCCCAGCTGCGCGACATCCTCGCCCAGAAGGACACGATCGAAGCCGAGTGGCTCGAAGTGGCCGACCGCCTCGGCGAGTGACTCCGGCGTCGAGGCGGCACGGCCCCCTCGGCGCCCCCCGGCACACCCCGTGGCGCCGTGCACGCGTGAGTGCGCCCGCCGGGCAGGTGCGGGTCAGGAGGGTGAGTCGAAGGGGGTGAGGAGGGCGCGGAGGAGGGCGGCCAGGGTGCGCTGGTCGTCGGGGCCGAGGCTCGACAGCAGCTCCTGCTCCCTCCGCAGCAGCCCTTCGAACGCCGCGTCCACCCGCTCCAGCCCCGTCTCCGTGAGCGACACCAGCACGCCCCGCCGGTCCTCCGGATCGGGGCGCCGGCGCACCAGCCCGGCCTGAGCCAGCCGGTCGATGCGGTTGGTCATCGTGCCCGAGGTCACCAGGGTGGCGCGCAGCAGCGCACCCGGGCTCAGCTCGTACGGTGTGCCGGCTCGCCGCAGCGCCGTGAGGACGTCGAACTCCCACGGCTCCAGATGGTGCTCGGCGAACGACGCCCGTCGCGCCCTGTCGAGATGCTTGGCCAGCCGTGACACCCTGGAGAGCACCTGGAGCGGCTCGACGTCGAGGTCGGGGCGCTCCGTCCGCCAGGCTGCGACGAGGCGATCGACCTCGTCTCTAGCGTCCTCCGTCATGACACAAGAGTGTACTGTCTTGACATCGAGATATATCTCTCGATATCAATTATCTTTATGTCAAGAGATATCTGGGACCCGGTGACATACGCGGTCTTCGCCGACGAACGCTCCCGCCCGTTCGTCGAGCTGGTCTCCAGGGTGGGGGCGATCGATCCCGATTATGTCGTCGACGCCGGCTGCGGCAGCGGCGAGCTCACCGTCGAGCTGGGCCATCGCTGGCCGGACGCCACCATCGAGGGTTTCGACACCTCGCCCGCGATGATCACCAAGGCTCGCGCGCTGGGGGCGAAGGCCAGGTTCGCGGTCGCCGACGTGACCACTTGGCGACCGGACAGGCCCGTGGACGTGATCATCTCCAACGCCGTCCTGCAGTGGGTGCCCGAGCACCGCGCCGTGCTGGAGCACTGGATGGAGGATCTGGCCCCGGGCGGCTGGCTGGCCTTCCAGGTGCCGGGCAACTTCGAGGCCCCCAGCCACGTGGCGATCCGGGAGCTGTGCGCGTCGCGCACGTGGTCCGACAAGCTGAGCGACGTCGTACGGATCCATCCCGTGGCCGACACCCTCGAGTACGTCGACCTGCTCAACCAGGGCGGCTCCCAGGTGGACGCCTGGGAGACCACGTACGTGCACGTCCTGCAGGGCGAGGACCCTGTGCTCAAGTGGGTCTCCGGCACCGCCCTGCGCCCGATCCTCGACCGGCTCGGCCCGGAGGACCAGCGGCGTTTCAAGCAGGACCTGGGCAGGCTGCTCGCCGAGGCCTACCCGGCGAAGAGCTACGGGACGCTCTTCCCCTTCCGGCGGATCTTCGTGGTGGCGCAGAAATGACGGTCATGGCGCTGCACCACGTCCAGCTGGCCGCGCCGCCGGGCAGCGAGCCGCTGCTGCGCGCGTTCTACACGGGTGTGCTCGGGCTGCGCGAGGTGCCCAAGCCGCCCGAGCTGGCCGCGCGCGGCGGGGCCTGGTTCCGGGGCGACGGCGTGGAGGTGCACCTCGGCATCGAGGAGGACTTCCGGCCCGCCCGCAAGGCTCACCCCGCCTTCCTGGTGGACGACCTCGACGCGTACGCCGCCCGGCTGCCCGACGCCGTGCCCGACGACCTCTTCCCCGGCTACCGGCGGATCTACGTCTCCGACCCGGTGGGCAACAGGATCGAGCTGCTGCAGGCCGCGTGAGGCGCACCTTCCGGTGGCATCATGGTCAGATACCGGACAATTGCGAGGTGTAGTGGGCATCGAAATCGAGGACAAGTTCGACATTCCTCCCGGCTACGCGATCCCGGATCTGACCGGCCTGGCCACCGTGCAGGGCCCGAAGAGTCACCAGCTCGTGGCTCTGTACTACGACACCCCCGACCTGCGGCTGGCCGCCCGCGGCGTCACGCTCCGGCGGAGGAGGGGCGGCACCGACCCCGGCTGGCACCTGAAGCTGCCCAAGGCCAAGGGCGTCCGTCAGGAGATCACCCATCCGCTCACCCGCAGCACCAAGGTGGTGCCCGCGGAGCTCGCCGAGCTCGTCCGCGCCTACACCCGCGGCGCCGAGCTGGGCGTGGTCGCCGAGCTCGACACCCGCAGGGACGTCACCGTCCTGCTCGACGGCGAGGCCCGGCTGGTGGAGATCGCCGACGACCGCGTCAAGGGCACGGTGTACGGCGCGGAGCCCAAGGTCGTGCGATGGCGCGAGGTGGAGGCCGAGCTCCTGGACGGCGGCACCCGCGCCATGCTGGCCAAGGTCGGCAAGCGGCTCAAGAAGGCGGGCGCCACGCCCTCCGACGCCGCCAGCAAACTCGCCAAGCTGCTCGAACCGGCCCCGCCCGCGGTGGCCGCCACCGCACCTGGATCGGCCGGCGAGGCGGTCCTCGCCTACCTGGCCGACCAGGTGCGCGCCCTGCTCGCGCAGGATCCCCGGGTCCGCAGGGCCGAGGAGGACGCCGTCCACCAGATGCGGGTCGCCTCGCGGCGGCTGCGCAGCGCGCTCAAGGCGTTCAAGAGTGTGGTGGCCGACACCGGCCACGTGCGGGACGAGCTGCGCTGGCTCGCCACGGTGCTCGGTGAGGCCCGCGACCTGGAGGTGATCAGGGTCAGGTTCGCCGGGGAGCTGCGCGGCCTCGCCCCGGAGCTGGTCGTCGGCCCCATCCAGGCCCGGCTCGGCTCCGACCTGCACGAACGCGAGCGGCAGGCGTACGCGCGGATCAAGGAGACGCTGAGCGGCGAGCGCTACTATCGCCTCCTCGACGCGCTGGACGAGCTCGTCGCCGGCCCCGAGCTGGGCAAGGCCGCGCAGCGGCCGGCGCAGGAGAAGCTGCGCGACGTCGCCGCCGCCGGCTGGAACCGCGTGACCAAGGCGTACGACCTGGCCATGGCCATCGACGACCTGGAGCGCCGCGAGATCGCCATGCACGACGTGCGCAAGTCGGCCAAGCGTGCCCGCTACACCGCGGAGGCGCTGCGGCCCACGCTCGGCGCGGACATGTCCAGGCTGGCCAAGCTGGCCGCCGGCATCCAGGAGGTGCTGGGGACGTACCAGGACGGAGTGGTCGCGCAGGAGACGCTGGTCAAGGAGGCCGAGAGCGCCCGCAGAGCCGGCGAGGACACCTTCACCTACGGCCTGCTCGCCGGCATCGAGCGCGCCAGGGCCGAGCGCGCCCACGCCGAGTTCCCCCGCGTGTGGCAGGAGACGGTCGAGGCGGTGCGGAAGGTCCTCTAAGCGGTGTAGCGCTCGACGCTGACCACGAACCGGCCCCTGCGCTGCAGGACGGCGAAGGAGCCCTTGCGCAGGTGCACCCGCGTGCCGCTCAGCGACTCGATGAGCGCGGGCAGCACCTTGCCGTGGCTGCACACGGCCGCCGGCGCTGTGATGTCGCCGACGAGGACGGGCGTCTTCTGCGGGTCCTGGCTCTCCTCGCTGAGCAGCGGCTCGGTCCTGATCTCGGCTCCTACCCGCGCGGCGTACGGCTCCAGCGTCTGCACGCACCGCCTGCTCGGCGAGCTCATCAGCAGCTCCGGCCGGTACGCGGGCAGCGCCGTGGCCACGCCGGCCGCCTGGGAGAGGCCGTCGGCGTCGAGCGGGCGAAGCGCGTCGTCGCCCGCCCACTCGGCGCGCGACCCGGCCGAGGCGTGCCGGACGAGCACGAGCGGCACGGTGTCGAGCGGCGCCGCCCGCAGCGCGCGCAGCAGCCCCACGTCCCACTCGAACGTCAGCAGCCGCCTGGCCTCCTGCGGCGGCAGCCAGCGCAGCTCGTCCACCTCGTCGCAGGGCTCGAACCCGTCGTCGGCGAGCGCCCGCGCCGTCCAGTAGTCGACCCGCTTGAGCCGGCGGTCGCTCAGGTAGTGGACGGGCGGCAGCGCGCGGCCGAGCGCCACCGTCATGCCGGTCTCCTCGCGCACCTCGCGCAGGGCGGCGGCGATCACGTGCTCGCCGGGCTCCAGCTTGCCCTTGGGGAACGTCCAGTCGTCGTAGCGGGGGCGGTGGATGACCGCCACCTCGGGGTCGCTCTCGTCGCCGCGCCAGACCACGGCTCCGGCGGCGCGGAGCGGGTCAGTCATCAACGGTCCTCCAGCGGCGGGCGCCGATGAGACGGCTCTGCAGGTCCTCGCCGGGATGGTGGGTCCAGGTGCCGTCGGGGTTGAGCCACCAGGTGTTCGTGGAGTCGGCCATGACCTGGTCCATCAGCTCGATGAGGTACGCCTTGTGCTGCTGCGAGGTCACCTTGACCAGGGCCTCGACGCGGCGGTCGAGGTTGCGGCGCATCAGGTCGGCGCTGCCGATCCAGATCTCGGGCCGCCGTCCGAGCCCGAACTCGTACACCCGGGAGTGCTCCAGGAAACGCCCCAGGACGGAGCGTACGCGGATATTTTCTGACAAGTCCGGGATGCCGGGGCGCAGGATGCAGACGCCGCGCACCCACAGGTCCACCGGGACGCCGGCCCGCGAGGCGCGGTAGAGGGCGTCGATGACCGGCTCGTCCACCAGCGAATTGGTCTTGATCCTGATGCGGGCCGGGCGGCCGGCCTGCTGGTGGGCGATCTCGCGTTCGATCCTGGCCAGCAGGCCGCTGCGCATGGAGTGGGGAGCGACCAGCAGCCGCCGATAGGCGGAGTGGTGGGAGTAGCCGGTCAGGTGGATGAACAGGTCGGTCACGTCCTCGCCGACCAGCGGGTCGGAGGTGAGCAGGCCGAAGTCCTCGTACTGGCGGGCGGTCTTGGGGTTGTAGTTGCCGGTGCCGATGTGGCAGTAACGGCGCAGCTCGCCCGAGGCCTCCTGGCGGACGACGAGGGCGAGCTTGCAGTGGGTCTTCAGCCCGACCACGCCGTAGACGACGTGACAGCCGGCCCGCTCCAGCTTGCGGGCCCAGGAGATGTTGGCGTGCTCGTCGAAGCGGGCCTTGATCTCCACGACCACCACGACCTGCTTGCCCGCCTCGGCCGCGTCGATGAGCGCGTTGACGATGGGGGAGTCGCCGCTGGTGCGGTAGAGGGTCTGCTTGATCGCCAGGACCCTGGGGTCGTTCGCGGCGTCCTCGATGAAGCGCTGCACGGTGGTGCTGAAGGAGTCGTACGGATGGTGCAGCAGCACGTCGCGCTCGCGCAGCACCGTGAAGATGTCGTCCTCGGCGTTGATCACCTCGGCGGGCACGAACGGCCGGTAGCTCAGCTCGCCGCGGTCGAGGTCGGCGATGGCGTGCAGACCCGTCAGGTCGAGCGGCCCGGGCAGCCGGTAGATCTCGTGCGGCGCCAGCTCCAGCTCCTCGACCAGCGGCGCGAGCACCTCGGGCGTGATGGTCTCCTCGACCTCCAGCCGCACGGGCGGGCCGAAACGCCGCTTGAGCAGCTCCTTCTCCAGGGCCTGCATGAGGTTCTCGGTGACGTCCTCGTCGACGTCGAGGTCCTCGTTCCTGGTGACGCGGAAGACGTGGTGCTGGACGATCTCCATGCCCTTGAACAGCTGGCCGAGATGCGCCGCGATGACGTCCTCCATCGGGACGAACCGGTTCTTCGACGCCGCCACGAACCTGGGCAGCTGCGAGGGCACCTTGACCCGGGCGAACACCGTGTGGTCGGTGGCCGGATTGCGGACCAGCACCGCCAGGTTGAGGCTGAGCCCGGAGATGTACGGGAAGGGGTGGGCGGGGTCGACGGCCAGCGGCGTGAGCACCGGCCTGATCCGCTCCCTGAACAGTTTGCGCAGCTCCGTGCGCTCCTCGCGGCCCAGATCCTCCCACCGGACGATCTCGATGCCCTCGGAGGCGAGCTGCGGGCAGATCTTGTCGTGGAAGACGGCGGCGTGCCTGCGGGCCAGCTCGTCGGCGATGGTCGCGATCCTGACCAGCTCTTCGCTCGGCTTGAGCCCGCTCTTGGTCCGCAGCAGCAGACCGGTCGCCATGCGCCGCTTGAGGCCGGCCACGCGGACCCGGAAGAACTCGTCGAGGTTGCTGGCGAAGATGGCCAGGAACTGCACGCGTTCCAGCAGCGGCGCCGACGCGTCCTCGGCGAGTTCGAGCACCCGCTGGTTGAACTGGAGCCAGCTTTCCTCGCGGTTGAGGAACCGCTCCTGCGGAAGGGGGAGGTCGCCGGGAGGCTGGAACGGTTCTGCGGACATATGGCGTATATTGCCCCGTTTGATTGAACAGCACGTTAACGACGCCGCAACGGCTCACCCCTGAGGGTCAGCCCTGCTCAACTCCATGGTCACCCGGGAACAGTCGCTCGTTCAAGGCTTACTCGGGATGATCTACCTGTTCCAGACGGGCCGCGCGCTCGGCCAGCCTGGCCTCCCGCTGGCGGATCTTCTCCTCGCGCTCGCGGGCCTTCTCGGCCTCCTTGAGCAGCCGCTCGCGCTCCTTCTCCGCCTCCTTCAGCAGCCGCTCGCGCTCTTTAAGCTCGCGTACGCGGGCCTTCTCGGCCTCCTTCAGCTCGCGCTGGCGGAGTTTCTCGGCCTCTTTGAGCTCTTTCTCCCTGGCCTTCTCGAACTCGCGCAGCTTGTCGGCGGCGGCGGCGGGGCGCGGCTTGGCCGACGGCGACAGATCGCGGGTGGCCGCGGTGATCGACGGGTTGGGGTTGAGCCCGGTCAGGCCGTTCCAGGCCAGGTTGACCAGGTGGGCCGCGACCTCCTCGCGGCCCGGTTTGCGTACGTCGAGCCACCACTGCCCGGTCAGCGCGACCATGCCGACGAGCATCTGGGCGTACATCGGCGCCAGCTTGGGGTCGTAGCCGCGAGAGGCGAACTCGTCGGCCAGCACGTCCTCGACCTGACTGGCGATCTCGCTGATCAGGCTCGCGAACGTGCCGGTGCCCGAGGCGGCGTGCGAGTCGCGGACCAGGATGCGAAAGCCCTCGCTGCTCTCCTCGATGTACTGGAGCAGGGCCAGGGCGGCCCGCTCCAGCTTGATCAGGGAATGGGTGGCGGCGAGGGCCTCGGTGATCATGCCGAGGAGCTTTTGCATCTCGCGGTCCACGACGACCGCGTAGACGCCTTCCTTGCCGCCGAAATGTTCGTACACCACGGGTTTCGACACCTGAGCGGTGGCGGCGATCTCCTCGATGGAGGTCCCGTCGAACCCCTTTTCCGCGAAGAGCGTGCGGCTGATGTGGATCAGCTGCTCGCGTCGCTCGCTACCGGACATGCGCCTGCGAGATCGGGGTTCGGTCACGGTTTCCATAATGACGGCCACGCTTCCATGACCGTCCACCGGCCGATCCACGTCGAGGTCAGGCAATGCGCTTCGCCGCCAGCCGCTCCGGCGTCGGCCAGCGGACGTCGTACGCCCAGCCCAGCTTCTCGAAGATCCGGATGAGGCCGGCGCTCAGGTCGATCTGGCCCTTCAGCGCGCCGTGGCGGGCGCAGGTCGGGTCGGAGTGGTGCAGGTTGTGCCAGGACTCGCCGAAGGACGGGATGGCCAGCCACCACACGTTGCGCGACTTGTCGCGGACCTCGAAGGACTCCTCGCCGAAGACGTGGCAGATCGAGTTGATCGACCAGGTCACGTGGTGCAGCAGCCCGATGCGGACGAGCGAGCCCCAGAAGAGCGCGGTCAGGCCGCCCTGCCACGACCAGGTGAGCAGCAGGCCGAGCACACCCGGCAGCAGGATCGAGGTGAGCGCCATGGCGCCGAACCACTTGTGCATCTTGAGCACGTCCTCGTCCTTGCACAGGTCCGGGGCGTACTTCTGGCGGTTGGTGCGCTCGCTCTCGAACAGCCAGCCCATGTGGGCGTAGAGCAGGCCCTTGGCCATGTTCTTGAAGCCAGGGCCGAAGCGCCACGGCGAGTGCGGGTCGCCCTCCTTGTCGGAGAACTTGTGGTGCTTGCGGTGGGTGGCGACCCAGTCGAGCACGGACATCTCCAGCGACAGGCTGCCGGCGATGCCGAGGGCGATCTTGAGCGGCCGCTTGGCCTTGAACGAGTGGTGCGTGAAGTAGCGGTGCAGGCCCACCGTGACGCCCAGGCCGGAGACGACGTAGAAGACGAAGGCGATCGCGATGTCCGTCCAGCCGAGGCCCCATCCCCACGCGAGCGGCACCGCGGCCGCGATCGCGACCAGAGGCAGACCGACGACCAGGCCGAAGGTGAACAGCTCCGCCTTCGACTTGGGCTCGGGTTCGAATTCGGGCTTCGGTGTGGGTGCGGAACGCTCGGTGAGAACGGTCATGGGCAACCTCCAACGGCATGTATGTGGACGAATGTCCTGGCTACGCAACCGTAACCTACGCCAGCGTAAGTTAGGAAGACCTAAGCCGTGAATGGGGGGAACGTGACGGCGTGCTGCCCACGGTTGCGTGGGTTTCGTGTCTTGCGACTCTTTGCCGGCTCTGTTATGGAACGGCTGCTCTTCGGTTGTGCGAGCGCCCGGGCTCATGGCCCCCGTTCCCCGTGGGGCGGGTGTTAGGCGTAATTCCCGGCGCGCGGCCGGGTGCGGGGTCGGTATCGTAGGGACTGTCGGACGTCGCCTGTCCGATCTGTCCCGGATCGTCTAATCGGCAGGACAAGTGGTTTTGGTCCACTTTGTAGGGGTTCGAGTCCTCTTCCGGGAGCTCTGAGGTGCTCCCCAGCGCCAACGCGCGGGGGGAGGACAGGTATCCTCACGGTGTCGGGAGGATGACCGTGCAGTTGCCGATCATTCTGATCCGTTCCATCACAGGGAGCCTCAGTCCGTGAGTGTGCCGCGCCCGGCAGCCGTGATCGTCCTCGCCGCCGGCGAGGGCACCCGCATGAAGAGCCGGACCCCGAAAGTCCTCCACGAGCTGTGCGGCCGTGCGCTCGTCGACCACATGCTCGCCTCGGCCCGCGACCTCGGCCCCGAGCAGCTGATCGTCGTCGTGGGCCACGCCTTGGAGCGGGTCACCGGCCATCTGTCCGTCACCAGCCCCGACGCGCGCGCCGTCGTCCAGCGCGAGCAGCGCGGCACCGGCCACGCCGTCCGCACCGTGCTCGAAGAGGTCGGCACGATCTCCGGCACCGTCCTGGTGACGTACGGCGACGTGCCCCTGCTGCGCACCCAGACCATGGCCGAGCTGCTGGAGCGCCACGCCACCGAGGGCAACGCGGTCACCGTGCTGACCGCCGAGGTGCCCGACCCGACGGGCTACGGCCGCATCCTCCGCGACGAGGGCGGCGCCGTGCTGGCCATCGTCGAGGAGAAGGACGCCACCGCCGAGCAGCGCGCGATCAAGGAGATGAACTCCGGCATCTACGCCTTCGACGGCGACCTGCTGGCCGACGCCGTCAAGCGCGTCTCCACCGACAACGCCCAGGGCGAGGAGTACCTCACCGACGTCCTCGGCATCCTGCGCGGCGACGGCCACCGCGTCGGCGCCTGCGTGGCCGCCGACTTCGTCGAGGTCGAGGGCGTCAACGACCGCGTTCAGCTGGCCGCCGCCCGCAAGCTGCTCAACCGGCGCCTGCTGGAGCGCCACATGCGCGCCGGCGTCACCGTCGTCGACCCCGACAGCACGTGGATCGACGTCGGGGTGCGCATCGAGCCCGACGCGGTCATCCACCCAGGCACCCAGCTCCACGGCGACACCGTGATCGAGCCCGGCGCCGAGGTCGGCCCCGCCACCACGCTGACCGACACCTTCGTGGGCGAGGGCGCGGTCGTGCGCAACGCCGTCTGCGACAGCGCCCGGATCGGCCCGCAGGTCAGCGTCGGCCCGTACGCCTACCTGCGGCCCGGCACCGTGCTCGGCCGCGGGTCCAAGGCCGGCACCTTCGTCGAGATGAAGAACGCCAAGGTGGGCGAACGCTCCAAGGTGCCCCACCTGTCCTACGTCGGAGACGCCACTCTCGGTGACGACGTCAACATCGGCGCCTCCACCGTCTTCGTCAACTACGACGGAGTCGAGAAGAACCACACGACCGTGGGCGACGGCGCGTTCGTCGGCTGCGACACCATGCTCGTCGCCCCCGTGACGGTCAGCCCCGGCGCCTACACGGCGGCGGGATCCGTGATCACGGACCAGGTCCCCCCGGGCGCGATCGGCGTGGCACGGGCGCGGCAGCGCAACATCGAGAAATGGGTCTTGCGCAGGCGCGCGGGGACGAAATCGGCCGCGGCCGCCGAGCGGGCGCTGGCCGAGCAAGAGCAGCAGGAGAAGAACCAGTGACCAGCATCAAGCAGCCGGGCGAGAAGAACCTCATGCTCTTCTCCGGCCGTGCCCATCCGGAGCTGGCCGAGGAGGTCGCCGAGCACGTCGGCGTCTCCCTCACCCCCACCAAGCTCATCGACTTCGCCAACGGCGAGATCTACGCCCGTTACCTCGAGTCCGTACGCGGCTGTGACGCCTTCGTCATCCAGAGCCACACCGGGCCCATCAACAAGTGGATCATGGAACAGCTCATCATGGTCGACGCGCTGAAGCGGGCCTCCGCCAAGCGCATCACCGCGGTGATGCCGTTCTTCGGCTACGCGCGTCAGGACAAGAAGGGCCGCGGCCGCGAGCCCATCACGGCGCGTCTGATGGCCGACATGTTCAAGACCGCGGGCGCCGACCGGCTCATGTCGATCGACCTGCACACCTCGCAGATCCAGGGGTTCTTCGACGGCCCGGTCGACCACCTGTTCGCCATGCCGGTCCTGGAGCGCTACCTCAAGGGCAGGCTCGACCTGGACAACACCACGGTCGTCTCGCCCGACACCGGCCGCGTGCGCCTGTCCGAGCGCTGGGCCGACACGCTCGGCACGCCGCTGGCGTTCATCCACAAGCGGCGTGACCTCGACGTGGCCAACTCGGTCAAGGTCAGCGAGGTCGTCGGCACGGTCCGCGGCCGCACGTGTGTGCTGATCGACGACATGATCGACACCGCCGGCACCATCTGCAAGGCGGCCGACGCCCTCTACGAGCAGGGCGCCACCAACGTCGTCGTCGCCGCCACCCACGCGGTCTTCTCCGACCCCGCGGTCGACCGGCTGAAGAACTCCCGGATCTCCGAGGTCGTCGTCACCAACACGCTGCCGCTGTCGCAGGAGAGCCGCTTCGACAAGCTCACCGTCCTGTCGATCGCCCCGCTCATCGCCCGCGCCATCACCGAGGTCTTCCAGGACGGCTCCGTCACGAGCCTGTTCGAGGGCGACACGTGAGCTGTGACGGATCCGCAGCGTAGCGAGGGCGTCTGTCGCAGCTTTTCCGGGCGGGGCTCGGCGAATGGCGGGGTAGACTTTACGGGTTGCGCTCGTAACGCCTTCCGCTAGGGCGGGTGAGGGGGAGCGCTCAACAATCCGCCTGAGCATCCCTAGGAGATGTCGTGTCTGAAGTACGTATCGCCGCCGAACCGCGCACCGCGTTCGGCAAGGGCGCCGCCCGCAAGATCCGCCGCGCCGACAAGGTGCCCGCCGTTCTCTACGGGCACGGCATCGACCCCAAGCACCTCACCCTGCCCGGTCACGAGGTCCTCCTCGCGCTGCGCACGCCCAACGTGCTGATCCGCCTCGAGGGCGACGGCGTCGACGAGCTGGCGCTGCCCAAGGGCGTCCAGCGCGACCCGATCAAGGGCTTCGTCGAGCACGTCGACCTGCTCCTGGTCAAGCGCGGCGAGAAGGTCACGGTCGAGATCCCGGTCACCACGGTCGGCGACGTCAACTCCGACGGCCTGCTCGACCAGCAGCTCGTCCAGATCGCCGTCGAGGCCGAGGCCACCCACATCCCGACCGGCATCGAGGTCGACGTCGAGGGCCTGGAAATCGGCACCGTGATCACCGCCGCTCAGCTGCGGCTGCCGCAGGGCTCCACGCTGGCCGCCGACCCCGAGGCCGTCATCCTGCAGGTCATCAACAAGCCGGTCGAGGTCCTCGAGGCCGCCGAGGAGGGCGCGGCCGCCGAGGCTCCCGCCGCCGAGGGCGAGACCGCCGAGGCCTCTGCCGAGTAACGCGTTTTCCCGCGAACGGGGCGGCCCGCCGACGGCCGTCCCGTTCCGCCGTCCCAAGGGGAGCACATGGACCGCTGGCTGATCGCCGGACTGGGCAATCCGGGGCCCGAATACGCGGGCAACCGCCACAATGCGGGCTTCATGGTCCTCGACGAGCTGGCCGCCAGGGCCGGTGGGCGGTTCAAGGCGCACAAGAGCCGGGCCGAGGTGTGCGAGACGCGCGCCGCCGTGCTGGCCAAGCCCCTGACGTTCATGAACCTGTCGGGAGGGCCGGTCAAGGCGCTCGGCGACTTCTACAAGATCGGGCCCGAGCGGCTGATCGTCGTCCACGACGAGCTCGACGTGCCCTACGGCGCGCTGCGCGCCAAGCTGGGCGGCGGCGACAACGGCCACAACGGCCTGAAGTCGATCACCAAGGTCCTCGGCACCCGCGACTACCTGCGCGTCCGCTTCGGGATCGGGCGCCCGCCCGGCCGGATGGACCCGGCCACCTTCGTGCTGCGCGACTTCGCCACCATGGAGCGCAAGGACCTGCCCTTCCTCGTCGACCGGGCGGCCGACGTGGTGGAGTCGCTGATGGCCCGGGGCCTGGAGGCCACCCAGAACGACTTTCACCGGGCTGATCTGCACATTTCCGGCCCTCCACGCTGATCCCCGCAATGAACCGTTCGCCGGTTCTTGTCGGCCCACGCGGCTACGATCTGTGACTGTCCGTACAGGATTGGTCACATGGAGGCGCGCGTGCGCGGTGGAGCCCGCGATGAAGGACTCATGACCGTGGTGCGGCCGGGCACCCCCGTCACGGTCCCTGGCACGCCTTCGTGGGTCCGCCTCTATCGTCTGGGGGCCGTGCTCGGCGACCTGTGCGGGGCCGGCATCGGCGCCGCGGCGGCGTTCTCGCTCAGGTTCGGCGGTCTCACCCCCTACGCGCTGCCCTACCTGCTGGTCAGCCTGACGCTGCCGCTCGTGTGGTGCTGCGCGGTGGCGCTGGCCCGCGCGTACGAGGCGCGCATGCTGGGCGTCGGCTCAGAGGAGTTCCGCCGGGTCGTGCAGGCGGGCGTGGCGCTGACCGCCGCCACCGCCATCGGTTCCTACGTCACCAAGACCGACGTCGCCCGCGGCTACGTCGTGCTGGCCCTGCCCCTGGTCACCCTCTGCACGCTGCTGTTCCGCTACGCCCTGCGCCGTTCGCTGCACCGCCGCCAAGCCGCGGGCGCGTGCATGCGCCGGGTGGTCGCGGTCGGCCACGCCGCCTCGATCGCCGAGATCGTCGGCCTGTTCCGCAAGGAGCGCCACCACGGCATGGAGGTCGTGGCCGCCTGCGTGCCCGGCGGGCGCGCCGGTGAGCGGATCGACGAGGTGCCCGTCGCCGGCGACCTCAGCGACGTGCCGATCGCCGTCGACCTCTACCGTGCCGACACCGTGGCCGTGCTGGCCTGCCCCGAGATGGACGGCCAGGCGCTGCGCCGGCTGGCCTGGCGGCTGGAGCGTACCCGCACCGAGCTGGTGGTCGCCCCCGCCCTGATGGACGTCGCCGGGCCGCGCATCATGATCAGGCCGGTGGCCGGGCTGCCGCTGCTGCACGTGGAGCATCCGGAGCTGACCGGCGTCCGCCAGCTCGTCAAGAACGTCTTCGACCGCATGGTGGCGGCGGTCCTGCTGGTGCTGCTGGCGCCGCTGCTCGCGGGCCTGGCGGTGGCCGTACGCGCGACGAGCCCCGGGCCGGCGCTCTTCCGGCAGACCCGGGTGGGCAAGGACGGCCGGCTCTTCACGATCCTGAAGTTCCGCACGATGCGGCGAGGCTCCGAGCGGCAGAAGATCACTCTGGTCAGCGACCGCGACGGCGTGCTGTTCAAGCTCCGCAACGATCCGCGCGTCACGCCGCTCGGCGCGTTCATGCGCCGCCACTCCCTCGACGAGCTGCCCCAGCTGCTCAACGTCGTGCTCGGCCACATGTCGCTCGTCGGGCCGCGCCCGCCGCTTCCCGAGGAGGTGGCACGCTACGGTGACGACGTGCGCAGACGACTCCTCGTACGCCCCGGGCTGACCGGCTTGTGGCAGGTCAGTGGTAGATCTGACCTATCGTGGGAGGAATCCGTACGTCTAGACCTGCGCTACGTGGAAAATTGGTCCCTGACACTGGACCTTCAGATCCTGTGGAAGACTTGGTCGGCCGTCGCCCGCGGGCAAGGAGCATATTGATGACGATTCGCGACGATCACGCCCTCGCCGCCGACCTGGCGACCGAGGCAGGCGAGCTGCTGCTGCGCATTCGCGAGCGCACGGGGTTCGCCGATCCCAAGGCGCTGAAGGCCGAGGGCGACCGCGGGTCGCACGTCCACCTCATGGAGGCGCTGGCGCGACTGCGCCCGAGCGACAGCGTGCTGTCGGAGGAGGCCACGCGCGAGGAGCGGCTCGACCCGCGCAGGCTGGGCGCCGATCGGGTGTGGATCGTCGATCCCCTTGACGGCACCCGCGAGTTCTCCGAGGAGGGCCGGTCCGACTGGGCCGTCCACGTGGCCCTGTGGGAAGGCGGCCGGCTCGCCGCGGGCGCCGTGGCGCTGCCCGCCCAGGGCCGCACACTGACGACCGCCGACCCGCCGAAGCTGCCGGCCCACGACAGCGGCCGCTTCCGCATCGCGGTGAGCCGCACCCGGCCGCCGGAGTTCGTCCAGAAGCTGGCCGCCGCCGCGGGCGCCGACCTCGTTCCCATCGGGTCCGCCGGGGCCAAGATCTCGGCCGTGCTCACCGGCGAGGTCGAGGCGTACGTCCACGCGGGCGGCCAGTACGAGTGGGACTCCGCCGCGCCGGTCGCCGTCGCGCTGGCCGCCGGGGCCCACGCGAGCCGCATCGACGGGTCCGAGCTGGTCTACAACCAAGCCGACCCGTCACTACCCGATATCCTGGTTTCCCTACCGGAGCTGGCGGCATCCCTGCTCGCCGGCATCCGGGACCTGCACCGCTGAACCGCCGGAGGAAGCACCCATGCTCCAGCGCGACTACACGACGTCGCAGCTCGACGTGCTCGAAGCAGAGGCCATCCACATCATGCGTGAGGTGGCCGCCGAGTTCGAGCGCCCATGTCTGCTCTTCTCCGGAGGCAAAGACTCGATCGTCATGCTCCGCATCGCGGAGAAGGCGTTCTGGCCCGCGCCCATCCCGTTCCCGCTCATGCACGTCGACACGGGCCACAACTTCGACGAGGTCATCGAGTTCCGTGACCGCCGCTCCGCCGAGCTGGGCGCGCGGCTGATCGTGGCCAGCGTGCAGGACTCCATCGACCAGGGCAGGGTCGTGGAGGAGACCGGCCGGCGCGCCTCGCGCAACCGGCTGCAGACCACCACGCTGCTCGACGCGATCGAGGAGCACGAGTTCGACGCGGTCTTCGGCGGCGCCCGCCGCGACGAGGAGAAGGCCAGGGCCAAGGAGCGGGTGTTCTCCTTCCGCGACGAGTTCGGCCAGTGGGACCCGAAGAACCAGCGTCCAGAGCTGTGGAACCTCTACAACGCGCGCATCCGCAAGGGCGAGCACATCCGGGTCTTCCCGCTGTCCAACTGGACCGAGCTCGACGTCTGGGACTACATCAGGCGCGAGGGGATCGAGATCCCGTCCATCTACTTCGCCCACACCCGCAAGGTGTTCGAACGCGACGGCATGCTGCTGCCCGACGCCGACGTCGTGCAGCGCGGCGACGACGAGCCGCTGTTCGAGTCCGTCGTCCGCTACCGCACCGTGGGCGACATGACCTGCACCGGCGCCGTGCAGTCCACGGCTGTCACGGTCGAGGAGATCATCGAGGAGATCGCGGCCACCCGGATCACCGAGCGCGGGGCCACCAGGGCCGACGACCGCTCGTCCGAGGCCGCCATGGAGGACCGCAAGCGAGAGGGCTACTTCTAAGATGGACATTCTTCGCTTTGCCACCGCGGGAAGCGTCGACGACGGCAAGTCCACCCTCATCGGACGGTTGCTCTTCGACTCCAAGGCCATCTTCGAGGACCAGCTCGAAGCGGTCGAGCGCACCTCGCGCGACCGCGGCACCGAATACACCGACCTGTCGCTGCTCACCGACGGCCTGCGGGCCGAGCGCGAGCAGGGCATCACGATCGACGTGGCCTACCGCTACTTCGCGACGCCGCGTCGGAAGTTCATCATCGCCGACACGCCCGGCCACATCCAGTACACCCGCAACATGGTCACCGGCGCCTCCACGGCCGACCTGGCGATCATTCTCATCGACGCGCGCAAGGGCGTGCTGGAGCAGTCGCGCCGGCACGCGTTCCTGACCTCGCTGCTGCGGGTGCCCCACCTGGTGCTGGCCGTCAACAAGATGGACCTCGTCGACTACTCCGAGGAGCGGTTCGACGAGATCAGGGAGGAGTTCTCGGCGTTCGCCTCCAAGCTCAACGTCGGCGACCTCACCTTCATCCCGATCTCCGCGCTCAACGGCGACAACGTGGTGTCGCGCTCCGAGAACATGCCGTGGTACCTCGGCACCTCGCTGCTGCACCACCTGGAGAACGTGCACATCGCCTCAGACCGCAACCTGACCGACGTGCGCTTCCCCGTCCAGTACGTCATCCGCCCCCAGCGGGCCACCGACCACGCCTTCCACGACTACCGCGGCTACGCCGGCCAGGTGGCGGGCGGCGTGCTCAAGCCCGGTGACGAGGTCGTCCACCTGCCCTCGGGGCTCACCACGCGCATCTCCTCGATCGACACCTACGACGGGCCGGTGGAGGAGGCGTTCCCGCCCATGTCGGTGACGCTGCGCTTCGAGGACGACATCGACATCTCGCGCGGCGACATGATCGCCCGGCCCAACAACCAGCCGCAGGCCGCGCAGGAGTTGGAGGCGATGGTCTGCTGGATGACCGACGTCCGCAAGCTGACGCCGCGCACCAAGCTGACGATCAAGCACACCACCCGCACCGCGCGGGCGCTGGTGCGCGACCTGCACTACCGGCTCGACGTCAACACCCTGCACCGCGACGAGGAGGCGTCCTCGCTCTCCCTCAACGAGATCGGCCGGGTGTCGCTGCGGGTCACGCAGCCGTTGTTCGTCGACGACTACTCCCGCAACCGGCTCACCGGCGGCTTCATCCTCATCGACGAGGCCACCCACACCACGGTCGGCGCCGGCATGATCCTGGACGCCAGCTGAGGTAGATCTTTTAGGGTTCCGTTTACCCTTCGATTACCCTCGGTGCTAGGGTCGTCGCGTTCCGTGTAAGCGATCGCGATGGGCCCTGTCCTGTGACTGACCGCTCGCCCGTACGGGTGATCTATCTGGGCGGCCTCGGCCGCAGCGGCACCACGCTGCTCGAACGGCTCCTCGGTGAGCTGCCCGGCGTGGTGGCGCTCGGCGAGGTCGTCCACCTGTGGGAGCGCGGGGTCATCGCGGAAGAGCTCTGCGGGTGCGGCCGGCCCTTTCCCGCCTGCCCCTTCTGGCGGCAGGTGGGGCAGCGGGCGTTCGGGGGGTGGACACGCGGGCATGCCGAACGCATCCTGACGCTGCGGCGCAGGATCGACCGCACCCGCAGGATCGCCCGCATCGACCACCCCGACCTGGCCGAATACGCGCGGGCCTATCGATCGCTGTACGAGGCGGTCGGCGCTCCGGTCGTCGTCGACTCCAGCAAACACGCCTCGCTCGCCTGCTGCCTGGTCGCGAGCGGGGTCGACGTCCGCGTCGTCCACGTGGTCCGGGACCCGCGCGCGGTCGCCCACTCCTGGGGCAAACTCGTGCCGCGCCCCGAGGACGGCCGGCCCATGACCCGCTGGGGTCCCGCCCGCACGGCCCTGCACTGGTGGGCCCAGAACACCGCCCTCGAGCTCCTTCCCGGCCGCGGCGCGCGCGTGACCAGAGTCAGGTACGAAGACCTCGTCGCCACTCCCGGCGCCACCCTGCGGGGGCTGGCCGGCCAGTTGGCGCTGGCGGAGCCCGACCTGTCGTTCATCGAGGGCCACACCGCCTGGCTGGGCCCGTCCCACACGGCCTCCGGCAACCCGATGCGTTTCCATGTCGGGCGGGTCGAGCTGCAGCGCGACGACTCTTGGCGATCGGGGCTGCCGGGCGGCGACCGTCGCGTGGTGGCCGCCCTCACGTGGCCGCTGCGGGCCCGCTACGGCTACCTGGGGGTGGCGGCGTGAGCCGGCCCGCGGTGCGGATCATCGTCGCGACGGGTGGTGACGGTCCGGGGTTTGCGCTGGTTCGCTGTGGCCGTCCGGGGGAGGCGGCGTGAGCGGCTGGCCCTCGGTCGGGGTGATCGTCGCGACGTGTGGTGACCGGGCGGGGTTGCTGCGGGAGGCCGTGGCGGCCGTGCTGGCGCAGGACTACCCGGGTGAGCTGTCGGCGGTCGTGGTGGCCGACGCGCCGCTGCCCAGTGGCGGGCGGGTGCGGGCGAGCTCCGCGGCGGTGGCGGTGCAGGTCGCGGGGGCGGTCGCCGGGCCGCGCGTGCGCGTGGTGGCCAACGCGTTGAGCCCCGGGCTGCCCGGCGCGCGCAACACCGGCATCGCCGCCTGTGACACCGACCTGGTCGCCTTCTGCGACGACGACGACCTGTGGCTGCCCGGCAAACTCACCGCCCAGGTGCGGGAGCTGCTGGACGGCGGGGAGTTCGCCAGCTGCGGCATCGAGGTCGAGCACGGCCACCGCCGCGTGCCCCGCCTCGCCGGTGCCTCCTGCGTGACCGCGGCCGACCTCGTGCGTTCGCGGATGGTGATGGTGCACTCATCGACGTTCGTGTTCAAGCGCGGGTCGCTCTGGGTCGACGAGAGCGCGCCCGGCGGCCAGAACGAAGACTGGGACCTGGCGCTGCGCGCCGCCAAGCGGCGTCCGCTCGTCCACGTCGATCAGCCGCTCGTACGCGTGCGCTGGGCAGGGTCCCACTACGCCGCCCGCTGGGCGGATCGCATCGCCGGGCTGGAGTGGATGCTCGCCCGGCACCCCGAACTGGCCGTGGATCCGCGCGGCGCGGCGCGGGTCTACGGCCAGCTGGCCTTCTCCCACGCCGCGCTCGGGCACCGGCGCGCGGCCGCCCGCTGGGCCGCGCGTACGTTCGCGGCCCGGCTGGGTGAGCCGCGTGCGCCGATCGCGCTGGCGGTGGCGGCCGGCCTCGTCTCCGCGCCCACCGTGCTCTCGGCCCTCCACCACCGGGGACACGGCATTTGACCCGCCCACCCACCGATCCGGTTCTGCCCGCCGGATGCGGTGTGCCGGACGACGAGCACGTCCCGGCCCTCAAGGCGGTGTCCTGCGGGCTGGGGGAGCCGGGTGCGGGGATGGTGGTGGATCGTTCCAGGTTCGCGGTGCCGGTTCCGTTCGGCCGCCGGGCGTCCGGAGGCGGGATGGGTGTCCACGGCGGGGTGGCGGCCTCGGCTGAGGCGGTGCGCCGGGATGGGGTGGCGGTCACAGGAGAAGTGGCGCCAGGAGGCGAGGTGGTGTCCATGAGCGTGGTGGCGGGTTCGGGCGCGGTGGCGTTCGGGGGCACGGCGGCGGCGCCGGTGACGTCCGTGAGCGGGATGGCGGGCGCGGGCGAGGCGGTGGCCTTGAGCGGGCCGGTCCCTGTGGCTCTCGGGGGGCGGGTGGCCGTCGGTGGGGTGGCTGTTGACGCGGTTCGGGAGGATGACGTCGTCCGGTGGGTGGAGGCGGCGCTGGAGCGTGGGCGCGGTGGGCGGATCGTCACGCCCAATGTGGATATCTGCCGGGCTGTTGCCCGGGATCCCGCGCTCAGGGAGCTGGTGTGTTCGGCGGAGATCGTGGTCGCGGACGGGATGCCGTTGGTGTGGGCGGCGGAGCTGCTCGGCACGCCGGTGCCGGGGCGGGTCACGGGAGCTGATCTGCTCTGGTCGTTGAGTGGGCTCGCCGCCCGCAGGGGGTGGCCGGTCCATCTGCTCGGCGGGCCGCCGGGAGCGGCGGCTGCGGCAGCTCGCGCGCTCACCAGGCGCTTTCCGGGGTTACGGGTCTGCGGCGTGAGTACGCCTCCGTACGGGTTCGATGCCACTGCTGAGGGGCGGGCGCGGGTGCGGCGGGAGGTGGTCGCGGCCCGGCCGCGGATCGTGTTCGTCGGGCTCGGGTTCCCGAGGCAGGACCGGCTGGTCGCCGAGTTGCGGGAGGAACTGCCTGACGCGTGGCTCCTGGGATGCGGGGCGGCCATCGCCTTCGCGGCCGGCACCCTGCCCAGAGCGCCGGAGTGGATGCGCCGGGCGGGGCTGGAGTGGGCCTTCCGGCTGGTTTGCGAGCCGCGGCGTCTGACCCGCCGTTACCTGGCGAACGACCTGCCCTTCGCCGCCCGGCTCCTCACGACCGCCTTGGCCGCCCGGCTCGTCGCCGCCTCTCCAGCCGTCCGGTTCGTGGCTGCCGCCACGGCTGCTCGCATCGTCGCCGCCTCCTTGGCCGCCCGCCTCAGGCGAAGGTGAGGGTCTTCTAGGGTGCCGGTCCATGTCCTCTGGCGCGTGGGCGGGACCTGGAGTGGCCTGTCGTCGGTGTCGTGCGGAAGCGACTCCACGGATCTGGCCCGTCCTGCGACGGTGGCCGGGGGTTGTCGCCCGGTCAGGTGAGGGCCCGGATGCGGGTGGTCTCTTCAGGGGTCAGGCCGTGTGCGGCGGTGCTCAGGGAGGCGGGGGAGTTCATGGGGCGGTACGCCGTGCGGGACAGGCCGGTCCAGGTGAAGCCGCGGCCTGGGGCGGTGGAGGTGGGGCTCAGGCAGGCACGGGTGATGCGACGTTCGGCGGATGTGGTCCAGGGCAGGTCCGCGTAGTCGTAGAGGTGGCGGAAGACCGGCAGAGGGTCGGCTGCCAGCGATTCGTATGGGGTGACGAGGATTCCCTGGGTGCGGTCGAGGATCGCGCGGGTCACCCGCCACAGGGCGGCGGCCTTGGCGATCCGGTCCTCGGAGCCGACCAGCGGCCGCAGCTGCAGAACCTCCGGATGGTCGCGTACCAGGAGCGGCTGGTCCAGCAGCTCCTCGAAGTGCACCGTCCAGCCCAGACGCTGCCAGCTCGCCACGAACGTCACGGGGTCCCGGACGAGCGCGATCACCCGGCATCCCAGCCGCCGGGCGAACCAGCCCGCGCTCAGCACCGCGAACGGGTCGTCCAGCAGCGCCCGCCGCCCCGTCAGCCGGCCGTACGTGAACGCGGTGCCGTATCGGACGAGACGCGCCAGATCGTACGGTGACCGGTTGGCACGCAGCTCGGCGAGCCACCGGTACCGCAGCGCCACGGTGTCGCGGAAGGCGGGCAGCCAGTCGCCGGCGTTGTCGTCGCAGATGTACTGGAAGCGGTGGGTCACCCGGGCGTTCAGGACACCGGGGCAGCGGCCGGGCGGGTGTTGCGGGTTGAGCGGCTCGTTGACGTAGACCAGGTCGCCTCCGGCGGCGAGCATCTTGCCGGCCCAGCTCGTCCCGCTGCGCGGCAGCCCGGTCACCAGGACGGGGCGCCCCCTCATGCCGCGGCCCAGCCGCGTACGCGCAGCGCCGCGAGGGTGTGGCGGCCGAACGGGTGCAGGCCGTAGCGGCGGTGCAGCTGCCACAACGGCAGCAGGTTCTTCACGAGCACGCCGCCCGACCACCCCGCGACCGCCCCGAGCGCCCCGTGGGCCGGGATCAGCGCCACATCGAGGACGAGGGTGCAGGCGACGGCGGCCAGCAGGTTGGCCAGGCTCGTCCCGGTGTGCCCTGCGGCGGTCAGGACGACGTCCACCATCCCGCAGGCCGTCGCGACCATCATCGTCCCGGCCAGCACGAGCGCGACCGGAACCGCCGCCTCGTACCCGGGGCCGAACAGCCGCAGCACCCACGGGGCCAGCGCCGCGTACGCCAGCCACACCGGCCAGGTCAGCAGCACGAGCCAGAGCGTGGCGCTCTGGTAGAGGCGCCCGGCAAGCTCGTGCTCGCCGTCGGCCAGCGCCCTGACCAGCCGCGGTTGGAGGGCCTGCGCCAGCCCCTGGTTGGCGAGTTGACCGACCACCTTGAAGCGGGTGGCGGCGGTGTACACGGCGGCCTGGACGGGGCCGGCGAGCGCGGCGACGATCACGATGTCCACCCGCTGGAACACCGCCTGGATGGCCCCCGCCACCGACCGGGGAGCGGTGTGACGCCACAGATCCCGTACGGTCCCCGGCAGGTAAGGCGTCCGCGTCACCCGCCCCCTGACCGCCACCACGGCCAGGACCAGCAGCGGCACGTACGGCAGGCCCCACGCCGCCGGCAGCCACCCGGCCGCCCCCGCCAGGGCCGCGCCCGCCACGAGAGCCAGCTGGCAACACGGCACCAGCACCCCGTCGAGCAGCACCGTGGGCCGCATGGAGCCGAACCCCCGGGTGACCGCCAGCAGCACGTCGCCCGCCACCATGACGGGCAGGACCAGCGCGAGCGGTCCGAGCCACGGATACAGCACCACCGCCGCGAGCCCGGAGACCACCAGACAGGGCACCAGCGCCGCCCGGATATATCCGGAAATACCGTCGACCGCCCGCGCTGCGAAGTACACCAGCCCGTTCCCCGCGTCGAGCTTGGCGATCCCCGCCACCATCAGCGCCAGCGCGGTCGCCGTGAAGAACGCCCCCGCCTCCGCCGCGGAGAACGCCCGCGTGACGACCACCACCAGCGCGAACTGCGCCAGCGCGCTGCAGCCCGCCCCCACCACCCCGGCGGCACCGGCCAGGCTCAACGCCGCCACGACGGCTCCTCGCCCAGCCACCGCGCCAGCCGGGCGTCGTACGGCTCGAACCGCTCGCGCAGCGACCGCTCCAGCGCGGGCGGCACCGGACGCGGCAGCGCCCGGCCGTTGTGCCGCTCGAACACCGGATACCCCAGGTGCGGCACCTCCAGGAACTCCAGCACCCGGTCGTAGACCGCCTCGGGATGGGCGAAGAAGCGGTGGCTGTCCAGCACGAGGATCCGGTCGCGGCCGAACAGCGGCTCCAGCCGGTCGAGCTGGTCGGCGTAGCGGCTCCGGGTCACGTAGGCGTGGTGGCGGTGGGAGTGGTGCAGCGCGTAGGGGAGCGCGCGCAGCAGTTCGTCGGCTCCGGCCAGGCGCTGCTCCTCGAGTTCGAGCGCGGTCTCGAGGTGCGACTCCGTCTCGAAGCCCCTGGCCAGCTCGTGGGCGTGCGCCGAGCAGGCCCGCTCGACGGGGTCGCGCACGAGCACGACGAGCTTCACGCCCGGCAGGGTCGCGGCGATGCGCTCGCCGGCCAGCGGGTGGAACAGGTAATAGGGGGAGGACTCGTACGCATGAGCAGGCCCGCCGTGCCGGCGGCCGAGCAGGGCGGCGCCCGCCTGTAACGGGAAGTGGGCCCGGTACCAGCGCAGGCCGCGGTCGTAGGCCATGTCGAAGTAGTGCACGCCCTTGTGCAGCACCGGCTTGAGCAGCAGCGGGTGCTGGGCGAGCGCGCGGTAGAGCGAGGTGGTGCCGCACCGCTGAGCCCCCACGATGAGGAACGACGGCAGCACCCGCGCCCCCGCCGTGAACCGCCCCGCCGACCGCGACAGGGAAAGGGCCGAGCGTTTCATCGTCCTCATGTCAGCAACTCCTGGTGGTCGACGACCGGGTTGAGCCAGGTCTCCGGCGGGCCCAGCGGTTCGTGACCGTCGGCGGCGTGCCGGTCGGCCAGCGCGATCAGGTACCGCAGTGCGGTGTGCCGGGCCGCCGCCGCCGACAGCCCGAGGGGAGCGAGCACCCGTACGGACTGGGCCAGGCACGCCCGCGCCGCGACCGGCGGGCGCATCCGGCGCAGCGCCCGCTGGAAGAAGTGGTGGACCGCGTCGAACCCGTACGGGACGCCGATCTCGTAACGCTCCCAGTCCCACACCAGCACCCGGCCGTCGGGCGACGGGCACATGTTCCAGGGAGCGAGGTCGCCGTGCCAGGCCGGGCGGGTGCCGCCGGTCCCGGCGATCTCCCTGACGGCGTCGAGCAGCAGCGGGCGCGGCACCCGGCGGCGGCACACCGGCAGCGGTGAGACGGCCAGCACCGACAGGCCCCGCCACTCGCCGTGGTGCAGCACGTAAGGGGTGGCCACCACGTCGAGGGACAGCCCGGCCAGCCGGCGCAGCGCCGCCGCCTCCGTGGCGAGCAGCTCGCGGGTGCGGGGCGTGTCGCCGACCTTCACGAACGCCAGCCGCCGCCCTTGCGAGCGCGCCTCCAGCACGGGCTTGCGGTTGGCCCGCCGCGCCGGACGCACGTGCAGGACCGTCTCGACCGGCCGCTCGAAGACCTCGCTCAGGTACGTCGCGATCGACCCTTCGTCGGGCACCATGACCCGGGAGCCCACATGCCACCATCGGCGCGGCGCCAGCCGCCGGGGCAGGGCGGGAAGCGGCAGCACGGTGTACGCCCGGGGCGAGCCCGTCCCCGGGTACAGCAGCCGCACGGTCTCCGCGAGGTAGCCGAGACGGGTCGCGGCGTCGGTCATCAGTTTCTCCAGAGCAGGGCGAACGAGATCAGATAGAGGCTGAGCGGCGAGACCAGGCCGTCGTAGATGAACATGTAGAGCAGCACGAGCCCCATCACGAACACCCCGGCCAGCCCGATCGGGCTGCGGTCACGCCAGTGGCGCCGGATGGCGCCGAGGAAGAACCCCGCGTACAGCAGCGCGCCGGTGAACCCCTGGGTGATGATCAGCAGCCAGAGCTGCCCGTCACCGCCCAGCGGCGGATGTCCGCAGGTCGGGCACCACGGGGTCTTGCCCGTGGTGATCGAGCGGTGGTTGCCGGTGGCGTTGCGGGTGTTGCCGTAGCCGATGACCGGCGAGTGGGTGGCCGCCGCGAGGGTCGCGCTCACGGTGAAGGCCCGGATGTCGTTGGAGTGCGGCCGGTCCAGCCGCTGGGCGACCAGCGACGCGAGCGGGCTGAGCACGAACGCCAGCGCCGCCGTGGCCACTAACCCGCACGTCAGGATCCGGGTGCGTCCGCCCACCCGGACGATGAGGTAGAGCACCGCGAGGCCGAGGCCGATCCACAGGCCCCGGTTGAGCGAGTACACGACGGGGATCGCGGCCAGGGCGAGCACCACGGTCGCGAAGACCTTGTGCCGCGTCCGGCCGTACACCCACCAGCCGATCACGAACCAGACCAGCAGCACCGACGCGTTGCTGCCCCACGCGTTGGCCCACTCGTACGGCGCCTCGGGCCGCGGCGCGGCGTACCCGAGCACCTTCTGGGTCTGCGCCGCCGTGGGCTGGATGAGGTTCTGGACGAACGGGTTGCCGCCGATCCAGTCCGGCAGCAGCAGTTGCACCGGCGCGGTGTAGGAGAAGGCCGGGAAGAACACGCCGAGCAGCCCGCCGGCGACCGTGGTCACGAACAGCACGCCGAGCATCCGCACCAGCCGCAGCTGCGGCAGCTCGCGCTCGGTGAGGTTGCCCAGGTAGAGCATCATGACCACGACGGAGGTGTAGAGCGCCAGCCGCATGAGGTAGCCGATGACGCGGCCGGCGCTCAGCTCGCCGTACGTGCCGGGGGGCGACTCGGCCAGCATCAGCCCGCTGATGAGGTAGCCGGCCAGCAGCAGCGCCCACAGCCCGAACCCGCGCGGCACCCTGATCGGCCGGCGCCGCCACAGCACCACCGCCATCGGCACCGCCACCACGATCACCGACAGCCCCCCGAACCCGAGCGCCCACCAGACCGGGTAGCCGATCAGCAGCGCCGCGATGGGCCAGGCGGCTCTGCTCACGTCGGCATGCCCGGCCGCTGCGGGTGGTGGAAGTGCTGGATGGGGGTGGTGTCGGGCGGCAGGCCCAGATCGAGCTCGCCGCTCGCGACGAGCTTGCCGAGCGTGTGGTGGTGCGGGTGCGGCTCCAGCAGCGGCACGAACGTCGGCACCGCCTCGGCCGCCGCGACCACGCCGACGACCGGGACGCCGTGCCGGGCCAGTCGCCGTACGGCGGCGGCGACGTCCGTGGAGGTGACCCGGCCCAGGCCCACGACCAGCAGGGCGGCCTCGGCCCTGGCCAGGTCGCGGGCGTCGGAGCCGTCCAGCACGACGAGCGGCAGGCTCACCGGCAGCGGCTCGGCGCGGCGGCGGGCGGGTTGCAGGTCGTGGGGGAGCGCCCTGATCAGGAGCCGCCTGCCCGGGCAGGCGGCGACGACCTCACCGGCCAGCTCCGCCAGCACGCCGTGCGGGCGCGGCCCGGACAGGTCGCCGAGGACGGGCAGGCCGGTCAGCCGCTCCACGTCGGCGGCCGTGCGCAGCCGCCTGTCGAGCCGGTCGCGGGCGTACGCGGCGGCCGAGCCGGCCAGCAGGCCTGCCATCAGCCCGGTGCCGAGATAGAGGGGCAGGCTGGGGGAGCTGGGGGCGTCCGGCGGCGTGGCCCGGCTGAGGATCGAGCCCGGGGTCACCGCGACCGTCCGCAGCGCGTCGTACTTGAGCGCCAGACTGGCGGACTGGCGGTTGAGCACGCTCTGGCGCTGCTGGGCGAGCGTGTGCTCCGGGGTGCCCCTGGGCAGCCGGACGAGCTCCCTGACGACCTGGTCGAGTGCGGCGTTGACCTGCTTGTACTTGGTCAGCATCGCCTGCTGCTGCGCGGTCAGCGCGCTCAGGGCGCCCGCGCGGCGATGGTCGAGGTACGCCTCGGCGTACGCGCGCGACCGGGCGGCCGCGCTGTCGGGGTCACCCGCCGTCACCGAGATCCACAACACCCCCGAGTTGGGCGGCACGAAGACCTCGGCCGGCTCGGGCTCCTCACCGCCGAGGACCCTGGCCGCGCGGGCGGCGACCGCCGCCGACTGCGCGACCTGGGCCTCGGTGTCGAGGTTGAGCGCCTCACGCTGGCGGTTGGTGACCTGGTTGAGCGGCTCCGGCACGCCCACCGGCAGGACGTGGACCTGGGTGGTCGCGGTGTAGACGGCCGGTGTGAGCAACAGGAGTGCGAGCGCCGCGACGCCGCCGAACACGACGCAGCCCACGAACGGCAGCCACCGCCGGCGCAACAGCGCGAGGTGCTCGTCCAGGCCGGTGCCGGAGCTCATGGGAGGTCTCCTGGGATGTGTGCGGATCGTCGCGGACCGGCGACACTGCGTCACTGTCCGGACGCGCGCTCACTATAGGACGGACGGTTATCACCCAGGTGGAATACGCAAGATTTTCTCCGGTACGGCCAGAAAGAAGGCACCTGATAAATCGAAATATCAGAAAAAGTCGGGCGACCCGATCCCTGTCATGAACTGGGGAGACTCTCACACTGGCTGACGTTCCAAGAATGGCGTGGCAAGGTTCAGGTGTGATAGGCGGGGGTCACTCGACAAGGGGGTAGGAAGGCTTTGCAGCTACGGGGTAAAACTCACAAAACTACGCACACCGCGCTCACGGGCGCCGCCATGGCCGTGGTCACGGTGCTGGCCGCCTGCTCCGGCGCGGAGGGCGCCGGAAGTGTGCCGCCGGTCGAGAGCCGTTCGGTGCGGCCGGCCGTGCGCTCGCCCACCTGCACGGCCACCTCGAAACTCATCCCGTCCTGCGGCGCCTGGTGGGGGATCGCGCCGGAGGTCTTCACCGGCGCCCCGGTGGAGCAGGCGCTGCACGGCGCCGAGGCGCGCATGGGGACCGCCGCCGACGTGCTGCACGTCTATCACCGGGGCAGTGAGCTGTTCCCGACCGGCGCGGAGATCAGGCTGGCCCGCGACCCCGAGCGGCCGCGGCTGCTCATGATCAACTGGAAGCCGTCGTTCGAGCACACGTGGGCGGACATCGCGGGCGGCGCCCTCGACCGCCGCATCGACCGGCTGGCCGCCCACCTCAGGCGCAAGTTCCCCGAGCGCTTCTTCCTCACCGTGCACCACGAGCCCGAGAACGACGTGAACCCCGCACGGGGCTCGGGCATGCAGGCCACCGACTACGCGGCCATGTTCCGCCACGTCGTGCTGCGGCTGCGCGAGCGTGGGGTCAGGAACGCGGTCGTGGTCATGACGTACATGGGGGCGCCCAACTGGGCGGCCAAGCCCTGGTTCGAGGATCTCTACCCGGGTGACGACGTGGTGGACTGGGTGGCCATGGACCCGTACGCCGACCATCGGGTGCAGGACTTCGACGGCCTCGTCAACAAGACCCGCAAGGAATATCCGGACTGGCCAGGGTTCTACCGGTGGATGCAGGCGCGCTTCCCCGGCAAGCCGGTCATGGTGGCCGAGTGGGGGGTGTTCGAACGTCCTCACGACCGGTCGTTCAAGCGCCGTTTCTTCGAGTCGGTGAGCCGGCAGATCAAGCGGTATCCGCAGATCAAGGCGCTGCTCTACTTCGACTCGCCGCAGGCGCCGCGGGGCGACACGAGCTTCGACTCCGACCAGGGCGCCGACCGCGCCTTCGCCGGGCTGGCCCGGGATCCGTACTTCCGCTCGACCCCGGTGCCGCGTCCGTAGCCTAGGGGCTGACCTCATGCGGCTGCCCGGCCGCCGGGGCGCCGTCGGCTTCCGCCGCCGCGCGCCTGGCGTCCGCGCGGCGTCGCAGCCGCCAGCCGGCGACGGTGACCGCGACGGCCACGACGAGGGCGCACACGGTGAACGTGTTGCCGGCGTCGAGCAGCTTGAGCGCCGAGGCGAGCAGGACGATCGCCAGCATGGCCCTGATCAGGCCGCCGGGGGCGCGTGAGGAGATCCGCGCGCCGAGGTAGACCCCCGGGATCGAGCCGATCAGCAGGGAGACGGTGAGGTCGAGCTGGAAGTCGCCGAACAGCAGGTGGCCGAGCGCGGCGGCGGCGACCAGCGGCACGGCCTGCACCAGGTCCGTGCCGACGAGCTGGTTGGCCTTGAGCGCCGGATACAGCACGAGCAGGGCCACGATGATGAGCGATCCGGAGCCGACGGAGGACACACCGACCACCAACCCGCCTACCATACCGACCAGTAGGGTAGGCATTGGGCGCACGACGATCTCGTGCGGGCTCGACGTTCCACCCCGCCCGGCGAACCAGCTCTTCAGCGCCATGCCGGCCACGGCCAGCAGCAGCGCCACGCCGAGGGCGTACTTCACCGCGTCGGTGACCGCGAACGCCCTGGCCAGGAACACCCCGCAGAAGGCCGTCGGCACCGACCCCGCGCACAGCCAGCCGACCAGGCGCAGGTTGACGGTGCCGTGACGCAGGTGGACGAAGCTGCCGACCGGCTTCATCACCGCCGAGGCGACCAGGTCGCTGGAGACCGCGGCCAGCGGCGGCACGTTGAAGAACAGCATCATCATCGGGGTCATCAGGGCGCCGCCGCCCATGCCGGTCAGGCCGACCACGATGGCGACGACGAAGGACCCGGCGATCAGCGGGAGATCGATCAACGGACCCACCTCCCGGACTTCAGCGTGTCGAGCACCCTGGAGACGGCCGCCTCGATCGACATGTGGGTGGTGTCGATCACCAGATCGGCGTCGTCCGGTTCCTCGTACGGATCGGAGATGCCGGTGAACTCGGGGATCAGGCCGGCGCGGGCCTTGGCGTACAGGCCCTTGCGGTCGCGCCGCTCGCACTCCTCCAGCGGCGTGGCGACGTGCACCAGCAGGAAGTCGGCGCCGACGGACTCGACCATCTCGCGCACCTCCGCGCGGGTGGCCTCGTACGGCGCGATCGGGGCGCAGATCGCCAGGCCGCCGTGGCGGGCGGCCTCGGCGGCGACGAAGCCGATCCGGCGGATGTTCAGGTCGCGGTCGGCCTTGGAGAACGTCAGGCCCTTGGACAGCAGGTGGCGCACCACGTCGCCGTCGAGGTAGGTCACCGTGCGGGAGCCGAGCTCCAGCAGCGCGTCGCGCAGGCCGCGGGCGATCGTGGACTTGCCGGAGCCGGACAGCCCGGTGAAGAAGACGACCAGGCCGCGGCGGTGGGGCGGGCCCGGGATGTGCACGGGGTCGGGGCCGGCGAGGTGTTCCGTGGCTCCGTAGCGGGTGGCGACGTGTTCGCGCAGCTCCAGGTCGATCTCGGGCTCGTCGCGCGGGGCCAGCGGCACCGGGACGACGAGCGTCCCCTCGGGCAGCTGATCCTTCGCCCGCAGCGCGGCGCGCACGACCGCGGGGCCGGCCTCGCCGTACGCGAGCGGGAGCAGCAGGATCACCGCGTCGAGCTCCTTCGCGGTGGCGATCACCTCGGACAGGTCGTCGAGCGGGCCGCGCATGGTGACGCCCAGCGCCGGACGGCCGCCGAGCTCCTGCCGGACCTCGGCGGGCGTACGCCGCAGCCGGGCGAAAGGGCCGTGCTCCGGCGTGCTCAGCGCCTTGATCGGCCCGGAGGTCAGCCCGTCGGGCTCGTGAGCCGTCACGGTCAGCACGGCCAGCGGCAGCCCCTCGGGGTCGAGCAGGGCGACCTCGTCGCCGGGAGAGACGTCGGCGGGCAGGTGGAGGGTCACGGGCGCGGGCCACGGGGTGCCGTCGGCGAGGGTGCCGCGCTCGTGCACCGTATGGAGGTCGTCGTGGCCGAGGAACCCGGTCAGCGGCTCGAAAGCTCCGCAGAGCAGCAGCTCGAGGTCGGCCAGTTCGCGCTGGTCGGGGGTCCACTCCACGGTTCCTACATCCCAACTATTCCGATTGAATTGGTGGGGAAGGAGTCTACCGGCTGATGCCAGTGTGTCACTAGATGAGCCGGGCGAAGTGGTGCTGAGGCTTCCTGATGACCATGGTGATCTCGTCGTGGGAGGAGGGGAAGCGGCCGCTGGTCAGGTTGGACATCATCGCCACCGCCGCGGCGCCGAGCCTGCGCGACCTGGCGGGCCCGCTCGTGGTGCGCCGGTCGTCAGTGATCATGAGCCCGCGGCTCAGGCAGAACGCGTGCATCCCGTCGCCGGAGGCCAGCGGCTCGTACACGGCCGGCAGCGGGCCAGGCGTGCCGGCCGGCACCATGGCCGGCCACAGCAGGCGGCGCAGGAACGGCGGCGTCATGCGGTCGAGCAGGCCGTAGGCCGACTTGCGGTCGCGCATGCGCAGCAGGACGAGGCCGCCCGGGCGCAGCGCCCGCAGCAGGCGGTCGAGCACCAGCTCGGCGTGGTGCACCCGTTCGAGCAGGAACGACAGCTGGATGACGTCGAAGGACCTCGGCGGCAGCGCCACGCTGCGCAGGTCGCCGAGGGACCAGGCGACCAGGTCGGCCCGCTCCTCCAGCACCTTCCTGATCGCCGGGAGGTCCTCGTCGACCCCGGTGGCCCTGATCTCGATGTGGTCGAGGACCAGCGGCTCGTCGTAGGCGCAGCCGGCGACCAGCACGTCGAGCCGCCTGATCGGCTGCCCGGCGCAGTGCTCACGGACCCGCTGACCGAAGAGGTCGCCTCGCCGGGCGACCGATTTCACCTCAGACATGTCACCTACAGTAATCAACCGATCCCGATCAGTGAGCCATTTACCCCGCCACCCCCGCTCCGATCTCCTCCCCGAGGGACCTCGGCCCGCGTTCGGCGCCGTGGGGCTGGCGAAGCGAGGGGGCTGCTAGCGTCGCTGGGCGTGAGTGGTGAGGTCTACGTCGGGAACGCCGGGGTCGATGCGGCTCTTGATCGAGGGTGGCTGCTCGGCCACTTCAAGCCTCCAGGAGACCCCAGGCACAGCGACGACGTCGAGATCAAGTGGGGTGTGCACCCGGCGGGCGACGAGCGCGCGGAGTGGGTCCGGGGTGAGGAGCGTACGGCGCTGCTGGTGCTGATCAGCGGCCGGTTCCGGGTCGAGCTGCCCGGACGCGGTGTGCTGCTGGCCGAGCCCGGTGACTACGTGGTCTGGGGCAAGGGGGTCGACCACTCGTGGCGGGCGGAGGAGCCGTCGACCGTGCTGACCGTACGGTGGCCCTCCGTGCCCGGTTATCGGGTTCCGGAGGGCGACGGCCCACGGGTGCCGGACGGTGACGGCACCCAGGCTCCGGACGGCGAACGGTCCCGCGTTCAGGGTGGTTGAGGGCGGGGCCGGGGGCGCGGTGGACGGCGTCTTCGGTGGGTGGGGGGCGGGTACCCTGGTGGAAGACCCCCGCGACCTGACCCGGCCGGGGGTAGTCGTGTTGCCGTCGTGGGGCTGTGGACGTATCTGATGAGTCTTTCCGGGCTACTTGACCTTGTTCGCGCCGACCCGAAGCTGACCGCCGCTCTCGAAGAGGGCGGCGACGTCGCGCTCGTCGCGCCGTCCGCGCTGCGGCCGTTCGGCGTGGCCGCGCTGGCCACGCACGACCAGCGCACCGTGCTCGCGGTGACCGCGACCGGGCGCGAGGCGGAAGACCTCGCCGCCGCGCTGACCAGTCTGATGGAGCCCGGCTCCGTCGCGGTGTTCCCGGCCTGGGAGACGTTGCCGCACGAGCGGCTCTCGCCGCGCAGCGACACCGTGGGCCAGCGGCTGGCGGTGTTGCGGCGGCTGGCCCACCCGGTCAAGGGCGACGCCGCCGCCGGGCCGCTCAGCGTGATCGTGACGCCGGTCAGGGCGCTGCTGCAGCCGATCGTCAAGGGGCTCGGCGACCTGGAGCCGATCAGGCTGCGCGCCGGCGACGAGGCCGACCTCGACGACGTGGTCGACCAGCTGGTCGACAACGGCTACCACCGGGTCGACATGGTGGAGAAGCGCGGCGAGGTGGCCGTGCGCGGCGGGCTGCTCGACGTGTTCCCGCCGACCGAGGAGCACCCGCTGCGGCTGGAGTTCTGGGGCGACACGGTCGAGGAGATCCGCTGGTTCAAGGTGGCCGACCAGCGTTCGCTGGAGGCGGCCGAGGACGGCCTGTTCGCGCCGCCGTGCCGCGAGCTGCTGCTGACCGGCGAGGTCAGGGCGAGGGCGCGGGCGCTGGCGGAGGAACATCCGGCGCTGGCCGAGGTGCTCGACCAGCTCGCCGAGGGCACGCCGGTCGAGGGCATGGAGGCGTTCGCGCCCGTGCTGGCGGGCGAGATGGACCTGCTGATCGACCACCTGCCGGCCAGGTCGGCGGTGTTCGTCTGCGACCCCGAGCGGATCAGGGGCCGGGCCGAGGAGCTCGTACGCACCTCGCAGGAGTTCCTGGAGGCGTCCTGGATCAACGCGGCGGCCGGCGGCGAGGCGCCGATCGATCTGGGAGCGGCGGCGTTCCGCACGCTCGACGAGATCCGCGAGCACGCGGGCGCGCTCGGCCAGCCGTGGTGGACGATGGCGCCGTTCGGCGGCGGGGTGGAGCTCGACGCACAGGACTCCGAGGCCTACCGCGGCGAGACGGCGCGGGCGCTGGCCGACATCAAGGGCTGGCTGTCCGAGGGCAAGGCGGTCGTGCTGCTCAGCGAGGGCCACGGCCCGGCCGAGCGCATGGTCGAGGTGCTCAAGGGCGTCGACGTCCCGGCCCGTCTGCAGAGTCATCTGGACAAGGCGCCCGAGCCGAAGGTCGTGCACGTGTCGACCGGTCTGATCGAGCACGGCTTCGTCACGCCGGGCCTCGCCGTCCTGACCCACCTCGACCTGGTGGGGCAGAAGGCGTCCACGAAGGACATGCGCCGCCTGCCGTCGCGCCGCCGCAACATGGTCGACCCCCTGCAGCTCAAGGTGGGCGACCACGTGGTGCACGAGCAGCACGGCGTCGGCCGTTACGTCGAGATGGTGCAGCGCACGGTGCAGGGCGCGACCCGCGAATACCTGGTCATCGAGTACGCCAAGGGCGACCGCCTCTACGTGCCGACCGACCAGCTCGACGAGGTCACCCGCTACGTCGGCGGCGAGGCGCCCACGCTCAACCGCATGGGCGGCGCCGACTGGGCCAAGGCCAAGTCGCGGGCGAAGAAGGCGGTCAAGGAGATCGCCGGCGAGCTGATCCGCCTCTACTCCGCCCGCATGGCCTCGCCGGGTCACGCGTTCGGCTCCGACACGCCGTGGCAGCGCGAGATGGAGGACGCCTTCCCGTACGCCGAGACGCCCGACCAGCTGGAGGCCATCGACGAGGTCAAGCGCGACATGGAGCGCGGCGTCCCGATGGACCGCCTGATCTGCGGCGACGTCGGCTACGGCAAGACCGAGATCGCGGTGCGGGCGGCGTTCAAGGCGGTGCAGGACGGCAAGCAGGTCGCGGTGCTCGTGCCGACGACGCTGCTGGTGCAGCAGCACATGTCCACCTTCGCCGAGCGGTTCTCCAGCTTCCCGATCACGATCAAGCCGATCTCGCGCTTCCAGACCGACGGTGAGGTCAAGGGCACCATCGAGGGGCTCAGGTCGGGCGCGATCGACGTGGTGATCGGCACCCACCGGCTGCTCAGCCCTGAGGTCAGGTTCAAGGACCTCGGGCTGATCATCGTCGACGAGGAGCAGCGGTTCGGCGTCGAGCACAAGGAGGCGATGAAGCACCTGCGCACGCAGGTCGACGTGCTCGCCATGTCCGCCACGCCGATCCCGCGCACGCTGGAGATGGGCCTGACGGGCATCCGCGAGATGTCCACGATCCTCACGCCTCCGGAGGAGCGCCACCCGATCCTGACGTTCGTGGGGCCGTACGAGGAGAAGCAGATCGCGGCGGCGGTCCGGCGCGAGCTGATGCGCGACGGCCAGATCTTCTTCGTGCACAACCGGGTGGCCTCGATCAACCGGGTCGCCGCGCGGATGCGCGAGCTGGTGCCCGAGGCGCGCATCGCGGTGGCCCACGGCCAGATGAACGAGCACCAGCTCGAAAAGATCATGGTCGGCTTCTGGGAACGCGAGTACGACCTGCTCGTCTCCACCACGATCGTCGAGTCGGGTCTCGACGTGCCCAACGCCAACACGCTGATCGTCGACCGCGCCGACAACTACGGCCTGTCGCAGCTCCACCAGCTGCGCGGCCGGGTCGGCCGAGGCAGGGAACGCGGATACGCGTACTTCCTGTATCCGCCGGAGAAGCCGCTGACCGAGACCGCGCACGAACGGCTGGCCACCATCTCGCAGCACACCGAGATGGGCGCCGGCATGTACGTCGCGATGAAGGACCTCGAGATCCGCGGCGCGGGCAACGTGCTGGGCGCCGAGCAGTCCGGGTTCATCGCGGGCGTCGGCTTCGACCTGTACGTCCGGCTGATGTCCGAGGCCGTGCAGGAGCAGCGGGCCAAGCTGTCCGGCGAGGAGGTGCGCGAGGAGCAGCCCGACGTCAAGGTGGAGCTGCCGATCAACGCGCACATCCCGCACGACTACGTCACCTCCGAGCGGCTGCGGCTGGAGGCGTACAAGCGGATCGCGGCCATCGCCACGACGGCCGACATCGACGAGGTGCGCGACGAGCTGACCGACCGCTACGGCAGGCCGCCGGCGGAGGTGGAGAACCTCCTGGAGGTCGCGCGGTTCCGCATCAAGGCGCGCGCCGGCGGGCTCACCGACGTCACGCTGCAGGGGCAGAACATCAAGTTCGGCCCGGCCAGGCTGAAGGAGTCGCAGCAGGTCCGGCTCGACCGGCTGTACAAGAAGGCGATATACAAGCAGGCGGCGGAGACGCTGCTGGTGCCGGTGCCCAAGACCAAGCCGCTGGGCGGTCAGCCCCTGCGCGATCTCGAGTTGCTCAAATGGTGCGGCGACCTGGTCGAGGCGATGTTCCTCGAGCCCGCCCGGGTAAGCTAGCGGCGGTTTTCGGGTCGGAAAGGGACTTACGTGAAGTCGATACGAGTGGCCGTGGCCGCCGCCGCGGTGGCCATGGCACTGACCGCCTGCTCCTCTCCCATGCAGGCCGGGGCCGCGGCCGTGGTCGGGAAGGAACGCATCTCGACGAGTGAGCTCAGCGAGGACACGCAGGCCTATCTCGCCGCGCTGAAGCGGGCCAATTTGGACGAGTCGGCGCTCGGCGGCGTCCCGGCGAGCCAGATCGTGCTGCAGCGGCTGGTCAACGTGAGCGTGTCCCGGCAGCTCGCGGCGCGCTACAAGGTGCAGGTGAGCGAGTCGGAGGTCGACGCCGCGCTGCGCGATCCGGGCCAGTTCGAGTCGCCCGAGATCAACCTGCTGGCCAACGGCGTCACGCCGACCGACGCCCGAGACTACGGCCGGGCGATCGTCGGCCTGTCGAAGCTGCAGCAGCAGTTCGGCGGCCAGGCGGGGCAGCAGCGCCTGACCCAGGAGTTCATCTCGATCAAGCCGGTCTTCAGCCCCCGCTACGGCGCCCTCAACCCGCAGCGCACGCAGGAGAACCCCGCGCTGTTCGTCGACACCGGCAGGTTCGGCAAGCTCACCCAGCAGGCGCAGGCGCAGGGCTGACCGTGCCGCTGATCGTCGTCACCACCTCCCCCACGGTCGCGCCGGGCCTGCTGAGCCACCAGGCCTGGCAGGCCCTGCGCTCGGGGCCGGTCCTCACCGCCTCCGCCGCGCAGCGGCAGCTGCCCTACCTTGCCGAGGCCGGGATCCAGGCCGAGGTGGTCGAGCCCGACCCGCGAGGGCTGGTCGCGCGCGCGGTCGCCGAGACCGTGGTGTGGCTGGCGTCGGAGTCCGAGGCCGACGACGAGGCGTTCATGCGGGCGGTGGGGCACGCCGCGCTCGCGCTCGACGAGCCGCCGGTGATCGAGGTCGTGCCCGGTTCGTACGACCTGCCGGGCGGCCGGGTGCTCGGCCTCGTGGCGGTGATGGACCGGCTGCGCACCGAGTGCCCGTGGGATCGCAAGCAGACCCACGAGTCGCTGGTCCCTTACCTGCTGGAAGAGGCGTACGAGGTGCTCGAGACGATCGAGCAGGCCGACCACGAGGCGCTGCGCGAAGAACTCGGCGACCTGCTGCTGCAGGTGGTCTTCCACGCGCGGGTGGCCGAGGGCTTCGACATCGACGACGTGGCGGCGGGCATCGTCGACAAGCTCGTACGCCGCCATCCCCACGTGTTCGGCTCGGTGCGGGCCGAGAGCGCCGACGAGGTCAACGACAACTGGGAGGCCATCAAGGCCGCCGAGCGGGCGTCCAAGGGCCGCGAGTCGGTGCTGGAGGGCGTGCCGATGGGTCAGCCGGCGCTGTCGCTGGCGGCCCAGCTGCTGCGCAGGGCCGAGCGGGCCGGTGCGCCGGAATCGCTGGCGGCCGCGGTCGGGCAGGGCGTCGCACGCGAGCTGTTCGACCTCGTACGCCGGGCCGCCGAGGCCGGGGTCGACGCCGAGGCGGAGCTGCGGGCGGCGGCGCGGGCTTACCGGGATCGTGTCCGCAGCTGGGAGTCGTCGGCCGGGTGAGGCGCGCCGCACCCGCGAGCGGGCCTACCGATAGGCTCTGAGGGCATATCGCCTGATCGAATTAGGAGCGCATCCCGTGGCTACCATCGAGGTCGTATACGCTCGCGAGATCCTCGACTCCCGGGGCAACCCCACGGTGGAGGTCGAGGTCGTGCTCGACGACGGCAGCAGTGGCCGGGCGGCCGTGCCGAGCGGTGCGTCCACCGGCCAGTTCGAGGCCGTCGAGCTGCGTGACGGCGGCAAGCGTTACGGCGGCAAGGGCGTGGAAAAAGCCGTCCTCGCCGTGACCGACGAGATCTTCGAGGAGATCAACGGCATCGAGGCCGAGGACCAGCGCATCATCGACCAGATCATGATCGACCTCGACCGCACGCCCAACAAGTCGAAGCTCGGCGCCAACGCCATCCTCGGCGTCTCGCTGGCCGTGGCCAAGGCCGCCGCCGACAGCGCCGACCTGCCGCTCTTCCGCTACCTCGGCGGGCCCAACGCCCACGTGCTGCCCGTGCCGATGATGAACATCCTCAACGGCGGCGCCCACGCCGACACCAACGTCGACATCCAGGAGTTCATGATCGCGCCGATCGGGGCGGAGACGTTCCGCGAGGCCGTGCGCATGGGCACCGAGGTCTACCACGCGCTCAAGAGCGTGCTCAAGGAGAAGGGGTACGCCACGGGCCTGGGCGACGAGGGCGGCTTCGCGCCCAACCTGCCGTCCAACCGCGACGCGCTCGACCTCATCCTGGTCGCCGTCGAGCGGGCCGGCTACGTGCCGGGCGAGGACGTCGCGCTGGCCCTCGACGTGGCCGCCTCCGAGTTCCACAAGGACGGCGTCTACACCATCGACGGCAAGGGCCTGTCGGCCCAGGAGCTCATCGCCTTCTACGAGGACCTGGTCGCCAACTACCCGCTGGTCTCCATCGAGGACCCGCTCGACGAGGAGGACTGGGAGGGCTGGAAGGCCATCACCGCCTCGCTGGGCGCCAAGGTGCAGCTCGTCGGCGACGACCTGTTCGTCACCAACCCCGAGCGGCTGGAGCGCGGCATCAAGGACGGCGCCGCCAACGCGCTGCTGGTCAAGGTCAACCAGATCGGCACGCTGTCGGAGACGCTCGACGCCGTCGACCTGGCCCACCGCAGCGGCTACCGGTGCATGATGAGCCACCGTTCCGGCGAGACCGAGGACACGACGATCGCCGACCTCGCGGTGGCGGTCAACTGCGGCCAGATCAAGACCGGCGCGCCCGCCCGTTCCGACCGGGTGGCGAAGTACAACCAGTTGCTGCGCATCGAGGAGCTTCTCGACGACGCCGCCCGTTACGCGGGCCGCGCCGCGTTCCCCCGTTTCCGCCGCTAGTTTCAAAAAGTCCCCGAAAAGGCGACGGCACGCGAGGGAGCTGCCGTCGCCTGGGGGAGCGGAGGGAGCGTAGCGACCGGAGCGGAGGAAGGCGGCGGCATTGGAGGCGACCGAGCCGGCCTCGCGGAGCGAGGCCAGTAGGCACGCGAGGGAGCTGCCGTCGCCTGGGGGAACGGAGGGAGCGCAGCGACCGGAGCGGAGGAAGGCGGCGGCATTGGAGGCGACCGAGCCGGCCTCGCGGAGCGAGGCCAATAGGCACGCGGCGGCATTGGGGGCGACCGAGCCGGCCTCGCGGAGCGAGGCCAAATAAGCAGGGAGGGCGATGGGCACGAAAAGGCCGCAGCTCACTGGGCGGGCCGCCATCCTGGCGATCGTGGTCTGCGCGATCGCGATGAGCCTGGCCTACCCGGTGCGCGAGTACATCAGCCTGCGCCGCAGCATCGCCGAGCTGCGGGCGGAGAAGGCCAGGGTGGAGGCCGAGCGGCAGGAGCTGCTGGCCCGCGACCGGCAGAGCGACGACCCCAACTGGATCAAGAAGACGGCCAAGGAACGGCTCCACTACTGCGGCCCCGGCGAGAAGTGCTACGTGGTGATGGAGCCCCACCAGGGCAAGGAACAGACGGCCGCGAAACAGCCGGCGGCGGTGCCGCCGTGGTACCAGACGCTCTGGGAGTCCGTGGAGGCAGCCGACAAGGGCACCGGGCGCAGGGCGGTCACCGGGAAGGAGAGCGTTGGACGCTAAGGACGTCGAGATCGTGCAGGAGCAGCTCGGGCGTCCGCCCCGAGGGCTGCGCGGGGTGGCCCACCGCTGCCCGTGCGGCAACCCCGACGTGGTGGAGACCGCACCGCGGCTGCCTGACGGCTCGCCGTTCCCGACGCTCTACTACCTGACGTGTCCCAAGGCGGCCTCGGCCATCGGCACGCTGGAGGGCTCGGGCCTGATGCGGGAGATGCAGGCCCGGCTGGCCACCGAGCCCGACCTGGCGGCCGCCTACCGGGCCGCGCACGACGACTACGTCGCCCGGCGCGACAGGGCCGCCGAGGAGCAGGGCCTGGAGCCGCTGCCGCGCGACATGCAGAGCACGGGAGGCATGCCGGAGCGGGTCAAGTGCCTGCACGCGCTCGTGGCGCACGAGCTCGCGGCGCCCGGGGTCAACCCGTTCGGCAGGGAGGCGCTCGACGCCCTCCCCGACTGGTGGAGTGACGGACCATGCGTGTAGCCGCCATCGACTGCGGCACCAATTCCGTACGCCTGCTCATCGCCGACGTGCGCGATGACGAGATCGTCGACGTCGACCGGCGGATGGAGATCGTCCGCCTGGGCCAGGGCGTCGACCGTACCGGCAGGCTGGCGCCCGACGCGCTGGAGCGCACGTTCAAGGCGATGCGTTCCTACCGGGAGCTGATCGACCGGCACGGCGCGACGGCGACCAGGGTGGTGGCGACGAGCGCGACGCGGGACGCGGCCAACCGCGAGGAGTTCGCCGCCGGCGTACGCGAGATCTTCGGGGTGGAGCCGGAGGTCGTGACGGGGGCCGAGGAGGCCGAGCTGTCGTTCACCGGCGCCACCAAGGGCCTGGTGCGGCTGTCGCCGGAGACGGAGGTGCCGCAGGGGCCGCTGCCGCCGTTCCTGGTGGTGGACATCGGCGGCGGGTCCACGGAGTTCGTGATCGGCTCCCAGCACGCGGAGGCGGCGCTGTCGGTGGACATCGGGTGCGTCCGCCTGACCGAGCGTCACCTGCGCGAGGCCGGCGACCCGCCGTCCGCGCCCGCCCTGGAGGCGGTGGTGGCCGACATCGAGGCCGCGCTCGACCGCGTCGAGGCCGAGGTGCCGGTACGCCGGGCGCACACGCTCGTGGGCCTGGCGGGTTCGGTCACGACGGTCGCGGGCATCGCGCTCGACCTGCCGTCCTACGACCCGGCGCGCATCCACCACTCGCGGATCTCGGCCGAGCAGGTGCACGACGTGACGCGGCGGCTGCTGGCGATGACCCATCGTGAGCGCGCCGACCTGCCCGTGATGCATCCGGGACGCGTGGACGTGATCGGAGTGGGGTCGCTCATTTTGGACCGCATCGTACGCCGTTTCGGGTTTTCCCAGGTCGTGGTGAGTGAACACGACATTCTGGACGGAATCGCCTGGTCTATTGCCCGATAGATGACGAAAAATCCGGACATTTCTCCTGTCTCGATCGTGTTGAGTGTGCAATCAGTATTGTGATTAGGTAAAGGTGCATTACGGGGGCTTTGCCATATCGCTGTGCGCGGAAGGTGCCGGCGTGGCGACCGTTCCCGAGCGCGTCTTTTCCCTCACGGAATGGAGCACTCTCACATGGTTTCTGTTGGGTTAGCTCGTAAGGCCGCCGCATTCGGCGCGTCGGCCGCGGTGCTCGCCACCCTGTCCGCGGGCCTGGTCGCCGGTCCCGCGCAGGCGGCGACCGCCGGCAAGGCGCCGAAGGTCTCGGTGTCCGCGCCGAAGGCCACGCCAGGGAAGTTCGAAGGGTCCTGTCCGGCCAAGGTCGACTTCTCGGCCAAGATCAACGTCCCGGTCAAGGGCAAGACGGAGCTGGCCTACCGCTGGCTCCACGGTGACGGGTCCAAGAGCAAGGTCTACACGGTCAAGCTCAAGGGCAAGGGCGTCAAGTCGGTGACGGTCAAGCAGTCCGTCACCTTCGACGAAGACGTCAAGGGCTGGGAGGCCATCCAGGTCCTCGGCCCGAAGAAGGTCACCTCCAAGAAGGGCTACTTCTCCGTCTCCTGCCAGGAGCCGCTGAAGGAGGTCCGTACGCACCTCGACGTGTCGGTCACGGCCCGCGCCTGGGCCACCCCGAGCTCGTACGCCGGCCGCTGCACCCCCGGCAACAAGATCGGCTTCGTCGGCCTGATCAAGGCCGACCGCCCGACGTGGGTGCGTTACCGCTGGCTGCTCAACGGTGACGCGGTCGACTACGGCAAGGTCAAGGTCCACGACGCCCGCAAGGTGGGCTTCGCCTTCTCGCCGCGGCACAGCCAGCGTGGCTGGGCGCAGCTGCAGATCCTGGGCTCCGACGGCTCCTACTCGAACCGGGCCGGCTACAAGGTCTGGTGCAAGGACTACACCCCGCACAAGCCCGAGGGTCACGGCACCAAGGTGTCCGCCTCGGCCTCGGTGAGCGTGGACGACAGCTGCGCCGTCAAGGCGAGCGGCTTCGTCTCGGCGACCGGCGCGGGCAAGGTGTCGTACACCTGGCGGGTGAACGGCAGCTCGCTCGGCGGCGGTGAGGTCTACTTCGGCCGCGGTGGCGGCACGAAGAGCATCCCCGGGGTCGCCACCACGGTGAGCGGCGAGGCCGTCAAGGGCGGCACCGTCACCCTGTCGGTGACCGGCCCGAACAACAGCAGCTCCGACAGCGAGAGCTACCGGTCCTGCGGGGTCACGACCCAGGTGGAGAAGCCGGCTGAGACGCAGAAGGTGGAGTCGGCTCCGACGCCGACGCCTACGCCTTCGCCTTCGCCGTCGGCCGCCTGAGCGGCGCGACGCTGATCAGGTGAACCGGGTGGGGCCTTCGGGCGCCACCCGGTTCTCTTTTGTTGCCACTACTACGCAAAGCGCAGTAGTGTGCTTCGCGTGGATAGCAGTCAGCTGCTCAAAGGAGTGCTCGACCTCGCCGTGCTGGCCGTGCTCAAGGAGCGTGACGGCTACGGCTACGACGTGGTGCGCAGGCTGCGGGAGGCCGGGCTCGACGGGGTCGGCGACGCCTCCGTCTACGGCACGTTGCGCCGCCTGTTCAAGGCGGGCGCGCTGACCTCCTACGTGGTGGCCTCCGACGAGGGGCCGCACCGCAAGTACTACGGGCTCAACGACGTCGGCCGCGGCATGCACGCCTCCTCGGCCAGGACGTGGGCCGAATTCTCGGCCACCATGGCATCCCTGCTCAAGGAGGCAGAATGACCCCCGACCAGTACGCGCAGGCCGTACGCGCCGCCCTGGCCGACCACCCGGAGCGGGACGAGCTGCTGGAGGACCTCGACGAGCACCTCGCCGAGATCGCCGCCGAGACCGACCAGCCGCTGGAGTCCAGGCTCGGCCCGCCGCAGGCCTACGCCGAGGAGCTGGCGGCCGCGTACGGCGAGCGTCCCCAGCGGGTCCGCCGGCGCCGGGTGGACCCGCGCGGGTGGGCCGTGGGGGCGCACACCCGGCTGATGGCCCAGGCGCCCTACCGCTCGTTCGCGGGCTTCCTGCCGGAGCTGCGGCCGGGATGGTGGGTGCTGCGCGGCTACCTGCTGGCCATGCTGCTGCTGATGGTCACCGACAACGGCGGTCTCGTCCCCGGTGACGTCGTGGGCTGGGTGGTGGTCGCGGTCGCGGTCTGGGCCTCGGTGTGGTTCGGCCGGCGCAGCGGTCGCGGACGGCGCGCCGGTCGCGTGGTGGCGGTCACGGCCAACGCGCTGGCCGTGATCGCCCTGATGGCGGGCCTCGACCTCGCGGCATCGGCCGGCGACAGGACGCAGGTGGCCGTCGCCCGTCCCGAGGTGTGGGTGCGCAACGCGTCGTCCGACGGCGTCTACAACATCAAGCCGTACGCCAAGGACGGCACCCCGCTGGCCGACGTCTACCTCTACGACCAGGACGGCAACCCCCTCATCACCCACCCGGAGCGCTACGGCCACACGGTCGACCGCTCGTGCGGCGAGCCGATACTCAACCGCTACCCGCTGCCCCTGATCGACGAGCAGGCCGTCCCGCGCGATCACCGGGGCATGCCCAGACCGGCCCCCTCGGTGTGCCCGGCGCCCGGGCCCACCGCGACGCCGGCCGCCACCCCTGACCCGGCCGTCACCGTACGCCCTGTGCCCAGCGGCACCCCGACGCCCTCACCGGCCCGGTCAAGGTGATGAGATCGGTGTCATGAGCTTCGTACCCCCGGGCACCGGCTGGCCCGACGATCCGGCGACCGCCGACACGCCCGTCGCCCTCGACCCCGCCGACGTGCGCCGCCTCGCCGCCGCCAGCGACACCCTCGCGGAGCTCACGGCCAGGCAGTCGGTCTGCCGTGCCTGCCCGCGCCTGGTGGAATGGCGCGAGGAGGTCGCCCGGGTGAAGCGGCGCGCGTTCGCGGAGGAGACGTACTGGGGCCGGCCCGTCCCGGGGTGGGGCGACGAGCATCCCCGGATCCTGGTGGTGGGCCTGGCCCCGGCCGCCCACGGGGGCAACAGGACCGGGCGCATCTTCACCGGCGACCGCAGCGGCGACTGGCTGTTCGCCTCGCTCCACCGCTGCGGGCTGGCCGCACAGGCCACCAGCACACACGCGGGCGACGGGCAGAGACTGCTGGGCGCCAGGGTGATGGCGCCGGTGCGCTGTGCCCCGCCGGCGAACAAGCCGACGCCCGCCGAGAAGGCCGCCTGCCAGCCGTGGATGTCGCGGGAGCTGGCGCTCGTGGCGGAGGACGTGCGGGTGATCGTGGCGCTCGGCGGCTACGCCTGGCAGGCCGTGTGGCCGGTGCTGAAAGAGGCCGGCTACGAGCTGCCGCGCCTGCGCCCGCCGTTCGGTCACGGCGCCGAGGTCGAGCTCAGCCACGCCGGCGCCCCCGTGACCCTGCTCGGCTGCTACCACCCCAGCCAGCAGAACACCTTCACCGGCCGCGTCACCGCCCACATGCTGGACGACGTCTTCACCAGGGCCAGGTCACTGGCTGTGTGACGCGTCCCACCACGCCCGGATTGGCTTCGTCGAGAGCGCTTGACGTAAGCTTGTGAATGCTTTCACAAGCACTCGACGAGGGATGGGGCCTCAGGATGAACAAGCACATCTTGATCGTCGGCGGCGGATACGTCGGCCTGTACACGGCGCTGCGGCTGCAGCGCAAGCTCCACCGTGAGCTGCGCGGTGGCGAAGCCCGCATCACGATCATCGACCCCCAGTCCTACATGACCTACCAGCCCTTCTTGCCGGAGGCGGCGGCGGGTAACCTCTCGCCGCGCCACATGGTGGCCCCGCTGCGGCGGATCCTGCCGAAGGCCCACATCCTCAACGGGACGGTGACGAAGGTGAACCACGCCGGGCGCACGGTCACGTTCCAACCGGCCGAGGGCGAGGCCCGCCAGCTCTCCTACGACGTGCTCGTGATGGCGGCCGGCTCCATCTCGCGTACGCTGCCCATCCCCGGTCTCACCGACATCGGCATCGGCTTCAAGACCGTGGGTGAGGCCATCGCGCTGCGCAACCGCGTGCTCCACCTGCTCGACGTGGCCGAGTCGACCGACGACCCCGAGGTGCGGCGCAGGGCGCTGACGTTCGTCGTGGTCGGCGCCGGTTTCGCGGGCGTCGAGGCGCTGGCCGAGCTGGAGGACATGGCCAAGGACTCCACCCGTTACTACCGCAACATCAAGCCGTCCGACATCCGCTGGGTGCTGGTGGAGGCCACCACCCGGGTGCTGCCCGAGGTCGGGCCCGAGATGGGCAGGTGGACCCTCGAGCAGCTGCGCGAGCGTGGCATCGACGTCCGGCTGGAGACCCGCCTGGAGTCGTGCACGGACGGCCGCGTGGTGCTCTCGGACGGCACGGAGTTCGACGCCGACACCCTCGTGTGGACCGCCGGCGTCAAGCCGAGCCCGGTCGTCAACGACAGCGACCTGCCGCTCGACGAGCGCGGCCGGATCAAGACCACCGCCCTGCTCACCGTGGCGGGCACGCGCGACGCGTTCGCGGCCGGCGACGCCGCCGGGGTGCCCGACGTGACCAACCCGGGCCAGTTCTGCGCACCCAACGCCCAGCACGCCGTCCGCCAGGCCAAGGTGCTGGCCGACAACATCGTCCGCCACCTGCGCGGTCAGGAATTGCTGCAATACCGCCACAAGTACGTCGGATCGGTCGCAGGTCTCGGCCTGCACCAGGGCGTCGCCAACGTCTACGGCGTCAAGCTTCGCGGATTCCCTGCGTGGTTCATGCACCGCACCTACCATCTGTCGCGGGTGCCGACGCTGAATCGCAAGGTCCGCGTCGTCGTCGACTGGACCCTGGCCCTGTTCTTCAAGCGCGAGACCATCTCGCTGGGTGAGATGGAACATCCACGCGAGGGCTTCAGGGCCGCCGTGGCGACGACTCGCCGCTAGCCCGGGAACGGCAACGCCCCGGCGATCACCGCCGGGGCGTCTCGGCGCCCCTGGTCGCAAGGGAAGGGGCACAAGGGGTGGGGCTCTCAGCGGTGACCGTGCTCGGCGTCGACCGGCCCGGCGTGATCGCCGCGGTCACCGGTTCGCTGGCCGAGTGCGGAGCGAACATCCAGGACTCGACCATGACGTTGCTCGGCGGGCACGTGGCGATGATGCTGCTGGTGTCGGGCGAGCTCGACCCCGCCGAGCTGAGGAAACGCCTGGGCGCGCCCGACCTGGTCGTGACCGCCTCCGCCATCGACGCGCGCCGGCACTTCTGCGACGACGGCGGCGGCCCGGAAGGAGTCGGCTACGTGCTGACCGTCCACGGGCCCGACCGGCCGGGCATCATCTCCGCCATCAGCGCCGTGCTCGCCGCCGACGGCGGCAACATCACCGGCATGAGCACCCGGCTCACCGGCCGCCTCTACGTGCTGATCGCCGACGTCGACCTGCCCAAGGACGTGGACGTGGCGGCGCTCATGCGCAGGCTCGCGGCCGTCGGCGCGAGCCTCGACTCGCAGATCACCTTCCGCCCCGTCGAACCGGACCTGCTGTGAAGGGAACCCCGCGGCAGGTGCTCGGGGCGCCCCACCCGGTGCTGTCGGCCGTGGCGGAACCGGTGGACCCGACCGCGCCCGACGTCGTGGCCGCGGCGGCCGACCTTCTCGCGACCCTGCGCAACGAGCCCGCCGCGGCGGGCCTCGCGGCCCCCCAGATCGGCCTGAGCTGGCGCCTCATCGCCTTCGACGCCGGTCGCCACCCCAAGGCCCGGTCAAGGGCCGGAGAGCTCGTGGTGGCCAATCCACGGCTCGCCGGCGCCGCCCACTGGAACGAGGGGCGCGAGGGCTGCGCCTCCGTAGCGGGGCTGACCGCGGACGTCCCCCGCGCGACGCGTATCACCGTACATGGGCATTTGCCAGGTACGGGGGAGGCCGTCACCATCGAAGCGGATGCCTTCGAAGCCCGCTGCATTCAGCACCAACTGGACCATCTGGACGGTCTACTCTTCTTGGACAGAGTGCCTGGAGTCCTATCACTTCACACTAGTCTTCACAGTTGTGACGCTTGATGCGAAGTTGTGCTCCTCGGAAGCATGGTCCGTTTCGTATGATTGCGGCGCCCCCGTAGCCCAATGGCAGAGGCAAACCCCTTAAAAGGGTTGACGTGCGGGTTCGAATCCCGCCGGGGGCACTGCCTCTTTACCTTCCCTTTAGGTCACTGACCTGGAGGTTTACCGCGATCGACGGACGGACTCGCGCAGCCGATATCGAGTTGTTACTGAGTCGAGGCGGCGCGACGCGCTTCAGCCCCGGTGGCGTAGGGGCTGAGCACGCGGTCAGCAGTCTCCCTCTCGGGGCCGGACAGGCGGTCCATGTTTGCGTGGCTGAAAACTTATCGTGTTCCTCTCGATATTGACTTCGCGCCGGTCTTCTGCATTCTCTGGGGAGAGCCCCGTCGTTTCTTTCCGTGAAAGGTTGACTACGCTTCACGGCGAGACTTTTCGACGGTGAAAACCCGGGCGGCGCCTATAGTCGCCCCCCGATCCCGCCCGCCGCCCCCGGTGGGCGCCGCCGAGGAGCTCCCATGACGAAGATTTCTCCGTCTCGGGATGACCATGGGAACTCCACGACGGGCATGTTCGTTGTGAACGCAGCCGTAGGTTTCGTAGGAACATCTGACTGAGCGTCACAGTTGACCAAGGTGCCGTCGGCCCCGCAGGTCGGCGACACAGGAGGCAGCGATGCAGAGCAAGAACCCCGTATTCAGCAGGTCGCGGCAGCAGGCCGCGACGGGCTGGGCCGGCCCCACCCCGTCCCCCGACCAGTTGCAGAACATGTACGACACGCCGTCGTACACCCCGTCCCGGCCGGCGTTCCGCACCATGACGCTCGACGACGTCGTGGTTCGAGGGTTCCTGACCCTCGGGGCACTCGTCGTGGCCGCCGCCGCGGCCTGGTATCTCCAGGTCCCGCCGATGATCGCCATCGGCGCCGCCGTCGTGGCCCTGGTGCTGGGGCTGATCGCCTCGTTCACCATGAGCACCAACCCGGCGCTCATCCTCGCGTACGCGGTGTTCGAGGGCGTCTTCCTCGGCACGATCAGCTCCCTCTTCGAGGGCATGGTCAGCGGCATCGTGCTGCAGGCGGTGCTCGGCACGGCGTTCGCCTTCGGCGCGGTGCTGACCGTCTACTCGCTGCGCATCGTGCGCGTCACACCCAAGCTGGTGAAGTTCACCATCGCCGCCGGCCTCGCGGCCCTCGCCCTGGTGCTGGTCAACCTGGTCGCCGGCTTCTTCGTCGACGGCGGCCTGGGGCTGCGCACCGACTCCCCGCTCGGCTGGATCTTCAGCGCCGCGATGATCCTGCTCGGCTGCTTCTTCCTGCTGCTCGACTTCGACTCGATCGAGCAGGGCGTCCGCCAGGGCGCTCCGGAGAAGTTCGCCTGGCAGTGCGCGTTCGGCCTGACGCTCAGCCTCGTGTGGATCTACCTCGAGGTGCTGCGGCTGGTCTACTACTTCAACAACAGCGACTGACCGTCCGCGACGTGATGGGGGCCTCGCCGATCCGGCGGGGCCCTTTTCGCTGTGCGATCGAAGATCTACCGACCGTCACGGAATGATGCCCTTACGGGGGGTTGCCATCTGTACATCTGTGTTGCAGTGTCAAGCAAAGAAGCGTTAACCGCGGAGGTGCCCATGATCTTGAACCACTCACCGGAGACGCAGACGAAGCTCATCGCAAGGGTCCCAACGATAACGGGACGCGAACTCCCCGAGTGGTTCCAAGCCATCGACAACGGCCCGTCTTTCCTACGGTGTGACGAGCGGGCCAACTGGCTCGCCGACGAGCACGGGCTCACTCACGGCTATGCCGCCGCCATCGTGCGCGAACACGAGCGGAACCGCCGTAACCGTCGGGGCTTCATCTAGACCCCACACCGTCCCCCGCGCCCGCGCTGCCAGCGCGGGCGCGTCATCATGAGGGAATGGATCTCGACAAGGCACTTGACTTCCTTCGCGCCAACCACCACGCGGTCCTGCTCACCAGGCATCGCGACGGGCGCCCGCAGATGTCCCCGGTCGTCGCCGGGGTCGAGAACGGCCGCGTGGTCATCAGCTCCAGGGAAACCGCGATCAAGGTGAAGAACGCCCGCCGCGACCCGCAGGTCTCGCTGTGCGTCTTCACCGACCGCTTCTACGGCGACTGGATCCAGCTCGACGGCACGACGGAGATCATCGCTCTGCCGGACGCCATGGAGCACCTGATCGCCTACTACCGCGGCATCTCCGGCGAACACCCCGACTGGGACGACTACCGCGCCGCGATGGAGCGCGAACACCGCGTCATCATGAGCGTCACCCCGGCCCACGCCGGCCCCGACCACCACGGCTGACCGGAAGGGCACACGCCAAACGCCCGGCCGCGAGGCCGGGCGCCGGGCGAACGCGGTGCGTCGGTCAGCCGAGGCGCTCGACGATCATGGCCATGCCCTGGCCGCCGCCCACGCACATCGTCTCCAGTCCGATGCTCTTGTCGTGGTGCTGGAGGCCGTTGATCAGCGTGGAGGTGATCCGCGCGCCGGTCATGCCGAACGGGTGCCCGACCGCGATCGCGCCACCGTTGACGTTGAGCCGGTCGAGCTCGATGCCCAGCTCGCGGTACGACGGGATCACCTGCGCCGCGAACGCCTCGTTGATCTCGACCAGGTCGATGTCGTCGATCGCCATGCCGGCCCTGGCCAGCGCCTGCTTCGTCGCCTCGACCGGCCCGAGGCCCATGATCTCGGGCGACAGGCCGGAGACGCCGGTGGAGACGATCCGGGCCAGCGGCGTGATGCCCAGCTCGGCGGCCTTGACGTCGCTCATCACGACCACCGCCGCGGCGCCGTCGTTCAGCGGGCAGCAGTTGCCGGCCGTGACCGTGCCGTCGGGGCGGAAGACGGGCTGCAGCGAGGAGACCTTCTCGTACGTGGTGCCGGGCCGCGGGCCGTCGTCCTTGCTGACCACGGTGCCGTCGGGCAGGGTCACCGGCGTGATGTCCTTCTCCCAGAACCCGTCGGCCAGCGCCTTCTCGGCGAGGTTCTGCGAGCGCACGCCGAACTCGTCCTGCTCCTGGCGGGAGATGCCCTTGATCTGGGCGACGTTCTCGGCGGTCTGGCCCATCGCCATGTAGACGTCGGGGACCTCGCCGTCCTCACGCGGGTCGTGCCAGGTCCTGCCGCCCTTGCCGAACTCCTTCGTACGGCCCAGCGCGCTCAGGAAGGCCGGGTTGTGCGTGTCGGGCAGCGAGTCGGAGTTGCCCTTGGTGAAGCGCGACACGGTCTCGACGCCGGCCGAGACGAACACGTCGCCCTCGCCCGCCTTGATGGCGTGGAAGGCCATCCGCGTGGTCTGCAGCGACGAGGAGCAGTAACGCGTCACGGTGGTGCCGGGCACGTTGTCGAGCCCGAGCAGCACCGCCACCACGCGGGCCATGTTGAAGCCCTGCTCGCCGCCGGGCAGGCCGCAGCCGAGCATGATGTCGTCGATCGACGACGGGTCGAGCTGGGGCACTTTCGCCAGCGCGGCCTGGATCATCTGCACGGTCAGGTCGTCGGGCCGGATGTCCTTCAGCGAGCCCTTGAAGGCTCGCCCGATCGGGGAACGCGCGGTTGCGACGATGACTGCCTCGGGCATGGCCCCTCCTTTGTCGGCGCTAATAGTAGAACTATATTCCAGTTCTTCGCTCAGGGCCCGCGCCGCCCCCGGCGTTATCCGTACATACCCGGCGTCGTCCCCGTGTGGTCGTGCACCGCGTGGACGGCGCCCTTCTCGTCGCGCCACAGCCGCCAGCCCTCCTGGCTGCCGGTGAACCACAGCGGCGGAGCCGCCGCGGGCGAGACGCGCTTGCCCGTGGCCAGGTCGTACTCGCAGATGGCGGCCGTGGAGTAGAAGCCCGGCGGCTGGCCGCGCAGGGGCAGCGGCTTGGGGTCGGTGACACAGAACGACCAGCCGCGCTGCTCCTCCACCGAGACGGGGCCGCCGGAGGCCAGGTCGAACGCCGTGCCCTTGGCGTTGTGGGTGAGGAAGCCCAGTTTGTCCATGCGCTCGGGGAAGGCCAGCCACCAGCCGGAGCCCGGCACATCGGCGGCCGGGATCTGGCCGACCACCCGTCCGCTCTGGGGGTCGAGCCGGGCGAACCCGCCGTAGGAGCCCTGCGGGTCGACCGGGCGGACGACGGGGGCGTGGCCGGGGTTGCCGCTCGGATAGACGCGTACGACCGAGGGGCGCATCCAGTTGATCGTCCCGTCGGAGATCCTGACGGAGAACAGCCCGAACGTGGAGACCTTCCGCGTCTGCGGGTGGGTGTAGGGGGCGACGTAGCCGACCAGGTCGTCGCCCGCCGCGCCGAACGCCCACCCGCCCGACATGTCGATGCCCGGCCCGAGCGCCTGCTCGATCGGCTGCTGCCACTGCAGCTTGCCGGTCTTGAGCTCGTACGACTCGACCGAGGGGCTGGCGGACAGCCGCAGCAGCAGCACGCGGGAGCGGTCGTACCACTCGACCTCCGAGATGCCGGGCAGCCGCCACAGCACCTTGCCGGTCGACGGTTCGAGCACGACCATGCGCGCCTTGGCCAGGGCGGTGTGCTCCGACAGGCAGACATAGGGCCCGCATCGCTGCGGTCCGAACGTCGAGTGCACCGGCCTGCTCCATTTGCGCGCGCCCGAATGGGCGTCGCGGGCGGTGAGGGTGGCGTTCCAGCGGCCCTTCTTGACCGGGTCGAGCGCGACGACCACGGCCTTGCCCGGGGACGTCTCGACGACCGCCGGCGTGGAGACGCCCATGCCGGGCAGGCGGCCCGCCATCGTGGCCGGCTGGGCCCACAGCCTCCTGCCGTCGCGCAGGCCGAGGGCGACCGTCTCGAGCGTGCCGTCGGGCTTCATGGAGGTGGCGGCCACGACCCCGGCCGCCACGGCCATCCGGCTGACGGCGTTGACGTGGGTGTTGTGCCAGGTCGTGGATTCGGTGGTGGCCGCGTCGCTGCCGGAGCAGGCCGTCGCGGCGAGGGTTCCGGCGAGGGCGAGGGACGGTTTCCAAAGGGACCGGAGCACAGGCAATCCACTCCAATGAGAACGGGGAGTGGCGACTCCGGCCCGGAGGGTGACCGGGCGCGGTCTCGCTGAGCCGTCAGGCGTCGTTGAGCGGCTCGCCGAGCCGCCGGCGGAACAACGTCACCCACTTGCCGTGCAGGCCCGTCGCCCGCCCGTCGACCCGGGTCGCGGTGACCTCGGTGCCGGGCTCCTCCGCGGCCGTCGCCGCCGCGAGGTATATCGGTTGCAGTGCTTCGCCGCGCCGGGGGTGCGGTTCAGGCCAAAGCCCCAACGCTGCGCACACCGACGGTAGCACCGCGTAAGCGGCCTGCGCGTAACCTCGGTCAGATGGATGGAAACGATCCGGTCCGAACATTTCTGCCGGATTTGCGTCGAATTCGGGCCCCAGGACGTCGGCGAACGCCACCGTACGCCCTCCGGCGTCGACCACGGCGACCGTCTGCGCCGCGGCGAGCTGGCGGCTCCAGCGCCGCGTCACCCAGCGCAGCGGCTGGGCGATCGGCCGCACCGTGCCCAGATCGGGGCAGGTGCCCACGACCACCTCCGCCCCCGCGTCGCGCAGCCGCCGCACCGCCTTGGTCAGATGCCGTACGGCCGTCGCGGGCGGCGTCTGCGTGATGATGTCGTTGGCCCCCACGAAGATCACCGCGAGGTCGGCCTCCATGGCGAGGGCGACGTCCACCTGTTCGGTCAGCTCGGCCGACGGCGTGCCGGACCTGGCGGCGACGACGAGGCGCACCGGGCGCTCGGCCACCGAGGCCAGGCCGTTGGCCAGCAGCACGCCCGGGGTCCTGGCCGGGTCGGTCATGCCGAGGCCCACGGCCGTCGAGTCGCCCAGCATGGCCATCCTGATCGGCTCGCCGGGGAAGTCGCCGTACAGGCCGTCGGAGACCGGGCCGTCCAGGCCGTGCGGCTGGCCGATGACCCTGCGTGCGAGCAGTCCTTCAGCGATCAGCAGGCCGTACGCCGTGGCTCCGAGGGCGGTGAGCCCGCCCCCTCCGAGCGCCGCCGCGGTAGCGATCTTGCGTGCCGCCCGCGCCATCCCTGCTGGCCACACCACGTACGTGCCCTCCCCGGTCGAACTCGGCGGTAGCGTTTGCTTGAAAGTAACCGAGGCCCTGTCACCCCCAGGGGACCTCGGCCGACGACAAGCTGATCAAGCTTCGGCAAAGAAGGTGAACACCTCGGTGCGCGTTTACGATTCCCTGGTCGAGCTGATGGGGAACACCCCACTCGTCAGGCTGCACAAAGTCAATGCGGGGGTGCCTGCGCAGGTGCTCGCCAAAGTCGAGTACTTCAACCCGGGCGGCTCCGTCAAGGACCGGATCGCGGTGCGCATGATCGAAGCCGCGGAGAAGTCCGGTGAGCTGCGCCCTGGCGGCGTCATCGTGGAGCCCACCTCGGGCAACACCGGCGTCGGGCTGGCCATCGTGGCGCAGCAGAAGGGCTACCGGTGCCTGTTCGTCGTGCCCGACAAGGTGGCCCAGGACAAGATCTCCGTCCTGCGGGCGTACGGCGCCGAGGTCGTCGTCTGCCCGACCGCCGTCGCGCCCGACCACCCCGAGTCCTACTACTCGGTCTCCGACCGGCTGGCCCGCGAGATCCCGAACGCCTGGAAGCCCGACCAGTACTCCAACGTCAACAATCCCGACTCCCACTACCACTCGACGGGGCCGGAGATCTGGGAGCAGACCGAGGGCCGGGTCACGCACTTCGTGGCCGGCATCGGCACCGGCGGCACGATCAGCGGCACCGGCCGCTACCTCAAGGAGGTCTCCGGCGGTCGCGTGAAGATCATCGGGGCCGACCCGGAGGGCTCGGTCTACTCCGGCGGCAGCGGCCGCCCGTACCTCGTGGAGGGCGTCGGCGAGGACATCTGGCCGGCCACCTACGACACCACCATCTGCGACGAGATCATCGCGGTGTCCGACAAGGACTCCTTCACCATGACCCGCAGGCTCGCCCGCGAGGAGGGGCTGCTGGTCGGCGGCTCCTGCGGCATGGCCGTGGTGGCGGCGCTGCGGGTGGCGGCCGCGGCCTCGCCCGACGACATGGTGGTCGTGCTGCTGCCCGACGGCGGCCGCGGCTACCTGTCCAAGATCTTCAACGACGACTGGATGGCCGACTACGGCTTCCTGACCGAGTCGTCGGAGGAGGGGCTGGTCGGCGACGTGCTGGCGCGCAAGGGTCCGGGGCTGCCGGAGTTCGTGCACGCCCACCCGCACGAGTCGGTCGGCACGGCCATCTCGATCATGCGCGAGTACTCCGTCTCGCAGCTGCCCGTGATGAAGGAGGAGCCGCCGGTCATGGCGGCCGAGGTGGTCGGCTCGATCGTCGAGCGCGACCTCCTCGACGCTCTCTACCGCGGAAAGCTCTCGTCCGACGACCCGATCTCCGAACATATGTCGGCCCCGCTACCCACGATCGGCAGTGGTGAACCCGTGGCTCGTGCGGTGGAAGCGCTGGAAAAGGCGGATGCGGCGGTCGTGCTGGACGACGGCAAGCCCGCCGGGCTGATCACCCGGCAGGACCTGCTCGCCTTCCTGGCCAACCGCTAGGGCTTCATGATCGACTCGATCACGGTGCCGAGGCCCTCACCGCCGCGGCCTTCGGCGTCCGCGCGCTCGAAGAGCCGCCGCAGCGCCTGCGGCACCGTGGTCTCCAGACCGGCCTCGGCCAGCGTGTCCACGGCGTGGCCGAGGCCCACGGCCTGCATGTGCAGGGAGTTGAGCTCGCCCGGGTAGACGCCGGCCTCCACCTCCTCGGCGAGGATCTTCGCGTACCCCATGGGGCCGTCGCCGCCCATCGAGGTGAACAGCTCCCGCGCGAACGGCAGGAAGTCCCTCGCCGGCACGCCCGACCTGCGCATGAGGGCGAGGGCGTGCATGAAGCTGGTCAGGCTCGACCAGAACATCAGCAGCTGCGCCTGGTAGTACGTCATCGCCAGCCCCTGGTCGGCCCCCACGTAGGTGACCTGGCCGAGGGCCTTCAGGGTCCCGGCGTGCCGGTCGAGCACGTCCTCGGGGCCGCTGTAGAACGTGTACGCCCCCGGCTGCCCGATCGCCGGCGGTGGCACCATGACGCCCCCGGTGACCAGCGTGCCGCCGCGCCCGGCGACCCAGCCGGCCGCCGCGCGCAGCTCCTCGGGGGTGCCGGAGCTGAGGTTGACCACCACCTTCCCGTCGAGCCTCGCCTCGCCGAAGCTGTCGTACATCGCCGGGTAGTCGGTCTGGCTGACGACCAGCAGGTCGCCGTCGGCCGCCGACCCCGCCCGCCTGGCGCCCTTGTCCACCAGCGCGTCCGTCTTGCTCGCCGTGCGGTTCCAGACCGCCACCTCGTGGCCCGCGGCCAGGAATGCCACGGCCATCGCCGACCCCATCGGGCCGAGTCCCACCACTGTCACTTCGCTCATGCCCTCGACCATCCCGCCGGCCGCTACGGAAATCCTTCGGGCCCGCCACGGGTTGGGTCGGGTGTGTTGCGTTTCGGAGTGCTCGGGCCGTTGCTGGTCCGTACGGAGGACGGCCGTCCTGTCGAGGTGGCCGAGCCCAAGGTGCGGGCGCTCCTGGCCGACCTGCTCGTCCACGGGGGCGGGCCGGTTTCGGCGGACCGGCTGATCGAGGACCTGTGGGGGGAGCGGGCCGGTCGTAACCCGCTCGGCACCCTTCAGGCTCGTGTCTCGGAGTTGCGCCGTGCGCTCGGCGACCGTGGCGCCGTTCCGCACGGTCCTGGGGGGTATCGGCTGGCGGGCTGTGACTGTGATGCCGGGCGGTTCCGGGAGCTCGTCGGGCGTCGTTCGCGTGACCCGCGGGTGCGGGCGGGGGAGCTCGGGCAAGCACTGGCGTTGTGGCGCGGGCCCGCGTACGAGGAGTTCGCCGACGCGGAGTTCGTGCGCGCCGAGGCGGCCGGTCTGGAGGAGGCGCGGCTCGCGGCGCTGGAGGAGCAGGCTGAGCTCCATCTCGACCTGGGGGAGCCCGTGGACCTCGGCTCGCTGGTCGCCCGGCATCCGCTGCGGGAGCGGCTGGTGGCGGCGCACATGCGGGCGCTGTACCGGGGCGGGCGGCAGGGTGCGGCGCTGGCGGCGTACGCGGAGCTGCGCGGGCGGCTGGCCGAGGAGCTGGGGGTGGACCCGTCGCCCGAGCTGACCGCCGTCCACCAGGCCGTCCTCCGCCAGGACACCGCCCTGCACCGCCCGGTGGCTTCGGCGGTCAGGAGCGGACCGACGAACCTGCCCGCGCCCCTGACGGAGCTGATCGGACGGGACGCCGACGTGGCCGACGTGCGCGGGCTGCTGGCCGCCGCCCGGCTGGTGACGCTCACGGGGCCGGGCGGCGTCGGGAAGACCAGCCTCGCGCTGGAGGCCGCCCGCGGTGTGACCGCGCCCGACGGGGTGTGGCTGGTGGAGCTCGCCGGGGCGGTCGACCCGTCCGAGGCGGTGGCGGCGGTGCTGGGGGTACGCGACGACGACACGCTCCCGCCGGCCTCCCGCCTGGCCGGCGCACTGACCGGCAAAGACGTTCTCCTGATCCTCGACAACTGCGAACACCTCCTGGACCCGGCCACCCGCGAGAGGGAAGGCGGGGCCGCGGCGAACCCGCCGCACGGCAGCCGGGCCACGCACGATGGTGCTGGTGGCAGCACGGTCCCCGGGCTCGTGGCGGAGCTGTTGCGGGCCGTTCCCGGGCTGCGGGTGCTGGCGACCAGCCGGGAGCCGCTCGGGGTGACCGGCGAGCGTGTACGGGTCGTGCCGCCGCTTCCGGAGCCCGAGGCCGTACGCCTGTTCACGGCACGGGCCGGTGTCGAGCCGGACGAGACCGTGGCCACCGTCTGCCGGCGGCTCGACGGCCTCCCGCTGGCCCTGGAACTGGCCGCCACCCGCGTGCGCGCGCTGGGCGTTCAGGAGCTCGCCGACCGGCTGGACGACCGGTTCCGGCTGCTCAGCGCCGGGACGCGCGACGCCCCCGCCCGGCAGCGTACGCTCCGGGCGGTCATCGACTGGAGCTGGGAGCTGCTGGGCGAGGGCGAGCGGGTGGTGTTGCGGCGGCTGGCCGTGCACGCCGACGGGTGCACGCTGGAGGCCGCCGAGGAGGTGTCCGCGGAACCCGGGGTGGACGTGCTGGACACTCTGGCCCGCCTGGTGGACCGGTCGCTGGTCGTCCGCGTCCCCGGGCCACGGTTCCGCCTGCTGGAGTCCGTGGCCGCGTACTGCGTGGAGCGGCTGCGCGAGGCAGGGGAGTACGACCTGGTCAGGGCGCGGCACGCGCGCTACTACACGGCGCTGGCCGAGCGCGCCGATCTCCGGGGGCCGAGGCAGCGGGAGTGGCTGGAACGGCTCGACGCGGAAACCGCCAACCTCCGCCGTGCGCTCGCGGGGCCCTACCCGCTGCGCCTGGTCAACGCGCTGGCCTGGTACTGGATCCTGCGCGGCCGCCTCCGCGAAGCCCGCCGCTCCCTGACCACCGCCATGAACGCCCCCGAGGCGACCACACGGGTCGCCGGCACGGATGGCGACGCGGGGCGGGCGGCGGTCTGGCTGGCCGGGGTGGAGTCGCTGATCGGGGAGACCGCCGTGTCCGTACGGCGGGAGGAGCTCGACCTGGCGGGGGAGGCGCTGGCCGATTGGCTGCTGACGCACGTCCGTTGGGCGTACGGCGATCACGCCGCGCATGAGGCGGCGGCCGGGCGGGCGCTGGCGGCGTACGAGGCGCTGGGCGATCGGTGGGGGATCGCGGCGGCGCTGTGCCTGCGGGCCAAGCTCGCCGTCGGCCGCGGCGACCTGGCCGCGATGGAACGCGACGGGGAGCGGGGCCTCGCGCTGTTCCGGGAGCTGGGTGACGGCTGGGGACAGATCGAGGCCATGGACGTGCTGGACCGGGCGGCCGAGATCCGCGGCGACCACCCGAAGGCCGCCCGGCTGCGGAGGGAAGGGCTGCGGCTGGCGGAGGAGCTCGGGTTCGAGGTGTCGTACAAGCTGGCCGGGCTGGGGCGGATCGCGCTGCTGGAGCGCGACTACGCGGCCGCCGACGACCTGCACGAGCGGGCCAGGCGGCTGGCGGTGGCGCAGTCGTACAAGTCGGCCGAGGAGAACGCGCTGCTCGGCCTGGCCATGAGCGCCCGCAGGCAGGGCCGGTACGACGAGGCCGAGGCGTACCTGCTGCCCGTGCTCGGCTGGCTGCGGCACGTGCGCGGGACGTCCGGGATCGCGTTCATCATGGCCGAGCTGGGGTTCGCCGCCGAGCAGCGCGGCGACGCACGGCTTGCGCTGGCCCGCCACCGCGAGGGCCACGAGGCGGCCCGCGCCACCGCCGACCCCCGCGCCGTCGCCCTGGCCCTGGAGGGCCTGGCCGGCGCCCTGTCACTGTCGGGCGTGGAAACGTCGTCCGACGCCTGGGTCGTCAGGGCGGCTGAGCTGGTCGGGGTGGCGGGGGCGATCCGGCAGGAGGTGGGGGTGCCGTTGCCCGCGGCCGAGCGGCTCGACGTGGAACGGATCGTCGCGCGGCTGCGGGACCGGCTGGGCGAGGAGGCGTTCGAGCGGGCCGTCGCGTCAGGACAGCGGGAACTCGGCGAACACCTCCCAGGCCCCCTCCGGCGAGGGCCCGGCGTACAACCGGCCGCCCAGCGCCTCCACCCGCTCGGCCATCCCGACCAGACCGAACCCGCCGCCCAGACCGGCCAGCCGCGGGTCTGAGCCGGACCCGAAGTTCCGCACCCGCAGCACCGCGCTGCCCTCGTGGCGGCGCAGGGACGCCTCGACCCAGGCGGCCCGCGGCGCGTGCTTGCGCACGTTCGTCAGCGCCTCCTGGAGCACCCGGTGCACGGTCGTCATGACCTCCGGCTGCAGCGTGCGGTCGTCGAAGCCGGAGCCGATCTCGAAGGCCACCTTCGGCCCGTCGGCGGAGAACCGGTCGGTCATCATCCGCAGGTCGGCCATGGTGACGCCCGGCGTGCGGGCCGCGTCGTCCTCCGTGCGGAGCACCGTGACCATGCGCCGCATCGAGGTCAGCGCCTCCGACCCGGCCGTGGCGATCGCGTCGAGCGCGGGCGACACGGCCTCGGGCTTGGTCGCGGCGACCGTACGCGCGGCCTGGGCCTGCACCACGATGCCGGTGATGTGGTGGGCGACCAGGTCGTGCAGCTCCCTGGCGATCTCCAGGCGTTCGGCCCTGCGCACCGCGTGCACCGCCTCCACCCGGCGTTCCTGCTGGAAGCGGAGGTAGCCGCCGATCCCGGCGGCCGTCGACCAGCCCACGAACAGCAGGAAGGAGAACGCCAGGCCCGAGCCGTTGTAGTCGCGCGCGCTCGCCTCGGTCATCAGCACGACCAGCGCCCCGAACGACAGGACGACCGCCTGGCGTACCGGCTCCACGTGCCGCAGGACCCCGATGAGCAGGACGAGCAGCGCCCCCGTCTCCGCGGCCCCCGGTATGCCCCGGAAACCGGTGATGCCGACCAGCAGCGACGTCGCGAGCGACAGCGCCAGCATCACGGCGAACCCGCCCAGCCGCCACCTGCGCCGCAGGATCACGGCGACCATGCCGACCGCGCCGCACACCGGCACCACCCACTGGAGCGTCCCGACGACGACGCCGAGCAGGACGTCCATCAGCAGCATCATGGCCAGGCAGCCGAGCATGGCGATCTCGCCCAGCCGCCGGACCCAGTACACGATGCGCTTGGAGTCGGCCACGGTGTCGAGCCTAGGCCGCGAGTCGTACCGCTCGTATCCACCGTTCGGCCGAACAGCACGGCCGCGAACCCGTCCTTCAGCGGAGGCGGCGGCCTGGGCGCGTCGCGGATGCTGGAGAGGTCGGAAGGAGATGGACATGCTGGCCATCGGAATCGTGCTGCTGGTCGTCGGAGTGCTGCTGGCGCTGGCCGACCCCGTGCTGCTCTCCCGTACGGACGCCTGACGACCTCGGGCTCGCGTGTGCAGGGCGTGCGGGCCCCAGGTGGGCCGTCGGGGGACGGCGGCCCTGGAGCGGCCCGCGACTCGGTGGGGACCGAGGCGCGGGCCGGCTTCCACTAACGTGTGGTGTATGAGCAACGGTTTTGAGACCTTGGCCATTCACGCAGGTCAGGAGCCCGACCCGCTGACCGGCGCGGTCGTGCCGCCGATCTACGCCACGTCCACGTACAAGCAGGACGGCGTGGGCGGCCTGCGTTCCGGATATGAGTACAGCCGTTCGGCGAACCCCACCAGGACCGCGCTCGAAGCCGCGCTGGCCGCCGTGGAGGGCGGGGCGAGGGGGCTGGCGTTCGCCTCTGGGCTCGCCGCCGAGGACACCCTCCTGCGCGCGGTGTGCAAGCCGCAGGACCACGTGATCATCCCCAACGACGCGTACGGCGGCACGTACCGCCTGTTCGCCAAGGTGCACGAGGCCTGGGGCCTGCACTACGACCCCGTGCCGCTGCACGACCTCGACGCCGTGGCCGCGGCCATGACGCAGAAGACCAAGGTCGTCTGGGTCGAGACGCCCACCAACCCGCTGCTCGGCATCGCCGACATCGCCGCCCTGGCGCAGCTCGCCCACGACAACGGGTCGCTGCTGGTCGTCGACAACACCTTCGCCTCGCCGTACCTGCAGCAGCCGATCGCGCTGGGCGCCGACGTGGTCGTCCACTCGACCACGAAGTACGTCGGCGGCCACTCCGACGTGGTCGGCGGCGCGCTCGTGGCCGCCGACAGCGGCCTCGGCGAGCAGCTCGCCTACCACCAGAACGCGATGGGCGCGGTGGCCGGGCCGTTCGACGCCTGGCTCACACTGCGCGGCCTGAAGACCCTCGGCGTCCGCATGGACCGCCACTGCGACAACGCGGAACGCGTCGTCGACCTGCTGCTGGCCCACCCGCGCGTGACGGAGGTGCTCTACCCGGGGCTTGCCGAGCACCCTGGCCACGAGGTGGCGGCCAAGCAGATGAAGAGGTTCGGGGGCATGGTGTCGTTCCGCGTCGCCGGAGGTGAGGCGGAAGCCGTGGAGATGTGCAACCGGGCGGAGCTGTTCACGCTGGGCGAGTCGCTCGGCGGCGTGGAGTCGCTGATCGAGCACCCCGGCCGCATGACGCACGCCTCGGCCGCGGGGTCGCCGCTGGAGGTGCCCGCCGACCTCGTACGCCTGTCGGTCGGCATCGAGACCGTCGACGACCTGCTCGCCGACCTCACCCGCGCGCTGGGCTAGGCGCCTACTCCGGCACCACCATCAGGAAGAGGATCACCAGCCAGATCACCGACACCAGCCCGCTGATCGCGGCGATCCGGCCGTTCTGCACCTGCGCGTCGTCCTCGGCGCTCTCGCTCGTGAGGGCGCGTACGGCGGCGCGCAGGTCGCGGTCGATGATGACGAGCAGCACGGCCGCCACGATGAACAGCGTCATCGAGGCCGACATGTACCACCGGCCGAGGATCCCGCCACCCATCACGATGCCGAGCACCAGGCCGAAGACGAAGACCCCCAGGGCGCCGATGCTGTAGATCCGGGTCGTCCGCTGGATGAACTGGAGCGCGGGGACGTTCTTGTTGCGGATGACGCGCGGCGCGGCCATCGTCGCGGCGGTGATCGGGCCGATCGTGAAGATCGCGAACCCGATGTGCAGCCAGAGAAGCAGGTCCATGCCGCTGAGACTAGTCGCCGACGATCTCCCTCGGAGACTCGACACTCTCTTTGCTCTCCGCGGAGCTACGCATGCACAGCTCCGTGCTCACCACCGCGAAGAGCATGAACATGATGAGGAGAACCGTGGCAATCATGGGAACTACTGCTTCCCCGATTCAGCCGCAAATATCGTCCATTATGACTAGACGCTCTGTGACCGGTTGAGTTCAGGCGCGGGTATGGTTGGGTCCCGTCGCAGTTTCCTCACTATTTGGGCGACCGTTTTTGGGCGCAGGGGGGTGCCGTCCGTGGCCATCAAGCACGTCGAGCCGTACACCGATGAGTGGCTGCACCAGCCGATCTGCTACGTGCGGCGGGTCGTCGGCCTGCTCGGGTCAGAGGTCGCGGACTGGTGGGAGGGCCCTTCTGAGCCGCGTGACGCCACCGTGAAACTCACCGACGGCACCGCGCTGGTGTGGGACGAGGAGAGCGGCTGGCGCCTCGGCACCTTCGTCTCCGGCGGCCCGGGGCAGCACACCGAGCTGTCGGGGGTGCGTTACCTCGGTCACGGCCTGCTGCCCAGGCCCGAGCGCGTGCCCCAGGCGTTGCAGGACGCGCGATCGGGCGTCGGCGCGAGCTCGGCCTGGCGGCCCTGCTACCGCTCCCACCGCAACTGCCGCGACGGCTTCGACGTCGCCCTCGACTTCTACTCCCGGCTCGTCGACGCCTGATCCTCCCCGCCCAGCACCAGCAGGACGTGCCCGTCGTCGGTGACGCCCGCGCGGCGGAACCCGTGGCGCTCCAGCAGCCGCACCGACGCGGTGTTGCCCTCGAACGGATCGGCGTGCAACGGCCGGTTGGCCTCCTTGCGCAGGAAGAGCTCCAGCGCCCGCGTGCCCACCCCGCGGCCCCAGAACTCCCTGCCGAGCCAGTAGCCGATGAACCGCCGCTCGCCCTCCCACCAGGCCACGACGTTGCCCGCGAGCTCGCCGCCCACCAGGACGGCCTGCACCAGCACGGTCGGGTCGCCCAGGACCCGCGCCTTCCAGTGACCGATGAACGCCTCCCGCTCCCGTGGCGGGAACGTCGACCGCCGCACCGCCTCCGGGTCGTGCTCCTGCGCCAGGAACACCTCCAGGTCGGCCTCCACCACGTCACGCAGCCCGATGTCCTCCATGGCAGACGAGTCTGGCAGCCGGCACCGACAGTCCGGGTCAGCGGGCGCGGCGCAGGCGCAGGAAGTCGCTGACGACGTACTCGCCCAGGCGTTCGGCGCTGGGGGAGAAGACGCGGCCGCCGTTCCTGCGGGCCACCTCGTCCACGAACTCCTTCAGCCGTTCGTCGGCCGCCAGCATGAAGACGTTGATCGTGGCCCGCCGCCGGGACATCTTGTCGACCTCGGCCAGCGTCAGCTCCAGCGTCTCCCGCGACGGCGGCCACTCGAACGCCGACCTGCCGTTGCGCATGAGGTGGGCGGTCGGCTCGCCGTCGGTCACCACCAGCACCACCGGCTCGAAGTCGGGATGGCGGTCGAGATGGCGGCCGGCGATCAGCAGCGCGTGGTGCAGGTTGGTGCCCTGCACCATGTCCCAGTCGAGCCCCGCCAGCTCGTCGGGCTGCAGCACCCTGGCGTAGTTGGAGAAGCCGATGATCTGCACGGCGTCCTGCGGGAACTTCGAGGCCACCAGCGCCTGCAGGGCGAGCGCCGTCTGCTTGGCCGCCGCCCACGTGCCGCGCAGCGCCATCGAGTACGACAGGTCCACCAGCAGGCAGACCGCCGCGGCGCTGCGGCGCTCGGTCTCGGCCACCTCGAAGTCGTCCACGGACAGCCGCACACCGACGCGTTCGCCGGTGGTGACGCCGCCGCTGCGGACGCCGTTCACGAGCGTGCGCACCACGTCGATGGGCTGCTCGTCGCCGAAGCGCCATGGCCGTGAGGAGCCCGTGAGCTCGCCGGCCGAGCCCGCGTCGTGCTGGTCGTGGTCGCCGCGGCGGCCGGCGTCGAGCGAGGAGAACACCCGGCGCAGCGCCGTCTCGCCCAGTCGGCGCACCGCCTTCGGGGTGAGCTCCAGCTTGCCGCGGCGGCGCAGCAGGTAACCCTGCTCCTCCAGCTCGCGTTCGATGCGCTTGAGCCCCTCCAGGTCGTCGACCGCCGAGCGGCCGAGCGCACGGCGTACGGCGGCCTCGTCGATGTCGTCGAGCCGCGCGCCCGGGTAGTCCTGACGCAGGGCGGACTCCAGCTGTGACAGGTCGGCCAGCTCCTCCAACGCCGTCACCGCGTCGCCCATGGACAGCGGCTCGTCGCCGGTCATACGCTCGGGCGCGTTCCAGGCCAGGTCGGGACGGCGGGCGTAGAGGGCCTCGCCGAGGCGGCGCATCTCGTCGGACAGACCCGTCTGCTCCAGGGTCTGGTTGATGAGGCCGGCCAGCTCCTCGCGCTGGCGCGGGGTCATCGAGGCCAGCATGCGCTGCGTGGCGGCGGCGCGGCGGGCCAGGATGTCGACGAGTTCGTCGAGGTTGCGCGGCTTCTCGGGGAACAGGTCACCATATTTCCCCATGAAGGCGTCGAAGTCTTCTTGGGTGTGTTCGCCCTGGGCGTCCTTGGCGAGCATGTCGTTCAGGTCCGCCATCATCTGCCGGACGCGTTCCATGGCCTCGGGATCCGGGTCGGCCAGGGCGTCGCGCAGGCCCCTGAACTGGCTGTCGAGCACCTCGCGGCGCAGCAGGTCGCGCAGCTCCTGGAACGTCTGCCGGGCCGCGGCCGACCGCCAGTCGTACGTGCTCAGCTCCTGGATGGCGCTGGCGGTGTCGTCCGGCAGCGCGTCGAGCCCCGCCTCCCGCATGCGGGCGTCGTCGGACGGGTCGGGGAACAGCTCCGCCCGCTCCTGGCCGATCGCCTTGTCGAGCAGCGCCCTGGCGCGCTCCAGCGTGCCGTCGAGTCGCCCGCTCTCGCGCAGGTCGCGCCGGCGCCGCCGGACCTCCCTGAGCATGTCGTCGAGGCCGCGGCGCTCCTGGGCGCCGGGCAGGCCGCGCTTGAGCAGGTCGCGCAGGGCGTGGACCGGCGTCGAGCCCGACAGGATGGCGTCGCCCATCTCGTCGAGCGCCGCGCGTACGTCGTAGGGAGGGGCCAGGGGGTCAGGGCCGTCGTGGAACTCGCCATAGCGGAAGGCCATCACGAAACCCACGCTAACCCGAGAAACGCTCCCATGTGCCCCCCGGGCCCGGTCATGCGTCCCCGAAGACCTCCCAGACCTGCTCCAGGGAGTCGACTTCCGGGGTGTAGTCGACCTTGACCAGCACCGGGTGGCGCAGCTTCGACAGCGCCTCGGAGAGGTCGTCGGCGGCGCACTGCTTCGTGCCGAGGCCGTCCTGGTTCGCGTTCACGGGCCGGCCGGTGAGCCAGCCGTCGCCGCACTTCGCCGTGGTGCGGAAGAAGACCGTCGCGTACGTGTAGCCAAGCTTGACCTGCTTGCCCCCGGACGAGAACAGCACGGTCCTGTCGTCCACCCGCTGGATCGTGCCCTGCGCCGTCTTCAGGTCGGGCCAGTCGGGGACGAGGATCTCGTTGATCCGGGTCGCCCTGCCGTCGCGGTGTTCGGCCCGCAGCGCCACCGGGCCGCGCTCCAGCTCGGTGGCCAGATCGGACGGCTTGCACGCCGTGCGGCCCAGGCCCTTGTCGTCGAGCGCGACCTGCCCCTCGGTCTCCTTCAGGTCGCACGCCACCGTGACCCGCCCGTACGTGGCCGCGCCGTAGTCGAGCCGCAGCTCCTTCGCCCCCGCGACCGGCGAGAGCCGGTAGCCGGAGAAGCCGCCCTCGTGCTTCTCGAAGGTCTCCGACTTGGGCACGACCCGCAGGCGGCCCTCGCCGTCGGCCCAGGCGTAGCCGTACACGACCTGGGTGGAGGCGGAAGCCCCCGCAGTGGTGGGCGCGGACATGACGGGCGCGGCGCAGCCGCTCACGGCCAGCGCGGCGGCAGCCGCGGCGCAGACGAACGAACGCATGGACGGTCTCCCCCGAGATTGCTGATCAGTCATCCCTTTTGACGCGGGAGACCGCCCATATGTTTTCAGGTGCGGTAAACGCTCACCCCGTCGACGTCCTCCTTCGACAGGCGCCGCATGAGGTAGAGCCCTTCGAGCGCGAACTCCAGGGCGGCGGCGGCGTGACCGGGCGACTCCTCGCCCGCGCCCATGCCGAGCCGCGACATGACCTTGGCCAGCCCGGTGACCGGGCCCATACGGTGCAGCAGCTCGGCGGCCGGGACGAGCTCACCCGACTCCACCTGGTTGCCCTCGGAGAACTTGTCGATCACCGCCGACAGGTCCATGCCGCCCAGCCGGTTCCTGAACGTCTCGGCCGTGGCCCGGCGCAGCAGATGGGCCAGGATCTCGGTCTCCCTGCCCTCCTCGCTGACCTCGAACTCCACCTTGCCCCGCAGGCTGTGGACGACGCAGGCGAGGTCGACCACCCGCGCGACGGCCTGCTCCTCGCGGGCGATGGCCGCCCGGCGCACCGCGGAGGCGGCCGCGGTCTCGGCGGCTGCGATCGAGAAGCGGGCCGACACGCCGGAACGGGCGTCGACGGCCGTCGACTCGCGGACCAGCCGGGTGAACCGGGCGATCACCTCGACCAGGTGCTCGGGGATGTCGGCCCCGATGTCCGGCATGGACTCCTGACGGATGAGCCGCAGCTCGTCCTCGACGGTCATCGGGTAATGGGTGCGGATCTCGGCGCCGAACCGGTCTTTCAGCGGCGTGATGATCCGGCCCCGGTTGGTGTAGTCCTCCGGGTTGGCGCTGGCGATGAGCAGGATGTCGAGAGGCAGCCGCAGGTTGTAGCCGCGCACCTGGATGTCGCGCTCCTCCAGCACGTTGAGCAGCGAGACCTGGATGCGTTCGGCCAGGTCGGGCAGCTCGTTGACGGAGAAGACGCCGCGGTTGGTGCGCGGGACGAGGCCGTAGTGGACCGTTTCAGGGTCGCCGAGCGTTCGCCCTTCGGCGATCTTGATCGGGTCGACGTCGCCGATCAGGTCGCCCACGGAGGTGTCGGGCGTGGCGAGCTTCTCGCCGTAGCGCTCGTCGCGGTGCTTCCACGCGATCGGCAGCTCGTCGCCCAGCTCCCGCGCCAGCGCCTGGCAGCGGGTGCAGACCGGTGCGTACGGGTGGTCGTTGATCTCGCAGCCTTCGACGATCGGCGTCCATTCATCGAGCAGGCCCGTCACGGTGCGGATGAGCCGGGTCTTGCCCTGACCGCGCTCGCCGAGGAGCACGAGGTCGTGCCCGGCGAGCAGCGCCCGCTCCAGGTGTGGCAGGACGGTGTCGTCGAAGCCCACGATGCCGGGAAAGCGTGGCTCACCGGCCCGTAGCTTGGCCAGCAGGTTTTCCCGGACCTCGGCTTTGACGGTGCGATGAACGTGGCCGCTCTCTCGCAACTCGCGGAGAATTCGTGGCTGATGCACGGAACCGAGACTACGTCCCCCACGGAGAATGTGGCAGGGAGTTTCGCACCTGGCGGAGATTTCGGATCTTGACTATTAGGTGACGGTTCGTGCGCGTGCTTGTCCCCTTTGTGGGGAGAATCGGGCCTAGGGAACTTGGACATGACGAGGAGGCGAGACGCGTGGCCTTGATGACAAGCCGCTTCGCCGACGGCCTCGCCGTGGGTTCTGACCTGGTGGAGGCCGCGGAGAACGCCGTCGGTCAGGCACTGTCGAGGCTCAGCGGCCCTGCCGACTTGGTCTGCTTCTTCATCTGCGGCGACGATCCCGATGACGTCGCCCGGGCCGGAGAGGCCGCGATGAAACTCGCGCCCGAGGCGAACGTGATCGGATGCAGCGCCACGGGAGTGATCGGCGACGGGCAGGGGATCGAGCTGACGCCCGCTGTCAGTGCCTGGGCCGCGACCTTGGACGGGGCCCGGTTGACGACGTTCGCGCTGGAGACGCTGACGGCCGAGGACAGGTTCGTGGTCGTCGGGCTGCCGGAACGCGGCCAGGACGACCACGTGGCGATTCTGCTGACCGATCCGTACAGCTTTCCGACCGACGCCTTCGTCGAGCGCTCGGTCGACGTCCTGGGCGACCTGCCGCTGGTCGGGGGGCTCGCCAACGGGTTGCAGGGACGCGGTTCCGTACGGCTGTTCGCCGACGGCGAGGTCTACACCGAGGGCGCGATCGGGGTGCTGATCAGCGGCCCGGTGAAGATCAGCACCGTGGTCAGCCAGGGCTGCCGCCCGATCGGGCCGAGCATGGTCGTCACCGCGTCGGAGGACAACCTGCTGCTCGAACTGGCCGGCCAGCCGGCTCTGGCCCGCCTGGAGGACATCGTCACCGAGCTGGACGAGGACGACCGCGACCTCGTCGCCGCCGGCCTGCAGATCGGCCTGGCGATGGACGAATACGCCGAACGCCACGAACGCGGCGACTTCCTCATCCGGGGCGTCATCGGCATCGACCCCGAACGCGAGGCCGTGGCCATCGGCGACATCGTCGAGGTCGGCAGGACCGTACGCTTCCAGGTCAGGGACGCCGCCACCGCCGACGAGGACCTGTACGACCTGCTCGACGCCCACCGCGAGGAGATCGGCAAGGTGGACGGGGCGCTGCTGTTCTCCTGCAACGGGCGGGGCTCGGCCATGTTCGGCACACCCGACCACGACGCGATCGCGGTGCGCGACACGCTGGGGCCCGTCGGCGTGGCCGGCTTCTTCGCCGCCGGCGAGGTCGGCCCGGTCGCCGGGCACAACCACGTGCACGGCTTCACCGCGTCCCTGCTCGTGTTCTCCAGCGCTGCGGACGGGCCATGATCCCGTCCGGTACGGCGGGCCGCCCGTGATCCTCGCGATCGACATAGGCGGCACCAAGATGGCCGCCGGGCTGGTGGCCCGCGACGGCACCGTGGTCACCTCCAGACGCGTCACCACCCCCCAGGGCGCCGGCGCCGAAACCCTGTGGCACACCGTCACCGACCTCATCGCCCCGCTCTCCGACGACGTCGAAGGGGTGGGCGTGGGCTGCGGAGGCCCCATGGCCTGGCCCGAGGGCGAGGTCTCCCCCCTGAACATCCCCGGCTGGCGCCGCTTCCCCCTGCGCGCCCGCCTCACGGCCCTTTTCCCCGGCCTTCCGGTACGCGTCCACAACGACGCCGTCTGCCTGGCCGTCGCCGAACACTGGAGGGGCGCCGGCCAGGGCACCCAGGACATGCTCGGCATGGTCGTGTCGACGGGCGTGGGCGGTGGGCTCATCCTGGGCGGCCGGCTGGTGCACGGCCGTACGGGCAACGCCGGCCACATCGGCCACGTGGTGGTGGAACCGGACGGCGGGCCCCGCTGCGGCTGCGGGGGCCACGGCTGCCTGGAAGCGATGGCCCGCGGCCCCGCCCTCGCCACCTGGGCCCTGGCCCAGGGCTGGGTGCCCAGTGCGGCCATCCCCACCCAGGCCTCAGCGCCCGACTCCGCCTTCGACACGCCACCGGGAACCGGCGCCGACCGCGTCCCATCGGCTCGCACCGACAACTGGACCGGTACGCGGGCCGGCAGGACCGAGAGTCCGGCGGCCGCGCCCGTGGCCGTCCCCGGTGGGGCGCACTCCGGCCGAACCGCACCCACAGGCGTCCCCGCGCCACGCCTCACCACGCACGACCACGGGGCGCGGCCGTACGAACAGGACGAGGCGTACCGCGAGGACCGGGTGGTGACGGCGCGGCAGCTGGCGGCGGACGCGAGGGCCGGGGACGAGATCGCGTCCCGGGCGATGCGCCGGGCCGGTCGGGCGATCGGTATCGCGATCGCCTCCGCCACGCACCTGTGCGACCTCGACCTGGTGACCATCGGCGGCGGGCTCTCCCAAGCGGGGCAGCCGTTGTTCGGCCCGCTGGAGGAGGCGCTGCGCGAGCACGCCCGGATGGGGTTCGCCCGTCGCGTCGAGGTCGTGCCCGCCGCACTCGGCCAGGAGGCCGGCCTGGTCGGCGCCGCCGCCCTCCTCCTCGCCGGCGACACCTACTGGCCCTCGTAACCCTCGTACGGT
>NZ_JBITLL010000009.1:241253-247467 GCF_044465245.1 Nonomuraea terrae | reverse complement strand
CGTACTCGCCTGGCCCTCGTACGGTCGCCTGGCCCTCGTACGGTCGCCTGGCCCTCGTACGGTCGCCTGGCCCTCGTACGGTCGCCTGGCCCTCGTACGGTCGCCTGGCCCTCGTACGGACGCCCGGCTCTCATACGGACGCCCGACCCTCATACGGACGCCCGACCCTCATACGGACGCCCGGCCTTCGTACTGGCCGTGCCGGCCGTGCTGGCCCCTGTACTGGCCGTGCCGGCCGTGCCGGCCGTGCTGGCCCCTGTGCTGGCCGTGCTGACCCCTTGTGCTGGCCGTCGTGACCCCATGCTGGCGTTCTGCTCCCGTGCTGCCCCTCCAGATCCCCGTACGCCGCCCCAGCCCCTCCAGATCCCGAATCCTGCGGAAGCCGTCTTGGGCGTGGACTTCGCCGTGCGAGGTCGTACAGCCACGGGATCCCGCCACCGGGCACCTGCGCTCACTGTCAGTCCGGCGGAGCGGATTCGCGGCGGGTCAGGCGGCGGGTTTGCGGGGCTGGAAGAGCCAGGCGTCGAAGAGCGGGTTGAGGTCTTTGCCGGACATGCGCTCGGCCAGGTCGATGAACTTCTCCGTCGTGACGTGCCCGTAGCGGTGCTCGGCGGCCCACGTGCGGAGCAGCTTGAAGAAGGTCTCGTCGCCGATGGCCTTGCGCAGCGCGTGCAGGGTCATCCCGCCACGGGTGTAGACCGACTGGTTGAACAGGTCGTCGGGCTTGGCCCGCCCGGGCGGATAGGACCACATCGGGTCGCTGTCGGGGCGGTTGTTGAACTCCGTGAAGAACTCCTCCACGGTCTTCCTGCCCTTGTGCTCGGACCACATCCACTCGGCGTACGTGGCGAAGCCCTCGTTGAGCCAGAGGTCCTTCCATCGCCAGATGGTCAGGCTGTTGCCGAACCACTGGTGGGCGAGCTCGTGGGCGACGATCACCTCGTCGGGGTCGAAACCGCCGTAGAGAGGCTTGGTCTGGTTCTCCAGCGCGTAGCCCGCGGTGTAGTTGTCGATCACGCCGCCCGTCGAGGAGAACGGGTAGGGGCCGAAGACCTTGGCCCAGTGGTCGGTGATCTCGGCGGTGGACGTGTAGAGCCGGTCGAGCCCGCTCTTGAAGGCCGGGTCGGTGGCGGCCAGCGTCGGGATGCCCGAGGCCGTCTTGCCCTGGCGCAGCTCGAACTTGCCGAGCGTGGCCGTCGCGAGGTACGTCGCCATCGGGTGGCGCTCCCGCCAGCGGAAGGTGGTCCTGCCACCGGCGGTCTTGGGCTGCCCGACCTGCTCGCCGTTGGCCAGCGCCGTCAGCCCGGCGGGCACGGTGATCTCGAAGGCGTAGGTCGCCTTGTCGGCCGGGTGGTCGTTGCTCGGGAACCAGGTCTTGGAGCCGTCGGGCTCGGAGGCCACGAACGCGCCGTCGGAGGTCGGCATGAACCCGAAGGTGCCGAGGTTGCCGGTGTCCTTCGCCGGGTTGGGGACGCCGTCGTAGGTGACCTCGACGGTGAACTCGTCATTGGCGTCGATGGGCCGCTCGGGCCGCACGGTCAGCTCGTCGCCCCGCCGGCTGAACGTCGCCGATTCGCCGTCGAGGCTCACCTTGCGCACGTCGAGCCCGGCCAGATCGAGATTGAAGCTGGACAGGCCCTGCGTGGCGGCGGCCCGGATGGTGGCCACCCCCTCGAGCCGTCTGGTGGCGGGCGTGTAGTCGACGTCGAGGTCGTAGTGGGCGACGTCGTAGCCGCCGTTGCCGTCGTCGGGGAAGTCGGGGTCGCCGATGCCGGGGGCGCCCGGGCGGTACGCCGCTTCGGTGTGGTGCACCGCGGGCGGTGTCGGCTCGTCGGTGAGCGAGCAGCCGACCACGCTGCCGAGCACGACGAGCGCGACCACTCCGCGCCTGTGGAAACGCATAGGTGACGAGCCCCCTTCAGATCGTGACCAGAATCTTACGCTGGGTCACGGACTGCCGACGACTCGTCACCGCACCGCCCCGGCAGGCCCCCTCTACAGGTTGCCTCGCCGCTCCTGCTCGCGCTCGATCGCCTCGAAGAGCGCCTTGAAGTTCCCCTTGCCGAACCCGAGCGAGCCGTGCCGCTCGATGAGCTCGAAGAAGACCGTGGGCCGGTCCTGCACGGGCTGGGTGAAGATCTGCAGCAGGTAGCCGTCCTCGTCGCGGTCGACAAGGATGCGGCGCTTCTTCAGTTCCTCGATCGGGACGCGCACCTCGCCGATGCGCTCGCGCAGCTCGGGGTCCTCGTAATAGGAGTCGGGAGTGTCCAGGAACCGCACGCCCGCCGCCCGCATGTGGTCGACCGTGGTCAGGATGTCGTTGGTGGCCAGCGCGATGTGCTGCACGCCCGGCCCGCCGTAGAACTCGAGGTACTCGTCGATCTGCGACTTCTTGCGGCTGACCGCCGGCTCGTTGAGCGGGAACTTGACCTTGCGGGTGCCGTCGGCCACGACCTTCGACATGAGCGCGGAGTACTCGGTGGCGATGTCATCGCCGATGAACTCGGCCATGTTCGTGAAGCCCATGACCTTGCGGTAGAACTCCACCCACTCGTCCATCCTGCCCAGCTCGACGTTGCCGACGCAGTGGTCGATCGCCTGGAACAGCCGCCCCGTCCTGGTCGCGGGCGGGGCCACGAGGGGCTCCGCCGCCACGTAGCCCGGCAGGTGGGGCCCGTGGTAGTTGGACCTGTCGACCAGCGTGTGCCGGGTCTCGCCGTACGCGGCGATGGCCGCGATCGTCACCTTGCCGTGCTCGTCCTCCAGCGTGTACGGCTCCACCAGGCCCTTGGCCCCGTTGGCCACGGCGTGGGCGTAGCCGGCCTCCACGTCGGGCACCTGGATGGCCAGGTCGATCACCCCGTCGCCGTGCTCGGCGACGTGGCGCGCCAGTTCGGTGCCCGGGCGGATCGAGGCCCGGAACTCGAACGTGGCGCTGCCCGAGGTCAGCACGTACGCGGCCGCGTCCTTGCTGCCGTTCTCCGGCCCGCGGTAGGCCACCAGCTTCATGCCGAACGCGGTCGAGTAGTAGTGGGCCGCCTGCCTGGCGTTGCCCACGGCGAACACCACGGCGTCCATGCCGTTAACCGGAAAGACATCACTCATGCTCACAACTGTCGAATTTCCTGGACTAGTTGCGCAACAGTTACCTCTACGAGTGGACAATCTGCCTAGTTGATCGCGGATTTCTCCGGTAAATCTGTACAGCATGACAATCGACGAGCTTGACGCCCGCCTGATCACCCTGCTGACCGAGGAGCCCCGGCTGGGCATGCTGGAGTGTTCGCGCCGGCTCGGCGTGGCCCGCGGCACGGTGCAGGCCCGCCTCGACCGGCTCATCGACCGGGGTGTCATCACGGGCTTCGGGCCCGACGTCTCGCCCGCCGCGCTCGGCTACCACGTCACCGCGTTCGTCAGCCTGGAGATCCGGCAGGTGGCCGGGCACGACCCGGTGGCCCACCGGCTGGCCCGCATCCCCGAGGTGCTGGAGGTGCACACCATCACCGGCGGCAGCGATCTGCTCTGCCGGGTGGTGGCGCGGACGAACTCGGATTTGCAGCGGGTTATCGATGTGATCGTTGATGTTCAAGGCGTACTCAGGACTAATTCGATCATCGCCCTTGACACTCCGGTTCCCTACCGAGTGTTGCCATTGGTCGCCGATGTTCCGCGTCAGGAAGGGCGCCGGCCGTCGTAGTATCAGCGGGGGACGAGGCACCATTATCGATCGTTTACCCTTGGCATTCGCCCAGGCTGCGGGGATGGGGCGACGCTTGACGGAGGGGAGTCAGGGGTGCGGAGTGGTGGTGGAAACGGAATGCGAAAACGGCGGCTTCTCCGGCTTGTACTGATTTCATTCGGTGCCGGAATCCTCGTGCTGGCCGGTCTTTTCGCCATTGCCTGGGCGATGACTCCGATTCCGGACACAACGCAGAAACAGGCGACCGCGCAGGGTTCGGTGATCTATTACCGCGACGGTAAAACCGTGCTCGCGCGGCAGGGCGTCGACCGCAGAAGGGTCGATATCGCGCAGGTGCCCCAGCACGTGCGCGACGCGGTCATCGCCGCCGAGAACCGGTCCTTCTACGACGACGCCGGCGTGTCGATCAAGGGCACCGCCCGCGCCGTCTGGTCCACGTTCACCGGGCAGCAGCTCCAGGGCGGCTCCACCATCACCCAGCAGCTCGTCCGCAACTACTACAGCGGGCTGAGCCAGGAGCGCTCGGTCACCCGCAAGTTCAAAGAGATCCTCATCGCGATGAAGGTCGACCAGTCCAAGCCGAAGGACTGGGTGCTGGAGCAGTACCTCAACACGATCTACTTCGGCCGCGGCGCCAACGGCGTGCAGTCGGCCGCCCGCGCCTACTTCGCCAAGGACGTCGGCGACCTGACCGTGGCCGAGGGCGCCTACCTCGCGGCGGTCATCCAGCAGCCCAGCCGCTTCGCCGACCCCCAGGGCGCCGACCTGGACGCGGTCAAGGCGCGCTGGCAGTCGGTGATCGACGCGATGACGCAGACCGGCGCGCTGACGCCCGAGCAGGCCGCCGCCGAGCGGTTCCCCGAGCTCGCGCCGCCGAAGAAGCCGTTCGAGCTCAAGGGCCAGGCCCAGCACATGCTGGAGCAGGTCACCGCCGAGCTCAACCGCCGCGGCTACACCAACGAGGACATCAACAGCAGCGGCCTGAAGGTCGTCACCACGTTCGACAAGAAGCTCATGCAGGCGGCCGAGCGCGCGGTGGAGGACCTGCTGCCCGACTCCACCCCGAAGCAGGTCCGTACGGGCCTGGCCGCCGTCGATCCCGCCACCGGCGAGGTCGTCGCCTTCTACGGCGGACGTCCCGCGCAGGTGGAACACTTCGACAACGCGTTCTCCGCCAAGGTGATGGCCGGCTCGACGTTCAAGCCGTACACCCTGGCCGCGGCCCTCGACAACGGGTTCGACCTGTCCACCCGCGTCGACGGCAACTCGCCGCTGCGGGTGGCCTCGGCCTCCAAGCCCATCCCCAACGACAGCGACCGCTCGTACGGGCTCATCAACCTGGTCAGCGCCACCCAGAACTCCGTCAACACCGCGTTCGTCGACCTCGGCCAGAAGGTCGGGCTGGACAAGGTGGCCAAGACCGCCGAGCTGGCCGGCATCCCCGCCGCCCAGCTGAAGCCCCACCAGGCGGCCGCCTCGTTCCCGCTCGGCGTCGCCTCGGTCAGCGCCGTGCAGAACGCCTCCGGGTTCGCCACGTTCGCCAACAAGGGCGTGCACATGGAGGCCCACGTGGTGCGGTCGGTCACCGACGCCCAGGGCCGCAAGCAGGTCGTCGAGCCGGCCGCCACGAAGGTGGTGGGCGAGCAGGCCGCCGCCGACACCACGTACGCGATGGAGCAGGTCGTCAAATACGGCACCGGCACCGGCGCCCGGCTCTACGACCGCCCGGTGGCCGGCAAGACGGGCACCACCGACGACTCGAAGTCGGTCTGGTTCAACGGCTACACACCGCAGCTCGCGGTGGCGGTCAACATGTTCCGCGACGACAACGCCACCGTCACGATCCCGGGATACGGCACGCAGTTCGGCGGTTCGCTGCCGGCGCAGATCTGGCGGGCGTTCATGACCGAGGCCATGGAGGGCAAGCCCGTCGAGGAGTTCCCCGAGCCGTCCGACTACGGCTACTCCTCGGGTTACGAGACGCCCGACTACGACAGCGACGTCCCCGACCCCGACTACACGCCTCCGACCGACTCGGACGAATGGGACGTCCCCGAGCCCGACGGCGGCCCGTCCTTCACCGACGAGCCCGACCAGGACAACCCGGGCGACCGCGCACGCCAGGACGTGGAGCCGGAGCTGACGGACCCGCCGTCCCTCGACCTGCCCGACAACCCCTGGATCCAGGACGACCGCACCAACTCCGATGAGCCCCGCCTCCGCGAACCCCAAGACCGCTGACCGGCGCCCGCGCGGCCGAGGTCGGCCGGGCGGTGAACGTGGCTCAGCGGCCGAGCTCGGCCGGGCAGCGGGATGGGGTTCACACCCGAGAGCCGGCGGGGTGGCTGAGGTCGGCTGGGTGGTGAACGTGGTTCAGTGGTCGAGGTCGGCCGGGTAGTGGGATGGGGTTCACGCCCGAGAGCCGGCGGGGTGGCTGAGGTCGGCTGGGTGGTGAACGTGATTCAGCGGCTGAGGTCGGCCGGGTAGCGGGATGGGTTCACGGCCGAGAGCCGG
>NZ_JBITLL010000009.1:0-241155 GCF_044465245.1 Nonomuraea terrae | reverse complement strand
GGCCGCTTGGGTGGCTGAGGTTGCCTGGGTGGTGAACGTGGTTCAGCGGCTGGGGTCGGCTGGGTAGTGGGATGGGGTTCACGGCCGAGAGCCGGCGGGGTGGCTGAGGTCGGCTGGGTGGTGAACGTGGTTCAGCGGCTGAGGTCGGCTGGGTAGCGGGATGGGTTCACGGCCGAGAGCCGGCCGCTTGGGTGGCTGAGGTTGCCTGGGTGGTGAACGTGGTTCAGCGGCTGGGGTCGGCTGGGTAGTGGGATGGGGTTCACGGCCGAGAGCCGGCCGCCTGGGTGGCTGAGGTTGGCTGGGTGGTGAACATGGTTCAGCGGTGAGATCGGTAGTGGGATGGGGGCCTGCGGGGGTGCCGAGTGGCTCGCGACCGAGGTCTCGTGGCGGTGGGGTGTGGTTCACCCACCCAGTCCCCAGACGGACGGTCGCAGATGCGGCTCACCATTGAGACCTCGCGAGGGTGGGGGTGTGCTTCACACACCCTCACCCTCAGAGGACGGTTGAGGGGACCGCGGGGCTTCGGCGATGGTGGGCCCCTTGCCGGGCGGTCAGGTACGCAGTTCGCTGCGGAGGGCGTCCACCGTGGTGACGGGCATGCGGCAGGTGAACCCCCGGCAGACGTACGCCGCCGGGGCCTCGTCGACGAGGCCCCGGCCCTCCAGGAGCGCGGGGAAGGCCTCACGCGGCGTCAGCGGGTCACCGGTGCCGCGGTCGGCACCGTCACCCCGCCCCAGAGCCACCACGAGCCCCGGAACGTCGGCGAGCAGCGCCTCGCGGTGCAACGCCGCCGTACGCGGGTCGTCGGCCGGACCCACCACGGCCACCTCCACCGGGCCCGAGAGCGCCGCCCGCGCCACGGCCAGCCCCCAGCCCGCGAAGCGGGCGTGCCCGGCCGCCAGCACCGACACCGTGCCGAGGGCCGCCTCAGCGGCCTCCCGGTGCCGTGTGGACCCGGTCAGCGCGCCGTACGACAGCAGCGCGCCGGCGGCGGCGTACCGGCCGGAGGGGGTGGCGTTGTCGGTGGCGTCCTGCGGGCGCTGGAACAGCCGCTCGGCGTCGTCGGCGGTGTCGTAGAAGCCGCCCGACCCGTCGGCGAACCGGTCGAGCACGGTGTCGAGCAGCGAGCCCGCCAGCCGCAGCCACCGGGCCTCGCCGGTGACGCCGTACAGGGCGATGAGACCCTCCGCCACGTTGGCGTAGTCCTCCAGCACCCCGGCGTTGGCCCCCGCCCGGCCGTCGCGCGACGTGCGCAGCAGCCGGCCGTCGACCATGTGCGTGCCGGCGAGCAGCTCCGCCGCCGCCGTGGCCGCCGCCGCGAGGTCCGGCCGTTCGAAGACGGCGCCCGTCTCGGCCAGGGCCGCGATGGCCAGGCCCGTCCAGGAGGCCACGACCTTGTCGTCGCGCCCAGGACGCACCCGGCGCTCCCGCGCGGCCAGCAGCCGCGCCCGCACGTCCGCGTAGCGGGCCGGGTCGTCGGGGTCGCGCAGCAGCTGCAGCACGGACGTGCCGTGCTCGAACGTCCCCGTGACCTCGAAGAGCTCCGCGGCCCAGCGGCCGTCGTCGTCGCCGAGAACCTGCACCAGCTCCTCGGGCGTCCAGACGTAGAACTTGCCCTCCACGCCCTCGCTGTCGGCGTCGAGCGCCGAGGCGAACCCGCCTTCGGGCGTGCGCATCTCGCGCAGCAGCCAGTCGGCCGTCTCCAGCGCCACGCGGCGGGCGAGCTCGCCGCCGCCCGCCTTCCACCAGTGCGTGTAGACGCGCAGCAGCAGGGCGTTGTCGTAGAGCATCTTCTCGAAGTGCGGCACGATCCAGCGGGCGTCCACGCTGTAGCGGGCGAAGCCGCCACCGAGCTGGTCGTAGATGCCGCCGCGGGCCATCGCCTCAAGAGTGCGGCCGCTCATATCACGCTCGCCCGAGCGCAGCAGGAACTCCAGCACCATGGACGGCGGGAACTTCGGCGCCCCGCCGAAGCCGCCGTGGACGTCGTCGAACGACTCGTGCAGGTTGGCCAAAGCCTTCTGCAGCGTCTCCTCGCCCGGCAGGGGGCCGTTGGGCAGCGCGGCGTTCGAGTTGAGCACCTCGACCACCTTCGCGCCCTGCTGCAGCACCGACTGCCGGTCGCCGGTCCACACGTTGCGCACCTCGGTGAGCAGCCGGCGGAAGTGGGGCCGCGGGAAGTAGGTGCCGGCGTAGAACGGGTGACCGTCGGGCGTCGCGAACACCGTCATCGGCCAGCCGCCCTGCTGGGTCATCGCCTGGGTGGCGGTCATGTAGACGGCGTCGACGTCGGGCCGCTCCTCGCGGTCGACCTTGATGTTGACGAAGTGCTCGTTCATCAGCGCCGCGGTCTCGGCGTCCTCGAAGCTCTCGTGGGCCATGACGTGGCACCAGTGGCAGGCCGAATAACCCACGCTGATGAGCAGGGGCACGTCGCGGCGCCTGGCCTCCTCGAACGCCTCCTCACCCCATGGGTGCCAGTCCACGGGGTTGTCCGCGTGCTGCAGCAGATAAGGGCTGGTGGCGTCTTTCAACCGGTTCATCATGACCTCCTCGATTCACCCTATGCGTCGTTCGGCGGCCGGTTGTGGGCCAGGTCACGCCCCGGCGCGCTGCGGCTGACTCGGAAGGCGGTGACGGCGTAGGTTACGGGCGTGGATATGGACTTCGTCTGCGCTCACGCCGGTCGCCCGGCCCCGGCGCTCACCCGCAGGGATGTGGCACGCGCGCTGCTCGCCGTACCGTCGGGGGTCGCGCTCGTGGCGCTGCCCGACCTGCGGCGGGAGATGCTGTCGGCCGGAAACCCGCTCTCCCGGGCGTTCTGGGAGTCGGCCAAGGCCGTTCTCAGCTCGATCGAGGCGGGCCAGGCCACGGTGGGCGACGTGCAGCGGTGGCTGGAGTCGACCGGCACCGAGCCGATCCTCATGACGCCCAGCTACTTCGTCTGGCCCGAGGCGGACGAACGCGGCCCCGTGGCCACGGAGATGTACGACCGCCTGGTGGTCCACCTGGAGGAGCGCGTGGCGGCCGGGGAGATCGACCCCGACGCGCTGGTGACCGGCGACCGGGAGGCCCGCAGGGCGTACGAGGAGCTGCAGGAGCAGTGGCTCGGCACGCCGCTGCCCGACGGGCGGGTGCCCGGCTTCGCCGTCAGCGACGAGCAGGACGAGGAGCTCTTCAACGCCTGGGACGAGGAGGAGGCGTTCGCGCTGTCGGAGCTGCAGCGCATCATGGCGGAGCTGCCGAAGCAACCAGAGACGCCCGCGGAGGAGCTGGAGGTCGCCGCGGCGCGGCTGCGCGTGCTGCTCACCCTGCCCGGTTACCCGTCCAACGTGCTGCGGGCCTGCGCCGGGTTCGAGGACAGGCCGCTGCCCGACGACGACACCGAGCTGTGGTTGTCGGTGGCGGCCGGCATCGCCGGGCCCATCTCCGACCTGTCGGAGGGCGGCGACGTGCTGGAGGAGTTCGTCGACCTGGAGGGCGAGCTGAGCCAGGAGGACACCGTGCTGGCCAACCTGTGCGCGATCCAGCACGCCGACTGGCTGGCCGGGGTGGCCGCGCTGGCCAGGATGGGGCCGGGGGTGCTGGCCTCGCCGGAGCGGATGGCGCGCCTCATCGCCGAGTCGGAGGACATCGACGTCGACGAGCATGCCGGCGACGACCTCGACACGACCGAGAGCCTCTTCGCCTCGGTCGTGACGCTGTGGGGCTACCTCGGCATCGTGGACGAGGACGACGTGCTGACCCCGCTGGGCTGGTGGGGGCTGCCCAAGGCGCTGGAACGCGCCTGGTCGCCCCCGGCCGAGTGATCCGTCAGGCGGAGTCGACGAGCTCCTTGAACTCCGGGTGGCGCTCGATGTATTTCGCGACGTACGGGCAGGTCGGCACGACGCGCAGGCCGGTGTCGGCGCTCACCTGAAGCGCGTGGCCGACGAGCTTGCCCGCCAGGCCCTGCCCTTCGTACTCGGGCAGGACCTCGGTGTGGGTGAAGATGATCTTCGTGGGCAGCAGCCGGTAGTCGGCGAACCCGGCGAGCTTGCCGTCCACGTGGATCTCGAATCGCTTCTCCGTCGGGTTGTCGACCACTTCTGTCGGCATTTACCTGGCCTTCTCGTCGTCTTTGACCTTCTCGTCGTGCACGTCACCCTCGTGCGGCACTTCGATCTTCGACATCTGCTTGTTCATCGACTTGATCAGAAGGAAGAGGGCGAACCCGATGAGGGCCACGACGACGAAGCCGAGCAAACCCGGACTCACATCACCCGCTGCTAGAACGCTCACCCTTCCAGTCTGCCACCTGAGGGCCGTGGTCTCCTCAGTGGCAGGCGGGTGAGACGTCGTCGGCGTGGATGCCCGCGAACAGGTCGTCCTCCGGCAGCTCGGTGTCGACCAGCGAGCGCGCCAGGTGGTAGTCCTCCGTCGGCCAGATCTCCTCCTGCACCTCGCGCGGGCAGACGAACCAGAAGCCGTCGGGGTCGATCTGGGTGGCGTGGGCCAGCAGCGCCTCGTCGCGCACCTGGAAGTACTCGCCGCACGGCACGCGCGTGGTGGCCTCCCACTTGGTGGGGCGGTCCTCCCAGCGCGCGATCCAGTCGGAGTAGGGGGACCCGAGGTCGCGCGCGACCATCGCCTCGTGCAGCGCCTCGAACCTCTCCTTGGTGAAGCCCATGTGGTAGTAGAGCTTCAGCGGCTGCCAGGGGTCTCCGGTGCCGGGGTAGCGGTCGGGGTCGCCGGCCGCCTCGAACGCCTCGACCGAGACCCGGTTGGTCATGATGTGGTCAGGGTGCGGGTAACCGCCGTCGTCGTCGTACGTGATGATGACGTGCGGCCGGAACTCGCGGACGGCGGCCACCAGGGGCCTGGCGGCGTCCTCCAGCTTCTGCAGCGCGAAGCAGCCCTCGGGCAGCGGCTCGTTCTCGTCCTCCGGCAGGCCGGAGTCGACGAAACCCATGAAACGCTGCTCGACGCCGAGGATCTCGCGCGCGCGGTCCATCTCGGCCTTGCGGACCTCGGCGATGTTGGCCACGATCTCGGGGCGGTCCATCTTGGGGTTGAGCACCGATCCGCGTTCGCCGCCGGTGAGCGTACAGACCAGCACTCCCACGCCTTCGCGCACGTAACGCGCCATGGTGGCGGCACCCTTGCTCGACTCGTCGTCGGGGTGGGCGTGGACGGCCATCAGCCTCAGCGGTGCACTCACGGGCTCGATGTCTCCTCAGTCAGGACCGGGCAGTCACCCAGAGAGGTTAGTTTCTGCTGGGCGGTCGCGAGGGCACACCCCTCGCGGGCGACAATTGTCTCGGATAACGCCGAGGGAGTGCAGGGAGATTCCGCCATGGTCACCAGAGATGTCGAGGACGGGCCCGTTCTCGGCACCCCCGACGACTTCCCCGATCGTCCCAAGCGAAGGGGCAGGCTCGTCGTCCACGTGGTGATCGGCGTGCTGGTGGCCATCATCGCCGGCGGCTGGGGCTACGTCATGTGGTCGATGACCGCGGGCGGCTCGGAGGCGCCGTCACAGGTGGTCACGTTCGAGGTGGAGAGCCCGAGCCGGGCCGAGATCACGTTCGAGGTCTACAAGCCGGACGACCGGGTCGCGGTGTGCCGCATCCGCGCGCTGGACGTCGACCACGCGGAAGTCGGCAGCAAGGAAGTAAGAATCCCGGCCGGTGCGGGTAGTAAGCAGATCAAGGAAAGCCTGGACACCAGTGGTCAGGCCACTTCCGTCCACATCCAGTACTGCAATCTCGTATAGTGAGACATTTGGGGAAGCGTTCTCGCCGTTGTCTTGTTACCCTTTCGCAATTCAACCGTACGCTACCTCGAAGTGATCTCAGGGCCCCCTAGGCAAGCAAGGAGAACCCGTGGCCGACTCTCGCGATGAGAACGTCACATGGCTGACGCAGGAGGCGTACGACCGCCTGAAGGCGGAGTACGAGTATCTCTCTGGCCCCGGGCGCGTCGACATCGCCAAGAAGATCGAAGCCGCCCGTGAAGAGGGCGACCTGCGTGAGAACGGCGGCTACCACGCCGCCAAGGACGAGCAGGGCAAGATGGAGGCCAGGATCTTCCATCTGCGGCAGATCCTCGACAACGCCCAGGTGGGAGAGGCCCCGAAGACCGAGGGCGTGGTCGGCCCCGGCATGACCGTGACCATCAGGTTCGTCGGCGACGACGACGAGGTCACCTTCCTGCTCGCCTCCCGCGAGGAGAGCGGAGCGCCGATCGACGTCTACTCGCCCAAGTCCCCGCTGGGTGCGGCGATCAACGGCAAGAAGATCGGTGAGAAGGCGACCTACGCCCTGCCCAACGGGCGGCAGAACACCGTCGAGATCCTGGAGGCCGTGCCGTACGTCGGCAACTGACCCCCCCGCACGACGACCGCCGGGCCCCCGTTGGCCCGGCGGAATTTTTGCATGTCCCGGGCCATGTCCCTGGTCATGTCCCCGGCTATGTTCCGGGACATGACTCCGGGCATGGCTCGGGAATTCGGCAAGACCTGAGTTTTCTCGTCAAATCCCGTAAACGGCGCAACACGTACAGGCTGGTGCCGTTCATCGTGGTGGCGCTGGTGGCGGTGCTGACCGCCGACGTGCTGCTGCTCGTGCACCCGCCGCAGGAGCGCGCCGGGTTATCCGAAGCCCCGCGCGACGTCCGGCCCGAGCAGACGCTGCTGGCACAGCAACAGCCCCAGGAACAGGCGCAGCAGTCGCAGCAGTCGCCGCCGGCCGTCACGCCGGTCGCGCCGCTGCGGAAGCTGCACAAGCCCAACCTGTTCGTGCTCACCCGCAAGCCGTTCACGGACGAGCTGCTGCGGAAGGTGGCCGCGCTGCCCGGTGTGCGGGCGCTGGAGCTGGCGGACGCGGCCTCGATCGTGCTCGACGACAAGCGGGTGCAGACACTCGGGGTGGATCCGTCCACGTTCCGGGCGTACACGCCGAAGGTGACCGCTTCGTCCGATGCGCTCTGGCAGAACGTGGCGGCCGGCGACGTGGCGGTGTCGTTCGTGCTGGGCAACGACGGCGGGCTCACGCTGCACCGGCGGGTGCAGGGGCCGGCCGGGCAGCTGCGCATCGGCGCGTACGCCACCACCGGCTTCGGCGCCGTGGACGCCGTGGTCTCCAAGGACGTCGGCCGCAGGCTCGGCCTGCCGCACGACAACGCGCTCATCGTCAGCGCCCCCAAGGCCGCCTCCGACGACCTGCGCGCGGCCATCCTGCGGGTGCTGCCCAAGGGCACCCAGGTGGCGCTGGTCAACCCGGTGATCCCTCCGGAGCGGCAACAGGTGACGCCGCGCGAGTGGCCGGCCGGGTCGTTCATGACGGGCGAACAGCTCACGGCTGCGCTGCGGGCGGCCGTCTCCAAGTTGGGCCGGCCTTATGTGTGGGGTGCCGAGGGTCCGGAGACGTTCGACTGCTCCGGCCTGGTCCAGTGGGCCTACGCGCAGGCGGGGGTGCGGATGCCGCGCGTGACGCACCAGCAGTGGCTGACGGGGCCGCAGGTGCCGTACGCGCAGGCGCAGCCGGGCGACCTGCTCTTCTGGCGCAACGACCCGACGAACCCGGCCTACATCTCACACGTGGCCATCTACTGGGGCGAGGGGAAGATGTTGCACGCGCCCCGCACCGGTGACGTGGTCAAGATCGTGCCGGTGACCACCCGCAACCTGGCCGGAGTGGTCAGAGTCAGCCCCGTGCAGGCGGCCAAGGTCCGCTGAGGCTTCCCTCCGCGCACAGTGTCCTGTTGCCTCACGTGCGTTCCTGCCGCAACTCCGTAATGATGATTACATGACTACAGAGGAAGAGGTCCGCGGCTGGTTCACCGGGCGGCTGCCCGAGGAGTGGTTCACCGGCGCTCCGACGATCATCCGCGACCGCGAGGAGATCGCGGTGCTCGGCCCACTGCCCGACCCGCCCGCCGACGCGCCCGAGGCCGAGCGCGCCACCCTGGTCGAGGGGATGGTGAGGAGGTTCAGGGAGGAGACGCGGGAGCGGCGGATCGACATCGCCAAGGAGGCCGAGCGCAGGTTCCGGCAGAAGGTGTCGTGGGGCGTCGTCTGCGGGGGCGAGACTGTGATGTTCACCACACTCTCCGTGCCGGTCATGACGCGGCTGCGCCAGTCGGAGCGCCAAGTGCTCGACACGCTGGTGGCCGCCGGTGTGGCGCGCAGCCGCAGCGACGCCCTCGCCTGGTGCGTACGCCTGGTCGGGAGGAACGCCGACACGTGGCTGGTGGATCTGCGCGAGGCGCTGCAGCATGTCGACCGGGTGCGCTCCGCGGGGCCCGACGTCCATTCATGAGGGCCGCTTCCGGGGAAATGGACTAAACCACTTCGGCAATTGGTTTAGACCATTGGGATTGGACTGGACCAGTGCTCCGAATTTCTTCTTTTAAATCCGCTTCCGCTGGGTAGGGTCCCCCAATCGTCAGGGCCGCTGCCTGCGGCGACGGCCTCGCCAACAGGTCTATGCCAATTGGCTTTCTCGCCGGTTCGTCGTTAATGATGACTGGGCCCTGGGAGAGTGGAGGAGTCATAGTCGTGTCCGTTTCCGTGGAAGTAACCGCACCCACCGGCAATGCCGAATTGGTCGCGTGGGTGAACGAGATCGCAGCCCTGACCCAGCCCGACCGCGTGGAATGGTGCGACGGGTCGGAGGCGGAGTGGACGCGCCTGACCAACCTGCTCGTCGAGCAGGGCACGCTCACGCGTCTGGCCGCCCGTCCCAACAGCTTCTACGCCAAGTCCGACCCGAGCGACGTGGCGCGGGTGGAGGACCGCACCTTCATCTGCTCCGAGCGCGAGGAGGACGCGGGCCCGACGAACAACTGGATCGCGCCCGGCGAGATGCGCGACACGTTCGGCAAGCTCTTCAAGGGCTGCATGCGGGGCCGCACCATGTACGTCGTCCCGTTCTGCATGGGCCCGCTGGGCGGGGAGATCTCGCAGCTCGGCGTCGAGATCACCGACTCGGCGTACGTCGCCGTCTCCATGCGTGTCATGACGCGGATGGGTGAGCGGGCGCTGCGGCTCATCGAGGAGCGCAAAGACTTCGTCAAGGCCGTCCACTCCGTCGGGGCGCCCCTGGCCCCCGGGCAGGAGGACGTGCCCTGGCCGTGCAGCTCGACCAAGTACATCAGCCACTTCCCCGAGACCCGCGAGATCTGGTCGTACGGCTCCGGCTACGGCGGCAACGCGCTGCTCGGCAAGAAGTGCTACGCCCTGCGCATCGCCAGCGTCATGGCCCGCGACGAGGGCTGGATGGCCGAGCACATGCTCATCCTCAAGCTGACGCCGCCGGACGGCGAGCCGCGCTACGTCGCCGCCGCCTTCCCGAGCGCCTGCGGCAAGACCAACCTCGCGATGTTGCAGCCCACGATCCCGGGCTGGAAGGTCGAGACGATCGGCGACGACATCGCCTGGATGCGCTTCGGCGACGACGGCCGCCTGTACGCGATCAACCCGGAGGCGGGCTTCTTCGGCGTGGCCCCCGGCACCGGACAGGTCACCAACGCCAACGCGATCAGGACGCTCTGGGGCAACAGCATCTTCACCAACGTCGCGCTCACCGACGACGGCGACGTGTGGTGGGAGGGCCTCACCGACGAGGCCCCGGCGCACCTGACCGACTGGAAGGGCCGCTCCTGGACGCCCGACAGCGACGAGCCCGCCGCTCACCCCAACGCCCGCTTCACCGTCCCGGCCGCCCAGTGCCCGACCATCGCACCGGAGTGGCAGGACCCCAAGGGCGTGCCCATCTCGGCGATCCTGTTCGGCGGCCGCCGCGCCACCGCCGTTCCTCTGGTGACGGAGTCGCTGAGCTGGCAGCACGGCGTCTTCCTCGGAGCCAACGTCGCCTCCGAGAAGACCGCCGCCGCCGAGGGCAAGGTCGGCGAGCTGCGCCACGACCCGTTCGCGATGCTGCCGTTCTGCGGCTACAACATGGGCGACTACTTCGGCCACTGGCTGGAGATCGGCCGCCGCGAGGGTGCGAAGCTGCCGCGCATCTACTACGTCAACTGGTTCCGCAAGAACGCCGACGGGAAGTTCGTCTGGCCCGGCTTCGGCGAGAACAGCCGGGTGCTCAAGTGGATCGTCGAGCGGCTCAACGGCGAGGCCGAGGCCGTTCCTTCGCCGATCGGCCTGCTGCCGGCCGAGCTCGACACCGAGGGACTCGACCTGTCCGAGGACGACCTGCGCGCGCTGCTGACCGTCGACCGCGAGGTCTGGCGGGAGGAGGCGGCGCTGATCCCGGGCCACTTCGAGAAGTTCGGCTCCCACCTGCCCAAGGAGCTGTGGGACGAGTACAACGCTCTGCTCGACCGCCTCGGCTGAGGCGGCTGATGGCGGTCCCCGCCGACCGCCGCGGCTCTCCTCACCGGCGCCGGCCGTCTTCCCGACGGCCGGCGCTTTCGCCGTTCACGAGCGGGAGAGGAAGGCTTCGCCGTTCATGAGTGTGAGCGGAAGGCTTCGCCGTTCATGAGCGGAGAGGAAACCGTGAGCAAATGGCGCTAAACCCCTGGTGGACCGGGGGCCGAGCCTACTGTCGGAATACGCGTCACTTCCGACAGCCGGGCTGGAAGGCCCGCAGAGGGGAGGCCGTCCATGGATCTGGCTCTGCTGATCCTTGCCGTGGCCCTGGCGGCGGTCGCCGGCCACATCACCCACTCGATCCGGCGCGCACTCACGGCCCTGCGCGCGATCAGGACGAGTGACAGATCTCCCGACCTCGGCCACTACGAGCTGGCGTACCTCGCGGGAGGCCCCCGGCGGGTGGCGGAGACCGCCATCGTGCTGCTGACCGAGGTGGGAGCCCTACGAGCGGCGCGCGGCGGGAACGTGCACCCCGTCGCCGGCGGCCCCCGATCGGACGACCCCATCGACGAGGTGGTCCTGTCGGCCGTCCTGCCCTCCGGGGCCTCGGTGCTCTCGCTCAGGGAGCAGATCGCCCGCAGCCGGGCCATGGAGCGGCTCGGGCAGCGCCTCACGGAGCGCGGCCTGATCCGCCCTGACGACCTGTTCTGCGACGTCGACCGGCTGAGCGTGCGGCTGCGGATGACCACCGCCCTGGCGTTCACCGGAGCCGTACTGTCGGGGCTGCTCCTGCTGTTCGCCGGCACGACCCCGATGACGGTGGCGGCCCCGGCGCTCTTCCTGGCCACGATCGCCCTGATGGTCTACGCGGGGACGATGCTGAGCGTGCGCGCCCGCGCCGCGAGCCACCGGCCGGCCGCCACGCTGACGCCGAAAAGCGCGCCCAGGCGGACGCTCGCCGCGCCCGTGCCGGCCCAGGCGGGACGCAGGGCGCTCGAAGAGGCCAGGAGGGAGCTCCCGCGGGGCGGCGCGGACCTCCACCTCTCCGTCGCGCTCCACGGCCCGGGCCGGCTGAGCCGCAGCTCTGATCTGTACGGGGCGTTCGACCCTGCCAAACCTGTTCCCTCCTCGCCTGCCCGGCCCCGCGGCAGGAGGAGCGGCGCGTCGTCCGCAGGCTCGGGCGGCGGAGGTGGCGGGAGCTGCGCGTCGTACGTCTCGAGCTGTTCGAGCGGCTCGTCCGGCGGCGGCGGCAGCAGTTGCGGGGGCGGCGGCGGTTGCGGTGGAGGAGGTTGCTGACATGGCGGGGCTGGGCGTGGGCATCGGCTGGCGGACGGAGCTCGACCTGACGATCGAGCGCATGGCCGGGGTGGAGTTCCTGGAGGTGGTCGCCGAGAACATCCATCCCGACCGGCTGCCCGAGTCGCTGCAGGTGCTGCGCGAACGCGGCCTGCCGGTGATCCCGCACGGGGTGTCGCTCGGTGTCGGGGGCGCCGAGCGGCCCTCCCCGGCCCGGCTGGCCCACCTTGCGGCCTGCGCGCAGGCCCTGGACGCGCCGCTGGTGAGCGAGCACCTGGCCTTCGTCCGCGGGGGCGGCGTCGAGGCCGGGCACCTGCTGCCGGTGCCGCGTACCAGGGAGTCGCTGCGGGTGGTCGCCGAGAACGTGCGCCGCGCCCAGGACGCCCTGCCCGTCCCGCTGGCCCTGGAGAACGTCGCCGCCCTCTTCGGCTGGCCGGACGACGAGTTGACCGAGGCGCAGTTCCTGGCCGAACTGGTCGAGCGCACCGGCGTGGGGCTGCTGGTCGACGTGGCCAACCTCCACACCAACCAGGTCAACCTGGGCCTGCCGGCGGTGGCGGCGCTCGACACGCTGCCGCTGGAGCACCTCGCGTACGTGCACGTGGCCGGCGGGCAGGAGCACGGCGGGCTCTGGCACGACACCCACACGGCCGTCGCCCCGCAGGCCGTGCTCGACCTGCTCGCGGAGCTGTGCGCCCGCGCCACCCCGCCGGGCGTGCTGCTGGAGTGGGACGGCGCCTACCCGTCGGACGCCGTCCTGGCCGGCGAGCTGACGAGGATCCGGGCCGCGACGGCCGGTGCCCTTCGATGAGTGAGGCGCGGCGGCGGCTGGCCGAGGCGCAGGGGCGGGTGGTGGCGGCGCTGGTCGCCGGGGGCGAGGTGCCCGAGGGGTTCGACCCGGAGCGGATGCGGGTGCAGTCGGCGAGCCTGGTGGCCAAGCGGCGCGACATCGTGGCGAGGATCCGTCCCGACGCCGCCGCCGCGGCGGGGCCCGACCTGGTGGCGGAGTTCGCCGCGTACGCGGGGGCCCGCGCCACCCCGCCGCCCGGCTACCGCGCCGACGCCGAGGACTTCGCCGCCTGGCTGCGCGAACGCGGCCGGATGCCGGACGAGGAGCCGGGCAAGCGCCGCCGGTGGTCCCGCCTGCTGTCATCGGGCCCGTGACCGCCGGGGGTTCGCCGCCTACGATGATCACAGCAAGCGCTTGGGAGGCGACATGCGGATCGTCAACATGGGCGAGTGGCCCCTGGACACCGAGGACGAGCGGCGGCACGAGCCCGGCGGCGAGCCGCTGTGGAACGAGTCCTGGTACTACGACTTCGTCTCCGAGGACGGCGGCCTGGGCGGTTACGTCCGGCTCGGGCTCTATCCCACCTGGGGACGCGCCTGGTACTGGGCCTGCGTCGTCGATCGCGACGGCGGACTGGTGGCGGTGATCGACCACGAGGCGCCGCTGCCCGGCTCCGAGGACCTGGCCGTGGCCGGCGACGGCTACACGGCCTCCCACGACACCACCGACCCCTTCACCTCGGTACGGGTCCGGCTGGCGTCCGAGGAGCTCTCGCTCGACCTCGAATGGCGTACGGCGGGCGGCGTCTACGGCTACGCCATCATCCCCCGCTACGAGGTCCCCTGCGTGGTCACCGGCACCGTCAACGGCGCCCCCTTCCACGGGTACGGCGAGCGCGACCACAGCTGGGGCGTGCGCGACTGGTGGTCGATCTCCTGGCTGTGGAGCAGCGGCCGCATGGAGGACGGCGCCTTCCTGCACGGCATGCGTCCCAACGTCGGCGTCGAGCTGGACTGGCCGGCGTTCCAGGTGCCGGACGGCGGCAAGCTGGCGCACGTGGCCGGCTTCTCGGCGGCGACGGTGTTCGACGGCGACCGTCCGTCCGAGAGCGTGCTGCGCTTTCCCGGTTGCGCCACCACGGTCCGGCCGGTCGCCTTCGCCCCCGTCACCCTGACAGGCCCGGACGGAAGGGTGGCGGAATTCCCCCGGGCGATGTGCCGCTTCACGGCCGAGGACGGGCGTACCGGATGGGGCTGGACGGAGTGGCACCAGCCGCCGGACTGGCGCGAGCACGTCTGGGACCCGGGCAGGCGCGTTTAGCGGACTTTCGCCCGGAAACGGTCAGGCGCATGGGAGGACTGCGCTGCGTCGACGGCTCGTACCTGAGCGTCACGCCGGTCGCGTGCACCGACAGCGTCGGCACGCCGTACGAGGTCACGCTGGAGCTGCACCGCGACGGCACGCCGTACGGCAGCGTGGGCGAGCGCTGCGGCTGGCTGCTGACCCGCCTGGCGCGCGGCGTCGACGAGGCTCGCCGGGGCGGAGGAGCGGCCAGGCGCTGGGTCGACCCCGACGACCGCTTTCCCGACGAGGAGCCCGACAGCGAGCTGTTCTCCTTCCGCTACCGCACCCGGGCCGGCGTGGTCGGGGGCGGCGAGTTGCGCTGCCAGCTCAGGACGATCCCCCTGTGGCAGCCCGCGCGCGGCGAGTGGCGCCTGACCCGGCGGGCGTACGTGGAGGCCTGGGGCGCCACGGGCGCGGGCATGCGCGCGGTGCTGACGTCCTCGGAGTTGTCGCTGTTCATCGGGCAGCTCGTGCGGGAGGCCGAAGGGTGTCTGGAAGGTAGAGATCTGGCGAGGAATCCCGGACAAGGCGCGGGCACGGGCGATTCGCGGTGATAATTGCGTGTTGAAGCAACTAATCACAGCAGCGCTGGGGAGGCACTCCGTGGGCCTGCGCAACCTGGTCTACCGGCTGTACGAACGACGGCTGGAGGCCGAGCTGTCCAAGGACAGCATCCCGCGACACGTCGGAGTCGTCATCGACGGCAACCGCCGATGGGCGCGTGCCATGGGCATGAGCGACGTGTCCACGGGCCACCGCAAGGGCGCGGACAAGATCTCCGAGCTGCTCCACTGGTGCCGTGAGACCGGTGTCGAGGTCGTCACGGTGTGGATGTTGTCCAACGACAACCTCAACCGGCCGAGCGAGGAGCTGGAGCCGCTGCTGCGCATCATCGAGGACGTGACGCAGGAACTCGTCGACGAGGGCTGGCGGATCATCCCGGTGGGCGCGCTCGATCTGCTTCCGGATAGCACGGCTAATGTCCTAAAAAATGCAAAAGAAGCGTCATCAAACCGTCCAGGCCTGATTGTGAACGTTGCAGTTGGGTATGGAGGAAGACGTGAGATTGCCGATGCGGTGCGCTCACTGCTCCAGGAGCACGCGAGCAAGGGAGCGAGCATCGAGGACCTCGTCGAGGTGCTCGATGTCGAGCACATCGCGAAGCATCTCTACACTCGCGGCCAGCCCGATCCGGACCTCCTCATCCGGACCTCGGGCGAGCAGCGGCTGTCGGGCTTCATGCTCTGGCAGAGCGCTCATTCTGAGTTCTACTTCCACGAAGCGTACTGGCCCGACTTCCGCAGGGTCGATTTCCTGCGGGCGCTGCGCGACTACGCTGCGAGACACCGACGTTACGGTTCCTGACGCGACATTCGGGTATCCAGGACGTAACGTTGGAAGTGTCCGGTCACAGGCCGGACATTTCGGAGAGGGCCCGCCTTTGCGCCGTGAACTGCCAAGGGGGCCGGCCTCCGGCGCCGACAGCAGTTCGCGGTCGGGGACGCGGGACCGGTCCGATTCCCACCTCGTCTGCAGGGTGCCCGCACCAGATGGGCGCCCGGGGGAGAACGTGTGGCAGTGTCCTCGAGCAACCCTACTCACCAGCCGGCCAAGCGCACGTACGTCCTGGACACGTCGGTTCTGCTAGCCGACCCCGCCGCGATGACCCGCTTCGCCGAGCATGACGTCGTCCTTCCGATCGTGGTCATCACCGAGCTGGAGGGGAAGCGACATCACCCCGAGCTCGGTTACTTCGCCAGGAAGGCGCTGCGTTACCTCGACGATCTGCGGATCAAGTACGGCCGGCTGGACGAGCCGATGCCCACGGGGGACGGCACGATCAGGGTTGAGCTCAACCACAGCGACCCGTCCATTCTGCCCGTCGGATTCCGTCTGGGCGACAACGACACGCGCATCCTGACGGTCGCGCGTTCGCTGGCCGCCGAGGGGCGCGACGTGGTCCTCGTCTCCAAGGACCTGCCGCTGCGGGTCAAGGCGGCCTCGATCGGCCTGGCGGCGGAGGAGTACCGCGCCGAGCTGGTCCACGAGTCCGGCTGGACGGGGATGGCCGAGATCCAGGTGACCGCCGAAGACGTGGAGACGCTCTTCGAGCAGGGCACCGCCGACCTCGACGAGGCCAGAGACCTGCCCACGCACACCGGCCTGCGGCTGCTGTCGGCCAAGGGCTCGGCACTGGGCCGGGTGCAGCCCGACAAGTCCGTACGTCTCGTGCGCGGTGACCGCGAGGTCTTCGGCCTGCACGGCCGCTCGGCCGAGCAGCGCGTCGCGCTCGAACTGCTCATGGACCCCGAGATCGGCATCATCTCGCTCGGCGGGCGGGCCGGCACGGGGAAGTCGGCGCTCGCGCTCTGCGCGGGCCTGGAGGCGGTCCTGGAGCGCCGCCAGCACCGCAAGGTCCTCGTCTTCCGCCCCATCTACGCCGTGGGCGGCCAGGAGCTGGGCTACCTGCCCGGCAGCGAGGGCGAGAAGATGGGCCCGTGGGCGCAGGCCGTCTACGACACGCTCGGCGCGATCACCTCGCCCGAGGTGATCGAGGAGGTGCTCGACCGGGGCATGCTGGAGGTGCTCCCGCTCACCCACATCCGCGGCCGGTCGCTGCACGACGCGTTCGTGATCGTGGACGAGGCCCAGTCGCTGGAGCGCGGGGTCCTGCTGACGGTGCTCAGCCGGATCGGCGCCAACTCCCGCGTCGTCCTCACCCACGACGTGGCGCAGCGTGACAACCTGCGCGTCGGCCGGCACGACGGCGTCGTGGCGGTGGTGGAGAAGCTCAAGGGCCACCCGCTCTTCGCCCACGTCACGCTGACAAGGTCGGAGCGCTCGCCGATCGCCGCGCTGGTGACCGAGATGCTCGAAGACGTCACCATGTGATCACTTCAGCTCGCCGCAGGTGTACCGCCCCTCCGACTCGGGGGGGCGGTTCCCGTTCTCCCGCACGATCCTGACGATCTCGTACGCCGCGTCCTGCTGGGCGGTGCAGACGATCTGCGCCTTGCCGAGCCTGGTCAGCGTGCCCTCGCCGCTGATGTAGACGGTCAGCGTGGAGGTGCGCGGAAGCTGCACCTCGTCGCGGTGGACGGGGTTGACCGAGTTCTTGGTCCGCAGGTACGTGAAGCCGCGCAGCGCGGTGTCCCGGTCGCCGAGCGGCTGTGTGGAAGCGCGGAAGAGGGCCCCGAGCAGGCTGTTGACGGTGTCGTCCGCGACGTCGGCCGGCTCCAGGGCGAGCTCGCCGTCCCTGAGCAGGTAGATCGTCTTGGACGGCGGCGGGATCCTGACGGTGGGCGCGTGGCCCCGGTCCTGCACGTCGGTGGGTGTGATGCCGCAGCCCGGCAGCGCGATGACGCAGGCGAGCAGCAGAGCGGCGCGGAATGTCCTCATGCGTGCGGCAGCCAGACCGTGAAGAGGGCGCCGGGTTCCTGCCGGCGTACGGAGATCGTGCCGCCGTGCAGCTGGACGTTGGCCTTGGCGATGGCGAGGCCGAGGCCGCTGCCCTGGCTGCGGGTCCGTCCGGCGCCGGCCTTGAAGAAGCGGTCGAAGACGTGGGGCAACGCCTCGGGCGCGATGCCCTCACCGTGGTCGCGCACTTTCACCTCCAGTCCGTTCTCCGTGGCCCGGGCGCTGACCACGATCGGGGGAGCACCGTGCTTGAGCGCGTTGCCGACCAGGTTGGCCACGATGACGTCGAACCTGCGGGGGTCGAGGTTCTCCGTCAGGCCCTGCGACGCCCGCACCGTCACCTGGTCGGTCCAGCCGCGCGTCTTGAGGCAGTCGTCGATGGCGTCGGCCACGCTCACCGGCTCCAGGTTCAGCGTGGCGGTGCCCGCGTCGAAGCGGCTGACCTCGATGAGGTGCTCGACCAGCTCGCGTAGCCGTTCGATCTCCTTGAGCACCAGCCGGACGGCCTCCGCGGGCGCCTGCGGCAGCCGGCTCGCCTCCTCCGAGAGCATGTCGGCCACCGCCGTCATGGACGTGAGCGGCGTGCGCAGCTCGTGGGAGACGTCGGCGACGAACCTGCGGGACATCGCCTCCAGCGAGCGCAGCTCCGCCACGCTCAGCTCCAGCGCCGCCGCCGCGTCGTTGAACTGCGAAGTGAGCTCGGCCAGCTCGTCCTTGCCGTGCACGGGCAGCCGGGTGTCCAGCCGCCCCTGGCCGAGCGCCTGGGCCGCCGCACTCAGCCGCCTGACCGGCAGCAGCACCTGCCGGGCCGACACCAGCGCCACCCCCAGGGCGATGAGCACGATGACCACGCCCGTCCTGGCCAGCGTGGTCCTGAGCGTGGCGAGCTGGGCCTCGTCGTCCCGCAGCGGGAAGAAGGCGAACGCCCGCAGGCCCGTGGCCTCGGACACGCCCTCCTCGTCGCGGTAGACCTCGGCGCCGACGAGCAGGTAGAGCTCGTCGTGAACGATCACCCGCTGGGTGACCAGGCTCTGGTTGGCCCGGCCGTACAGCTCGTTGGGCACGTCGGTCAGCGTCAGCGGGCCCTCGGAGGCGACCGTGCCGTGGTACTCGACCAGCACGGTACGGCCAGGCCCGCTGAGCGCGTGGGCCAGGACCTCCAGCTCCCGGTGCGTCGGCGCGGCCTCGCCGGGCCGCAGCGTGCCGATCGGGAACGTGATGCTGCTCAGCTCCCGGGTCACCAGGTCGAGCGCGGTGGTCTCGGTCCTGGTGACCAGCGCGGACTTGGCCAGCTCGTACCCGATCGTGGCGACGGCCAGCGTGGCGGTGACGGCGACGAGCGTGAACGTGATGACCAGTCGGGCGCGCAACCCCGTCGGTTTGCGGATCACGGAGGGCTGAACCGGTAGCCGAAGCCGCGCACGGTGTGGATGAAGACGGGCTCGGCGGGTCTGGGCTCGATCTTGGCGCGGATGCGCTGGACGCAGGCGTCCACCAGCCGGGAGTCGGCGATGTGGGTGTGGTCCCAGACGACGCGCAGCAGGTAGCGGCGGTTGAGCACCTGCCCGGGGTGGCGGACGAGCTCCAGCAGCAGCCGCAGCTCGGTCGGGGTCAGGTGGATCTCCTTGCCGGCCAGCGCGACCTTGAGCGCGCCGCGGTCGATCACGAGGTCGCCGAAGGTGATCCGGTCGGAGGCGGCCGACTCGGCCCGGCGCAGGACGGCGCGGATGCGGGCGTCGAGGACGCGGGGCTCGACCGGCTTGACCACGTAGTCGTCGGCGCCCGCCTCCAGCCCGACCACCACGTCCAGGTCGTCGCCGCGGGCCGTGAGGAGGATGACGGGGAGCTGGTCGAGCTTGCGTACGCGGCGGCAGACCTCGACCCCGTCGATGCCGGGGAGCATGACGTCGAGGATGGCGATCTCCGGGCGGCGGGCCCTGATGTGGTCGAGAGCCTCCTCGCCGGTGGCGTACGACGTGACGGAGTGTCCCTGACGGGTCAGCGCGAGCTCCAGGGCCGTGCGGACCGAGGGGTCGTCTTCGACGAGGAGGATGCCAGCCACGCGCACATTATTAATGAATGTTCCGAATGCCCGAACTAAGTCACCAAACTGTGACGTGGTGTGGAAGAGACAACGACGTGGAGCCGTCACTCTGAAGGCGGCTCCCCTTCGGTACGGGTGCCCGAAGGGGAGCCAGTGCTCTATGTGACTGAAGTCACATATTTTGCCAAAAATCGTGCTAAAGGGGCATTTAGCAAAGTTCGCGGCAAGGAATTCCCGCGTTTCGGTTGCGGACCACCCCCCATGACAGGGCAAGCTCATGGTTCGTGAGCCCGCGTCCGCAGCTGAGAGAGCGCCCCCCGAAGGAAGACCTCCCCTCGGCGCGCCGGGCGCGCCGGCCTTCCCCCTTCACCCCCAAGCGCGTCATCGTCACCGTCCTGTCGCTCACGGTCGTCCTCGGCGGCGGTGGCTTCACCGCCTACCGCGCCGTCCAGAACGCCAACGAGCCGCCCTCGGAGCAGTTCACCCTCAACGAGCTGGGCAAGCTCGCCGCGGGTGACCTCGCCGCGCCCGACCCCGAGACGGACGCGCTCAAGGCCGCGGCCGAGCAGGCGTTCCGGGCCGAGCGGCTGGAGGAGGAGCGCGGCGGCACCGGCAAGGGCCTCAAGTGGGTCGTGCCCAAACAGGCACCCTCCGGCGGCGGCTTCCCCGCGATGAACTTCCCGCCCGGCAGCGACCCCTCGCCGGGCAGCAACAAGGCCACCGCCAAGTCCATGCTCGCCTCGTTCGGGTTCGGCGCCGACCAGTGGGGCTGCCTGGAGTCGCTCTGGACGAAGGAGAGCGGCTGGAACGAGCGGGCGATGAACCGCTACTCCGGCGCGTACGGCATCCCGCAGTCGCTGCCCGGCAGCAAGATGGCCAGCGCCGGCTCCGACTGGCAGACCAACGCCGCCACCCAGATCAAGTGGGGACTCGGTTACATCAAGGGCCGTTACGGCACGCCCTGTGCCGCCTGGGGTCACTCACAGTCCGTGGGCTGGTATTAACGGGTCAACTTTGCGCCTCTAATCGGCAAGCCGCCGAGCCCGGCCGGATATGTCGGCGCACGCTGGCCGCATGGGTGTGAAGGTCAGTGTGATCGTCAATGTCCACAATCCGGGTGACACCGCCGACGCGTGCATCCGCTCCGCCCTGGAGCAGACCATGCCCGCGGACGCGTACGAAGTGATCTTCGTGGACGACGGGTCCACGGACGGGATCGCCGAGCGCCTGGACAGCATCGCCGCCACCCGCGCGAACGTGCGTGCCCTCCACCTCCCGCACACCGGCTCGCCGATGCGCGGCCGCAACGTCGGCCTCGCCGCGGCCGCCGGCGACTACGTCTACTTCCTCGGCCAGCACGACCGCCTGGAGCGCGACGCCCTGGAGCGCATGCACGACCGCGCCGTGGAGACCGACGCCGACGTGCTGATCGGCCGTCTGGTCCGCGACTACGGCCCGCCGATGACCGCCTTCGAACGCAGCACGGCCCGCGCGGACGTCCTGCGCGACCGGCTGCTCACCCTGCTCATCCCGCAACAGCTCTACCGCCGCGGCTTCCTGGAGGAGCACGAGCTCGGCTTCCCGGCCAGCGGCAGCCGGATGGGCGAGCAGGCGTTCGTGATGCGGGCGTACCTGCACGCCAAGGTGATCGCCGTGCTGGCCGAGCACGTCTGCTGCCACCTCGGGGAGCGTCCCCGCGCCGAGGAGGAGCCGCGCGCGATCGCCGGCGAGCTGCACGCGCTGCTCGACGACATCGACACGTACGTGGGCGAGGGCCGCCAGCGTGACCGCATGTACGCCCACTGGTTCCGTTACGCCGCCCTGCGCCCGTTGCTGACGGAGAGGTTCGCCGAGTCGTCCGTCGACCGGGGGGTGCACTTCCGGGTCGTGCAGGAGCTCACCGCCCGCCGCTTCCCCGAGCAGCTCGACCGCTACCTGCCCGTGCAGCTGCGCGTGGTGGCCGCGTACGTGCGCGCGGGCCGCCTGGACCAGATCGTGCTCATGGCGAACTGCGTCAGGAGGGCCGGCCTGCGCGCCGACCTGACCGAGGCGCGCTGGGACGCCCACGTCCTCGTGCTGGGGCTGAGTGTGGAGGTCGTGGACGGCGACGGCACACCCGATCGCTACCGGGTGGACGGCGAGCGCGTGCACTGGGTGCCGCCGCGCGCCCTGGACACCAGGAGCCTGGCGGAGGAGGCCACCGACATCACCGACGCCGTCGAGCGCGCCCGCATCGAGCTGTACGTCCGCCATGTCGAGACCGGCGTCGTGCACTTCCTGCCGCTGACCCAGCAGGTCGAGCGGATCCAGGACGGCCGCCGCCGCATCCGGGTGCGCATCAGGGGCGAGGCCCGGCTCGACGTGACCAGCGCCGCGCTGGGCGAGCCGCTCAAGCCCGGCCAGTGGGAGGTGCACGTGCGCATGTACAGCGGCGCCAACCAGGCCAGAAGCCGCGTCAGGAGCTCCGAGGGCCCGCTCAACTGCCTGGGCGTGCTCGCCCAGCGGCCCCGGATGCGGCTGGTGGTGCCGTGCTGGAGCGATCGCGGCGAGCTGAGCCTGGCCATCGAGCCGCGCTCGTTCACCCAGTCGATCGCGCTGGTGTCGCCGGGCGTGTCGGTCAAGCAGCTCGACGGCACCCTGTACGTCGTGCTGCCGGTGCCGTACGTGCCGCCGAGTGGCGGGCCGCCGCTGGAGCTGGTGCTGCGTGGGATCGGGCGGCGCGAGCGCGAGGCGAGCGCGCCCGCCCTGGTCGAGGCCGGGGTGCCGGGCAGGATCGCCGGCCAGCTGGTCGCCAAGGTGCCGGTCAAGCGGCTCGTCGCGGGTGCCGACGACCTCGGCCCCGGCGGCTGGACGTGCTCGTTGCGCTCCCCGGACGAGGAGGTCGGGCTGCGCTTCGCCCTGGAGGTGCGCCGGGGCCGGGTCGAGGTGCGCCCCGCGAGCGCCGCACTCCGTCAGCGCTCGCCGCTGGGCCGCGACACCGCGCTGCACCGGCTCGGCCGGCGACTGCCCGGCGCACGCCACCTCGTCCGCTGGGCGCGCGCCGGCAGGCACCGCTACCTCAAGGAGTGACGCGTCCAGTTCTCCAGTTCCGCGAAGGCGGTGCGGAAGAGCGGGAGCATCGGCTGCAGGCGGCCGGGGTGGACGTCCACGAGGCTGTCGAGGTGGTTGCCGCCCTCGACGCGGTGGTAGCGGAACGGACGGTGCGGGCCGACCATCTCGGCGTAGACGTCGGAGGAGCGCGAGATCGGCAGCAGCGTGTCGAGCGTGCCGTGCAGGGTGATCAGCGGCTTGGTGATCCGGCCGGTCAGCGCGATCTTCGCCATCGCCGCGTACGGCCGGCGCTCCTCGTAGTCGTAGTCCTCCGGCGCGCCCGCGTACGACGGGTCGAGCTCCTTCTGGTAGATCTCCTGCGTCAGCTCCCAGTAGTAGTCCCGGTGGAACGGCCAGAGGAACTCCGAGCCGGGCGCGAACCCGGCGGCTCGCACCCCGTCGGGGTCCGGATACGCCTTCAGCGCCTGCGGCAGGTAGTTCAGCAGGTTGTCGCCCTTGAGCCGCCAGAGGGTGCCCTCCCAGTCGAGGCCGCCGTCGTACAGGTGGCCGCGGTTCTCCAGCTGCCATCTGACCAGGTAGCCGCCGTTGGAGATGCCGGCGGCGAACGTCCTGCTGGGCTTGCGGCCGTAGTGCTGCCGCACCACGGCCTTGGCGGCGACGGTGAGCTGGGTGACGCGCTCGTTCCACTCCGCGATGGCGTCGCCGGGGCGGCGGCCGTCCTCGTGGAACGTCGTGCCGACGTTGCCCTTGTCGGTGGCGGCGAACGCGTAGCCCTTGGCCAGCACCCAGTCGGAGATCGTGTAGTCGTTGGCGTACTGCTCGCGGTTGCCCGGGGTGCCGCTGACGACCAGGCCGCCGTTCCACTTCTCGGGGAGCCGGACGACGAACTGGGCGTCGTGGTTCCAGCCGTGCGTGGTGTTGCCGGTGGAGGTGTCGGGGAAGTAGCCGTCGATCTGGACGCCCGGCACGCCGGTGGGGTTGACGGTGGCGGCCGAGTGCAGCCCGGCCCAGTCGGCGGGGTCGGTGTGGCCGGTCTCGGCCGTGCCGGCGGTCGTCAGGTCGTCCAGCGCGGTGACGACCTGGTGCTCCGCGCCCGGCACCGTGAGGGGCTGCACGGGGGTCAGCAGGGTCGCGACCAGGGAGAGTGCGACGAACATCTAGGCGTCCTTCAGGTGGTCGGCCAGCACGCGCTGGAACTCGGCGGGATGTTCGAGGTGCGGGCTGTGGCCGCAGTCGGCGAACACGACCTCGCGGTAGCGGCCGTAGCGCTCCAGCACCGTCCTGGTCTGGGTGACCATCGGCTGGGCCGGGGTGCCGGGGGAGCCGGGCACGACGCCGAGCGCGCCCAGGTGGGCGAGGTCGAAGAGCGAGGCGTCCGAGACGATCGCGTCGTCGGCGCCCCTGATCCACAGGATGGGCGGCCGGGGGCCGATCTCGTGCAGGTCGTCGAGGCGGACGTGGGTGGGCGCGATGGCGTTGAGCACGCCGTGCTTGCCGGGGGCGACGCCGGGCCAGGCGTCGGAGGAGGCCGCGTCGCCCGGGTAGTGGGCGTCGCCCACGCGGGTGGTGAGCATCGACCGTACGTAGAAGTCCTCGTCGGTGAGGACGGCGGGGTTCTTGACGTAGGCGGAGCGGAGGACGTTGCGCGGGGACGTGGGGGATTCGTCCGACATGTCGCCTGCCTTGAGGCGCGCCACGAAGTCCGGGTTGGCGGCTCCTGCGCCGGCGCCCGTGCCGTCGGGGTGGGTGAGCCGGCCGCCGGGGCCTTCGGTGCCGCCGAACCCGTACGGCGAGATGGGGTTGACCAGGGTGAGGCTCCTGACGGCGGCCGGCCGGTCGCGCAGCGCCTGCAGCACGACCCCGCCGCCCATGCTCCAGCCGACCAGGTGGACGCCGTCCAGGCCGAGGGCGTCGAGCAGCTCCAGCACGTCGTCGGAGTAGTCGCGCAGCCCGCGCGTGGCGTCCACCGGCGCGGGGTCGCTCGCGCCGAACCCGCGCAGGTCCACCGCGAGCGGCCGGTAACCGGCGGGCAGCGCCGCCATGGTGTCGCGCCAGAACGCGCCGGAGGAGACGTTGCCGTGCACGAACAGCACCGGCTCGCCGCTCGTCCGCCCGTCCACGGTAAGGACGTGCTGGGTGAGTCTCGGCGTGGTGACGTTCATCGCGCGGGCGTCCTTTCGGCCAGGTCGCGGCCCTGCGTCTCGCGGGCGGCGTAGACCGCGGCCAGGGTGAGCACCGCCGCCAGCCCGAGGTAGATGGAGATGGGCACGCTGCTCCCGTAGCTCCGCAGGAGGGCGACCGCGATGACCGGGGCCAGCGCCCCCGCCACGATCGCCGACAGCTGGGCGCCGATGGAGACGCCGGTGTAACGCATCCTCGTGCCGAACAGCTCGGAGAAGAAGGCCGCCTGGGGGCCGTACATCATGCCGTGGAAGAGCAGGCCGACGGTGACGGCCAGGGTGATGGCCAGGAAGTTGCCGGTGTCCACGAGCGGGAAGAAGGCGAAGATCCACACCCCGATGCCGGCGGCGCCCGCCAGGTAGATCGGGCGGCGGCCGATCCGGTCCGACAGCGCGCCCCACATCGGGATCGTCGCGAAGTGGATGGCCGAGGCGATCAGCACCGCGTTCAGCACGGTCGAGTTCGGGATGTCGTTGGTGGTGGCGTACGTGATGACGAAGACGGTCAGCAGGTAGAACGAGATGTTCTCCGCCAGGCGGGCGCCGATCGCGATGACGACGTCCTTGCTGTGGTACCGCAGCACCCCGACGATCGGGGCCCTCTCCTCGGGCGGGGCCTGCTGGAACACCGGCGACTCGGTGATCGTCAGCCGGATCCAGAGCCCGATCAGCACCAGCACGCCCGACAGCAGGAACGGCACCCGCCAGCCCCACGACAGGAACGCCTCCTCCGACTGCCAGGCGGCCAGCGCCGCCAGCACGCCGGTCGCCAGCAGGTTGCCGCCGGGGGCGCCGGCCTGCGGCCAGGAGGCCCAGAAGCCGCGCCGCGCGTTGTCGCCGTGCTCGGAGACGATCAGCACCGCGCCGCCCCACTCGCCGCCGAGCGCGAAGCCCTGCACGAGCCGGAGCGCCGTCAGCAGCAGCGCCGCGGCCGGGCCCAGCGTCTCGTACGTCGGCAGGCAGCCGATCAGGAACGTGGCGGCGCCCATCAGCAGCAGGCTGACGACCAAGAGCGTCTTGCGGCCGATCTTGTCGCCGAAGTGGCCGAAGATCAGGCCGCCGAGCGGGCGGGCGACGAAGCCGACCGCGTACGTGAGGAACGCCAGCAGCGTGCCGGTCAGCGGGTCGGACTCGGGGAAGAACAGCTTGTTGAACACGAGGGCGGCTGCCGAGCCGTACAGGAAGAAGTCGTACCACTCGATGGTGGTGCCGATCAGGCTCGCGGCGACGATCTTCTTGATGGAAGTGGCCATGCCGGTCACGGTAAGGAGTGACCGGCGTCACTCATATGGGGTCGGGACCCACAGTCTCAGGGGTGGATGTGTGGCCTAGCCGGTGCAGGCGGAGCGCGAGCTGGATTTCCAAGGCCCGCTCGGGCTCCAGCCAGCCGTCGCCGAGCAGCTTGCCGATCCGGTCGAGCCGCTGGGTGACGGTGTTGACATGGATGTGCATGGCCTCGGCCGTACGGGAGGGAGAGCCGCCCGAGCCGAAGTACGCGGCCAGTGTGGCGACCAGCGCGGTGCCCCGGCGGGCGTCGTAGTCGACCACCGCGCCCAGCACCCGGCGGACGAAACCGCGCACGTCGCGCCCGTCGCCGACGAGCAGCCCGACGAAGCCCAGCTCGGCCGCGCTCGCGCCGTCGCCGGCCCGGCCGAGCGCGATCAGCGCCTCGGCGCACCGCCGTGCCTCCTGGTAGGCCGCCGCGACCTCCTGGCCGCGCACGTCGCAGGCGCCCGCCGTGGCGGGAGTGTGCAGGGACGCGCTCAGCTCGGCCGCCGCCCGCTGCGCGGCCGCACCCGCGTTGCGGCCCGGCAGCAGCAGCACCACCTCGTCGCCCCGGCCCGCGGCCAGCCCGTGCCGCATCGTGGCCTGCGAGGACGCCCAGAACGCGGCCCGCTCCCGCTGGCCGCCGTGCTTGAGCACCACCACGACGTGCGGCGCGCCCAGGTCGACGCCCAACCTGCGGGCGCGGTCGGCCAGGCCGGGGGAGCCGGGCCGGCTGATCAGGTCGTCCAGCAGCTCGCCCCTGACGCGGCCCTCCGCCTCGGCCACGCTCCTGCGGAACAGCAGCAGCAGCGCGCACACCAGCGCCGCCCGCTCCAGGATGCGCTCGTCGGCGTCATCGCTGCGCAGGATGAGCGTGCACAGCGGCTCGCCGCCGACGTCCACGGACGCGATCAGCAGGTCGCCACGGCGCACCGTGCGGCCCAGCGCCCGTGACGCCTGCGCCGCCTCGAACACCCCGGCGTCGAGCTCGCCCACGTCGCCGCTGATCGCCCGGCCGAGGTCGTCGAGCACGGCCAGCGACCCGCCGAGCACGTCGGTCACCACGGCGGCGACGTCCTCGATGCCGCCGCCGCGCAGCACCAGCGAGGTCATCCGGTCGTGGGCCATCGCGGCCCGCTCGACCGCCTCGCCGTGCTCCCTGACCGTCCTGTGCGCGTGGGAGAGCTCCTCCAGGGCGTTCCTGGTCTCCTGCAGCAGGCGGGCGTTGTCGATCGCGACGGCGGCGTGCGCGGCCAGACTGGCCAGCAGCGACACCTCCTCCTGGTGGAACGGCCGCGCGCTGCGGTTGGCCGCCATCAGCACGCCGATCACCCGCTGACCGAGCCGCAGCGGCACGCCGAGGATCGCGACCAGGCCCTCCTCGTGCACGGCCTCGTCGATGTCGTCCTTGTGGCGGAAGCGGGCGTCGGCGAAGTAGTCGGCGGTCGCGTACGGCACCGCGGTCTGCGCCACGAGCCCGCCCAGCCCCGCCCCCATGGCCAGCCGCAGCGCCCTGAACTTGGCCGAGATCGACCCGTCGGTGACCCGCATGTACGTGTCGCCCCGCTCGGGGTCGTGCAGCGTCATGTACGCGATGTCGGTGGCCAGCAGCTGCCTGGCCCGGTGCACGATCGCCTCCAGCACGGCGTCGAGGTCGCGCAGCGCGGCCAGGTCGCCGGCGGTGTCGTAGAGCGCCGACAGCTCGGCCTCGCGCCTGGCCCGCCGTTTGAGCAGGTCGCGCACCTTCAACGCCTGGACCTTGGCCCGCTCCAGCTCCTCGATCGCCGCCGGATCGGCGCCCGCGGCCCGCGCCTGGATGATCGGCCCCTCGAACTCGACCGCGGAAGCCTCCCTGGCCAGCAGCTCCAGGTATTCGATCACTACCGGGCCGTCCAGCCGCCGTCGATCGGCAGGGAGACGCCGGTGATGAACGACCCGGCCGGGCCGCACAGGTACGCCACGAGCTCGGCCACCTCGTCCGGCTCGATCAGGCGCTTGATCGCGGCCGGCTCCAGCATGATGTCCTCCACGACCGCCTCCGGCGCGATGCCGTGCACCCTGGCCTGGTCGGCGATCTGCGCCTCCACCAGCGCCGTGCGCACGTACGCCGGGTTGACGCACGTCGAGGTCACCCCGTGAGCAGCCCCCTCCAGCGCGACGACCTTGGAGAACCCCTCCAGCGCGTGCTTGGCCGTCACGTACGCCGACTTGTACGGCGAGGCCCGCAGCCCGTGCACCGACGAGATGTTCACGAACCGGCCCCAGCCCCTGGCGTACATGCCGGGCAGCACCTTGCGCGCGATGAGGAACGGCGCCTCGACCATGACCCGCAGGATCGCGGAGAACACCTCGGGCGGGAACTCCTCGATCGGCGCGACGTGCTGGAACCCGGCGTTGTTCACCACGATGTCGACCGGCTCGTCGGGCAGCGACGCCACGAAATCGGCGGAGCTCAGGTCCGCCACCACGGCCGCGCCGCCGATCTCGGCGGCCACCTCCGCCGCGGGCTCGGCCCGCATGTCGACCACCAGCACCCGGGCCCCGGCCGCGGCCAGCCGCCGGGCGCACGCCGCTCCGATGCCGCCCCCGGCCCCCGTCACCAGCGCGGTCCGCCCCGTCAGATCCTTCGCCATATCCCGAACCCTAGGCGTTCGCCCCGCCGCGACGCATGGGTGCCGCCGACATAGATAGGCGAGGGGATATGTGGATCAAGGGCATCTGGTAAGGTTGTGGGCATGATCACGCATTCGTTCCAGTGGTGGCCCGCCTCCTAAGGCGGACCTCCAGCGAATGCGCACACGGCCGCCTCGACGAGGCGGCCGTCACCATTGTTGGTGGGTGTCCCCCCGTCGAGCACTGACGAGAAGGGACGCTCATGGTCTCCACCACCGGCACCACCTGGCCGGCGCTGCTCACCGCGCTGCTCGAAGGCGTGTCGCTCACCTCCCGCCAGGCCGCCTGGGCCATGGGCGAGATCATGTCGGGGCGGGCGACCGACGCCCAGATCGCCGCGTTCGCGGTCGCGCTGCGGGCCAAGGGCGAGAGCGTCGCCGAAGTGGCCGGGTTGGCCGACGGCATGCTCGCCAGGGCGGCGGCCATCCGCGTCTCCGGCGAGCCGGTCGACCTGGTCGGCACCGGCGGCGACCGCGCCAACACCGTGAACGTCTCGACCATGGCCGCCGTCGTGGCCGCCGCCGCGGGCGCCAAGGTCGTCAAGCACGGCGGCCGGGCCGCCTCGTCCACGGCGGGCGCGGCCGACGTGCTGGAAGCGCTGGGCGTGGCCATCGACCTGCCGCCCGCCGCCGCGGTCGCCGTGGCGGAGGAGGTCGGCATCACCTTCTGCTTCGCGCCCGTCTTCAACCCGGCGCTGAAACACGCCTCGGGCGCGCGCCGCCAGCTGGGCGTGCCCACGGTCTTCAACTTCCTGGCCCCGCTCACCAACCCCGCCCTGCCGCCCTCCCAGGCGGTCGGGGTCTTCCACCCGGCCATGGCGGAGGTCATCGCCGGGGTGCTGGCCGAGCGCGGCGGATCGTCGCTGGTCTTCAGGGGCGACGACGGGCTCGACGAGCTGACGACCACCGGCCCGTCCGCCGTCTGGGTCGTACGCCGGGGCAGCGTGACGCGTACGACGGTGGACCCGCTGGACCTGTCGATCCCGCGGGCCCGGCTCGACGACCTGCGCGGCGGCGACGCCCGGCACAACGCCGGCGTGGCCCGCGCCGTGCTCGGCGGCGAGCACGGGCCCGTCCGCGACATCGTCCTGCTGAACGCGGCCGCCGCGCTGGTGGCCGCCGACGGCACCCCGCCGGTGGCCGAGCTGACCCCGGCCCTGGGCGGAGCCGTCAAGCGGGCGGCCGACGCCGTCGACTCCGGCGCCGCCCTGGCGCTGCTCGACCGCTGGGCCGAGGCCACGCGCGCCGCCGCGACGCGCAGGTAGCTCAGGGGCGGCTCAGGGCCGGGTCATCGACAGCACGTCGAGCGCGGCGTCGAGTTGCTCCTCGGTCAGGGTGCCGTCGGCGACGTGGCCGCGCTCGATCACGACCTGGCGGATGGTCTTGCGCTCCCGCAGGGCCTGCTTGGCGATCTTCGCGGCCTCCTCGTAGCCGACGTACCGGTTGAGCGGGGTGACGATCGACGGCGACGACTCGGCGTACTCGCGCAGGCGCTCCACGTTCGCCGTGATGCCGGAGACGCAGCGGTCGGCGAGCAGCCGCGAGACGTTCGCCAGCAGCCTGATCGACTCCAGGATGTTGCGCGCGATGACCGGGAGCTGCACGTTCAGCTCGAAGGTGCCGGACGCCCCCGCGAACGTGATCGCCGCGTCGTTGCCGATCACCTGGGCCGCCACCATGGCCGTGGCCTCGGGGATCACCGGGTTGACCTTGCCCGGCATGATCGACGAGCCGGGCTGCAGGTCGGGCAGGTTGATCTCGCCGAGCCCCGCCCGCGGCCCCGAGCCCATCCAGCGCAGGTCGTTGGCGATCTTGTTGAGCGACACGGCCACGACCTTGAGCTGGCCGGACAGCTCGACGATCGAGTCCTGCGCGCTCTGGGCCTCGAAGTGGTCGCGCGCCTCGGCGAACGGGATGTCGGTCGCCTCGCGCAGCTTCCTGATGGCCTCCTGTGCGAACCCCGGCGGCGTGTTGATGCCCGTGCCCACGGCGGTGCCGCCGAGCGGCAGCTCCAGCACGTGCTCCAGCGCGGCCAGCACGCGGACGACGGCGTTCTCGATCTGCGTGGCGTACCCGCCGAACTCCTGCCCGAGCGTCACCGGGGTGGCGTCCATCAGGTGCGTGCGCCCCGACTTCACCACGCCGTCGAACTCGACCGCCTTCTCCCGCAACGTCTCGGCCAGGTGCCGCAGCGAGGGCAGCAGGTGGTAGGTCACCTCGGTCGCCGCCGCCACGTGGATCGAGGTCGGGAACACGTCGTTGGACGACTGCGACGCGTTCACGTGGTCGTTGGGGTGGACGGGACGGCCCAGCCGCTCCTCGGCCAGGGTCGCGATCACCTCGTTGGCGTTCATGTTGGACGAGGTGCCGGAGCCGGTCTGGAAGACGTCGATCGGGAAGTGGTCGTCGTGCTCGTTGTCCGCCACGTCGGCCGCGGCCTGCGCGATCGCCTCCGCCAGGTCCTTGTCGATCACGCCCAGCTCGCCGTTGACCTCGGCGGCCACCGCCTTGATCAGGCCCAGCGCGGCGATGTGGGACGGCTCCAGCGTCCGTCCCGAGATCGGGAAGTTCTCCACCGCCCGCTGGGTCTGCGCACGCCACCTGGCGCCGGCCGGCACGCGTACCTCGCCCATCGAGTCATGTTCGATTCTGAACTCGCTCATGACGTCCAGTCTGTCCCACGCTCGCGCACCAGAGCCGGAGCCGGGGCCGGGCTCTGGTTTCGCGAGCGCCGGGATCAGCTGGTGATGAAGGCGACGATCAGGATGGCGATCACCACGGCCGCGGCGGCGGCCACGCCCATGAGGACCAGCATGCCGTTGCGGCTGCCCTTGGACTGCTTCTCCGGCGGGCCGGCGATGGAGAACAGGTCGGTGCCGAGGCCATGACCCGCGTACGGGCCCTGGGGCGCCCTCTGGTTGCCCTGCTGGTTGCCCTGCGGCTGCCCGCCTCCCGGCGCCGGGTAGACCTGCTGCCCCGGCACGCCACCCTGCGGAGACGGTACGCGCCTGGTCGTCAGCGCCCCCTCGTCGACCGGAGGCCGCCATCCGCCCTGCTCGGGACCGGGCACCGGCCCCTTGGGGCGCGAGACGCTGATCGTCCGATCCGGATCGAACCCCGCTTCACCGGACGTATCCGGATGCGGATCGGCCGCGGGTCCGCCGGCCCCGGAAGCGGGGTGACCGGCCGCGCCACCTTGCGGCGCACGCCCGGGCGGTGAGATGTGCGGCACGGTAGCCGCCCCACCTTCCGCCCCCTGCGGCCCTGACCCGGGCCCCTGCGGCCCTGACCCGGGCCCCTGCGGCCCAGAAACGGGCCCTCTCCCTTGTGGCCCTGACACGGCTCCCGGCGCTTGCGGGCCTGGCGCCTGGGGCCCCGAGACCGGCCCCGGGCGAGAGGGCGTTCCCTGCCCCCCGGGCGCGTGACCGCCGGGGTTGGGGCCGCCGGGGTTGGGGCCGCCGGGGTTGGGGCCACCGACGTAATGGGCGCCGCTACCGGCGTGCGGCCCGCCGGGTCCTGCGCCTGCGGGTCTGCCGGGACCCGGCATCCCGGGACGGGGAGCACCCGGCGTCGGCGCGCCTGGCCCGGTGGGGGGCGGGGCGCCGTGGCCGGCGGGAGCCACTCCGGGCTGCCCGGGCCGGGCGGCCTGCGGGGGCATGCCCGGCTTGCCGGGCGGCTGAGGGCCGGAGCCGGGAGCGCCGGGCCCCTGGGGGCCTGGTCGGGCAGGGGGTGGGGTCTTCTGGGGGTGGGAAGACGGGTCGGGCAATGCGGCCTCCTGCGCGTTGAGAGCCTCGGCCGTCATCGCCGGCATCTCGCTGGTGGGGGTGTCGGCGACCATGCGGAGCATGGTCTCCGCCTGCGCAGCGCTCAGCCGCTGCCGGTGGTCCTTGTTGAGCAGTCCGTTCAGCACCGGCCGTAGCTGTCCCGCCTGCGTCGGCGGGTCGGCGTTCTCACTGAGCAACGCCGCCAGCGTCTCGGCGACCGTAGCCCGCTCGTACGCCGGCCGCCCCTCGACGGCGAAGTACAGCGTCGCGCCGAGCGACCACAGGTCGGATTCCGGACCGGTGTACTCGCCCCTTGCGCGTTCGGGCGCGGTGTAGCCCGGGGAGCCGATCACCATGCCCGTCCGCGTCAGCCGCGAGTCGCCCTCGGCCTTGGCGATGCCGAAGTCGGTCAGCACCACCCGGCCGCTCTCGGTGATGAGCACGTTGGCCGGTTTGACGTCGCGGTGGGTGATGCCCTGGGCGTGCGCCGCCCGCAGCGCGCCGAGCAGGTCGACGCCGAGCTCCGCCACCAGTCGCGGCGGCAGCGGACCCTCCTCGTCGATCACCTGCTCCAGCGAGCGGGCCTCGATGAGCTCCATGATGATCCACGGACTGTCGTCCTGGATCAGCACGTCGTGGATGGACGCCACGGAGGGGTGGCTGATGCGCGCGGCGATGCGGCCCTCGCGCACCATGCGTTCGCGCAGCTCAGCCCGCTGTTCCTCGGTGAGCCCCGGGTCCTGGCGGATCTCCTTGACCGCCACCTCGCGCCCAAGCGCGCGGTCGCGGGCGCGCCATACGGTGCCCATGGTGCCCCGACCGATGGGGGCGACGAGCTCATAGCGGTCCGCGAGCAGGCGTGTCTGCTGTTCCGGCATGAGAAGAAGATATCGATTCTCGCTTGGGAAGTGCTTTACCCTCGCTTGCGAAGTTCTCGTGGCCAGAACCGCCGAGGAAGGCACAACTTTATCACCGTCGCTTTGAGGCGGGCATAAGCGGACGGGGCAGGCCGCGCTTCTCCGCGTTTGCGGTGAACGCCTTCTCCTGGTCTGCGTTCCTGCCGGGGTGAGGGCACGTTCAGCGTCGGCGCGGGGGCGGCGTCGGCGCGGTGCAGCCCGCGGTGGGCGGGCCGGCGGGTGAACGGCGGCTGCGTCATCACCGACCCGGGCCGTGACGGCCGGCGCGGCAGCGGCTCCTCGGCCGACCCGCCCGCGGCGACCCTGGCCAGCATGAGCGAGGCGCGTACGGAGTCGAGCCGGGTCGCCGGGTCGATGCGCAGCAGCGCGTCGAGCACGGGCGCCAGCGGCCCCGCCTTCGGCATGGGGATCGGCTCGCCGGTGGTGAGCGCGGCGAGCGCGGCGGCGGCCGTACGCCGGCCATGCAGGCCCCGGCCCTCGACGGCGGTGTAGAGGGTCGCCCCGAGCGACCACAGATCGCCCGCGGGGCTGGCCTTCGCGCCGAGCACCCGCTCGGGCGCGATGTAGCCCGCCGACCCCAGGACGATGCCCGCCTGGGTGATGGAGACGTCACCTTCGAGTGCGGCCAGGCCGAAGTCGGTGAGCACCGCGCGGTCCTCGGTCACCAGCACGTTGCTGGGCTTGACGTCGCGGTGGAGGATGCCTTTGGCGTGCACGGCGCGCAGCGCCCCCAGGATCTGCCGGCCGATCTCGGCGGCCCGGCGCGGCTCCAGAGGGCCGCCCTCCTGGATGAGCTGCTCCAGTGACTTCGCGCGCAGCAGCTCCATCACGATCCACGGCCGGTCGTCCTCGGTGACGACGTCGAAGACGGTGATGACCGACGGGTGCGCGACCATCGCGGTCGCCCGGCCCTCGCGCTCGGTGCGGGCGCACAGCTCGGCGCGCAGCTCCTCGTCGAGCACGGCCGGCAGCCGCACCTCCTTGACCGCCACGTCACGGTCGAGCAGCTCGTCGTGCGCCCGCCACACGGTGCCCATACCGCCGCGTCCGACCGGCTCCATCAGCCGATAGCGCGCGGCGAGGAGGTAACCGGAGGGCGCACGCATGGCAGGCAGCTTACCTATTTGTGTAAACCGACCAGTAGAGGCGGGGCCGATAATTTGTTGCGAACTTCAGTCAACTCGTCTGACTGGTCACGTCAGCAATCCTCGGCGTCACATCCGCGCAGTTGACGAGGTTCCCGCGCTCTCGGGCCCGCACCGGCGCGGGCCCGGCGGCACAAGACGCCATGACCTTCGTTCCGGCGCGTCGAGTGTCCCGCCGGCGCCCTAGGTCCGCCCTTGGCCGTGTGCCGAGGGTTGGTTTGGTCCCGCCGCGCGGTCGGCTTACCCCCGTCCGCCCGTGCGTTTCCGCCCTGCATGGCTGCGACGTACGCCCGGGCCGGGCGTGGCGTGTGTCCATCGGCACAGTCACCGGCGGTGAGGTTGTGCATGATGCCCGGGAGGGGGTTTTCCCGCCTGCGGCAGTCTGGCTGACATGAACCGTTCGGGTCCCGTCAGCGAGCTGTAAGAGTGTCGTAAGGGAGCGGGTGCATGGTGGAGCCATGAAAGACGGCAAGCACCCGCAGGCCACCGGAAACTGTCGGTCCCGAACGTCAGACTGAGGCGAACGCCCCGGTCCAGCACTGAAGACAGACCGTTGGAGGACGTGATGAAGATGCGCCAGACCCAGGTCAGACGCCGGCCCAAGAAGCCGACCGAGGCCTCGCTGGATCTTCGCACGCCGTCGGGGCGGAAGCTGCCCTTTTGACCATCCGCGATCAGGAGCCCTATCTGAGAGGTGCGCCATGTGTCCACACCACCCCGTCTGCCCGAGTGCCGACTCTCCCGACCGTGAGAGGGCACATGTGATCGCGTTCCACCCCGACCAGGGATGGAGCCTGTTGTGCAACGGTGTCGTGCTCTTCGAGGACACCGGTCTGCTGCTGCCCGACGGCTCGGTGGTCGCGCCCCACCGCACCGCGGTGGCCGCTTGAGAGTCACCTTGGCGCCCGCGCCGGGCGGCAGGATCGCCCACCCGGCGCCGTTCGCCGTCTGACCGCTACTAGCGGCGGCCGATGCTCAGCACCGGCCCCGTCTTGTCGGTGAAGAAGTCGTCGCCCTTGTCGTCGACCACGATGAATGCGGGGAAGTCGACCACCTCGATCTTCCAGACCGCCTCCATGCCCAGCTCGGGGTATTCGAGCACCTCGACCTTCTTGATGCAGTCCTGCGCCAGGCGGGCCGCCGGGCCGCCGATGGAGCCCAGGTAGAAGCCGCCGTGCTTCTGGCACGCCTCGGTGACCTGCTTCGAGCGGTTGCCCTTGGCCAGCATCACCATCGAGCCGCCCGCCGCCTGGAAGCGCTCGACGTAGGAGTCCATGCGCCCGGCCGTGGTCGGCCCGAACGAGCCGGAGGCGTAACCCTCGGGGGTCTTGGCCGGACCGGCGTAGTAGACCGCGTGGTCCTTGAGGTACTGCGGCATCTCGCCGCCGTTGTCGAGCAGCTCGGCGATCTTGGCGTGCGCGATGTCCCGGGCCACGACGAGCGGGCCGGTGAGCGAGAGCCGCGTCTTGACCGGGTACTTCGACAGCTCGGCGAGGACCTCCCGCATGGGGCGGTTGAGATCGATCTTGACCACGTCGTCGGAGAGGTGCTCGTCGGTGGTCTCCGGCAGGAAGCGCGCCGGATCGGTCTCCAGCTGCTCCAGGAACACGCCCTCCGGCGTGATCTTGGCCAGCGCCTGGCGGTCGGCCGAGCAGGAGACGGCGATGGCCACCGGGCAGGACGCGCCGTGGCGCGGCAGGCGGATGACCCGGACGTCGTGGCAGAAGTACTTGCCGCCGAACTGCGCGCCGATGCCGAGCTTCTGCGTCAGCTCGAAGACCTTCTGCTCCATCTCCAGGTCGCGGAACCCGTGCGCGGACGGCGAGCCCTCGGTGGGGATGGAGTCGAGGTAGCGGGCGCTGGCGTACTTGGCGGTCTTGAGCGCGTACTCGGCGGAGGTGCCGCCGACGACCACGGCCAGGTGGTACGGCGGGCAGGCCGCCGTGCCGAGCGAGCGGATCTTCTCCTCCAGGAAGGCCATCATGCGCTTCTCGTTGAGCACGGCCTTGGTCTCCTGGTACAGGAACGACTTGTTGGCCGAGCCGCCGCCCTTGGCCATGAAGAGCAGCTTGTACTCGTCGGCGTGGCCGTGGGGGTCCTCGGCGTACAGCTCGATCTGGGCCGGGAGGTTGTTCCCGGTGTTCTTCTCCTCCCACATGGTCAGCGGGGCCATCTGGGAGTAGCGCAGGTTGAGCTTGGTGTAGGCGTCGTACACGCCGCGCGAGATGTGCTCGGCGTCCTGGCCGTCGGTCAGCACGTGGCGGCCGCGCTTGCCCATCACGATCGCCGTGCCGGTGTCCTGGCACATCGGCAGCACGCCGCCGGCCGAGATGGAGGCGTTCTTCAGCAGGTCGAGCGCGACGAACCGGTCGTTGCCGCTCGACTCGGGGTCGTCGATGATCTTCCGGAGCTGCGCCAGGTGAGACGTCCGCAGAAAGTGGGAGATGTCGTGGACGGCCGTCTCGGTCAGCAGCCGCAACGCCTCCGGGTCGACCTCGAGAAACGTACGCCCAGCCGCTTCGACCTTCCGCACCCCCTCCGATGTGATCAGCCGGTATTCGGTGTCGTCGGCGCCCAGCGGAAGAAGGTCGGTGTAGTCGAACTCGCCCATGTCCATCCTTTCGGTCCCCCAAGAGATTACGCGCCTCCGGGCAGGTGCTCAGCCCCTGGAGGCGTGGAGGACCGAGGGCTCACGCCCGCGACGGTCTGGCGGCCGGCTCCGCCGCCGGCCGCCCGCTGCTCAGCCCGACGAGGATGCCCACGACCACCAGGCCCGCGCCCAGCAGGTCGTACGCGGTGGGCAGCGCGACCCCGAGCACCGCGCCCGTGACGATGGCCGCCACCGGGATCAGCCCCGCGAACAGCCCGGCCCGCCCAGGCCCGAGCTTGGGCAGCGACCGGTACCACAGGAAGAACGCCACCACCGTGACCACGATCGCGAGGTAGGCCAGCCCGAACGCCTCCGCGGCCGTCGGTGTCCGCAACATCCCCGACCCCTCGGCGGCCAGCCCGATGACGGCCAGCATGGGCACGGCGAGCGCCGTCGAGTACGCCGACGTCCGGATCGGCCCCAGCCTGGGCAGCAGCGGGATGGCCAGCAGGGAGAAGCTCACCTCGCCGACCAGCGCGCCGAGCGCCCACAGCAGGCTCATCGTGTTGCCGCTGCCGAGCCCGGTGGCCAGCGTCGCCCCGGCCACCACCACGCACGCGCCCATCAGCACCCGGGGCGCCGGACGTCCGCCGGCCAGCGCCAGGGCCAGCGGGACGGTGCCGAGCACCGTGCCGACCAGCGCCGGGCCCGAGGCGCGGGCGGACTCGATCACGCAGATGTTGAAGACGACCAGGCCGAGCAGGGCCAGCCCGCCCAGGCACAGCGCCTCGCGCGGCGTCGGCCGGACGAACCGCAGGCCGAGCGCCCGCGTGATGACCAGCAGGATGACCGCGGCCACGAGATAGCGCACGGCCTGGCCGCCGTAGACGGGATAGGAGTCGATGAGCCCCGAGACCCCGGCCAGTGTCCCGACGAGGAACATGGCCGAGGCGGCCCCTGCGATGCCGCTTTTCATGCGTTGGATGCTAGGAAGGCAATGGTTCCCGGAAACAGTCCAATGCCGCGCCGGAAGACAGGACCAATATGGCCGACCTCCACATCCGCATCAATCGCGAACGAGGTGGAATCGCTGGGCAGGTCGCGTCCGAGCTGCGTGACTCCATCCGGGTCGGGCGGCTCGCGCCGGGCACCCGCCTGCCCGCCACCCGCGACCTCGCCGCCGACCTCCAGGTCTCCAGGGGCGTGGTGGTGGAGGCGTACGAGCAGCTGGTGGCGGAGGGCTTCCTCGTCTCCCGGGTGGGCGCCGGCACGCGCGTCGCGCCGATGAACGCCTCCCGGCGCTCGCCCGCACCCCACGCGGCGAACCCCTCCGCGAGCGCTCCCTACTACGGTCATCGCCCCACCTCCCCCGACCTCGGCCACTTCCCCCGTGAACGCTGGCTGTCGGCCGTCAGGCACGTCCTGACCACCGTACCTTCCGACGCCCTCGATTACGGGGACCCCGGCGGCGTGCCAGAGCTGCGCGAAGAGCTGGCCGGATACCTGCGCCGGGTCAGGGCGGCCGACGTGCGCCCCGAGAACCTCGTCATCGTCGGGGGTGTGGCGCAGGGGCTCAGCCTGGTCCTGCAGGTGCTGGCCGGCGAGCGTCCGCTCCGGCTGGCCGTGGAGGACCCGGCGAGTCACCGCCAGCTGCCGCTGCTCAGGCGGGCGGGAGCGCAGCTCGTGCCGGTGCGGGTGGACGAGCAGGGCCTCGACGTACGCGGGCTGAGCGGCGAGGCCGTCCTGGTGACGCCCGCCCACCAGTTCCCGACGGGTGTGGTGCTCTCGCCGGAGCGGCGGGCGGCGCTGGTGGAGTGGGCCCACGCCGGCCACCGGATCGTGCTGGAGGACGACTACGACGCCGAGTTCCGCTACGACCGCGACCCCGTCGGGTGCCTGCAGGGGCTGGCCCCCGACCGGGTGGTGCTGTCGGGCAGCGTGAGCAAGTCGCTCGCCCCGGGCCTGCGGCTGGGCTGGGTGGCGGCCCCGGCCGACCTGGCCGAGGCCGTGCGCCGCGCCCGGGGCCAGCTCGACCTGGGATCCCCGGTCGTCGAGCAGTACGCGCTGGCGCACTTCCTGCGTACCGGCGGCTACGACCGGCACCTGCGGCGCATGCGCAGGGAGTACCGCCGCCGCCGCGACGCGCTGGTCACCGCGCTGGCCGAGCAGCTGCCCGGCGTGCGGGTCGGGGGCATCGAGGCGGGCCTGCACGTCTACCTGGAGCTGCCGGACGGCTGGGACGAGCAGCGCACGGCCAGGATCGCCACGGAGCTGGGCCTGTCCGCCGAGTCCGTCGGGCCGATGCGCGAGGCGGAGGGGCCGGCGGCCGTCGTCGTGGGGTTCGCGCGGCTGCCCGCGCACAAGGCTGCGGAGGCCGTTCGAGGCTTAAAGGTCAACATGTCAGGACAAAACGTTGACTGAGGGATAAAACGTTGGAGGTGCCATGCGTGTGGGATTGCTGGGTCTAGGCCGGATCGGAGCCTTCCACGCCGCGACCCTGGCCGCGCATCCGCTGGTCGATGAGCTCGTCGTGGCCGACCCCGTGCGTACGTCGCCGTACGGCAGGCCGGGGGACCCCTTCGAGGCGGACGCGGTGGTGATCGCCACCCCGACGAGCACCCACGCCGAGCTGATCGTCAAGGCGTGCCGCCGGGGCGTGCCGGCCTTCTGCGAGAAACCGGTGGCGGGCACGGTGCCCGACACCGTCAAGGTGCTGGAGGAGTGCGCGGGCCACCGGGTGCAGATCGGGTTCCAGCGCAGGTTCGACCCCGGCTACGCGGCAGCGGCGGCGGCGCTGCGCGCCGGCGAGCTGGGCGAGCTGCACCGGGTGCACCTGGTGACGGCGGATCCGGCGCCCCCGCCCGCCGAGTACATCCCGCTGTCCGGCGGCATCTTCCGCGACTGCCACATCCACGACTTCGACATCCTGCGCTGGGTGACCGGCCGCGAGGTCGTCTCGGTCTACGCGACGGGCGCCAACAGGGGAGCCGCGTTCTTCGCCGAGGCGGGCGACGTGGACACCAGCGCCGCGCTGCTCACCCTGGACGACGGCACGCTGGCCACCGTGCAGGGCTCCCGCTACAACGGCGGCGGCTACGACGTGCGCATGGAGCTGGCCGGCACCGAGCGCACCCAGGCCGTCGGGCTCGGCCCCCGGGCCCCGCTGCACTCCACCGAGGGCCTGCCGGAGCCCGACCGGCCCTGGCCGGACTTCGTGGCCCGGTTCGAGGACGCCTACCGGGCCGAGATCGACCACTTCCTGCGTGGCGGGCCGAGTCCGTGCACGATCGAGGACGCGCTGGAGGCCCTCTACGTCGCCGAGGCCGCCGACCTGTCGCTGCGCGAGCGCCGTCCCGTCGAGGTCGCCGAGGTGCGGCGATGATCCTCACGCTCGCCCCGCCGGCGGCGTCGCGTACCTGGAGGGGCTGTCAGGCGGCTGAGCGGGCCCGCTTCGGCTCGAAGCCGGGGGCGAGCGCGACGATCGCGGCGGCCAGCACCAGCGGCGCGGCGAACGCCACCCGCATGTCCGCGACGTCGGCCAGCCCGCCCACCAGGGCCGCGCCGACGACGAAGCCGACGTAGTTGAAGAGGTTCACCCGGGCGATGGCCAATCCGGTGCCCGCCGGGTCGAGCCGCCCGGCCGCCGAGAACGACTGCGGCGCCACCACCGACAACCCCACCCCGGTCAGCCCGAACGCGACGATGCCCAGCACCTGGTTCGGGGCCAGGACGACGCCCAGGAACCCGAGGGCGGCCAGCACGCCGCCGATCCTGACGACGGCGGCCGGACCGTGGCGCCGGACCGCGAGGTCGCCGCCGAGCCGGACGGCCAGCGTCGCGGCCTGGTAGGCGACGTACGCGAGCGGGATCACTCTCGGGCCGGCCTCCAGGACGTCCTTCATGAACACGGTGTTGAAGTTGGAGACGGCGGCGTCGCCGACGTACAGGAAGCCCATGGCCAGGCAGAGGGGGACGATCGGCCGCCACGGGAGCCGGCCGGCGACCTCGGCCACGGCCGGGACCTTCTCCTCCTCGGGCGCGCACAGATGACGGCCGGCGTAGAGGGAGCCGGCCACGGCGAGCACCATCGGGAGCGCCATGACCAGCTCCAGCGGCAGGCCGGCCGCCGCCGACGCCCACAGCGCCGCCGCCATGCCGAGCGCGCTCCACACGCAGTGGAAGCCGTTCAGCACCTCGACGCCGTACCGGCGTTCGACCGCCACGCCCTGCATGTTCATGCCCGCGTCCACCGCGCCCACGGCCACCCCGAACACCAGCAGCGCCGGCACCAGCAGCGCGAGGTCGGGCGCGAGCCCGGCGAGCACCACGGCGGCGGCCACCACGGGCTGGGCGACGCGTAACAGCAGCCTGCTCCCCACCCGCGCCGCGAACGCGCCCGCCGCCACGCTGCCGACTCCCGCGAACACGGGCACGATGAGCAGCAGCAACGTCAGCGTTCCCTCGTCCAGGCGGTGCTTGGCCTGCAGGTTCGCGACCTGGATGAGCAAGGAGGCGAAGGAGAGCCCCTGGACGCCGTAGACGACGTACGTGGCGAACCGGGCCTGGCGATCACGTACGGACGGCACGGCGGCCTCCTGATCGGGAGGAAACGTGAGGCGCGGTCAGGTTAGCTCCGGCAACACCACTCCGCCAGACCCATTGCGGGTGCCCGCGCTAACCGTCCGTCCGCGCGACGGTGGCCTGCGGGGACGACGTGGTCAGTCGCCGTGCGGCGGCCCACACGCCGAGGGCCAGCAGCGCGGCCACCTCGGTGATCGCGAGGCCGCGTTCGACCAGCCCCAGCGGCATGACCCGCCACCAGGCCAGCCCGCTGCTCGCCCCGACCAGCGCCGCCGTGCCGATGCCCGCCACCCAGAGCACCGAGCACACCCCGAGCCCGAACGCCACCAGTGTGGCCCGCGACCGCTCCCGCCGCCACGGCCGCGCGATGACCAGCACGGCCAGCGGCAGGCTGAGGAAGGCGACGAGGCTGCCCACCCGGTGGATGCTGCCGCTCAGACTCGGCCCGACCGACCAGTCGTGCTTCTCGAACCACGCCGTCACGAACAGCCCGGCGCTCCAGCCCAGCAGCGCGAGGGTGCCGAAGACGCCGGCCAGCCGTTTGCGCGCCAGCGACACCGCGATGGCCAGCGATCCGGCCGCGAGCAGCCCCACCCCGAGCGCGAAGATCCAGCCGTCGGGGCCGAGGCCGTGCTCGCTGATGGTGCGCCTGATCGGGTTCATCTCGTCGAGGGCGGCGACCTCCAGGCCCGCGATCACCGCCACGCCCGCGCCTGCCGCGCCGAGACCCCATCGCGCCGGTTGATGCACGCGGCCACCTCCCTTTGCCCGGATCAACGGGCGAACCCGTAGGGAGATTCCTTGAAATCCCCGAGAAACCGGCCTTCCGCAGCGCGGGATGCGCGCCGTTCAGCGCCTCCCGCACCGGATCGCCGCGGAGGCCGCTCCGGTGATCAGGATCCTCTTGCCGCCTTCAGCCGCCCGCCTCCGTCCACGGTGCGGACGGTGCCGGTCAGGCACGCGTCGCGGATGGCGTCCTCGATGGCGAGGGCCACGTCGTCGGGCGTGCCGACCCGTCCGACGGGGCAGGGCGGCGGCCGTGCCTTCGAGGAACGCGGCCCGCGCCTCCCCGAGCCCGTCCCACCAGCCGGTGTCGATCACGCCGGGGGAGACGGCGGGCCGCCGCCGGCCGCTCCGCCGACGTCGACCCGCAACCGGCCGTCGACCTGGTGTTCGGCACCATGGGGTACCGCCTGCTCAACCGCCACGCCGAGCTGGACGACACGCTCGCGGAGTCGATCGCCGGGCTGCTCGCGCGGATCCGCTGACCCGTCCGATTCGAGACGAGCGAACGGAGCGGAGGGCGGATATCGTCAGAAGTGTGAACGAACGCGCGGGATCGTGGTTGCCGAAACTGCAGGAAGTCGGAGAGCGGCTGGCCGAGGAGTGGGTCTCCGCCCGCCGCCCGCCCGCCCGGTCCGACCTGCCGCAACCCCACGAGCTGCGGGCCTCCGACGCCGACCGCGAGCGCATCGCCCAGATCCTGCAGGACGCCCACGCCGACGGCCGGCTCACCCTGGAGGAGCTCGACGAGCGCCTCGGCACTCTCTACTCCGCCCGGACACTCGGCGAGCTGGCCACCCTCACCACCGACCTGCTGCCGGCCGAGGAGCAACCGCTCAACCTCGACAGCGGCCCCGTCTCGGCCGTCTTCAAGAAAGAGGAGCGCGGAGGCCGCTGGGTGGTGCCGGCCGAGCTGGCCGTCACCGCCATGTTCGGCACCACCAAGCTCGACTTCCGCGACGCGATCCTGCAGAACCGGCGCATCGTCATCAACGCCACGCTCGTCTTCGGCGGCCTCGAGATCCACGTGCCCGAGGGCCTCGAGGTGATCCGGGTGGCCAAGGAGAAGACCGTCCGCCTCACCAAGCAGCCCACCGAGCCGGGCGCGCCCGTGGTCGAGGTCCGCACCACCAACTTCGCCGGCGAGGTCAAGGTCAAGGAGCCCCCGCGCCGCAAGCGCCGCCGCTAGCGATCAGCCGGCCGTGTCGAAGTTGATCGCGCTGTACGCGCGCAGCTTCCACAGCTGGTGCTCGCTCGCGATCTTCCGGATGGTGCCCGACCGGCCGCGCATCACCAGCGATTCCGTCATCGCCGAGCCGGCCCGGAAGCGTACGCCCTGCATGAGCTCGCCCTGCGTGATGCCGGTCGCGGCGAAGAAGACGTCGTCGGACCTGACCAGGTCGTTGGTCGTCAGCACCTGGTCGAGGTCGTGCCCGGCGTCGATCGCGCGGGTCCGCTCGGCGTCGTCGCGCGGCCACAGCTTGCCCTGGATGACACCGCCGAGGCACTTGAGCGCGCACGCGGCCACGATGCCCTCGGGCGTGCCGCCGATGCCCATCATGAGGTCGATGCCGGTGCCCACGCGGGCCGCCATGATCGCGCCGGCCACGTCGCCGTCGGTGATGAACTTGATGCGCGCGCCCGCCTCCCTGATCTCCTTGACCATCTGCTCGTGCCGGGGGCGGTCGAGCACGACCACGGTCACGTCGGACGGCGAGCAGTGCTTGGCCCGGGCCACCGCGTTGATGTTCGCCGCCACGGGCGCGTCGATGTCCACCACGTCGGCCGCCTCGGGGCCGGTGACGAGCTTGTGCATGTAGAAGACCGCCGACGGGTCGTACATCGAGCCGCGCTCGCTCACCGCGATCACCGACACCGCGTCGGGCATGCCCAGCGCCGTCAGGCGGGTGCCGTCGATGGGGTCGACCGCCACGTCGCAGTCGGGGCCGCTGCCGTCGCCGACGTGCTCGCCGTTGTACAACATCGGGGCGTGGTCCTTCTCGCCCTCGCCGATGACCACCACGCCGTTCATGGAGACCGTGCTGATCAGCTGGCGCATGGCGTTCACCGCCGCGCCGTCGGCGCCGTTCTTGTCACCGCGGCCCACCCACCGGGCCGCCGCCATCGCGGCCGCCTCCGTGACGCGGACGAGCTCAAGCGCCAGGTTGCGGTCAGGGGCGTGCTCGCTCGTGGCGAGCGGCGGCGGCACGGAAGTCTGGTCGGACATGATGGTGGCCTCCTCGTGGGGACGTCTCCCTCGATGGTAGTTGCCCCTCTTTTCCCACTCAGAGGGGGATAATCTGCTAACGGACAACGGAATTTGCGCCATATCGTGTGCGCGCCACGGATCTTGCCTCCACCATGGAGCGAGCCGCCCCGCTGTGGAGGAGGTCCCGATGAGCGAAGTGGAAGACGTGGTCACCCAGTCGCGCCTGTCCGAGCGCGGCGCGGCGACGCGCAGCTCCCTGCTGGCCGCCGCGCGCGAGGTCTTCGTCTCCAAGGGTTTCGCCGAGGCCGGCGTGACCGATGTGGTGTCGAAGGCCGAGGCCAGCGTGGGCAGCCTCTACCACCACTTCTCCGGCAAGGCCGACCTCTACCTCACCCTGTGGGAGGAGTTCCAGGCCCGGCAGACCCAGCGCACCAAGCAGGCCGCCCGCGCGGCCCGCGCCGCCGGTGAGAGCGACCCCATGCGGGTGTTCATCGGCGCCGCCCGCGCCTACCTCGACGGCTGCCTCGAAGAACGCGAGCTCGCCGCCCTGTTCCTGCGCGGTGACGGCCCGCCCGGCTTCGACGTGATCATGCGCGACCGCCTGCGTACGTGGGCGCAGCGCAACGCGGCGCTGTTCGAGGACGAGCAGGCGCTCGTCGTGGTGATCACCGGGGCGCTGGCCGCGGCGGTGTCGGAGGTGGTGCTCTCGGGCGACCGCCGCCTCGCCGAAGAGGTGCTCGCCATCATCGGCCGCATCCGCCCGGCCACGTCGGTGACCGCCCCCTCCAACGGGTAACCTCAGCGAGTGTGCGACGGTTCACCGATGGTTTCTACGGCTACGCGGTAGCCCTGTTCGTCTGCCTCGCGGGGGCCGGGTTGTTCCTGCTGGTCACCCCGCAGAGCCGGGAGGAGCACATCCCGCGGCTCGACTACTCGATCACCGTCGCCAACTTCGGCCACGAGGTGCCCTACGGCGTCTGGGCCCCGCGCCAGGACCCGCCCGGCTGGGTGCCCAACAGCAACCGCATCGCCAAGGGCGAGAACGGCGCGCAGGTCCTCCACCTCGGCTACGCCACCGCCAAGCGCGAGCACGCGATGTTCGCGCAGAGCGACGAGCAGCCCGCGGCCGGGTTCGCCAGCCGCATGGCCAACACCGACAAGGCCACGGGCACCCAGCAGGTCGGCGGCGTCGCCTGGGAGAAGCGCTTCCGCGAGGACAAGGACCAGCGCTCGCTCGTCCGCTTCCTGCCCGAGGTGACCCTCGTCATCACCGGCACGGCCGACTGGGAGGAGCTGGGTCAGCTCGCCGCGCAGCTTCAGCAGCGTCCGCAGGGCTAGGGTGGGTGACGTGGCAGACGAGAAGGCACCCTCATACGAGCAGGCCCGCGAGGAGCTGACCGAGGTGGTGCGCCGCCTGGAGACCGGCGGGCTCACGCTGGAGCAGTCGATCGAGCTCTGGGAGCGCGGCGAGAAGCTGGCGGCCGTCTGCGAGGAGTGGCTGCAGGGGGCCCGGGTCAAGCTGGCCGCCGCCATGGCCAGGCGAGCCGAGCCCACCCAGGGCTCCGACGACGCCCCCTTCTGAGCGCTACTCGCCCTCCGGCGCGTCCTCCGCGCGCACGGTCAGCCGGTCGTCGGTCAGCCTGATCGTCAGAACGGCGCCGGGCGCGACGTCCTTGGCCCGGCGCACCACCTCGCCCGACGGGTGTTGCACGATCGCGTAGCCGCGCTCCAGCGTGGCCGCGGGCGACAGGGCGACGAGGCGGGCGCGCAGGTGGGTGAGGTCGTCGGTGGCGCGGTCGAGCGAGCCCGACAACGACCGCCTCGTCCGGTCGCGCAACGCCTCGACCTGCTCGGCCCGGCGCTCCAGCTCGCGTACGGGGTCGGCCAGCGAGGGCCGTGAGCGTACGGACGTCAGCCAGGACATCTCACGGTCGAGCCAGCCGCTCAGCACCCGGCGGCCCCGGTCGCGCAGCTGGCGCACCAGCGTGAGCTGCTCGCCGACGTCGGGCACGACCTTCTTGGCCGCGTCGGTCGGGGTGGACGCGCGCACGTCGGCCACCAGGTCGAGCAGCGGGCTGTCCTGCTCGTGGCCGATCGCGCTCACCACGGGAGTGCGGCAGGCCGACACCGCCCGCACCATCGTCTCGTCGGAGAACGGCAGCAGGTCCTCCAGCGAACCGCCGCCACGCGCGATGACGATCACCTCGACCTCGGGGTCGGCGTCGAGCTTGCGCAGCGCCTCGGTCACCTCGCCCACGGCGTACGGGCCCTGGACGGCGACCTCCTCGACCTTGAACCGCACGGCCGGCCAGCGCCGGCGGGAGTTTTCCAGCACGTCGCGCTCGGCCGCCGACTCACGCCCGCAGACGAGCCCGATCGTGCCCGGCAGGAACGGCAGCCGCCGCTTCCTGTCGGCGTTGAACAGCCCCTCGGCCGCCAGCAGCTGCCTGAGCCGCTCCAGCCTGGCCAGCAGCTCGCCCACGCCCACCGGACGGATCTCCATCGCGGTGAAGGCGAACGAGCCCTTGTTGACCCAGAAGTCGGGCTTGACGTGCATCACGACCCGCGCGCCGTCGGCCGGCCTCGGCACGGCCGCCTCGTAGACGCCCCTGGGCGCGGTGACCCGGGCGGACACGTTGGCGACCGGGTCGCGCAGGGTCAGGAACACCGTGCCGCCACGCGCGCTCAGGTCGGTGATCTGGCCCTCGACCCAGATCGTGCCGAGCCTGCCGATCCAGCCACCCACCATCTGCAGCACCGTGCGGATCGGCAGCGGAGACTCTGGCGTGGTCTTCGAGGTCATGGCGGAAGACTACGGGCTCGGTACGACCTATTCGCCGGCCTGGAGCTTGGCGAGGCGGTTCTCGAACATCCGGACGACCTCGGGCCGCGCCGACGTGGCTTTCTCGTAGGCGAGCAGGTCGCCGATCTGCTCGGCGGTCTTGCCGCGCATCCGGGCGCGCAGCGACGCGACGGTGAGCGTGGCGTACCCGGGCAGCGGCTCGGCCAGTTCCCCGGCGGCGGCGGGCTTGTCGGCGGGCTTGGCGGGCTCGGTCTTCTCCGTGCTCTGCTCGGCCTTCTTGGCCTTTCCGGCCTTCTCGGTCGCCTTCTCGGCCGTCTTCCCGGTGACCTTGGCCGCGGCCTTCTTCGCCGGCTTCTCAGCTGCCTCCTCGGCGGCCTTCTTCGTGGCCTCCTCGACGGGCTTCTCGGTGGCCGTCGCAGCGAGCTTCTCCACCGTGGGCTCCGCGAGAGCGGGCTCGACAGCGGGCTCGACGGCGGGCTCTGCCACGGGCGCTGGCGCGGCGGCCGCGACCTCCGGCTCGGCGGCGGCCACGGCCGCCGGCTTGGCGGCCGCGGGCGCCTCCGGCTCCGCGGGGGCGGCGGCCTCCTGCCTCGCGGGCGCGGGGGCCTCCTGCTTCGCGGGGGCGGCGGCCTTCGACTCGGTGGGCTGCGCGGTGGCCTTGGTCTCGGCGACGGTCTCCGGCTTCGCGGTGGGCTCGGCGGTGGTCTCCGGCTCCGCCTTGGCGGCCGGGGTGAAGATGACGGGCTCCGGCTTGGTCCTGGCGGCGCCGTTCGGCTCCGCCTCACCGGAACGGGGCGCGAAGATGACCGGCTCCTTGCGCGCGGGCTTCTCCTCCGCCGTCTCCGCGGGCCCGGCGGCCACCTGCTCGGCCGCGGAGGGACGGGAGTCGTACTCCTCCTCGCGCTCCTCCTTGCGGCCCGAGCCCTTGATGGAGTTCTTCACCCGGTCGACGACGAGCAGCACCTGCCCGGCGGCGCTCAGCGTGCCCTGGACCACCAGCAGCGGCAGGTCCTTGGCCTTTTCCTTCAGTTGCTGTTTGTCGGTGACGGTCTTGGCGATGTTGCGTATCACGTCGCTGAGGGACATGAACGTCTCCCTGGGAGGTCAGTATTGGACGGCCAGTCTGGCAAATCGCAGGCAAGCACGCACGCTGGGGCCTGTCGGCCATTCCACGTAGCATAGAAAGTATGGAGCCCCAGACCCCCACTTCCCGCCGAGTCCTCGTGGCCAAGCCGCGCGGCTACTGCGCCGGAGTCGACCGAGCCGTCATCGCGGTCGAGAAGGCGCTGGAGCAGTACGGCGCGCCGATCTACGTGCGCAAGCAGATCGTCCACAACACTCACGTCGTCAAGACGCTCGAGGCCAGGGGCGCCATCTTCGTCGACGAGACCGAGGAGGTGCCGGAGGGCGAGATCGTGGTGTTCTCCGCCCACGGCGTGTCGCCCGCGGTGCACCAGGAGGCCAGGCAGCGGAGCCTGCGCACGATCGACGCCACCTGCCCGCTGGTCACCAAGGTGCACAATGAGGCCAAGCGGTTCGCCGCGAAAGACTACGACATCCTGCTGATCGGCCACGAGGGCCACGAGGAGGTCGAGGGCACCTCCGGTGAGGCGCCCGAGCACATCCAGCTCGTCGACGGGCTCGACTCCGTCGACAAGGTGCAGGTCAAGGACCCGAGCAGGCTGGTGTGGCTGTCGCAGACCACGCTGTCGGTCGACGAGACCAACGAGACGGTCGCCCGTCTCAAGGAGCGCTTCCCGTCGCTGATCGACCCGCCGAGCGACGACATCTGCTACGCCACGCAGAACCGCCAGACGGCGGTCAAGGAGATCGCCGCCGAGTCCGACCTCGTCATCGTGGTGGGCTCTGACAACTCCTCCAACTCCAAGCGCCTGGTCGAGGTGGCCAAGGACTACGGCGCGAAGGCGTCCTACCTCGTCGACGACGCCTCACTCATCCGCGACGAGTGGCTCGACGGCGTCACCACGGTCGGCGTGACCAGCGGCGCGTCCGTCCCGGAGGAGCTGGTCGACGGGGTGCTGGCGCGGCTGGCCGAGCACGGGTTCGGTGACGTGAGCGAGGTCGAGCCGGTGCAGGAGAGCATGCGCTTCTCCCTGCCCCACGAGCTGCGCAAGGACCTGCGGGCTTCCTAGTCCTCGCCGCGCGGGGTGCCGTAGACGCGGGGCTCGAAGTAGCCCTCCGGCTCCGGCACGAACGGCTGTTGGCGCGGGCGCGACACCTCCGCGCCCGCCTTCAGCTCCTCGCGCAGCTCCCGTACGTTGTCACGCAGCCCCCGCCGCCAGGCCACGCCCAGCACGATCGCCGACCCGGCGAACAACCACGGGGCGCCGCGGGTGAGCGAGGTGTAGAGCCCGAGCGTCAGCGACTGCACGATCGACACCGACCCGAACGCCCGCCCGAGCTCGACGAAGAGCGTGGCGCAGAAGAACACCAGCGGCGGCGTCACCACCAGGGACAGCAGCTCGCGCCGGTTGACCAGCAGCACGCCGAGCGTGGTGGCCACCACGAACGCCGCCCCCACGATCTGCTCGACACCGATCAGCGCCGTCAGCACGTAGCCCGCCAGGGTGGCGATCAGGGCGAGCGCGATGGCGCCGCGAGCGGTCAACCGTACGGTCGAACGCCTGCCTTTCTCAGCCACTGGCCCACCCCCATTTACTGCGACCCGTGGGCCAACTTACCGTTCGCGTGGGAAATCAGAGGTGAGGTTTCGAGCAGTTCGGGCGATGCCAGTGGTCTGGGCAGCCCTTCGAGCATCTCGGGCGAGTCGAGGTCGCCGTCCACGACGCCCAGATCGTGCAGTTTGCGAGCGGTGACCAGCACGCGGCTTTCGAGCGACCCGACCGACTTGTTGTACGCCTCCACGGCGCGCGTCAGCGCCCGGCCCAGCGAATCGACGTTCCTGCCGAGGGACGACAGGCGTTCGTACAGCTCCTTGCCCAGCTCGAAGACGGCGCGGGCGTTCTCGCTGAGCGCGGCCTGCTGCCAGGCGTAGTGGGCGGTGCGCAGCATCGTGATCAGCGTCGTCGGGGTGGCGATGTGCACGCGCCGTGACATGGCGTGCTCCAGCAGGCTCGGGTCGCGCTCCAGCGCGGGCGCGAGGAACGCCTCCCCGGGGATGAACAGCACCACGAACTCCGGCGACGGGTTGAACCCCTGCCAGTACGACTTGGCCGCCAGCCGGTCGACGTGCTCGCGCAGGTGACGGGCGTGGGCGTCGAGCCGTACGGAGGCGAGCGACTCGTCGCCCGCCTCGGCGGCCTCCAGGTAGGCGGCCAGCGAGACCTTGGAGTCGACCACGATGTTCTTGCCGCCGGCGAGCCTGACCACCATGTCGGGGCGCATCGAGCCCTCGGTCACCTGCTCGTCGAAGTCGCAGTGACGCTGCATGCCGGCGATCTCGGCGACCCGGCGCAGCTGCAGCTCGCCCCACCGGCCGCGCGCCTCGGGCCGCTGCAGGGCGCGTACGAGTGCGTTGGTCTGGGCGCGCAGCTGCTCGTGGCTCTGCCGGACGAATTCCATCTGCTGGGCCAGCTCCGCCCGCGCCGCGCGCTGGCCCGACTCGGTGTCGCGCAGCTGCGCCTCGACCCGCGTCAGGGCGTCCTTGAGCGGCTCCACCAGGTGTTCGACGGCCTGCCTGCGCTGGTCGAGGTCACCGGTGGCCTCGGCGCGGCTGGCCGCGAGCCGGGTTTCGGCCAGTTCGAGGAACCGTACGTTGTTGACGTCGAGGGCGCGGGTGGACAGGGCCTGAAAGCGTTCGGCGAGCTGCTCCTCGACGTAGACCAGCTTCTCGGCGGCCGACTTGGCCCTGGCGTCCGCCTCGGCGACCCTGACCGCCGACCGCGTCCGTGCCACGAGGAACCCGACGAGCAACCCGACCGCGAGACCTATGAGAAGCGCGACGACGTCCATTCGATCGATGATTGCAGCACCGCGGGGCGCGAATCTTCCCGACACGCTTGGGCGTTCCGCTTGTGCGCCGCGTCCGGAGTCACACAGAGTAAGGGGATGAGCACGCTAGCGAGACCCGCGGCGGTGGGGGCCGCTCTGGTGGTGCTGGCCGCGACCTTGATCGCCTGCGCTGGGAGCGACGCGGCCGACGGGCGTCAGGCCGCCGCCCCGGCCGGGCACCCCCGTCCGGTGCTGCGCTGGACACCCGGCGCGTGCGTGACGCGCGACTACGCGCTGACCGCGTGCAACGGCGGCGAGTCGGAGGTCGTGGCCCTCGCCCCCGACCCGCCCAGGCCCGGCGACTGCCCCGTGGACACCGACAACGTGCTGCGCATCGGCGCCAACCGTACGGCGTGCGTGCGCAACTTCCTGGAGCCCCACCCCGGCGCCCCCGGCGGCGGCGGCGGACTGCTGCGCCCGGGCGACTGCGTCACGCTGAACGGCCGCGAGCAGGCCTGCGACCGCCCCGGCTGGTACGGCAAGGCCATCGCGATCGCCCGCGACGCCGCCTCCTGCCCCTCCGGCACCCTGGACACGCTCGACGACGACCCCCGTGCGATCTGCCTGGGCCGCGGCGGCCAGGTGCTCGACCGGGGGGACTGCGTGGCCAGGCCCGTCACCGAGGTGATCTCCCGTTCGTCCGTCGTACGGGTGCCGTGCGACTCCCGGCAGGCGTGGGCGACGGTCGTGTCGTTCGAACGCGCGCCCGGCGACTGCCCGTCCAGCGCGCAGCGCTACCTCAGGGCCGAGGGGGCCTACCGGCCGGTGACCTGTCTGGACGTGCTGAGCAAGTAAACTCAGGCTCCGTGAGTCTCTCCATCGGCATCGTCGGCCTGCCCAACGTCGGTAAGTCCACGCTGTTCAACGCGCTGACCAAGACCGGCAACGCGCTCGCGGCCAACTACCCGTTCGCCACGATCGAGCCCAACGTGGGCATCGTGGGCGTGCCAGACGACCGGCTGCCCGTGCTGGCCGAGATCTTCGGCTCGGCCCGCATCCTGCCCGCCAAGGTCGAGTTCGTCGACATCGCGGGCCTGGTCAAGGGCGCCTCCGAGGGCCAGGGGAGGGGCAACCAGTTCCTCGCCAACATCCGCGACACCGACGCGATCTGCCAGGTCATCCGCGTCTTCGGCGACCCCGACGTCACCCACGTCGACGGTGAGATCTCTCCCAAGCGCGACATCGAGACGATCAACACCGAGCTGATCATGGCCGACCTCCAGACGGTCGAGAAGGCCATCCCGCGCCTGCAGAAGGAAGCGCGCAACAACAAGGACAAGAAGGCCGCCCTGGAGGCCACCGAGGCGGCGCTCGCCGTCCTCGAGACCGGCAAGACGATCTTCGAGAGCGGCCTCGACCGCGAGGAGCTGCGCGAGCTCCACCTGCTGACGGCCAAGCCCTTCCTGTACGTGTTCAACCTCGACGCCGACGAGCTGACCGACACCGCGCTGCGGAAGCAGCTCTCCGAGCTGGTCGCCCCGGCCGAGGCCGTCTTCCTCGACGCCAAGATCGAGTCCGAGTTGGTCGAGCTCGATGAGGAGGAGGCGCTGGAGCTGCTCCAGTCGGTCGGCCAGGAGGAGTCGGGCCTGCGCCAGCTGGCCCGGGTCGGCTTCGAGACGCTCGGTTTGCAGACCTACCTCACCGCCGGCCCCAAGGAGACCAGGGCCTGGACGATCCCGAAGGGCGCCACCGCGCCCGAGGCGGCCGGCGTGATCCACACCGACTTCCAGCGCGGCTTCATCAAGGCCGAGGTCGTCTCGTTCGACGACCTGGTGGAGGTCGGCTCCATCGCCAACGCCCGCGCGGCCGGCAAGGCCCGCATCGAGGGCAAGGACTACGTCATGCGCGACGGCGACGTGGTCGAATTCCGCTTCAACGTGTGATGGATCTTGTTTTCTAGGGGTTGACCTGGGGCGGAGTGGTTACGCCGTCCGTCCCAGTCCGCACAGAGTCCGCATGATCTTGAAAAGCGGCGTCGATCGCTCGGCGAGTCCGGTCCTCAGAGTCCGGGAACAAGTGGGCGTAGACGTTCAGCGTCATGGCCGCGTTCGTGTGCCCCAGGCGCTCCGACACCGCCTTCACGGACTCGCCGGCGGCGATGAGCGCCGAGGCGTACGCGTGGCGTAGAGCGTGCGGACCGGTGCCGACCGGCAGGCCCGCGGCTTTCACCGACCGCCGCCACGCGTTGTCCATGAAGTGCGAGTAGGTGATCGGGCCGCCCTCAGGCGCCGTGAACACAAAACCGTCATGCTCGGCAGGGAAAGCCTGTAGGTGCTGCGCCAGAGCGTCTATGACGACCTGGGGGAGCGGAACGGTCCTGTACGAGCTGGCCGTCTTGAGCTCGCACACCCGGACTCCCTGTCCGGGCGTCTGCTGGACCTGCTGCTCGACGTCCAACGTCCGCTTGAAGAAGTTGATGTGGCGCACCTGCACGCCGAACAGCTCGCCAGGCCTTAACCCGGTACCAGCCCCGAAGATGACCAGAGCGCGGTACCGCGCCGGCATCTGCTCGGCGAGCGCGAGCACCTGAGCGACCGACAGAGGCACGATCTTCTTTCGAGGCACCGCCGGTAGGTCGATGTCCTCACACGGCGTACGGGCTATCTTGCGGTCCTTCGCCGCAGCACGGAACACCGCGGCCACCGTGTTGAACACCGTGCGGACCGTCGAGGGCGCCAGCTTGTGCGTCTTCGTCAGGCCGGTGGCCCAGCTCTGCATGTCCGACGTCGTGATGGCTGACAGATGCCGCCGGCCGAGCACGGGATACGCGTACCGCGTCAGGTGCTGCTTGACCGCCTTCGCAGTCCCAGGCCGGTGCGGCTTGGCAGCGCGCCACTGCTCGGCGTACGTCTCAAACGTCTCACGGCCGGCCCGCGGGTCGACGTACTGGCCCGTGAGAATGCTCGCGGTCACCTCATCGAGCCACCGCTGAGCATCGACCCTCTTGTCGAAGTGGCGAGCGTGTTCTTTGCCCTCGACATCGCGGTATCGAGCACGCCACTTGCCGTTGGGTCGCTTCTTGATGCTGGCCATAGGACCTCTACTCTGCGTCTGGATCGGCGAGCGCTGCTGGCAGCTTGGGCAGCTTCATTCCGTCGGAACGCATTCGCTTCCTGCCGGCCATGAGGTTTTGCCTGATGGCCCCTAGCAGTCGATTGTTGGCGGCAATCAGCTCATCGTTCTCGGGTCCGCCGATCAGGATGAGCCGGTTCAGCTCCTCTTGAGTGCTACGCCAGCGTTGCACCAGGTCGTCATGCCAGCGGTAGTCCTCGACGATGGTGGCGTCTGCGTCAGCCGAGAGGCCTTTGACATGGTCGCCGCCGAACCATCGAACGGCTTCCCACGTGTCGATCGTCTCGCCAGGAGGGACCTCGACCTCCTCCTCGATCCCGAGAGGGAAGACGAGCAGGGCGGGCGGCACATCAAGCGCCCGAGCAAAAACAAGCAGTTCAGCAACGCTGATGCTTGGACGCCGGCCGCTCTCGAAGTTCGCGATAGCCGACCGCGAGAGCGGTACGCCCAGGGCTTCGCAGGCGTTGGCCAACTCCTGCGCGCTCATCCCTCGCGCGTTTCGTCGGCGCTGGACTTCCTTGGCGATCGTTCGGGCCAATCGCGCCGGCCACTCGTTCTGTGTCACAGGGACACAATAACCACTCGCGTTGACAGAATGCGACGGCGTTTGAGAGCGTGTGTCTGTGACTCACAACCATTGGAGGTTAGTGTCATGACGACACAGGATTCGTTTCTGACGACAGCCGAGGTCGCAGCGCGTTTCCGGACGTCTCCGAGCACTGTCCGGTACTGGCGCCACATCGGCGCTGGTCCCCGCGGCACCAAGTTCGGGACGAAGGTTCTGTACCGCGAGTCGGAGGTGCAGCGCTGGGAGCGCGAGCGCGAGCTGGCGGAGAGTGCGGCCTGATGTCGCACCGTCACGAGCACTTCAGGACGACGCTCTACCGGCTCTTTGGGGACGGTGGAGAGCTGCTTTATGTCGGTATCGCCATCGACCTAAAGAAGCGCCTCCGGCAGCACATCTGCCAGTGGTGGTGGCCGGAAGTCGCCGCACTCCGGGTTGAGCGCCACCCGAACCGCCTGGAGGCGCTGTCCGCCGAAAAGGCCGCCATCGAGGCCGAGGGGCCGAAGTACAACACCCAGCACGCCGGCCGCCGCAGCCCGGCGCCTGCAAGCTGCGTGCACATCGACGAGCTGGTCTCCAGGAGCCACGAGAGAGACCAGCTTCGTGCTGAGCGCAAGGCGAAGACGGGGCTCGACCCCTACGACTTCGTCACGAAGCTGATCGCCAATTTCGCAGAGGAGGGCGTCGATGCCGCCGCCCACAAATAAAAACGGGCCCCGGAGCACCACCTCCGAAGCCCGCACAAACGCCCATCAGGACGCCAACGACAGGGACAGCGTAACCGAGGTGAACGACAAGAGGAACAGCTCCCAGCAACTTCCGTTAGTGCTGGGCGCAACGATCTACACCCCCGCGTACGGCATGAGTCTCGCCCTGGTCGTGCCCGACGACGCCTGTCCGGCGTGCGGGTTCTGGCACAGCCACCGCATCAAGTGGCCGGCGCCCGTCCTGGTCGCGCGCAAGGCACGGTGCGGACAGCGGTACGAGCTCGTTCTGCACGCTCCCAAGTCGCGCCGCAACCGAAGGGCGGCGTGATGACCGACGAGGAGTTCGAGATCGCCTACCGCCTGGGCTTCGCCGCCGGCGTCGAGGTCGGCTACGGCCGCCGCTGCGCTGAGGAAGAGGCCGAGTGGAAGGCCCTCGCCGAGCACGTCCAGAAGCACGCCCGCATGCGGACGCTCGACGAGATCCAGCAGGCCCGACAGGAGGCCGCGTGACCAGCCGTTGTCGTTGCGGTGCCCTGCTCGTCGAACTGCTCGACGAGCAGGGTTCGTACGAGGCATGCCCCGTGTGCGAGAAGGAGCCGGACGACTGCGGGTGCGAAGTGCGGAAGGCCGCGGCTGACACGCCGTTCGTCCGGCACATCAAGCTCACCCGCGCCTCGACGATCGAGCCCGAGCCGGTGGTGTGGGCGTGGGAGGAGAACGGCCACGGCCGCATCCCCGCCGGTTCGTTGTCGGTGGCTGCAGGCAGGGAGGGCACCGGCAAGTCCTCGTTCGGCATTTGGATGGCCGCGGGCATCACCACGGGCACGCTGTCAGGTCCGATGCTCGGCAGGCCCGCCGACGTGATCTACGTGGCCGTTGAGGACTCGTGGAAGTTCACCCTTGTCCCCAGGCTGATGGCCGCCGGCGCGGACCTGACTCGGGTCTGGCGTGCCGAGGTGGCCGTGAGCGAACTGGAGTTGGGCACGCTCAATCTGCCTACGGACCTCAGCATGCTTGAGGCGACCGTCAGCGAGAACGGCGTGAAGTTGATTGTGCTGGACCCGCTGCTGAGTCTCATCTCGGAAGGCATCGACACCCACAAGTCGAGGCCCGTGCGTACCGCCCTCGACCCGCTCGCGGCGCTGGCAGACCGCACTGGCGCCGTGGTGCTCGGTATCGCCCACTTCAACAAGGGATCAAGCTCGGACCCCTCGTCGCTGATCACCGGATCGGGAGCGTTCAAGGACGTACCCCGGTCAGTGTTCGGGTTCGCCGTAGATCCCGAGGACGACTCGCGCGTCATGACGCAGACGAAGAACTCGCTCGGCAAGCTTGACATCCCGAGCTTGGCCTACCGGATCGACTCGGCGAAGATCGAGACGAAGAAGGGCATGGCCGACGTCGGCAAATTCGTGTTCGACGGAGAGGCCGCCCGCTCCGTTCAGGACATCCTGTCTGCCGGCGGAGACGACGGAGACCAGCGACAGGACAAGGTCGACGCCAAGGGCTTCCTCTTGGAGGAGCTGCGAAACCAGTGGCGCAGGACCGCAGAGATACAAGACCTGGCGAAGCACAAGGCGCTCATCTCGGAGCGGACGCTCAACCGGGCGCGCCGAGAGTTGAACGTCCATGCGCAGCAGTTCCCGACCGGCAAGAACGGCAAGAACGAGTGGTGGCTGACGCTCGCTTCTCAGGTGGAAGAGCTGGGTGAACCGCAGGGTGCCACAGAGACGGATAGCGAAGGGCAGGATGCCACCCCCGGTAGCCAGGGTGCCAAGGGTGACGCCTTGACCAGGGCAGATAGCCAGGGTGCCAACCAGGGTGACGTCACACAGGATTGGCACCCTGGCACCCTGCCTACCGATTCTGAGCCTGTAGCCGTCACCCCGGACGCACCTGCCCGCGCCATTAGGCCCAAGTGCGAGGTGTGCCGCAAGGCCATCCCCAAGGGCGCCCGCAAGGACGCCAAGTACTGCGGCAAGCCCTGCCAGCAGAAGGCGTACAAGGCCCGCGCCAAGGCCAGGACCAAGGGGACCTCATGAGCCGAACGTCCGACAGGCACAAGGAACTCGGCCGGCGCATCGCCGAGCGCCGCATAGATCTGGGCATCGCCAGCCAGCAGGAAGCCGCCACCCTTGCGGGCGTCCATCTCAACACCTGGAACAACGCCGAACGTGGCATTGCCGTACGCCCGCGCAGCATGCACGCCATCGCCTCCGCACTCCGATGGAGCCCCTCGGTGCCCGCCGCGATCCTGCGCGGCGGCGCCCCACAACCGACCCAAGGAGACCCCGTGACCGTGCCCAACCCGGCTGACTACGGCCTCACCCCCGAGGAAGCCGGCCCGCTCATCGAGCAGGTCCTCGACGAACGCGCCGAACTCATCGTTGACGGGATCATGGACGTCATCGCCCGCGACCCCCGCGTCGCCATGGCCCTCGCCCGCCGCCTCGAACGGCGGTACGGCAACGCATGACCCAACGCGACCTGGTCGCGTGGATGCTCGACCACGCCCGCGCCGACATCGAGCGCGGGCGTGCCGTCCCAGCCGAACTACCCCAAGTCGTCCGCGACCTCATGACCGAACACACTTTCGCTAAAGAAAGCCTTTCAGGCCCCACTGAGACCCTAGATGTAGGCGTTACCGAAATGGCGATCTACATGGGATGCAGCCCGCAATGGGTCCGCCACCTATGCCGCACCGGACGCCTGCAAGCGCGACGGCTCAACCGCCGCGAATGGACCATCACAGTGGAGGCCGGCGCCCGTGGCGACCAAGACGACAGCACCCCCGGAGGACGAGATCCAGCGCACCCAGCGCGCTGAACTCGACGCACTCGAAGCCCTCCAGGCCGCCCAGACCGAAGCCGCGACCGTCCGCGGACACCTCGACACGCTCAAAGCCCGCCTCCTCGACGGCGACGACAGCGTAGACGGCGCCCAGCTCGGCGCAGCAGTCCACGCCGTCGAAGCCGCAGACCTCATCGTCGAAGCCGCCCGCCTCCGAGTCGACGCAGCCATCAAAGCCGCCCGCCTCGCCCGCCTCGAAAACGTCAAGGCCGGCATCCTCGCCCGCGTCGGAGACCACGACCAGATCGCCGCAGCCATCCGCAAGGTAGCCGAAGGCGCCGCGGAACTCCTCCGCCTGGAGGTCATCACCGACCAAGCGCTGCGAGCCGACATCAAAGCCCTGCAAGAGGAGAAGGTGCCGCTCCTGCAGCCCGGCGCCAAGCGGCGGTTCGACAGCGACGGCAACGAGATCCCCATCTACCGCGAGGTCAGCCCCGAACACGCCCACCTCGGCTGGCAGTTGCGGGACTCCTCATGGACGAAGAACGCCGTCTTCGTCGACGACCGCACCATCAAAGCCAAGTACTACGGCTTCTCCATCAGCAACGCCCTCCTCATCGCGCTCAGAGAAGCCGGCCTCCACGCGTCCTCCATCGACATCAGCCTCAGCGGCCAGCCGCCCGAGCAGCTGTACGACGACCTCGACGCGTGGGTCAAGCAGACCTACTGACCACAGATCACTCGCACCGCAGGCACGGGGCGAGCGAGGCGGACCAGCTACCCGTGCGGCTGGTCCGCCTCACCAAACAGGAGCGCACATGAGCGACCTCGTCATCCCAGACCACCTGCTCACCTACGACCCAGCGCGATGGCTACCCCAAGTCGAGAGGGTCTGCCACTTCCCCACCAGCCGAGCCTGGGAGAAATTCCGGCAGGCGCAGGACCGATGGGCCACCCAACACCGGCTCGGCCGCGCCGAATTCGAGGCACTCGTCCAGCAGCAGACAAGGAACGCCGATGCTCGTACTCACAGCCCCGAAGACTGACGACCCCAGAGACGGCGGATTCAACCACGCCATCCCCGGCGAACTCCTCTGCCGTCCCATCGTCTGCGACGCCGGCCGAGACGGCGGATGCGGGTGCGAGCGAAGCTGGGCAGGAATCGGCAGCCAGAAGGCCACCACCCTTGCCGAGGTCGTTGACCGGCCCCACATGACCAGAGCCGAATACCTCGGCACCATCGGCCTGTATCTCATGGACGCCTGGGGCTACAGCGACCAGGACGCCTTCACCGAAGCCGCAGAGCTCGCCGACACCGCCGAACACTTCGGAGCAGGCGCGCTCGTCACCATCGACATCGACGGCGACAGCCACGTCTTCGACGCACTGGAGGTCGACCGTGGCTAGGCGCATCCAGCAGAACCCACGCGACCGCGTCGAGTCACAGCAGATGTGGCGCACCACAGCCAGGCCCGTCGACTGGCCGGCCAGAGTCGAGGCGATCAAGAAGCGAGACAAGTCCTGCCGATGGATCGACAACGGCAACGTGTGCGGCTCAGTGGAGAACGTCGAGGTCGACCACATCAACGACCCGGCAGACCACAGTCTCGACAACCTCAGGCTGCTATGCCGCAGCCACCACCGCAGGCGTACAGGGCAGCAGGGAGCGCAAGCAGCTGCGGCATGGCGAGCACGCAACCCCCGCAAGCGACCCGACGAGCCGCATCCCGGACTCACCACATGATCCATGTGCGATTCGTGCCAACCTGGGGGGTAACCCCCGGTTTGATCTCACCGCGAGCGCGGACGGGTATAGCGCTTCCGGCTGACCATCCATGACAAAGTTTCGAGGGGAGGGCGCGTATGGCGCCGGTCAGGAAGCCTCTTCCGGCTCCTCCTGGGCTCGCTGAGCGTGGTTTGGAGGCGTGGAATCGGCTCACGGTTGAGTACGTGTTCCGTACGGACGAGCTGCAGGTGGTTCGGGAGTTCTGCCGGACTCTGGATGTGCTGGAACGACTCGCCGAGGAGTTGCAGGACGCCCCGACGATGGTGAAAAGCCCGTCTCAGGGCTTGGTGCCTAACAGGTTGTTCGCGGAGATCCGGCAGCAGCGGTTGGCGTTGCGTGGTCTGGCCTCGTCGCTGGCATTGCCGGATGAGCTGGGGTCGCGTGGCGCCGGCGGACAGTTGACGGTGGCGCAGAACGCGCGGAAGGCGTCGAGGGCGAGGTGGGATCGTGGCGCGTAGGTGGATCGAGGCTGATGATCTGGGGGAGCTGCGCGACGAGGTGCAGGAACAGGCCATGTTGGCTATGTACGCGCAGATGCTCAACCCGGATCTTGAGGAGATGGCGAACGTCTCGTATGGGCGTCTGGTGGCCGCTGTCGAGCGGTTGGGGTTGCCGGCGCCACCGCCGCTGGAGGATATGGGCTTGTCGGGGTCGTACACGCCGTTGGATGCGTGGCGCGACGAGTGCAGCCTGTAGGTATTGAGAGTTTTGCGAGGCTCTACGCGCGCGTGCGCGATGGTGGCCCCACCCGTGGGAACCCTCCAGTTCAGCGGGCGGGGCCGTCCTCGGCGGTGACGCGCCGAGGAGCTTCGGTGCTCGATCGTCTCTGGACGCCGAGCTGTTCGAGTGGGCCGAACTCCTTGTCGACCCAACTCAGTGCGCCCCTGGCGGCGCCGTTGAGGAGCTCTATCAGCGGCTCTTTGGTCTTGGGGTGCAGGTGGCCGGTCTCCAGCCAGACGCGGCCCTGCATGTCCAGCCACGCGGTGATGATGGCGCCGCTCATGGCCGGTCCTCCGGAGGGTCCGGAATGACTTGCTCCACCCGGTGAGAGCCGCCCCGCGGGCATGCCGTGCTGCCGTCCGGGCCTGCCCAACCGTCCGGGGAGGCCTCCAGTTCGGCGCCGCAGTTGAGGCACAGCGGGTGCATGCCCGGATCGTATGACGCGGTATAGAGCGGTGTACAGCGGCAGGCCGCTACCTATACATATATGCAGCTCAAGGCCCTTCTAGGGTGTTCTGCATGTCGGATGCACCGCAGTGGGAACCGGACGCGCCGCGGCTGGAGTACACCTACGTCGCGTTGGCGAATCACGTCGTGGCCAGGATCAAGGCGGGCGAGATCTCGCCGGGTGCCCGCCTCGCCGGTGAACGTGCTCTTGCGGAGGAGTACGGGGTTGCGCTCGGCACCATCCGCCGCGCGATCGAGCACCTTCGGGATGGCGGGTGGCTCGTCACCCTGCCGGCGAAGGGAACGTACGTGAAGGCCGCCGAGGACTGGCCGCAGGACGCCTGAATGGTGCTCTGGACCACGCAGGGTGCCACGAGCGGGGGCTTGGGGGTGGTGTTACAGCTCAGAAGGGGTGCCACGGTCTGTGGCACCCCTTCGTGGCACCCGCTGTGGCACCCCGTGGCAGCAAGATCAAAAGTCGTGGCCGCGCAGCCCACGCGCAGCCGCGCGCGTCACGCCTCCGGGCGCTCCGGCATCAGGTAGCGCTGGGCCTCGTCGTCGTAGCCGCCGAGGATGCCCGCCTCGGTGAGCTTCTTGAGGGTCTTCTGCACCCACGCCCTCGACATGTCGGTGGTCTCCCACAGCGGCTTCAGGTCGCCTGAGGAGAAGTCGCGGGCGCCATCGTCCCACATCTCCTGCAGTCGCTTCATGAGTGCCGCTCCGCGCTCCTCGGGCGTCATCGACTGGGCAGGCGGAGCGAACGTCAGCGGCGGCTCTCCGTCTTCCAGGTCTGGGATCTCGTCGTCGAGGCCGGCCTGCAGCTCCGGGTCGGGGTCGTCGGTCTCCAGGTACTCCTTGGTCACGTCGCGCACCTCTTCATCATCGTCGTTTTCCTCCAGTTCGGCCGGCATCGTGGCCGCTGCGCTGGCGCCGCCGGCGAGGCGGGACACCTCCGCGGTGGTGGGGTCGACCTGCTTGGCCGCGGCCGGCCACTGTGCGGCGTGAGCGCGCATCGCTGCGTTGGCGCGCTCATCGTCGAACTGCCCCGTGTCGTCCACACCCCAGGCATACGTGCGGAGCGGCATCGCGAACCGGCCATCGCCGAGCGTGGGCGCGTCGATGTAGGCCATGCCAGGCTGAGCGTTGGTCCACAGCTCCGGACGGCACTCGGCGTCCTGCTGCCGCTCCGACAGACCGAACGAGGCGTCGGCCGCGTTCTCCACGCCGAACGTCATCTTCGCGAGCTGGCCTCGCGCGAGCGTCGGCATCTGCGTGAAGTCGGACCGCTGCAGGGACAACACCACCGTGCCGCCGGCCGAACGAATGGCTTTGATCATCGACAGGAACGCCTCCATCTCCTTGTCGCTGAGCGCGTCGAGGATGTCGGGGCACTCCTCCAGCCAGACCAGCCAGTACGTCAGCCCACACCCGCGCTTCCACTTCTGCAGCCCCTTGGACGCGAGGTAATTGGTGCGTTCCTGCACCTTCGCCTGGATCTCCGACAGCATCTTCTTGACGCCGGCCTTGGTCGTCTCGAACCGGTGCAGCGACTCCTCCAACGGGCCCAGCGTCTGCTTCCCCTTGGTGACGTCGGCCGCGAACACCGCCACGTCGTAGCGGGTCACGACCTCCGCGAGGATGTTCCACGCCCCGCCGATCGACTTGCCGGCGCCGGTCATGCCCATGATCTGCAGGTGGTGACCAACGATCACGTACTCAATCGGGTCCAAGTCCTGCCACAGCCCGATCCCCAACGGGTCGGCGATCGACAGGCCAGGCCGGGACGGGGCATCCCACGGAATCGGACGCTTCATCACCCGCGGGTCGGAGATGACCACCCGCGCCTTGTCCGCGCGGTCGGGGTCGACGCTCGCCGTGATCGAGCCGGGCGGCAGGCCGATGCCGGACTCGACGTACGCAACCTTCTTCTGCAGGTCCTCGGCGATGTGCCGGCCGGGGTCGAACTGCACCTCTCCCTCGACCTTGTGCGTGCTGGCCTTGATGGTCTTGGCCTCGGCCTCCCGCATGCCGGCCCGCTCGGCGCCCTGGCCGAACAGGATCGACAGCGGGTCGGAGATGGCGCCCGGCTGATCCCAGCCCTTCATGCGGATAACGGTCCGGATGTTCCACGTCAACGCCATGGTGATGCCGCCGACGACACCGAGCCGCCACAGGATCGGATGCCCAGGCCCGGAGATGACGACCGCCACCGTCCACATGCCGGCCAGGAACGTCGACAGCGTCGTGTGCGCCTTCCCCCACACCCCGCGGGCGTGGCTCTGGCCGTACGTGACGCCGGTGAGGATCAGGACGCAGATCGTGGTGAAGCTCGACCAGCCGGCGATCGTGTCCGGGCTGAACAGGATGTAGTGAAGCGCCGCGGCGAGGCCGAAGGCGAACATGCCGACGACCCACGGCGTGACGAGCGCGACGAGGCGGGAAACCTCCCTGGCCGCGACCTTGGCCAGGGAGGACTCCTCTTGTACGGCGATCTCTTTGGTGCGCGACATCACACGTTCTTCCAGTCGAAGGTGCTCTTACGCTTCTCGGGCTTGGCCTGCGGGAGGACGTCGACGAACTCTTTCCTGAACTGGGCGTGGAACTTCACGAGCTCGACGCCGGCGCCCTTCTGCAGCTCCGCGGCCCGCTTGAGCCGCTTCACCACCCGCCGCGCTCTCATGCGCACGTCGGGGGCGCCGAGCACCGCGAGGATCGGGTGACCCTTGAAGCTGCGGATGAGCACGGCGTACAGCTCGTCAGAGCCGATGTTGAACTCTTCGCCGAGGTCGCGGCACAAGTCACGGCCCACACGCGCGTACTGAGTGACGGCCACGGGGCCTTCCCATGGGATGCCGGACAGTTCGGGGATCCGGCCTCGGCCGGTCTTGTCGCTCATAGGTCTGCCTCCCAGGTCTCACGGACGACCTGCACGAATCGGCGGGTGGTGGAGGACAGGCGCGGCACACCGAGCCACGCCGTCAGGAGCGCGTCGAGCGCGCCGAGGAGGAGTACGAGGACGTGGCCGAGGATGGCCATCATGAGCACCAGGCCCACGGCGGCGCGGAGGGTCAGGAGCCGGGCGTGCTGCAGCAGGGCGCGCCGGTCGACGTGAACTTTGGTTCTCACTGGGTCACCGCCACGAGGCCGTCCAGGTAAGCCTTGAGCCGGCGGGCGCGGTCGGTGCCGACGTTGAGCCGGTCCTTGATGGTGCGTACGGTGGGCGGCTCTCCCTGCGTGACTTCGGCGAGGAAGGTAGCCACCGCGACCGGCTTGTAAGGCGCGTCAGGGTCGGCCTCAGGTACAAGATCGGGCTGTACCTCGACCTCGGGGGCAGGCTCATCAAGATCGGCACCATGGTGCCGATTTGCCGTCAGGGTCAGCGGCTCTACCTGCGCAGGTACGAGGGGGGCGTGTACCTGGAGAGTGTCACTGGTGACGCTCTCGGGCTCAACCGTGGGGCTTACGCCCACAGTTGCGGGTACAGCGGCCGTCCTCCGGATCAGCCCCATCAGGAGCTCGTACGACAGCACCAGCGCGACGGCCGGCCAGGCGGCGACGATGGCACCAATCGGACCGTTCGCCCACCCGTGCATGACGTTCGCCGCGAGGGTGGCGGCGATGCCGAGCACCAGCGCCACCCGTGCCAGCCACGGCACCCCGAGGCCTCGCCGGGCGGCGTCGAGCATCACCATGGACGACGCGAAGATCAGGCCGTCGATGGTGAGCGGCACCAGGTAGGCAACCCATCCCGTCTCACCGTTGGCCACGATCACCTCGTACGCGTGGCGGTAGGAGACGACCGCGGCCACGCCGGCGAGGACGACGACGACGAAGGTCGTAGACCAGCGGATCATTGCTCAGACTCCTCGGCGGTGATGTCGTGAACGGACTCCATGAGGGCCTGGCCGAACTCGCGCAGGCCGCGGCGGTCGAACAGGTCGATGATTCGAGCGACCGTCCATGCCTCGTCTCTGGTGAGCTGCAGGTCGGTCCGCTCACCGTCCATGTCGGTGAACATGACCTGTACGTGCGGCTCGTCGCCGAGCGAAACGTTGACCTCGATCAAGCAGTCCCGGTTGTCCAGGTGCACGATCAGGTCAACGTTCCGCCGGCGGGGCCGCGGGCTACGGCTCACGCTGCGCCCGTCTGGTGCTCGGCGTGGCAGGTGACGCACTCGCGGGTGACGCACCGGCCCTGAGAGTCGAACAACTGCAGCTTCGGCGGCTCCTGGCCGCGCGCCTGCCGGACGAGGTCGAGGAGCGTGAACGCGAGTTGCTCGGCCTCCTCCAGCGTCGCGTAGACGCCGTTGTCGTCGTCCTTGGCCAGCCGGACGCGGGCCTCCTTCTCCCTGTAGCGCTGATCGATCGAGACCTGTAGCTCGGGCTGCGTCCACTCGTACGGGTGGCCGGCCGCGACGGGCTCCTCAGTGACCAGCGGCACGGTCATCGTGGCGCCGAAGTGGCTGCGGTCAGCCGGGTGGGTGGACGCCTCGTGGTCGAGGTCGCCGACGCACCAGGCCGGGCACGGGTCCTCGGCCAGCCACGCGGGCGGCGGCAGCTCGCCGTTCGCCTTGCGCGCTCTCTGCGTCTCGTACGCCTCCATCTCGGCGTTCCACTGGGCCTTGAAGCCGAGGTAGGCGTAGACGCTGGCGTCGTGGGCGCGAGCCTCGACGGTGGGCGGGAGCTGCGGCGCGGCCTGGGGCTCCTGCGTCACGATGGTCGTGACGCAGCCCAGGCAGGCGAACACCTGGGCGCCGTTGATGATGCCGACCGGCCGCATCGTGTCGGCCTCGGCGTGGCAGGCGACGCAGGCGATCCCGTCGAGCTGCGTGGGCGTCAGCGTGGCCGGGTCGTACGTGCGTGTGATGGAATCCACGTTGGGTCTCCTCCTGTTTAGCCAGGTTGGGGATCAAGACCTCGGTGCAGCGCTGGAATCGCTGTGCCGAGGTCGCCTATTAGGACCGGTTGAGAGCCTTCTTCGCTCTGCGCCGTTCGCCGTCCCGTATGCGCTCACACGTCCGGCATCGGCGACTGAACCGGGATGGATTTCTGGGCTGCTTGCACAAGTAGGTGTTCTCGGGGGTGAACTCGTGCCCTTTGTCGCAGTGCGTACGTTCGGCGTATCGAGCCGGCAGCCCTTCACCGCGCAGATTGTTGACGAGGTACGTCACCGGCTCCAGATGCTCGGGATTCACGCATAACGTGACCCGGCACAGGTGATCGATGACCAGACCTGGCGTGATGGGAGCGACGAGCGCTTCATAGGCCACGCGATGGGCACCTCGCTGGATGCCGTCCACCTTGATCTTGCCGTAGCCCTTGCTGTCGCGGGCGCCTTGCCAGATCCAGCAGCCGGCCTCGTTCTCCTCAACCTTGGCGAGGATGCGCTCCCGGAGCGTAGGACGGGGCTTGGGGATTGTCGGCACGGGCATCGCTCCCTTCGGTTTGGCCCGTTCGTCTTGCGTGCCCCCTGCGGGCCTCGCGCCCGGCTGGCTGCTGGTAGGGGGCTTGGGGGCCCGGCTACCCGGGCCCCTGGGTCTAGCGGCGGAAGATCGCGTTCACGGCCTCGCGGGTGGCCTCCGTGACCGCCTCGTCGAGGAGCAGCCATTCCTCGTTCCTGGGGTGCAGCCAGTCGCCGGCCTCGGGGTCGATGCCCTCGGCGAGCAGGTCCGCCTCGATCTCGGCCTGCACCTGGTCCCTCTTGGCCTTCAGCTCGGTGATCGTCATCTCGTCTCCCTGGTCGGCGTCCCTTGCTCTGACTTAAATGTACATCGGGTCTTCATGTACATCAAGACCCGATGCTAAGATTTTCGCTATGGACGCTGAGAAGCTTGATCACCCCATCGCCGAGGCCCGTGCGAACCTCTCCGAGCTGCTGGCCGCTGTGCGCCTGCTGCGTCGCGTGTACTTCCTGACGAGCAGAGGCAAGCCTCAGGCAGCGATCGTGCCGGCGGAACTGGGAGATGCAGTCGTGGCGGCCGGAGGAGTAGATGCCGCAGTGGCGCTCTTGACGGCAGCGGTCCGCAACCAGTCCGCAGAACCCTCGAAGACGCTCGAAGACGATCAACGCTAGCCAACGCGCATAGACGCAGGTCAGGCTGACGATCGCCGCGTTTGTGCAGGTCATCGCAGTGTGTCAAAGCTTCCGCTTCAACGTCTGACCCTGCCACCAGGGGCCCGAGCCACTCCGGGGGAGTGGCCGCCTGACTGTGCGCGTGTGCTCGCCCGCGGCCGGTGCGTCGGCGAGCACACGGTCAGGACGACTGCGCGACTCATGGGCCTGACCGGTGCCCGCTTCCCGTCCTGGCACGCCTGCGGCGGCTGATCGGTTGACCCCGGGACTGCTGCGGCGTCAACCGGTTCGGGTCGCCGCGCGTCGAATCGACACGGCGTTCACGCTGACTCGGGAGGCCCCTCATGATCCGTCGCATCATCCGGAAACGACGCCCCGCGCCCACCCTCACCGGCATCAGCCTCGAGGAGGAGCTCGCCCTCATCAGGGTCGAGCTGATGTACGGCCTGCGCGTCAACCGGGAGGCGTACCTGCGCAGGAAGGTGGACGAGCGCAACGAGATGGCCACGCGCATGCGGGAGACCGAGCCGGCCGAGATGCTGGCCGAGTTGCGCGGCTCGCTGGAGCGTTCGGTCCGGCCCACGGTCGTCGACCTGCAGAGCAGGCGCCAGGCGCGCACCCGTCAGGACCCCGAGCCGGCCTGACCCGGTCTCTCCGTTCGCGACCCATACCGAATCCGCAGGTCGTGAGAGTACTTGCCTGTTTTGGACAGGAATCCGTGGCCACCGGGCTATGCACTTTTAGGCGAATGGCCTGGTCGAAAGGGGATTCGACCGGGAACTGACAGGAATCGGCACTGGGGCCTGTCGTCCGAGCCCGGTTTGCCGTGCAGGACCGTCATGCCGCAGCATGGGCGTGGCTTTCCTGGAACAATGGCGGAGACCGGATAGGGTGACTACTTCACCGCGGATGATGGGGATCGGCAACGGACGACACCGCGCCAGCCGGGGGGATCGGCGCGAGCGGAGGCGTGATGGCTCGTAGGTCTACCGTCCACGATCCTCGGATCGCTGACGGGCCCGGGCTTTCCGCGACCCTGGACCCGGCCGACTACGAAGCGCCGCCTCCCCGCAGGCCGCGGCGCGGCGGCTGGTCCGGCGGCGGCGGGCGGTGGCTGGTGTGGACCGGCCGCATCATTCTCTGGGCGCTTATCCTGGTCATCCTGGTGAATGGGGTTCGTGCCCCATTTGAGAGGTTTACCCAGCAAGGGCCCGTTACGTCCAACAGTGCCGTGCCGGCGTACAACGGATTCCCCGCTGCGCAGGGCATGGCTTTCGCCGCCCAGTTCGCTGGGGTCTATCTCAATTTCAACCCGGAAGACGCGGCGAGCAGGTCGCGTAAACTGACGGCGTTCCTGGCCGAGGGCATGGACCCGCAAATGGGCTGGGACGGCTTCGGCAGCTACGCGGCCGTCGCGATCCAGCCGTACGACATCGAGGCGACCGACGCCCACAACGCCGTGGTCAGCGTGGCCTTCCAGACGGGTCCGCGCAGGCTGATGCTGTCGGTGCCGATCTACTACTCCGGCGATGAGGCCGGCAGGAGGTTCGTGGTGGCGGGCCGCCCGGCGATCCTGCCGGCGCCCGCTCCGGCCGAGCTGCCGCAGGTCGCCGAGCCGGAGATCGACGAGGCGGCCGCCGCGGAGCTGAAGCCCCAGCTGGAGGGCTTCTTCAAGGACTACGCGTCCGGCGAGGCCGCCGGGCTGGAACGCTACGTCGCGGCGGGCAAGAGCCTGCCGAGCTTCGCGGGCGCGTTCACGTTCTCGCAGCTCAAGGAAGTCGTGGTGCCTGTGGGGGGTGCCACCCGAGAGATCCAGGCGGTCGTGGTGTGGTCGGTGCCGAGCGGCGACGTCCTGCCCACTCCCGGCACCACCGACCCCGCGGCGGTGGGCGGCACGCTGGAGCAGGTCTACCGCCTGACCGTCGAGAAACAGGGCGACAAGTGGTTCGTCGCCGACATCCGCGGCGGCGGCCGGATCGTTGGATAGACGCACGGCCGCGCCGCTGATGGGTACCCCCCGGGAGGACAAGAAGTGACCTTGAACACCGCAGTGCTCACCTTGATGGAGATGACGCCGACGCCGGCCCCCACCGGCATCGACACCGGCGGGCTCGCCGACTTCCTGCGTGCGTTCTTCGCCCCGTTGTTCCTGGTCGTGGTCTCCGTGGTGGCGCTCTTCTTCCTCTTCACCCGTGAGATCACGCGGTTCGTGCAGTTCCTGATCCTGGCCGTGGCCATCGGGGTGATCTTCTACGTTCCCAACATCATCGAGGTGACGGCCAGGGCGATCGCGGGAGCGCTGGGGATCAGGTAAGGGTTGAGATCGCCGCCCGGCGGTCATACACGAGCGGGTGGAGAGGAGGACCTACGTGGACCTGCCCACGTATACGAACATCTGGCGGATCGAGAAGCGGCTCTACAAGCTGTACGACCTACGGCTGCCGATGCCGCTGCCCATCGTCTGGATCGGCGTGTTCGTCGGGGTGCTCGTTCCGTGGTCGCTCCTGCTGGTCCTGGTGGGTGTGCCGGTGCAGATGCCCTGGCACGTGCTCTTCCTCGTGCCGCCCGGCATCGTGACGTGGCTCGCCACCCGTCCCGTCATCGAGGGGAAGCGGCTCACCGAGCTCCTGGAGTCCCAGCTTCGCTACCTGGGTGAGCCGAAGGCTTGGTACCGCCTGGCGCCCGGTTCCGAGCCCGACACCGTGACCTTCTCCGGGCGCGTCTGGCGGACGACGCACGCCCGGGCCAAGTCCAAGGCGCCGCGCAAGGCCCGCCACCCGCAGCGCCGGCGCGAGCGGGTCACCGGTCCGCGTCAGGTCCGTCCCGCCGTGGCCGCCGCCGCGGCCGCGGCCGCGCAGGCTCCCGTCGCCGAGCCGGCGTCGTCCCGTACGGGGTGGGGCTCGCGGCGTGGCACGGCGCCCGCCCTCAGAGCGCGGGTGGGCGTCGAGTCGGCGCCCACCGTGTCCGGAGGCCCGGCCGGGGCCGCGCGGCGCGAGGAGGGGCTCTCAGGCGGCTCCGGGCGAAGTGGTGAGGGGCTCACCGGTCCCGCCAAGGGCGGTTCCGTGAAGGCCGCGCCCGCCAAGGGCGGGGAACGGGCGCCGGGCGATGCCGGGGCGCGTGAGCTCCGCCCCCTGGTCGCCTTCCGTCCCGACGACCCGGCCCGCACGCGACCGCCGTCAGCGGACCACCCGGATGCGGCCGTCACCGCCCGAAACGGTGGTGACGCCGAGCGTCGGGTTGCCGGGCGAGGTGGTGGTGACGCCGAGCGTCGGGTTGCCGGGCGAGGGCGTGATGAGGCTGACCGTGAGTTTGCCGTGCATGAGTCCGACGCCGGGGCCGCGTTCGACGCCGGGGCCGCGTTCGACGCCGGGGCCGCGTCCGGCGCCGGGCCGGGCGCGCGGGCCGAGGTGCGGGAGCAGGGGAGTGCCGGTCGCGGGCGCAAGCGCGGGCGGCGGGCGCAGGACGTGCGCGCGGCCGAGGAGCTGCCGCGTGGCGCGCTCGCCCCTGACGGGACGTCCCCGGTGGCGGCGGATGCCGAGGCGGTGGCCCGCGGCGCGGTCCACGCCGAAGGCTCGGCTGCGGATGTGGCGCCGGCCGAAGGGATCAGCTTCCGTGTGGCCGGTGCCGAAGGCGCGGGCTCTCCTGCCGCGGATGCCGAAGGGGCGCCGTTCGGTGCCGTGGACGCCGAGGCGGCGGCTGCGCGTGAGGTCGGCGTACCGATCAAGACGGCCGATAGTCGCCGGCCCGCCGCCGGGAAGCCGATCGACACCGAGGCGCTGCGGCGGCTGAGGAGGCTCGCCGCGAGTGCCGACGCCCCCAACGAGGCGCCGCCGCCTTCCGGGAACGCCCGGGGAGGAGAGCCGTACGACGAGGAGGTGGCGCGCGACCAGCACCGCAAGGGGCAGCCGCCCCGGCTCAGCCCCGCGCTCGCGCTGTCGGCCACGCAGCAGCTCTGGCCCCCGCTCAACCCCGACGCCAAGCCCCTGCCGCGCCCGGCGGCCCGCCCGTCCACGGAGCGCCGCGACCCCGTAGACGCGGCGGACGCGGCGAACGCGGTGGACGTCACCGGGGCCTCCCGAGACACCCCTGAGCCACGTCCCGCCGATGCCGGCCGCACTGCTGAGCACCCGATCGACGATCGCGAGGTGTCTCACGGAGCTTCCGGCCCCGCGGGTGCCGCCGATCGCTCGCCTGCGGACCAGGAAGCGTCTCAGGTCGGTCCTGCGGCGGGTTCCGCGGATGACGATCGTGATGAGGCTGGTCCGGCGGTGCGGGGTGAGCGTGACTCCGCAGGCGCCGAAGCGGAGCCTGGTGCGGGGGCGGCTGAGGTGCGCGAGATCGGCACGCGGGGACGTGCCCCAGCGGCGCGTCGGCGTGCCGTCGAGGGGGCTGCGGCGGAGCCCGCCCGATCGGAGAACGGCGCTTCAGAGCGGGCCGTTCCCAGCCGGGATGTGCCCGCGAAGACGCGCGGCTCGGCCGAGCGGTCGGATGAGGGCGAAGGCGTCGATGCGCGTCCTGGAGACCGGCGTCGTTCCGATGAGCGGTCCGTGGGGCAGGGCCGTGCGGATGAGCGTTCTGCGGAGCGGGGTCCTTTCGAGGAGAGGGCCGGCGAGCCGCTGGGGGCCGATGGGCGGGTCGTCGGGCTGCGCGGTGCCGGGGACGGGCGGGCGGCGCGGAGGGTCGTCGGGGATGGGGGTGTGGTTGCTCCCGTGCCCGTGCCGCGGCCTGGGGAAGGGCGCGTGCGGCGGGTCGAGTCCGTCGTCGGGCGCGACTCCGGCGGATGGCGGCGGATCGCGCAGGTCGTCGTCGGCGGCACCGGCGGGATGCGTACGGACGGGTCGGAGATCGACGAGGCCCGGGCCAGAGGGGTGTTCTCCGGCAGCCGCAGGATCGTCGTGCTCGGCTGCACCGGCGGCGCCGGCCAGACCACGACGGCGCTCATGCTCGGCCACACGCTCGCCAAACACCGTGACGACAGGGTCGTCGCCGTCGACGCCAACACCGGCGGCGGCACCCTGACCAGCAAGATCCAGCCGGAGACCCCCGAGACCCTGACCTCGCTGCTGTCGGGGCTCGACCGGGTCAGCGGCTACCTCACCATGCGGGGATACACCACGCGGACCGCCTCCGGTCTCGAGGTGATCAGCGCGGACACCGACGCGGGCGCCGAACAGCGCCTGGCGGACCGGTCCTTCTTCTCCGACCACCGGCTCGGCGAATCCATGCGCCTGCTCGACCGCCACTACAAGCTGGCCGTCATCGACCCGGCCGCCGCCCTGGCGGCCCGGTTGCTGCCGTACGCGGACCAGCTCGTCCTGGTGGTCCCGGCGAGCGAGGAGGCGTCGGAGGCGGTGGCGATGACGTACGAGTGGCTCGACGGGCACGGCTGCGCGGAGCTGCGCAGGCGTGCGGTGATGGTGGTCAACGGCGTGAGCAGACGTTCGATGGCCGACGTCGAGCAGGCGGAGTCGGTGGCCAGAGGCAGGTGCCGGGCCATCGTCAGGGTCCCCTGGGAGGACGGTCTGGCGCCCGACGGCGCGGAGACCGTCGATCCAGGGCAGTTGCGCGCGGCCGGGCGGCGGGCCTACCTCGCCCTCGCCGGTGTCGTGGTCGCGGGCTTTGCGGCACAGACCGTACGACCGAGCGAAGAGGAGTTGGCGAGTGACCCCCCGGGCACGAGAATCGGTGAGCGATAAGTGAACAAGCGAGCAGGTCTGGCCCGTTCATGCGCCGAGGGGGCGGCATGAGCAGGGCGTCCCGAGCGCACCAGCGCCTCGCGGTCCGCTACTTCGACGACCGCATCCTGCTCACGGACACCTGCGCATGGGCGTACTTCCGGCTTCCGACGGTCAGCTACGAGTTCATCACGCCCGAGGAGCGCGAGGCGCTGGCCACCAACATCACCATCGCGCTGGCCGCGATCCGGATGCCCGACGCCGAGGTGCATCTGAGGGTCGCGCACCGCACGTACCCGGCGGCCGAGTGGGCGATGGCGCTCAACGCCACCTCCGACGAGGGGCCGGGCTGGCGCGACTACCTGGAGGAGATGTACCGGCACGTCTGGGCGAAGGACTTCTGGACCAAGGAGGTCTTCCTCGGCGTACGCCTCGGGCCGCGCGGCAAGCAGCTCGGCGCCGGCGTGCTCGCCCAGTTGCTCGGCTTCTACCAGAAGACCGAGAAGGTCCTCGGCATGGAGGACGACCACGTGCCCGACAGCGAGATCGGGCGGTGGACGGAACAGGCCGAACGCCTCGGCCGAGCACTCGCATCGAGCGCCCTCTACGCCCGTCACGCCACCTCCGTCGAGGTGGCGTGGTTGTTCCAGCACGCCACCGCGGGCGGCATCGGCGACCCGCCGCCGTCGGCCAGCCCCCGGCGGCGCTGGGGCAGGGGCGAGATCGAGTCGCTGGTGGAGGGGGAGATCCACAACGGCAGGTCGCTGCTGCGGATCGTGCAGCCGCAGGGCGACTCGTACGTCGCCTACCTGTCGTTCGCCCGGTTCCCCGACCTCATGCCGTTCCCCGACGGCGAGCCGTGGATGCACTTCGCCGACCAGTTGCCGTTCCCGGTGGAGATCTCCTCGCGGATGCGGCTCATCCCGGCGGTCAAGGCGTCGAAGGATGTCGCCCGCAAGCTGGCGCACGCCCGCGACATGGACAACCACATCCGCGAGGCGGGCGCGGAGGCGCCGCTGGCGCTGGCCGAGCAGATCGACGCGGCCCGCATGCTGGAGCACGGCATCACCAAGGAACGCCTGCCCTTCGTGTACGGCTGGCACCGCCTGATCGTCTCGGCCCCCACCGAGGACATCTGCGTGCAGCGGGTGGAGGCGGTGGTCGAGCACTACCGCGACATGGGCATCGACGTGGTCAACTCGACCGGCGACCAGTTCTCGTTGTTCTGCGAGTCGCTGCCGGGCGAGAAGGTACGCGTCAACGCCTACGCCCAGCGCCAGCCGCTGCGCACGATCGCGGGCGGCATGGCCACGGCCACCGTCGATCTCGGCGACCGGATCGGCGAGGGCAGCGAGGGCTGGTTGGGGCCGTACATCGGCGAGACCGTCGGCAGGGCGCGCAGCGTCGTGCACTTCGACCCGCTGGTGGCGGCCACCCGCAACCGGCCGACCGCCATCGCGATCACCGGTGAGCCGGGCGGCGGCAAGACCACGCTCGCGCTGCTGATGATCTACCAGATGGCGCTGCGCGGCGTCACCGTCGCGGTGATCGACCCGAAGGGCGACGCGGAGTCGCTCGTACAGCTGCTGGAGAAGCGGGGGCGCAAGGCGCGCGTCATCCCGCTCGGCTCGGCGGCGCCGGGACTGCTGGACCCGTTCTCGTTCGGCGACGACATCGCGGCGAAGAAGACCATGGCCACCGAGACGCTGCGGCTGCTGCTGCCGCGCATGTCGGAGGAGCGCGAGTCGGCGATGATCCAGGCGGTGGCGGCGGTGTCCAACCAGCCGGGGCCGTCGCTGGGCAAGGTCGTCGACTTCCTGGAGCAGGCCGACGACCCCGCGTCGAAGAACCTGGGCGCGGTGCTGCGTTCGATGTCGGAGATGCGCCTGGCCCGGCTCTGCTTCGACCCCTCAGGTGGCGACCAGATCGACACCGAGGGCTGGACGACCGTGTTCACGCTGGGCGGCCTCACGCTGCCCGACGTGGCCACGGTCAGGGACGACTACTCCTACGAGCAGCGCCTGTCGGTGGCGCTGCTCTATCTGGTCTCCCAGTTCGCGCGCAGGCTGATGAACGGCCTGGACCGGCGCGCCCCCAAGGCGATCTTCCTGGACGAGGCGTGGGCGATCACCTCCACGCCCGAGGGCGCCAAGCTGGTGCCCGAGGTCAGCCGGATGGGCCGCTCCCGCAACACCGCGCTCGTGCTGGTCTCGCAGAACGCCGGAGACCTGCTGAACGAGCAGGTGACCAACTGTCTGTCGTCCGTGTTCGCGTTCCGGTCCACCGAACGGGTGGAGGTGGACCACGTCATGTCGCTGCTCGGGGTGGAGCCGTCGGAGGAGCACAAGGCCGTGCTCCGCTCGCTCGGCAACGGCGAATGCGTTTTTCGTGATCTGGATGGCAGGGCGGGCCGCATCGGAGTAGACCTGGTCTCCGAGGAGCTGCTCCGTTGGCTCGACACGAACCCGACGCACGACAAACCCGTGAGCGCGGGGCATGATGATCTTCAGGGGGGCGTGGGCAGGGCGCAGGAGGTACGGTCATGAAGATCCGGCTATCCAGACGGCTGGCGCTCGTTCTCGCGCTGGCCTTCGGCATGCTCGTGGTGCCGCTCGCGGTGGGCGCCACGCAGCCGGCCGCCGCGGCCCCCTGCGACCTGTCGGGCGCGCTGGCCCCCGAGGTGATCGGCGGCGGCACCGACGGCATGATCCAGCCGCCGCCTCCTGAGGGCGGGCCCCAGGCGCCGACCACCAACTACGCCCAGTTCGGCATGAGCGGCCAGTTCTGGCACACGCACGACCTGGGCTGCTCCGACTACGTCGCCGTGCTCGGCAACATGTGGGCCAACGGCATCTTCACCGCGGCCAAGGCCATCGACCGGCTGACGATCACCACGTACCAGGCCGCGGCGACCGAAGGACCGCTCCAGGCCATCAAGGACGTCGTCGACGACATCGTCACGAACCTCGCCGACGCCATGTACTGGCAGTTCCTGCAGCCCGTCATCATCCTCGGCGCGATCTGGCTGGCCTGGTACGGCCTCATCCGCAAGCGGGCCACCACGACCGCCGAGGGCGTGATCTGGATGGTGCTGGCGGTCACCGTGGCGGTCTGGTTCTTCAGCCGTCCCGGTGACTTCACCGGCCTGGGCAAGGTCGTCACCGACAAGACCGGCGAGGTCGTCAACTCCGCTTTCTCCGGCCTGCCCGGGGCGGGCGGTGCGTCCTGCCTGCCGCCTCCCGGCGACACCACCCCCGAGATCAGGGCGGGCGGCTACGGCCAGAACGGCACTCCCGGGATCGAGCAGAACGCCGACGCCCTGTGGTCCACGCTGGTCTGCAAGCCGTGGCTGGTGGGCATGTTCGGCACCTCCGACCCGCAGCAGCCCATCGTGCGCGACTTCGGCCGCAAGATGCTGGAGATCCAGTCGATCCCGCCGGCCGTGCCGGGGCAGCCGGCCCCCGACGTGGGGGAGCGGCAGTCGGAGTACGCCGCGCTCGCCAGCAGCCTCAGGAACGACCCCCGCTACACCGTCTTCTCCGGCCGCGACTGGAGCAACCGCCTCGGCGTGGCCGTCGGCGCGTTCATCGCGGCCATCGTGGCGGGTCTGCTGATCTTCCTGGTGGCGGTCTCGTTGCTGGTGCTGAAGGTCGGCTTCCTGTTGTTGCTGATCCTCGGGCCGGTCTTCCTGCTCATCGGCGTGCATCCGGGCAGCGGCCGGATCGTCGCCATGCGCTGGGTGGAGATGCTCATCGGCACGCTGCTGCGGCAGGCCGTGCTGACCATCGTGCTCAGCGTCCTCGTGTACGGCTACGCGTTGATCATCTCCACGGCCATGCCGTGGGGGCTCCAAGTGTTGTTCATGGCCCTGCTGACGATCGCGGTGTTCTTCTACCGGCGGCCGTTCCAGCACCTGTTCGCCTCGATGAGCGGTCACACGGTGGCCACCCGCATGCTCGGCGAGGCGGCCAGCTCGTCCGTGCTGGAGCGGTCGGTGGGTGTGCTGCCGCCGGTCGCCTCGGCCCGGATCGGGCGCTGGGGGCTGCGCAAGGCCGAACCGCTCATCAGGGCGGCGGGCGTGGCCAACCCGGCCGGCGCGGCGGCGACGGCCGCGGCGGGGCAGGCGCGCGTACGCGGTGAGGAGGGCGAGGGATCGCCCGCCGGCACCCGCATCCCGGCGACGGCGGCGCCGCTCGACACCGACCACCAGGGTGGCAAGGCGGCGGCGCGGGCTTCGCTCGAACCGCGCAGGGGCACCGCGCCCCCGCTCAACCTGGGCGGCGCCGCGCGCCCGAGAAGTGGCGGGCCACGGGTCGGCGGGACGGGTGGTTCGTCCGGGTCCGCGGCGGCCGCCTCCGCGAGCGGCTCAGGTGGCGGCTCAGGTGGCGGCTCAGGTGGCGGCTCGGCTGGGGGCTGGTTCGGCGGTGGGTCCGGCGGTGGCTGGGCGCGGCGCGGCGGGTCGGCGGGCGGCTCGCGTACCCCCGCGGGGTCGCGTAGCTCCCGCTTCGGCGGCTCCGGCGGCTCCGGCGGCTCCGGCGGCTCACGGTTCGGTGGCTCGGGCGGCTCGGGTGGCTCACGGTCCGGAGGGTCGCGGTCGCGTGGCTCCGGCGGTGGGCTGTTCGGCGGCTCCGGCGGCTCCGGCGGCGGTCCGCGGTCCGGTGGCGGGCTGTTCGGCGGGTCCGGTGGTGGGTCGCGGTCCGGCGGGTCCGGTGGCGGGGCGCGGTCCGGTGGGTCGCGTCCCAGCGGCGGGGCCCGGCCGTCAGGGCCGCGGATCTTCGGCTCCGACGAGCCGTCCTCCCGTACCGCTGAGGCGCCGCCGCTCTGGCTGCGCGGCAGCGGCAGCGGCAACGGCGGCGGCAACGGCGGCGCAAGCCCCTCCGTCCCCTTCTGGCTCAAACCGAGCAACCCGGACAAGGACTGATACATGGCGCAGCCAGGTGACCGGCGGGGGGTGGCCTTCGCCGCCATCGCCGTGGTCTTGGCGGCGGTCGGCCTCTACCTGACGCTCTGGTCCGATCCGCCCGAGCCCGAGCCGGCCGAGCCGGAGGCCCGGGCCACCAGCGCCGCCGTGGCGTCCAGCACGCCGCTGGCGACGGCGAGCGACAAGCCGTTCGACGTGTACGCGTACCTGCCGATGACCGAGGAGCAGCTCGCCGCGGCGGCCGACCTCGCCGAGCGGTTCACCGCCGAGTACGGCACCTTCCGCTACGACGAGGACGCGGCGGCCTACGCGGCGCGGCTCAAGGCGTACACCACCGCCGAGCTCGGCAACACGCTGGCCCGCACCCGGACGTCGGCGGGCACCGTCGAGGAGGAGCGCGACGACCAGCTGGTCTCCACGGCCACGGCGCGGCTGAAGGAGATCAGGCAGGTCGAGAGGAGCTCCATCGTCTTCGTCGTGACCGCGACCCGCCAGATCGACTCCAACAGCTCCGACCAGGCCGTCACCGAGGACTACGCGGTCACGGTGAGCCAGCTCGGATCCGATTGGCGCATCTACGACATCCTGCCGGCCACCGAGGGCCAGGAGGGAGACACCTCGGGTTGAGACTCTCACCGACGCGCCTCGCCGTGCTGATCGGCGTGGCCGGGGCGCTCCTGCTCGTGGCGGTCATCGTCTCGCCGATGCTGCTGATCTCGATGCCGTCGTTCCTCAACAACGGCGGCACGGCCGTCGACTGCGACGACACCGCGCAGGTGGAGGAGGCCTCCGACTCGGCGGCCTCCGACATCCCGTCCGAGTACCTGGCGTTGTACCAGGAGTACGGCGAGCGGATCGGCGTCCAGTGGAACATCCTGGCCGCCGTGGGCAAGCGCGAGACCGACCACGGCCGCTCCAGCCTGCCGGGCGTCAAGAGCGGCACCAACCACGCCGGCGCGGCAGGGCCGATGCAGTTCCTCATCTCCACGTGGGGCGGCAAGGCCAGAGTCCCGATGTCGTCGACGTTCAACGGGTACGCCTCCGACGGTGACGGCGACGGCGTGGGCGACGTCTACAACCCCGCCGACGCCATCCTGGGCGCCGCGAAGATGCTCAAGCGCAACGGCGCGCCCGAGAACGTGCGGCGCGCGTTGTTCGTCTACAACCGCGCCTGGTGGTACGTCGACCAGGTCGAGGAGATCGCCCGCGCCTACGCCCAGTCGGGCGAGGTCGAGGTGCCGCCGCAGGCGTCGGAGGAGTGCGACGAACCGCTGGTCGACGCCGCGCCGAGCGACGTCGTGGCCAAGATTCTGGCGTACGCGCTGGAGCAGCGCGGCAAGCCGTACCTGTGGGGCGGCACCGGGCCCGACGCGTTCGACTGCTCGGGGGTCATCTACGCGGCCTACCGGGAGGCGGGGTTGTCGATCCCGCGTACGACGTTCGGGCAGTGGCCGTTCGGCGTGAAGGTGTTAGAAGGGCAGGAGCAGCCTGGAGACCTGGTGTTCTTCAATTCCGGGCCGGGGACGTCCCCCGACAACCCCGGACACGTCGGGCTGGTCGTGTCGAAGGGCAAGATGCTGGAGGCACGCTGCCGGCTGTGCGGGCCCATCAAGGTCACGAGCTACGAGTCGCGTACGAACCGGGTGGGCTTCACCCGTCCCCTGCAGAACCCCGATGTTCAGGAGCAGCTGAAAAGGCTGCAGAATTCCACGCTATGAGGACAGTCACCACATGAGCGCGGTCGTGGTCGTGGCCGCAGTGATCGTCGCCTCCGGCGGGCGGGTGCTGGCGGCGCAGCGCGCCGAGCCTGCTGCGCTCGCCGGTGGCTGGGAGTTTCCCGGCGGCAAGGTCGATCCTGGCGAGGGCGAGGAGGCGGCGCTCGTGCGGGAGTGCCGGGAGGAGCTCGGCGTGGAGATCGCCGTGGGCGAACGCGTCGGCGACGACTGGCCGCTCGCCGACGGGTACGTCATGCGTGTCTGGTTGTGCTCCCTGGCCTCGGGCACCCCGCAGGCCCGCGAACACCTGGCGTTGCGGTGGCTGGGGCCGGGGGAGTACTACTCCGTGGACTGGCTCGGAGCTGATCTTCCGGTCATGAAGACGGTCGAGAATCTCCTCGTCCGCGACTAGGGCATTAGGATTGGGTCGTGCCTCTCTGTGACACAATGGTTACTCCATGTGATTTGTCGCAGCGGGGGAGCTGGAATGATGCGGCGTGGCTGGATCATTGCCGGGGCCCTGATTCTGGCGGCGGTTCCCTCTGTTCCGTGGGCGGCGACGGGGGTTTCGCTGGTGCTCGAGCGGGAGAACGCGGCCGACGGCACCGGAAAGTGGGTCAGGACCGGCGATGTGCAGCGCTTCAGGGTGCGCCTGAACGGCATGGGCCGTGGAGCCAAGGTCGCGGTGGCGGCCAACCCGGCGGAGGCGCTGGGTGAGGTGTCCTGCGTACCGGCGGGCGGTGATCCGGGCGGTACGCCGGGCCTTGGGGCCGGAGCAGGCGCTGGTGCTGTTACGGGCGCCGATGGCGGTCCCGGTAGTGGTCTCGGTGGCGGTGCGACCGGGGTTCCTGGCGCCGCTGCTGTGACAGAGGCCGGTTTCGGGCGTGCGGAGAGCGGGCTGGCCGCGCAGGCCCTCACCGCCGTGGGCATGCCGACTACGGCGGAGGCACTGACCGCCGCGCAGGCGCCCGCTGCCGGGGGCACGCCGGTTGCCGAGGGGACGCCTCCCGCGGGCGTACAGGCTGCTGTGGAGGCGCCCGTCGCGGGGGGAACGGCTACTGCGGTGGAGGCCCCGGCCGGAGTGGGAACGTCGGGCGCGGTGGAGGCGCCGGCTGCCGCTGGTGAGTCGGCCGCGGTGGGCGGTGGGCCGACCGGAGCGCGGGTGTGCCGGCTGGGGAACGTCAGCGGCGAGCGGGCCGTGGACGTCACGGTGACCGCGCCCGCCGGGGCCGAGGAAGTGGTGCTCGCGGCGGTGGCCAGGATGCGCTCCGCCTCGGACGGCGGGCTGACCACGATGAGCGGGACCGCCGCTCTGACCGTCCAGAAGTTCGATGCCGACACGACCGATCCGGCGCAGACCGGCACCTCCACGAACGCGACCGGTACCGCCACCGGGCAACTGACGGGCGTCGTCATCCCACGCTCGGCCACCATCGGCGCGCGCCCGCCCGCCGCCGGTACGGGCTCGCCGTCCGCTGGTACGCGCCAGCCCGCTGCCGGGACCGGTCCGTCCGGCTCGGGGAGGCCCGCCGCCACCGGATCGCGGCCCCTTGTCCGTACGGATGCGGACGGGCGGCCCGTTGGGGTCGGTGTTGTGGCGGGAGTCTCCGGTCAGGCGGATGGCGAGGGTGCTTCGGCTCAGGACGGTGCAGGGGGAACGCCGGTTGCGGAGGTTCCCGACAGGCTGGGCGTGGCCCACGTCGATCCTGACGGCGACGGCGCAGTGGATGAGCGGCGGGTCGCGCGGGTCGAAGCCGTGGAGCGCCGGCCTGGACAGGCCGATGGCGGAGGACGGGCCGACGGAGTCGGGCGAGTGCTCGCGCAGGGCCCCGGGCAAGGTGGCGCCGACGCCTCGGCCGGGGTTTCGCCGCAGACTCTGTCCGACGCGCCGCGTGCCGTGGGAGGCGGGCCGCGAGTGACCGGTCAGCAAGGAGCCAACCCGGATGCGGCGACCGGTCAGGCTGGTACGAGCGGCAGTCAGCAGGGAACCGCGGGTCAGCCGGGTGTCGCTGGGGGGCAGCCCGGCGTGGCGGGCCAGCCGGGTGTCACCGCGGGGCAGCCTGGTGTGGCCGGTCAGCCGGGGGCGACCACAGGGCAGCCCGGCGCTGCCGGCCAGCCGGGTGTCACCAGCGGGCAGCCCGGCGTGGCGGGCCAGCCCGGTGTGGCAGGGCAGCCGGGGGGCGTGCCCGGTGTGGCGGGGCAGGTGCCTGGTGGGGTGCAGTTGCCGGCTACCAGTGGGGGGATTGCCGCGTTCCAGGGGGAAGGCGCCGGAAGTGAGGCGCCGTTGCCTTGGGAGCTGGCCACGTCCGCCAGGCCTGTAAGGGATGGTGAAAGCGTGAGCCTTGTCGAAGGCCAGCGTGGGATGTTCATGGTCGCGGGGGGAGTCGGCGCGCTGATGGCGACCCTGTGGATCATTGGCACGGTACAACGAGGCCGTAACCGGAAAAAGGTGCTGTAAAGGAGGCTTTACTGTTGCTTTTCCCCGACTAGTATTCCCTTGACCAAGGTTCCGGGACTACGGCGGAGGACACCGGTGGCACGCAGGAGAGCGACAGCCGTGTCCGCTGTCGTCCTGGCGCTCGGCCTGACGGGCGTGGCGGTGACGCCGTTCGTCATGCAGAGTGCGAGCGCCGCGGTGGCGCTGGACCCCGCCGTCCCGCCCTGTGACGTCGGCGAGGTCTGCGACATCGTCCCCGAGACGACCGTCACGGTCACCACGACCCTCGGCTCGCCGACGGTCGAAGGCCCGGAAGACCAGGAGCAGCCGGAGACGACGATCACCAAGACCGTCACCGCGACTCCGAGCTCGACCCCGACGAAGACCACCAGGTCTCCGAAGCCGACGAAGACCACCAGCGCCCCCGCGACCCCGCCGCCGGCCATCACGCAGAACCCGCAGCCGCTGCCCACCCAGTCCGCCGAGGTCCCGGTGGTGCCGACCACGCCCACCCCGGAGCAGTCGGTCGAGATGCCGGCCATCGCGCCGACCGAGACCATCCCGCCGGTCGTGCCGAGCGAGACGCAGGTTGCCTCCTCCGAGGAGGTGCCGCTGGAGCTGCGCAACGCGGCGCCCGAGTACGACCAGCGGGCCATGGCGCAGCAGCTCAGCATCCCGGCGCTGGTGCTGGTGCTGCTCGCGCTCTTCGCCGTGCTGATCTTCGAGGGACGGCTGCGCCGCATGGCCCACGCGGCCGCCGTACGGAAGGCGGGCCCGCAGATGGGGCGGCCGGACATGCCTGCGGCGGGCGGTTACCCGGCAGGGCCCGGGTACGCCTCGGCCGGCTTCCCGTCGCCCGGCTACCCGGGCGGGACGGCGTACGCGCCGATCATCAGTTTCGTACCGGTGCAGACCTATCCGAGCGGCCAGCCCGGTTACGGCCCGGGCTATCCGGAGCCGAGCGCGCCGTACCCGCCCCAGGGGTACGCGCAGGAGCCACCCACGCCGCCGGAGCCCGTGGTGCTGCGTCCGGAGGAGTTCGTCTCCACCAACGAGCCGCCCGAGCCGCCCGAGCCGCACGAGCCGCCCCGCGAGCCGGACGAGCCGGCGCGTGAGCGGAGCCTGTTCGAGCCGGTGATCGCCCCGGAGCCGCTCCCGGGCGACATCCCGCCGGGCGGCGCCGACCCGTACGAGGGGCCGGCGCCGCCGCTCGGCCCCGCCTCGGCCGCGGAGGCGGGCGACGCGGAGCCCTGGATGGAACCGGGCTCGCTGTTCACCCCGAAGAAGCCCGTTTCGGACGACCCCGGCGAGGGATACGAGCCGCCGCCGTACCTGCCGCCCGACGTGGAGGCGACGGCCGTGCAGCCGCTGCCCGTGACCGAGGAGCAACCGCAGCCCGGCGGCCGGCGCAAGGGCTCGCGCCGCAAGAAGTAGCCGCACCCGGACAGCATGGCGGGGGCCGGTCGTCACGACCGGCCCCCGCCGTTGCGTTTCACGCGGCTACTTGCGCCTGAAGATCTTGTCGCCGAGCCAGACCAGCGGGTCGTACTTGCGGTCGACCACGCGTTCCTTCATCGGGATCAGCGCGTTGTCGGTGATCTTGATGTGTTCGGGGCACACCTCGGTGCAGCACTTGGTGATGTTGCAGTAGCCGAGCCCGTGCTCCTCCTGCGCCGCCTCCTGCCGGTCGGCCACGTCGTACGGGTGCATGTCGAGCTCGGCGATCCGCATGAGGAAGCGCGGACCGGAGAAGTTGCTCTTGTTCTCCTCGTGGTCGCGGATGACGTGGCAGACGTTGTTGCACATGAAGCACTCGATGCACTTGCGGAACTCCTGGGACCGCTCGACGTCGACCTGCTTCATCCGGTATTCGCCCGGCCGGACGCCGGCCGGCGGCGTGAAGGACGGGATCTCCCGGGCCTTCTGGTAGTTGTACGACACGTCGGTGACGAGGTCCTTGATGACGGGGAACGTCCGCATCGGGGTGACCGTGATGGTCTCGTCCTCGTCGAAGGTGGACATGCGCGTCATGCAGCCGAGCCGGGGCTTGCCGTTGATCTCCATGCTGCACGAGCCGCACTTGCCCGCCTTGCAGTTCCAGCGCACCGCGAGGTCGGGCGCCTGGGTGGCCTGGAGGCGGTGGATGATGTCGAGGACGACCTCGCCCTCGTTGACCTCCACGGTGAAGTCCTCGAGCCTGCCCTCGCCGCCCTCACCGCGCCAGACCTTGAACTTTGCCTTGTAGCTCATGACTTCGCTATCCCGTCGAACTCGGCCATCTCTTCGTCGGTGAGGTACTTCTTCAGCTCGTCCCGGTCGAACAGCGTGATGAGGTCGTCGCGCATCTGCGGCTGCGCCTTCTCCGCCACCTTGACGGCGGAGCCGTCGCCCACGGAGCAGAGGAGCAGCTTGCGGCGCCACTTCGGGTCCATCGCCGGGAAGTCGTCGCGCGTGTGGCCGCCGCGGCTCTCCTCGCGCATGAGCGCGGCGCGCGCCACGCATTCCGACACCAACACCATGTTGCGCAGGTCGATCGCGAGATGCCAACCCGGGTTGTAGACGGCGGAACCGGCCGCCCCGACCATCTTGACGCGTTCCTTGAGCTTCTCGACGACCTGCAGGGCCTCGGAGACCTCCTCGGCCTTGCGGATGATGCCGACCAGGTCGTTCATCGTCCGCTGGAGCTCGTGGTGCACCTCGTACGGGTTGTCGCCGCTGCGGCCGAGCGGCGCGAGGGCCTCCTGCCGCGCGGACTCCACCTGCTCCGGGAGCACCTTGGGGCGGCCGGCCAGCTCGTCGACGTACGCCGCCGCGCCCGCGCCCGCCCGGCGGCCGAAGACCAGCAGGTCGGACAGCGAGTTGCCGCCCAGCCGGTTGGAGCCGTGCATGCCGCCGGACACCTCGCCGGCCGCGAACAGACCGGGCACGGCCGCCGCGCCGGTGTCGGCGTCGACCTCGACGCCGCCCATGACGTAGTGGCAGGTCGGGCCCACCTGCATGGGCTCGGCGGTGATGTCGACGTCGGCCAGCTCCTTGAACTGGTGGTGCATCGACGGCAGCCGCCGCTTGATCTCCTCGGCGGGCAGCCGGGTGGAGACGTCGAGGAAGACGCCGCCCTGCGGGGATCCGCGCCCGGCCTTCACCTCGGCGTTGATCGCGCGGGCCACCTCGTCACGCGGCAGCAGCTCCGGCGGGCGCCGGTTGTTGGCCTGGTCGGTGTACCAGCGGTCGGCCTCCTCCTCGGTGGTGGCGTACTGGTGCTTGAACACCTCGGGGATGTAGTCGAACATGAAGCGCTTGCCCTCGGAGTTGCGCAGCACGCCGCCGTCACCGCGTACGGACTCGGTGACGAGGATGCCGCGCACGGAGGGCGGCCAGACCATCCCGGTGGGGTGGAACTGGATGAACTCCATGTTGATGAGGTTCGCGCCGGCGAGCAGGGCCAGGGCGTGGCCGTCGCCGGTGTACTCCCAGGAGTTGGAGGTGACGACGTACGACTTGCCGATGCCGCCGGTCGCGAGGACCACCGCGGGAGCATCGAAAAGCACGAAATTTCCGGACTCGCGCCAGTAGCCGAACGCGCCCGAGATCCGGTCGCCGTCCTTGAGCAGCCGGGTGACCGTGCACTCGGCGAAGACCTTGATGTAGGCCTCGTAGTCGCCGTGCGTCTCGTGGTCCTCCTGCTGGAGCGCGACGACGCGCTGCTGCAGGGTGCGGATCATCTCCAGGCCGGTACGGTCGCCCACGTGTGCGAGCCGCGGGTACTCGTGCCCGCCGAAGTTCCGCTGGCTGATCTTGCCGTCTTTGGTGCGGTCGAACAGCGCGCCCCAGGCCTCGAGCTCCCAGACCCGGTCGGGTGCCTCCTTGGCGTGCAGCTCGGCCATCCGCCAGTTGTTCAGGAACTTGCCGCCCCGCATGGTGTCACGGAAGTGCACCATCCAGTTGTCGTCCGGGTTGACGTTGCCCATCGCCGCGGCGGCGCCGCCCTCGGCCATGACGGTGTGCGCCTTGCCGAACAGCGACTTGCAGACGATCGCCGTCCTCTTGCCCTGCTGGCGGGCCTCGATCGCGGCCCGCAGCCCGGCGCCGCCGGCGCCGATGACGACGACGTCGTATTCGTGACGCTCTGTGTTGTGCGTGTTTTCCACTGAAGCTGGTCCTTACGCGTACGGGAAGGCGATGATGCCCTTGGCCACCATGCGGACGTAGAAGTCGGCGCCCATGACCGAGAACATCGAGGCCCACGCGAGGGGTTGGTGCTTGGCGTTGAGCTTGGAGACGAACGTCCAGGCCCGGTACCGCAGCGGGTGGCGGGAGAAGTGGTTGAGCCTGCCCGCGGTGATGTGCCGGCAGGAGTGGCACGACAGCGTGTAGGCGTTGATCAGGACGGCGTTGGCGATCAGGATCCAGGACCCCAGGCCGAGCGGCTTGTGCACGACCGCGAGCACGGCGTCGTAGGCCAGGACGAGGCCGATGACGATCGCCGCGTAGAAGAAGTACCGGTGGACGTTCTGGATGATCAGCGGGAACCGCCGCTCACCGGTGTACTTCCCGTGGGGCTCCTGCACGGCGCACGCGGGCGGCGACAGCCAGAACGAGCGGTAGTAGGACTTGCGGTAGTAGTAGCACGTCAGCCGGAAACCGCCGGGCAGCGCCAGGATGAGCAGCCCCGGTGACAGCGTGTACCAGTCGCCGATCGGCGCCCACCCGAACAGCTGAGCCCCCTCGGGGCACGTCACCGCGGCCAGGCAGGGCGAGGCGAACGGGGCGATGTAGGGCTCGACGAAGATGCTGTTGTCGATGATCGCCCATACACCGTAGACGAGGAACGAGCTGAGCCCGAGGAATGTCAGGAACGGGACCAGCCACCATCTGTCTGTGCGCAGGGTGCGCACTTTGACCTGCGCACGCTGCCTTCTCATCGGGGCTTCGGGCGTCGTCTGGGTCATCGCGGACCTCTCCACCTCCCGCGGACCCGTCGCGCAGGGGGTCCGTGGTGTCGTTTCGCTGGGCGCGCTCACGGCCGGATCCGCACGGGCGCGCGTTGGTGGGGGATACGTTACGACGACAGGATCGAAATTTGTGAGCGACGTCACTCACTTTTTCGATGACTGGCTGTGATTCCTGTCACGTACGTGCTCAAGCCCGATTCCCATGAACGGGCAACTTAACCACAGTGACGAAAAAATTATCTATCTGACGGACAACTCGGATGAATTGCTCGAAATCTACGGGCTTGGAGACGTACGCGTTGGCATGCAGCCGGTAGCTGTGCAGGATGTCCTCCTCGGCCTGAGACGTCGTCAGGATGACCACGGGGATGGTCCGCAGGCCGACGTCGTCCTTGACCTCGCGCAGCACCTCCAGGCCGCCCATCCGGGGCAGGTTGAGGTCGAGCAGGATGAGGTCGGGGCGTGGCGCGTCGGCGTAGCCGTCCTCCTGGCGCAGGAACGCCATCGCCTGCTCGCCGTCGTTGACGACGCTCAGCCGGTTGCGCACCTTGTTCAGGTCGAACGCCTCTCGCGTCAGCAGGATGTCGCCCTGGTCGTCCTCCACCAGCAGCACCTCGATGGGCCGCCATTCGTTCGTCATCGGTCTCCCGCCGCCGGTAGGGTCCAGCGGAACGTCGCGCCCCGGCTCTCGGTCTCGCCGTCGAGCCACAGCTGTCCGCCGTGGTATTCGACGATCTTCCGGCAGAGTGCCAGTCCGATGCCAGTCCCCGGATAGACCTCCCGCGGGTGGAGGCGCTGGAAGATGAGGAAGATGCGGTCGGCGTACTTGGGCTCGACGCCGATGCCGTTGTCGGAGCAGCTGAACTCCCACATGTCGCCCGCGCGCCGGGCCCCGATGTGGATGCGTGGCGGCTCCTCGGAGCGGAATTTGATGGCGTTCTCGATGAGGTTCTGGAACAGCTGGGTGAGCTGCGTGGGGTTGCCGTCGACCCGGGGCAGCTCGTCCCTGGTGACGGTGGCCGAGGTGTCGTCGATGGCGGCCGAGAGGTTGTCGAGCGCCCGGTCCAGCACCGCGCCGGTCTCCGTGGGGGACCTGCCGCCGGTGACGCGGCCCACGCGGGAGAAGTCGAGCAGGTCGTTGATCAGCAGCTGCATGCGCTTGGCGCCGTCGACCGCGTAGTGGATGTACTGCCGGGCCCGGTCGTCGAGCTCGGGGGCGTAGCGCTGCTCCAGCATCTGCGTGAAGCTCGCGACCTTGCGCAGCGGCTCCTGCAGGTCGTGGCTGGCGACGTACGCGAACTGCTCCAGCTCGCTGTTGGACCTGCGCAGCTCCTCGGCCTGGTCGCTGGCCACCCGCCAGGCCGACACGATGCGGTCGCGCATGGAGTCGATGTGGCTGGACAGCTCCGCGAGCTCCGCCGGGCGGTCGACGTGCAGGTCGCGGTCGAAGTCGCCGGCGGCCACCGCGCGGACCTGGTCGGTGAGCTGGTCGATGGGTTTCAGCACGGCGAAGCGGACGATGAAGACCAGCACGAGGCCGCAGGCGAGCAGCAGCCCGAACAGCACGAGCAGGGCCGTGTTGAGCCGGCCGATCTGCGCCGTCACCTCCGGCCGCGGGGCGAGGTCGAGGGTGTCGCCGATCATCGTCATGACGATCACGAACCCGCCCGCGAACGTCAGGCCCGCGAGCGTCCCGATGACCAGGAACCAGCGGACGACCGGCAGCCGGCCGACCCCCGTCGGCTCCTTCGGCGGCGGCAGCGGATGGATGCTCACGAACTCCTCCTGCGCAGCAGGACCACGGCCAGGTCGTCGCTCAGGGTGCCCACGTGGGTGATGAGCCGGTCGAGGTCGACGCCGCCCTGTCGGCGTACGAGGTCGACCAGGCCCTCGACGCCGAGCAACTCCTCGCGTTCGCCCGCGGCGGCCTCGATCAGGCCGTCGGTGTAGAGCATCATCGTCCACTCCTGCCCCAGCGGCACGTCGATCATCGTCCACTCGGCGTCGGGGAAGATCCCCAGCGGCGGGCCCGAGGGCGTGCCGTCCACCACCTCGATCACGCCGTCGCGCACGAGCACCGGGGGAGGGTGCCCGACCACGCGCATGCGGGCGTGGGACAGGTCGGGGGAGATCGTGGCCGTGCACAGGGTGGTGAAGATCTCGGGGGCCTTGCGCTCGGCGCGCAGCAGGAGGTCGAGCGTACGCAGCAGCGTGTCGCCGGTCTGCCCGGCCAGCACCAGGGAGCGCCAGGCGATGCGCAGCGCCACGCCCAGCGCGGCCTCGTCGGGGCCGTGCCCGCACACGTCGCCGACCACGACGTGCACCGCGCCGTCGGGCGTCTGCACGGTGTCGAAGAAGTCGCCGGCCAGAGTGCCGCCGCTGCCCGGCAGATACCGGGTGAGGTGTTCGATGGCCCGCGTCCGCAGCAGCGGACCGGGCAGCAGGGCGCTCTCCAGCCGGGCGTTCTCCTTGGCCGTCAGCTCCGCCTGGACGAGGCGGACATGGGCCAGGTCGGCGCGCTTGCGCTCCATCGCGTACCGGATCGACCTGGCCAGCAGCCGGGCGTCGATGTCCTGCTTGACGAGGTAGTCCTGGGCGCCCGACTGCACGGCCGAGACGCCCACGTGGACGTCGCGCAGGCCGGTCAGCACCAGCACGGCGGTGTGCGGGGCCAGCGCGAGCACCTCCTCCAGCGCCTCCAGGTGGCTGGCGTCGGGCAGGGAGAGGTCCACGAGGACGCACTGGATGTCGGCGGAGAGCTTGGACTTGGCCTCCTCGAGGCTGCGCGCACGGAAGATCTTGGGTGGCGCGACGGCCTGTTTGAGCAGCTCTTCGACGAGGAACGCGTCGCCGTCGTCGTCCTCGATGAGGAGCAGCGTCAGCGTTTCGGAGAGATTTGCCGTCACACGCGCCTCTTCGGGGGATCGGAAGCCTTGATGGTCATTCTGCGATGAGTTCTACGCCTTGGGGAAGCGTGCCCTCGTGCCCAGCTTCTACGACAAAGGTGAGCAAGGTCTCCCGAAAGGCCTGCGCCGCTCTGGTGGGCTCGACATCCTTGCGGTGGGCGAGGGCGATCGTCCGGCTGAGCCCCGGCGGCGCCAGCGGCGTGCCCGACAGGCCGGGACGCCCGTCGAGCACCATCGACGGCACCACGGCCACGCCCAGGCCCGCCTCCACGAACCGCAGCACCGCGTCCATCTCCCCGCCCTGCACCGCGAACCGCGGCTCGAACCCGGCCTGGCGGCAGGCCGCCAGCGTGGCCTCGCGCAGGTCGTAGCCGCGCCGGAACATCACCATCTGCCGGCCGCGCAGGTCTTCGATGCGCAGGTACGGTCCCTTCACGTGCTCGTGGGAGGGGGTGACGACGACGAGGTTCTCCCGCAGGATCTCCTGCGTCGCCAGCGAGGGATCGTCGCTCTGCAGCGGCATGATGATCAGCGACAGGTCGAGCTGGCCCCGGGCCAGCGCCCTGACCAGGTCACGCGAGCCGCCCTCCTCCACCAGCAGCTCGATCCCGGGGTAGGCCCGGTGGAAGCGGGCCAGCGCGTCGGCCAGCAGCCCGGCGCAGAGCGACGGCGTGGCCCCGAGGCGTACGCGGCCGCGGCGCAGCCCGGCGAGCTGAGCGACCTCCTGGCGGGCGGTGTCGGCGTCGGCCAGGATGCGGCGGGCGAGCGGCAGCAGCGCCTCCCCGGCCGCGGTGAGGGTGACGTTGCCGCGCGCCCGGGAGAACAGCGGCGCGCCGAGGTCGGCCTCCAGGGCCTTGATCTGCTTGCTCAGCGACGGCTGCGCGACCCGCATGCGCTCGGCCGCCTGGGTGAAGTGCCTGCTCTCGGCGACCGCGACGAAGTACGCGAGCTGTTGCAACTGCATGTGATATTCCTCGCACCCGCGCGGCTTGAGGCCGGCATAAGGCCGCCCCGACCCACATCATAGCGTCAAGCTATCGAAACCAGACCTGTGATGACTTGGACGGATCAATGCTGGATATCTAGCGTCAGAAATCGTGACTGCCACGATAGAGCGCGGTTCCGCGACCGCGCCTGTTAACTCCCCCAAGAAGGCTCCAGCGCGGAAGAGGCCCGGCGGGTTCCTCGGCTCGTCGAACGGCAAGAAAGTCGTCATGGCCGTCACGGGCGCCGTGATGGTCCTCTTCCTCGTCGCCCATATGCTCGGCAACCTCAAGATCTTCTTTGGTCGCGACTCGTTCAACGAGTACGCGCACGCCCTGCGCACACTGCTGGAGCCGATCGCCCCCTACCGCACGCTGCTGACGATCCTGGAGATCGTGCTGGTCGTGTCGGTCGTCATGCACATGTGGGCGGCCATCTCGCTGTCGCGCCGTGCCTCGCACGCCCGTCCGGTCAAGTACGTCGCCAAGAAGTCGCAGGCCAACGGCTACGCCACGCACATCATGCGGTTCGGCGGCGTGACGATCCTGCTCTTCGTCATCTGGCACCTGCTCGACCTGACCTTCGGCGTGGTCAACCCGGAGGGCTTCGACTCCGCTCCCGCCGACCGGATGGTCTCCGGCTTCGACGCGTCCCGCTGGTGGGTCACGCTCATCTACGTGGTGGCCGTCGTCATGGTCGGCCTGCACCTGCGCCACGGCATCTGGAGCGCCTTCCAGACGCTCGGCTGGGCCAACCGCAACCGCTACCGCGCCCTGCGCGTCACCGCCGCCGCGGTCTCCGTGGTGCTCGTGGTCGGCTTCCTGGCTCCGCCCCTCGCGATCATGTTCGGAGTAATCAAGTGAAGTACACCGAAGGCCCCGAGATCCGGGACGCCAAGGCTCCCGAGGGCCCGATCGAGGGCCGCTGGGAGAAGCGCAAGTTCAGCGCCAGGCTGGTCAACCCGGCCAACAAGCGCAAGCTTCACGTGATCGTGGTCGGCACCGGCCTCGCGGGCGGCTCGGCCGCCGCGACGCTGGGCGAGCTGGGCTACAACGTCACGTCGTTCTGCTACCAGGACTCCCCGCGCCGCGCCCACTCCATCGCCGCCCAGGGCGGCATCAACGCCGCGAAGAACTACCGCGGCGACGGCGACAGCATCTACCGCCTGTTCTACGACACCGTGAAGGGCGGCGACTTCCGCGCCCGCGAGTCGAACGTCTACCGCCTGGCCGAGGTCTCGGTGAACATCATCGACCAGGCCGTGGCGCAAGGAGTGCCGTTCGCCCGCGAGTACGGCGGCCTGCTCGACACCCGCTCCTTCGGCGGCGCCCAGGTCTCCCGTACCTTCTACGCCCGCGGCCAGACGGGCCAGCAGCTGCTGCTGGGGGCGTACCAGGCGCTGGAGCGGCAGATCGCGGCCGGGACCGTCACCATGCACACCCGGCACGAGATGCTCGACCTGATCGTCTCCGACGGGCGGGCGCGCGGTGTCATCGTGCGCGACATGGTGACCGGCGAGATCGAGCGCCACTTCGCGGACGCCGTGGTGCTCGCCACCGGCGGCTACGGCAACGTCTTCTTCCTGTCCACGAACGCCAAGGGCTGCAACACCACGGCGATCTGGCGGGCGCATGAGCGCGGCGCGTACTTTGCCAACCCCTGCTACACGCAGATCCACCCGACCTGCATCCCGGTGTCGGGCGAATACCAGTCGAAGCTCACGCTCATGTCGGAGTCGCTGCGCAACGACGGCCGCGTCTGGGTGCCGCTGAAGAAGAACGACACCCGCGCACCCGGCGACATCCCGGAGGAGGAGCGCGACTACTACCTGGAGCGCATCTACCCGGCGTTCGGCAACCTCGTCCCGCGTGACATCGCCTCCCGCGCCGCCAAGAACGTCTGTGACGAGGGCCGCGGCGTCGGCCCCGGCGGGCTCGGCGTCTACCTCGACTTCCGCGACGCGATCAACCGCCTCGGCCGCGACGCCGTCGAGAAGAAGTACGGCAACCTCTTCGAGATGTACGAGCGCATCACCGGCGAGAACCCGTACGACGTGCCGATGCGCATCTACCCGGCCGTCCACTACACGATGGGCGGGCTGTGGGTCGACTACGACCTGCAGTCGACGATTCCCGGCCTGTTCGTCATCGGCGAGGCCAACTTCTCCGACCACGGCGCCAACCGCCTCGGCGCCTCCGCGCTGATGCAGGGCCTGGCCGACGGCTACTTCGTGCTGCCGACGACCATCGGCGACTACCTGGCCGACGGGCCGTTCGGCGACGTCGACGAGGAGGCCGTGGCCGAGGCCGAGATCAAGGTGCGTACCAAGATCGAGCGGCTGATGTCGGTGAACGGCACCCGTACCCCCGACTCCTTCCACCGCGAGCTCGGCAAGCTCATGTGGGACTACTGCGGCATGGAGCGCACCGAGGAGTCGCTGCGCAAGGCCCTGGAGCGCATCCCCGAGCTGCGCGAGGAGTTCTGGCAGAACGTCAAGGTGAGCGGCACCGCCGAGGAGCTGAACCAGGTGCTGGAGAAGGCCGGCCGCGTCGCCGACTTCTTCGACCTGGCCGAGCTCATGTGCCTCGACGCCCTGATCCGCACCGAGTCGTGCGGCGGCCACTTCCGGGCCGAGTCGCAGGACGCCGACGGCGAGGCCCTGCGCGACGACGAGAACTTCGCGCATGTCTCGGCCTGGGAGCGCACCCCGGACGGGCCCGTCCTGCACAAGGAACCGCTCGAGTACGAGTACGTCAAGATGACCCAGCGGAGCTACAAGTGAACCTGACCCTCAAGGTCTGGCGTCAGAGCGGACCCTCGGACGCGGGCCGGATGGTGACGTACCGCGTGGAGGACGTCTCCCCGGACATGTCCTTCCTCGAGATGCTCGACGTCCTGAACGAGCGTCTCATCCTGGAGGGTGACGACCCGATCGCCTTCGACCACGACTGCCGCGAGGGCATCTGCGGCATGTGCGGCATGGTCATCAACGGCGTGGCCCACGGCGAACAGCGCGCCACGACGACGTGCCAGCTGCACATGCGCCACTTCGAGGACGACGCCACGATCACCATCGAGCCGTGGCGGGCGGCGCCGTTCCCGGTCGTGAAGGACCTGGTCGTCGACCGCAGCGCGTTCGACCGGATCATCCAGGCCGGCGGCTTCGTCTCGGTGCCGGCCGGCTCGGCCCCCGACGCGCACAGCATCCCGGTGCGCAAGGAGGACGCCGACGCGGCGTTCGACGCGGCCACCTGTATCGGCTGCGGCGCCTGCGTCGCGGCCTGCCCGAACGGCTCGGCCTCCCTGTTCACCGCCGCCAAGATCACCCACCTGAGCCTGGTGCCGCAGGGCCAGCCCGAGCGGCTGTCGCGGGCCAAGGCCATGGTGGACCAGATGGACGCCGAGGGCTTCGGCGGCTGCACCAACACCGGCGAGTGCACGGCGGTGTGCCCGAAGGGCATCCCGCTGGACGCCATCGCCCAGATGAACAGCGACTACCTGAAGGCCAACTCCAAGTAGTCCGGTTCCCCGCCCGGGTGCCCGCCTCCTCTCGCACGGAGGCGGGCACCCGGTTTTTCGTCGCGACCTGATTCCGACGGCCCGTGGACGCGCTGGTGAGCGCCGGACACCCCCGTTTCCTTTCACCAGGGACTGGCTCCGTGCCCACGCCGATCCCGCCCTCAGGGGGAACGCCTGCATGATGACGGTCGTCAACGACCAGAAGGGGCCGGCCGAGCACGAGATCGACGTCCTGGCCCTGGACAAGAGATCGGGGGCCGGCATCACGCTCATCGGGAGGCCAAGGCGACCGTCATCCGCCGGACTCCACGAGGTCAGGGCGCTGCCGGCCGAGCCCGGGTCGTCGGTGCCGGCGCTGTTCTCGACGGCGGGTTCCATGCCGATCTCGTCGACACGGCGCGACGCCGGGAAGATGCGCCGCTGGTCGCCGTGGCCGGCGGTGGGGAACCGGTCGGGGTGCCGCGCCGGTCAGGGGGTGGCCCAGGCGCGGAGAAAGGTGTCGACCGCGGCCGCGGCCATGGTGCGTAGCTCCGCCTTTTCGAGTGTGCGGGTGCCGAGGCGGGAGCGGGCCTCCAGGGGGCCGAGGAGCAGCGCCATGAACTGCTCGGCCGCCAGGTCGGGGTCGGCGGCGCGCAGCCGGCCGGCGAGCGCGAGGCGGGCCAGCCGGTCGGCCAGGGCCTGGTTGAGCCGGTCGGGGCCGCTCTCCTTGACGATCTCCAGGATGTCGGGGAGGTGGTTGATCTCCGAGTGGAGCAGCCGTTTCAGGGCGCACGAGCGGCTGTCGGTGTGCAGGCGCAGGAGCGCGTGGGCGACCTCGTCCAGCGTGGCCCGCAGGTCGTCCCCGGGGGTGGCGAGCGGCTCCAGGGCGGCGATGCGTTCGGCGAGGGCGGTCTGCGCGGCGACCTCCAGGGCGTTCACGAACAGTGTGGCCTTGTCGGTCATGTGGTTGTAGACCGTCGGCTTGGCGACGCCTGACTCGCGTGCGATGTCCTGGACGCACGCCTGCGCGTAGCCCTCCCGTGCGAACACGGTGAACGCGCCGTCCAGGATCGCCTGCCGCTTGTCGATCCGTCCGCGCGTTGTCATGCCGTTGATTGTACTAGCTGGTTCATATTCGTGGTCTTGCCGGTTGCATACTGACCTTGTGGATCGTTACGTTGAACCCATGAGTTCATATTCGGAGCGGTTGGATCCGCGTCCTCTGACGATCGGCGTCGTCCTGGCGCCGGCGGAGGTCGCATGAAGACGCTGGTGATCACCGGTGGCACCGACGGGATGGGGCGGGCGCTCGCCCGTACGTACCTGGAGCGCGGCGACACGGTGGTCGTCGTCGGGCGGGACCCGGCCAAGGCGCCGCCCGGGGCCGTGTTCGTCGGGGCCGACCTGAGCCTGGTCGGCGCGAACCGGCGGGTGATCGACGAGGTCAACGTGCGGTTCCCGGAGGTGGACGCGCTCGTGCTGTGCGCGCGGTTCTTCCGTACGCACCGGTACGTGACCGCGGACGGGCTGGAGGGGACGTTCGCCCTCGACTACCTGAGCCGCTTCCTGCTCAGCCACGGCCTGCACGCGCCCCGGCTGATCGTGAACGTCTCAGGCCCCGGGCAGCCGGCGGACATGATCCGCTGGGACGACGTCATGCTCGAACGCGGCTACGACGGCGTGACGGCCCAGCTCCAGGCGGGGAAGGGCAACGACCTGCTCGGGGTGGCGTACGCCGCACGGCACGGCGGGCGGACGCCGTACGCGCTGGTCCATCCGGGAGGGGTCGCGACGAGCGTGGCCGGCGAGTACGACGCGACGACGGCCTCGCACGCGCGGGCGCTGAGGCGGCACGGGATGCCGGTCGAGGAGGGCATCCGGCCCATCGTCGCCCTCATCGACCAGCCGCCCGCCGCACCGCTCACCGCCTGGCTGCGGGACCGGCCGATGCCCCTGGAGCCGTCCGCGTTCGACCCGGCGGCCGCCGAACGGCTCCACACGCTCACCCTGGAACTTCTCGCCCGGCATCGGTCGGGATGACAAACCCAGGTCTGATGCGGGCCCCGAAAGATCAAACCGTGGTCCGACGCGCCAGGCCCGCCCCTTCAAGCATCGTTACGGCATGCTGAAGTCCATCGCCCTGGCATTGGTCCTGCTGACGGCCGGGGGCGGGCTGCGTGCCCAGCCCGCGTCCGCCTCACTCGACTGGAGCCCCTGTCCTGACGACAAGGTCGGCATGCAATGCGCCGACCTGCAGGTCCCCGCCGACTGGGCGGCCCCGGCGGGTCGCCGGATCACCCTCAAGCTGGGCCGTCTCCCCGCGACCGGCCCTGCGAAGGGCGTCGCCCTGATCGCCTACGGCGGCCCGGGTGGCCCCGGCGTCGCCCTCACCCAGTCGATGTCCGGCTGGTGGGCCGACCTGCGCAATCGCATGGACGTCGTCACGTGGGACACCCGGGGCTACGGCGCCCAGTTCGGCGGCCTCAGCACCGGCCTGCCCTGCCTGTGGACCCGCGTCCCGCTCCCCGCCTTCCCGCGGGACGACGCCGACTTCGGCAGGCTGTCCGACACCAACCGCGGGCAGGCCGAGGTCTGCCGCCAGGCCGATCCCGTGCTCTTCGCCAACATGAGCTCCGCCGACCACGCGCGCGACATGGAGGCCATCAGGAAGGCCCTCGGCGGCGCCGAGCTCAACTACTACGGCGCCTCCTACGCCGGCTTCTACGGCCAGGCCTACGCCCGCCTCTTCCCTCGCCAGGTCCGCACGATGGTCCTCGACGGCACGTGGAACCACAGCCCGGCCGACTGGGGCCGCGAGCTTGAGGAGATGGCCAGGAGCAACGAGCGGTTCCTGACCCGCTTCTTCGACTGGTGCGCCGCCAACGGCTGCGAGGACGTCCCCCGCGCGTGGCGGGCGCTCGTGGCCAGAGCCGACCGCCGTCCCGTCCCCGCCGCGAAGAACGTCGCCTACACGGGCCGCGATCTGCAGGCCTTCGCCATCGCGTCGGCCAGGCAGGGCAAGACGGCCTGGCCGGGCCTGGCGCAGGCCATCAGGAAGGCCCGCGACGGTGACGCCTCCGCCTTCGTCCCCGCCCGTGGCGCCCGCTACCCCGACCAGGCCACCGGCGTGACCGAGTGCGCCGACTGGCCGCGCGCGGCCGGCCGCCAGGAGCTCGACGCGACGGTGGACCGGCTGCGGAAGGCCGCCCCCAACGCGGGCGCGGCCGGCACCATGGCGACGGCCACGCTGGCCTGCGTCGGCTGGCCCGTATCCGTCACCAACCCGCCCACCCCGCTGCCCAAGACGCTTCCCCCGCTGCTCGGCGCCGGGGCCTGGGGCGAGTCCGACGCGGTCGCCCGCGCCATCGGCCAGGTCCCGGGCAGCGTCACGATCGTCCATGACGGCCCCGGCCACACCCTCTACGGCACCAACACGTGCGCCCGCGACCACATCAACCGCTATTTCACCGACAAGATCCTGCCGCCGAAGAACACGGCCTGCTGACCGTCGTGACGAGGTCCGGGCCGCCTGTCCAGGCTGCGCCACCAGGCCGTTCGTGCAGGCCGCCCGTCCCGGCTGTCCGTCCAGCCGGCCGTCCAGTCCGCTGCCGACGGGCGCGCCGGTGGCCTAATTCGGTTGCGGAGGATGTGCCGGCTCTGGCGTCATAGATCACGTTCGGGATGTGATCGGGAAGGAGGCGACATGAAGATGACGTATCACGAGGTGACCGGCACCCGGCGACCGCTCAGGATGTGGACGGAGCCGGAGACGGTCGAGCCGCAGGCCATGCAGCAGCTGCGCAACGTGGCCAACCTGGAGTGGGTCCACGGTGTCGCCGTCATGCCCGACGTGCACCACGGCAAGGGTGCGACCGTCGGCTCGGTCATCGCCATGAAGGGCGCCGTCTCCCCGGCCGCCGTCGGCGTCGACATCGGGTGCGGGATGACGGCGGTCAAGACGTCGTACCGGGCGGCGCAGCTGCCCGACAACCTGGCCTACCTGCGCGGCAAGCTGGAGCAGGCGGTGCCGGTCGGGTTCGGGCTCCACAAGCGCCCGGTCGACCCCGGCAAGGTGCACGGCATGAAGACGTCCGGCTGGGCCGAGTTCTGGAAGGGCTTCGACGACCTGGCCCCGGCCGTACACGCCCGGCGTGAGCGTGCCGAGGCCCAGATGGGCTCGCTCGGCGGCGGCAACCACTTCCTGGAGGTGTGCGCCGACGACGAGGGCTCGGTCTGGATCGTGCTGCACTCCGGCTCGCGCAACATCGGCAAGGAGCTGGCCGAGCACCACATCGGTGTCGCCCGCAAGCTCTCCCACAACCAGGGCCTGGTCGACCGCGACCTCGCGGTGTTCCTCGCCGGCACCTCGGAGATGAACGCCTACCGCCGCGACCTGTTCTGGGCCCAGGACTACGCGCGCCGCAACCGGGCGCTCATGATGGGCCTGGCCTGCGACGTCCTACGCCGCCACCTGCCCGACATCACGTTCGACCAGCCGATCTCCTGCCACCACAACTACGTGGCGGAGGAGCGTTACGACGGGGTCGACGTGCTGGTCACGCGTAAGGGGGCGATCCGGGCGGGGGCCGGTGACCTGGGGATCATCCCGGGCTCGATGGCCACCGGCACGTACATCGTCAAGGGTCTCGGCAACGGCGCGGCGTTCAACTCCGCCTCGCACGGGGCCGGGCGGAAGATGAGCCGTACGAAGGCCAAGAAGACGTTCACCGTCAAGGACCTGGTGGAGCAGACGGCGGGTGTGGAGTGCCGGAAGGACTCCGGGGTGGTGGACGAGATCCCGGGGGCGTACAAGGACCTGGAGTCCGTGATGGCCGCCCAGACGGATCTCGTGCAGGTGGTCGCACACCTGCGCCAGCTCATCTGCATCAAGGGCTGAGGGCCCGCCCCGCCGGCTCCCGGACGGCGGGGAGGGCTCGCCGGGCGTCGGCGAGGTCGGCCCACACGACGCGGTGGCCGTGGTCGACGAGATGGGTGCCGCAGCGTACGGACAACGCGGCGACGATGCCGAGGCCGCGGCCCGACACCTCCAGCGAGCTCATCCGCAGCGGGGCGAAGCACGGCTGGGGCTCCGGTGTGCCCGGGTCGATCACCTCAAGGCGGACGAAACCGGCCCCGACGCCGAGCCGGACCTGGAGCCAGTCGCGCTGCGGGCCGGCGGGCACGTGCTTGATGGCGTTGCTCACCAGCTCCGACACCACCTGGAGCATGTCGAAGCGGACGGAAGCGGCGCTGTGGGTCAGCCAGGCGTTGACGGCCTGTCGTGCCTGACGCGCCGCCTCTTCGCTGCGCCGCAGCGTCGCGTCTCTCCACGGCGTCACGTCAGGCATCTGCGTAGGTACGGTGCCAGCTGCCATGAAATCACCGACTCATCCGAGTTCCCGAGAAATGCGCGATGCTGTTTCCGGCTGTGCCGATTTCCAGCATGAATGCTCGCGTGAAGCGCCGCCCGCTCAATCTCACGAAGTCGATGTGACAAAGAACGACACGATCGCTGTATTGATTGTCGTATCGTTGTCACGATCCGGTCACGAAAGCCTGTGACCCCCGACTTGCGATCGTGGAGACGCCGTGGAACCCCGGCCGGGCGACCAGATGTCACCCAGGGCTCGCTTCGCCGCTGACCTGGCCGAGCATCGCAGAGCCGCGCGACTGACGCAGACCGCGCTCGCTGGGCGTATACCCTGCCATGAATCGCTCATCAGTCACATCGAGAACGGCCGCCGGGCGCCCACGTTGGATTTCGCGCAGGGCGCCGACAAGGCTTTCGGCCTTGACGGCCACTTTGTCGCACTATTTCGACGTATATCTCAATCGCCCGCTCTCGGGTGGTTCGCGCGATGGGTCGAGGAGATCGAACCGCAGGCGGTCATCCTGCAATCCTGGGACCCGCTGCTCATTCCGGGATTGCTGCAGAATGCCGACTATGCCCGCGCGATCTTCGCCACCGCCGCCCCTGACCGGGTGGAAGAGCGGGTCCAGGCCCGAATCCGGCGTATCGCGATTTTCGACGGCCCGAGCCCGCCGACCTTTCTCGCGCTCATCGACGAGGGGGTGCTGCATCGTCCCATCGGAGGTACCGATGTCCTGGTCAGCCAGCTTCGCTATTTGCTAGAACTGTCGCAGCATCCGCGCATCACTGTTCAGCTCGTTCCCATCGCCGCTGGGTGTGTGGCTGGCATGATGAGCGCGTTCGCATTGGCGCGACTCCGCGACGGCTCCGAGGTGGTATCGGCCGACTCGGTACTGTCCGGACACGTCACCGGCGATCACGAAGCGGTTGCGAGAATCAAGCAGAGATACGACATCATCCGAGCGGAAGCGCAGCCGAAAAGCGTGACGCAGCAGGCAATAGAGGATGCGGTTAGGAAATGGAAAAGCTGAACCTCGACACTGCAGAATGGCACAAGTCCAGCGCAAGCGGCGACAACGGCCAGTGTGTGGAAGTCGCCACCAACCTCCCCGGAATCGTCGCGGTCCGCGACAGCAAGAATCCCCAGGGGCCCGCGCTCGTTTTCACTCCCGGCGAGTGGACGGCGTTCCTCAAAGGCGTTGATCGGGGAGAGTTCGACATCTGACGCGGTTCGGCCCTGCTTTCCGCACGCGCCACGGGAAGCAGGGCCGTTCCAGGCATGACGGACCGGCTAGAGCGCCCGATCCGGCGTGGTCTGCGCCGGATCGGTGCGGATCTGAGCGTGGGCCGGTCCGGGATGCGCCCGTGCGGCCCCGTCGCGAACGCGTCCGCGACGGGGCGCGGGACGTATGGGCCGACCATCGCGTCGCCGGGCTGCTCGCGTCGGCGCGCTGTTCGGGTCGCCGGGCTGTTCGCGTCGGCGGGCGTGCCGGTGGTGCCGTACGAGCTGGTACGCGACCGGACGAGGTCGTGGGACCGCCCCACGGAGGGATACGTCGCCGCCCGCGGGCTTGTACGTTGGCGGAGTGGAGTTCCTGGGAGCGGGGCGCAGCGCCGATGTGTACGCGCTCGACGGAGAACGGGTGCTGCGCCGCTACCGGATCGACGCGGACGCGCGCCGGGAGTCGGCCGTCATGGTGTACGTGGGCGCGCACGGCTATCCCGTGCCCCGGGTGTACCCGGAGGCGGGGACGGCCACGGACCTCGTGATGGAGCGGCTGGCGGGGCCGACCATGCTGCGGGCGCTGGTCGACGGCGAGATGACCGCCGAGGAGGCCGGCCGGACGCTCGCCCGGCTGCTGCGGCGGCTGCACGAGATCCCGGCCAGGTTCTCCGCCGAGCCCGCCGACCGGATCCTCCACCTCGATCTGCACCCCGACAACGTGCTGCTCACGCCGAGCGGGCCGGTCGTGATCGACTGGTGCAACACGCAGGAGGGGTCACCCGCGCTGGACTGCGGCCTGTCGGCGGTGATTCTCGCGCAGGCGGCGGTGGACGGGGAGAGCGGGTTGGCCGGTCCCGCCCGGCAGGTGCTCGTCGCGCTGGTCGCCGAGCTCGGCGACGCGCTGGCCCCCGGCGAGGCCCTTGATCGGGCCGCCGCCCTCCGCGCCGCCGACCGGGCCCTCACCCCCCGCGAAACTGCCCTGCTGGACGATGCGGTGGCCCTGGTGCGTGCCCTGCGCCTCGCATGAAGGGGGGGTCGGCTACGTGGTCACGTGTTCGGTCCAGGCAGCGGTGATTTCGAGGCGGTCGTGCCAGAGACTTTCGCCGGGCCCGCCCGGCTCCCATCGGGTGCAGAAGTCGAGCAGTTCGCGGCAGCGCGCCACCATGGCCGCCCGGCGTTCCTCCCACGGCGGGACGGGGCCGTCGTAGGCGGCGAAGAAGTGCGGCAGCAGCGGCACGTGCTCCGGATGGTGGCTGCGGACGATCCACTCGCACCAGGCGAGGTCCTCCACCGGGCGCCCAGGGTGGGCCCACTCCCAGTCGAGGACCGCGGTCGCCTCGAACGTCGAGGGGTCGAACAACATGTTCTGCGGCCCGTAGTCGCCGTGGACGATGCCGAGCCGGTGGATGCGCCCGAGCATGCGCCCGCACTCGGTGAGCACCTCGATCGCGCGCCCCTCGTCGAGGAGCTCCTGACCATGGCGGCCGTCGACGAAGCGGACGGTCAGGCTCGTCGGGGTGACCTGGTGAACGCGTGGGACGGGGATCCGGCCACGCAGGCGGCGCAGATACCTGCTCTCCGTGGTGAGCCGGAACGCCGCCTCGGGCCCCTGGTAGCACTTCACGACCAGGGCGCCGTCGCCGACCGTGCTGTTGGTGTACCCGTGCTTCACAAGGGACGATTCTGGCGCACCCGGACGCGTGCCGGGCGCCGCGGCGCGCTGTCCGAACGGCTCCGATACACGATGTAAGGACGGAACAGATAGCCCAACGGCGCGGAAAGGGCATGCACCAGGCGGCTGAACGGGAAGAGTACGAACAGCACCATCCCGATCAGGGTGTGCACCTTGTAAAGACCGCTCGCCTGACCCATCGCCATGACGTCCGGCTGGAGGACGAAGACGCCGCGGAACCACGGCGCGACGGTGGTCCGATAGCTCACCTCGGTGGGCGCGTACCCCGCCGCCGTCGTCACCACGCCCGACACGATCGCGGCCGCCAGCACCGCGTACATCACCTTGTCGTTGACCGTGGTCGCCATGAAGACGGGGCCGTTGGTGCGGCGGCGCCAGATCAGCAGGGCCAGCGCCACCAGCGTGGCGAGGCCGGCCAGGCCGCCCCAGAGCAGCGCGTTGACGTGGTAGGCGTGGTTGGACACGCCGATCGCGTTCGTCCAGCCGATCGGGATGAGCAGGCCGGTCACGTGGCCGACGATGACGAACAGCAGGGCGTAGTGGAACAGCGGGCTCGCCACACGCAGCAGCGTGCTCTCGTAGAGCTGGGAGGAGCGGGTGGTCCAGCCGAACTTGTCGTACTTGTACCGCCAGATCAGCCCGCCGACGAAGAGGACCAGGGTGACGTACGGCGTTACCGTCCAGAGCAGGCTCTCACCCCAGCTCAACGGTAGCCCCCCACGGTCTCGGCAGGTGGGCCGCCCGCGGCCAGGCGCGCGGCTCGCGCCCGGCCCGCCGCGGTGATCGGCGGAAGGGCTGCGCAGACCGCGCCGATCACGTGCCGGTACGGCGATTCGCGCTCCTCCAGCGCCGCGAGCAGCAGCTCCAGCCCCACCCGGTGCTCCTCCAGCAGCTCGGCCCCCGACGGGTCGAGCGCGGCGAACTCCAGCATCACGGGCAGGAAGTCGGGCAGCTCGTCGTCCAGCAGGTCCCACCCGGCGGCGCGGTAGTGCTGCTTGAGCGCGGCCAGCGACTCGCCCCTGCGGCGGGTGTCGCCGTCGACGTAGTACGTCAGGTAGAGGCAGCAGCGCCGCTGCAGGTCGAACGTGTCGACGTAGTGGGCGGCCAGCTCGCCGGGTGTCATGTCGGAGACGGTCGCGAGGAACGTCCCGAAGTGCGGCTCGGAGGCCTCTCTGATCAGCGGCAGGCGCCGCCAGAACCGTTCGTCCGGGTAGGCGAGCAGATGCGCGGCCGCCTGCCAGACGACCGCCTTGGTGATATCGGTCATGATTTGCCCTTTCTCGGCGGGAACAGGCCGGCCGGCGTGCCGCGGCCGTCCCAGTTGAGGAGGTTCACCCGATCGTGGGTGACCTCGTCGCTGGTCTGGCGTTCCTTCAGCCCATGGAAGTTCTCGATCGAGACCGGCACCGGACGCCCGGAGGTCTCGCCGAACGGCGCCTGGGAGCCGCGCCCGGCGTCGTAGTCGAGCGGGCAGCCCGCCTCCTCCACGACGCCCGGCACGTTGCCGTACGCCGTCGGGATGACGTAGCGCTCGTCGTACTTGGCCACGGCGAGCAGCCGGTACATGGCCACCAGCTCCTCCTCGGACAGGCCCGCGTCGGGCAGCACCGGCTCCTGGCCGAGGTTGACCGCCCGCATGTACGACCGCATCGCGGCCAGGCGGCGCAGCGCGGCCGTCACCGGGGCCGGGTCGCCCGCGGTGAACAGCTCGGCCAGGTAGTCGATGGGGATGCGCAGCGTCTCGATGGCGGCGAACAGGTTGCCCGCGTTCTCGCCGTCGTGGCCGGTGGTGGACAGCGCGTCCACGACGGGGGAGAGCGGCGGGACGTACCAGACCATGGGGAGGGTGCGGTACTCGGGATGCAGCGGAAGCGCCACCCGATATTTCGTGATCAGGTGGTAGACGGGGGAGCGGCGGGCCGCCTCCAGCCACTCGGCCGGCAGCCCCGCGGCGGCGGCCTCCGGGCTCTCCGGGTCGACGAAGAGGCCGAGCTGCGCCTCGTACAGGTCGCGCTCGTCGGGCACCGAGGCGGCCTCGGCGACCCGGTCGGCGTCGTAGAGCAGGACCCCGAGGTAGCGCAGGCGCCCCACGCAGGTCTCGGAGCACACCGTCGGCAGCCCCACCTCCACCCGCGGATAGCAGAACGTGCACTTCTCGGCCTTGCCGGTCTTGTGGTTGAAATACACCTTCTTGTACGGACACCCCGTCACGCACATGCGCCAGCCCCGGCAGCGGTCCTGGTCCACCAGGACGATGCCGTCCTCGGCCCGCTTGTACAGGGCGCCCGACGGGCAGGACGCCACGCACGACGGGTTGATGCAGTGCTCGCAGATGCGCGGCAGGTAGAACATGTACGCCTCTTCGAACGCCGTCCTGACCTCGCCCGACACCTTCTCCAGCACCGGGTCGGGGGACGGGTCGCCGCCGAGGTTGTCGTCCCAGTTGGCGCTCCAGCGGATCGCCGCCGGCTCGCCGCTGATCAGCGACCGGGGCGGCGCGACCGGCACGTCATCGGAGAGCGGCGCGGTGGTGAGGTGCTCGTAGTCGTACGTCCAGGGCTCGTAGTAGTCCTGGATCGAGGGCATGCGCGGGTTGGCGAAGATGCTCAGCAGCTTGCGCATCCGGCCGCCGGCCTTCGGCCTGAGCCTGCCTCTCGCGGTGAGCTCCCAGCCGCCCTTCCAGCGTTCCTGGTCCTCGTAGCGGCGGGGGTAGCCCTGGCCGGGGCGGGTCTCGACGTTGTTGAACCAGACGTACTCGACGCCGGGCCGGTTGGTCCAGGTCTGCTTGCAGGTGACCGAGCACGTGTGGCAGCCGATGCACTTGTCCAGGTTCATCACCATGGCGATCTGGGCCATGACCTTCATCAGTACGTCACCTCCTGCGACCTGCGGCGGATGGTCGTGATCTCGTCGCGCTGGTTGCCCGTGGGGCCCAGGTAGTTGAAGCCGTACGAGAGCTGGGCGTGGCCGCCGATCAGGTGGGTGGGCTTGACGAGCACGCGCGTCAGGGCGTTGTGGATGCCGCCCCTGCGGCCGGTCGCCTCCGACTTCGGCACGTCGATCAGGCGGTCCTGGGCGTGGTACATGTACACCGTCCCCGCCGGCATGCGGTGCGAGACGATCGCCCGGGCCACCACCACGCCGTTGCGGTTGACCGCCTCCACCCAGTCGTTGTCGGCGATGCCCAGCGCGGCGGCGTCCTCGGTGGACATCCAGATCGTGGGGCCGCCCCGCGACAACGTCAGCAGCAGCAGGTTGTCCTGGTACTCCGAGTGGATCGACCACTTGCTGTGCGGGGTCAGGAAACGCAGCGCGCCCTTCTCGCCGTGGAGCGCGGCCAGGTCGAGCGGGGGGCGGTAGACCGGCAGCGCCTCGCCGTACTCGTGCATCCACTCGTGGTCGAGGAAGAAATGCATGCGGCCGGTGAGCGTGTGCCACGGCTTGCCGTGCTCGACGTTGATCGTGAACGGCGCGTAGCGGCGGTCCTGAAACTCCTTGCCCGACCACTCGGGGCTGGCCGCGACGTGCATCGGCCTGGCCTGGGTGTCGGAGAAGACGATGCGGTGGTGCTCGCTCGTCAGACCGTCGAAGCTCACGCCCGTACGCTCGGCGAGCTGCCGGAAGCCCTGCGCGGCCAGCCTGCCGTTGCTCACTCCTGACAGCGCGAGGATCGTCTCGCACGCCTTGGCCTCGGTGTCGAGCTCGGGCCGGCCCTTGGCCACGCCGCGCGGCACCAGCCCGCAGCGCTGGGCGAGCCACTCCACCTCCTCGTCGGGCAGGAACGTCACGCCCTTGACCGGAATGCCGAGCTCCTCCGTGAGCGGACCGAGAGCGGCCAGTTTCTCCGCGACCGCGCCGTAGTCGCGCTCGACCACCTTCAGCTCCGGACGCCCCGGCCGTCCGGCGATCTCGCCGGGGGTGTCGTGCTGGTACGCGAGCGCGACCACGTCCTTGCGCACGCCCAGGCGGCCGCGGGCGAGGTCGCTGAAGGCGCGGGCGATGGCATGGAAGGCGGCGAAGTCGGTCTTCGTCTCCCATGGCGGGTTGATCGCCGGGTTGAAGGCGTGCACGAACGGGTGCATGTCGGTGGAGGACAGGTCGTGCTTCTCGTACCAGGTGGCGGCCGGCAGCACGATGTCGGAGAAGACCGTGGAGGAGGTCATCCGGAAGTCGAGGGTGAGCAGCAGGTCGAGCTTGCCGGAGGCGGCCCGCGGGTCGGGGTGTTCCAGGTTGGAGGTGGCGCCGAGCAGGTGCCGCAGGAAGTACTCGTTGCCCTTGGCGGAGGAGCCGAGCAGGTTGGAGCGCCACAGGGTGAGCACGCGCGGCCAGTTGCGCGGGTCGTCCGGGTCGTCGGCCGCGAACCTGAGCCGTCCCGCCGCCAGCTCGTCGTAGGTGTACGCGATCGGGTCGTCGGCCTCGCCCAGGTCGAGCGGGTTGCGGTCGAAGGCGGGAGCCATCGGCATCCAGCCCTCGCGTACGGACTGCGCCACCAGGTCGGCGGTGCGCCGGCCGCTGAAGACGCCCTTGGCCAGGGGGCTGGCCAGCTCGCCGGCGTCGTAGTGGTCGTAGCGCCACTGGCCGGTGTGCAGGTACCAGAACGGCGTGCCGGGCACCTGCCGCGGCGGCCGCGACCAGTCGAGCGCGCCCGCGAGCAGCTGCCAGCCGGCCAGCGTGCGGCATTTCTCCTGGCCCACGTAGTGTGCCCAGCCGCCGCCGTTGCGGCCCTGGCAGCCGGTGAGCAGCAGCAGGGTCAGGAACGCGCGGTACATCGTGTCGCCGTGGAACCACTGCGCCGCGCCCGCCCCCAGGATGATCATGCAACGGCCCTCGGTCTCCTCGGCCGTCCTGGCGAACTCCCGGACGATCTTGACGGCCCGCGCGGCCGGCACCCCGGTGATCGGCTCCTGCCAGGCAGGCGTGTACGGCTCACCGGCGTCGCCGTAACCGCCCGGCCAGACGCCGGGCAGCCCCGGCCTCCGCACGCCGTATTGGGCGAGGAGGAGGTCGAAGACCGTGGTGACGAGCCGGCCGCCGACCCTTCTGACGGGCACGCCCCTGCGCACGGAGTGGCCGCCGTCGAAGCGGGGGAGCAGGACCTCGGCGGTCTCGTCCCCGAGGAGGGTGAGCTTCGGGGTGACGTCGAGGTTCAGGTTCCAGTGGCCGGCTCCCGACTCCGTCCAGCGGAAGCCGGCCGAGCCGTTCGGCACCACCGGCTCGCCCGACTCGGCCATCAGCACGGTCTTCCACTCCGCCGCCTCCTCCCGGGATCCAAGGTCCTTGGCGGTGAGGAACCGGCCCGGCACGTACGCGTCGTCGTGCTCGTCGAGGGTGACGAGGAACGGCAGGTCGGTGAAACGCCGGACGTAGCCGGCGAAGTACGGCGTCTCGCGGTCGACGAAGAACTCCTTGAGCAGCACGTGGCCCATCGCCATCGCCAGGGCGCCGTCGGTGCCCGGCCGCACGCTGAGGAACTCGTCGGCGAACTTGGCCGCGTCGCTGAAGTCGGGCGCGACCACCACGACCTTCTGGCCCCGGTAGCGGGCCTCGGCCATCCAGTGGGCGTCGGGTGTGCGCGTCACCGGCACGTTGGAGCCCCACATGAACAGGTACGCCGCGTCCCACCAGTCGGCCGACTCCGGCACGTCGGTCTGGTCGCCGAACACCTGGGGCGACGCCACCGGCAGGTCGGCGTACCAGTCGTAGAAGGAGAGCATGGCGCCGCCGATGAGCGACACGAAGCGGGCGCCGATCGCCTGCGAGACCATCGACATGGCCGGGATGGGGGAGAACCCGGCGATCCGGTCGGGGCCGTACGCCTGGATGGTGTGGACGTGGGCGGCGGCGATCATCTCGGTGGCCAGGGTCCACGTGACGCGGACCAGGCCGCCTTTGCCGCGGGCGGACTGGTACTTTTCTCGCTTTTCAGGATTTGTCGTGATTTCGGCCCAGGCGGCGACCGGGTCACCCAGGCGGCGCCTCGCCTCGGCGTACATCTCCACCAGGACGCCGCGCGCGTACGGGTAGCGGATCCGGGTCGGCGAGTAGGTGTACCAGGAGAAGGCGGCGCCCCGGGGGCAGCCGCGCGGTTCGTACTCGGGGCGGTCGGGACCGACGCTCGGGTAGTCGGTCTCCTGGGTCTCCCAGGTGATGATGCCGTCCTTGACGTACACGTTCCACGAGCACGATCCCGTGCAGTTCACGCCGTGCGTCGAGCGGACCACCTTGTCGTGGCTCCAGCGGTCGCGGTAGAAGGCGTCGCCCTCCGTGCCGCCCTTCAGGTGGAGCGTGTGCAGGTCACCGCCGGTCGCGGACCTGCGCAGGAAGCGGCCGGTCTTCAGCAGGAGGTCCTCGGCATTCACACCCCCACTCCATCACAGAAGGTGACCACCTGTTACACAGGGTGTATGTCTGAGCCTCGCAAAGGACAGGCGGGGAACCTGGCCCTCGCCACGGCGGCGTTCGCCGTGACCTTCTGGGCCTGGAACCTCATCGGGCCGCTGTCCGGCGGCTACAGCAGGCAGCTCGGCCTGTCGCCGACCCAGACCTCGCTGCTGGTGGCGATCCCCGTGCTGGTCGGCTCGCTGGGGCGGATCCCGGTGGGGGTGCTGACCGACAGGCTCGGCGGGCGGCGCATGTTCGCGGTCATCTGCTTCGTGTCGATCGTGCCCGTCCTGTTCGTCGGCTGGTCCGACTCGTACGGGTGGCTGCTGTTCTGGGGGTTCGTGCTGGGGATTCCCGGCACGTCGTTCGCGGTCGGCATCCCGTTCGTGAACGCCTGGCACGAGCCGGCGCGGCGCGGGTACGCGACCGGGGTCTTCGGGGCGGGCATGGGCGGCACGGCGCTGTCGGCGTTCTTCACCCCACGTCTGGTCGAGGCGTTCGGGCGGCCGTTCGCGCACGTGCTCATGGCCGTGGTGCTCGCCGTCATGGGGGTGATCATGCTGGTGGCCGGCCGGGACGCGCCGGGCTGGGCGCCCGCGACCGCGCCGGCGCTGCCCCGGATGCGCGAGGCCCTGACGATCAAGGCGACCTGGCAGTGCGCCTTTCTGTACGCGGTGGCGTTCGGGGGGTTCGTGGCGTTCTCGACGTACCTGCCGACGTTGCTGCAGAACGTCTACCACTTCGTCCAGACCGACGCCGGGCTGCGTACCGCCGGGTTCTCGATCGCGGCCGTGGTCTCCAGGCCGGTCGGCGGAGCGTTGTCCGACCGGTTCGGGCCGGTCAGGGTGCTGTGGATCGCGTTCGGGGGCACGGCGGTGATGGCGGTCGTGCTGGCGTTCCAGCCGCCCGCCGAGTTGCCCGCCGGGGTCAGCTTCGTGCTCATGGCGTTCTTCCTGGGGCTGGGCGCGGGCGGCGTCTTCGCCCTGGTGGCCCGCCTGGTGGACCCTTCCCGCGTCGGCACGGTGACCGGCCTGGTCGGCGCGGCCGGCGGCCTCGGCGGCTACTTCCCGCCCCTGGTCATGGGCGCCGTCTTCACCGCCACCGCCACCTACACCCTCGGCTACGTCCTGTTGGCCGCCACCGCCGTCGCCGCCCTCGCCTACACCACCCGCGTCTCCCCGACGCTCCGCCGCCAGGCTGACGTCCCTTGAGGGAAGCCACTGGAGAGAGTCTCCTGACCCGCCGCCCACGGTTCCGAGCCCGCTCTCCAGTGGGCTGCCTCCCCCCAGGGACGTCGGTCTTCGAGGGAAAATGGTTTGCCGGGGGTGGGGGTCGGTTGTCAAGGTGGACGCGCTATGCGCTCCCTTCCTGAGGCCGATCCCGGCCTGCCCGACCTACGCAGCCCGATCCGCTTCCTGTGGTGGAACGCGCGGCGGCAGGCGGCCCCGCTGCTCACCGGCATCGGCTTCGCCACCCTGTGGTGGCTGGTCCAGGCGTTGATGCCGGCGGTGCTCGGGAAGGGCATCGAGGCCGTCACCGCGAAAGACACGAGCGCGCTGCTGCGGTGGTCGGCGATCCTGCTCGGGCTCGGCCTGGTGCAGGCGTTCACCGGGATCATGCGGCACCGGATGGCCGTCTACTGCTGGCTGGCCGCCGCGTACCGCACCGTCCAGCTGACCACCCGCCACGCGGCCAGGCTCGGCGCCACGCTGCCCAGGCGCCTGTCCACCGGCGAGGTGGTCAGCGTCGGAAACTCCGACATCGCCCACATCGGCGGCTCGATGGACATCCTGCTGCGCGGCGCCGGCGCGGTCGTCGCCATCGTGACCGTCACCGTGATCCTCATCTCGACCTCGCTCCCGCTCGGCCTGCTCGTGCTGTTCGGCGTGCCGCTCATGGCCGCCGCCGTCGGGCCGCTGCTGCGTCCCCTGCACCGGCGCCAGCACCGCCATCGCGAGCTGACCGGCGAGCTGTCCACCCGGGCCGCCGACATCGTGGCCGGGCTGCGGGTGCTGCGCGGCATCGGCGGCGAGCAGGTGTTCTCCGAGCGCTACCGCGAAGAGTCCCAGCGCGTACGGCGGGCGGGGGTAGGCGTCGCCACGGTCGAGTCGGTGCTGGAAGGCGCCCAGGTCGTGCTGCCGGGCCTGCTCATCGCGCTCGTCACCGGCGTCGGCGCGTCGTTCGCGGTCGCCGGGGAGATCCCCACCGGCCAGCTCGTCGCTTTCTACCTGTACGCCGTCTTCCTCATCGGCCCGATGCGCACGCTCACCGAGGCCGCCGACCGGATCACGAAAGGTCATGTCGCCGCCGGGCGCGTCATCCGGATCCTGTCCATCGACCCCGAGATGACCGGCGGCACGGGCGAGAGCGACGGGGGCGTGCTGCGTGACAGCTTGAGCGGCGTCACCGTCCAGCCGGGCGTGCTCACCGCCCTCGCGGCCAGCTCGCCCGGCGACGCCGTCGCCGTCGCCGACCGGCTCGGCCGCTACACCGACGGCGACGTCACGTTCGGCCCGGCCGAGCTGCGCACGCTGCCGCTCGCCGAGGTGCGTTCCAGGATCCTGGTCGCCGACAACGACGCCCGGCTGTTCAACGGCCGGCTCCGCGACGAGCTCGACGTCCGCGGCGGGGCCACCGACGACCAGATCGGCGAGGCCCTCGACGCGGCCTGCGCCACCGACATCGTGGAGGCCCTGCCCGACGGGCTCGACTCCGTGGTGTCGGAGGCGGGCCGGGAGTTCTCCGGCGGGCAGCAGCAGCGGCTCCGCCTGGCCAGGGCGCTGCTGGCCGACCCCGAGGTGCTCGTCCTGGTGGAGCCGACCAGCGCCGTCGACGCCCACAGCGAGGCCCGCATCGCCGAACGCCTGGCCAAGGCGCGGGCCGGCCGTACGACCCTGATCTGCACGACCAGCCCGCTCGTGCTCGACCGCGCCGACCACGTGATCCACGTCCAGGGCGGCCGGGTGCGGGCCGAGGGCACCCACCGGGAGCTGCTGGACGGCTCACCCGAATACGCCGCGACCGTCACGCGCGGGGAGGACTGACCCATGGCCCGCGAGATCCTGCCGGTCGCCGATCGCCAACAGGTACGCGCCTACGCCCGGCGGCTGACGCTCAAATACCCGCGTCGGCTCGCGCTGGCCCTGGCGCTGCACGGCCTGGCCGCCGTCGCCGGGCTGGTCGTGCCATGGCGGCTCGGCCGGCTGGTGCAGGACGTCCAGCACGGCGCCGAGGTGCACGTGGTCTGGGTGGCGGTCAGCATCGGGGCGTTCCTGCTGCTGCAGGGCATCCTGGTGCGGTTCGCGGTGATGGCCTCGGCCCGGCTCGGTGAGCTGGTGCTGGCCGAGCTGCGCGAGGAGTTCGTCGACCGGGTGCTCGGCCTGCCGCTGTCCACCGTCGAGCGGGCCGGCTCGGGCGACCTGATCACCCGCACCTCGCGCGACGTCGACGCCCTGTCCCGCACCGTGCGGCACGCCGTGCCCGAGACGCTCATCGCGCTCGTCACGTTCGTGATCACCATCGGCGCGCTGCTGCTGGTCAGCCCGCTGCTCATGCTGCCCATGCTGATCGCGGGGCCGATCATCGCGATCTCCACCCGGTGGTACCTCCGCCGGGCCCGCGACGGCTACCTGCGCGAGAACGCCGCCTACGCCGACCTCACCGAGGGCCTGGCCGAGACCGTCGAGGGCGCCCGCGCCGTCGAGGCGCTCGGCCTGCAGGAGCGGCGGCGGGAGCGCGCCGACCGCGACATCGCCGGCTCGTACGCGGCCGAGCGCTACACCCTGGGCCTGCGCACCACCTGGTATCCCGCCGTGGAGCTGGGTTACGTGATCCCGGTCGTGGCGGCGCTGCTGGCCGGCGGCCTGTTCTACACCTCCGGCTGGGTGACGCTCGCCCAGGTGACCACCGCCACACTGTACGCCCAGCAGCTCATCGACCCGCTCGACCGTTTCCTCATGTGGATCGACGAGCTGCAGGTCGGCGGGGCGTCGATGGCCCGGCTGCTGGGCGTGGCCAACGTGCCCGACGACCGGGCGGTCGCCTCGGCGCGGCCGTCCGGAGAGCTGCTGGAGGCGTCCGACGTCCGCTACGCCTACCGCGAGGGCCGCGACGTGCTGCACGGCGTGTCCCTGACGGTCCGGCCCGGCGAGCGGCTGGCCATGGTCGGGCCGTCCGGGGCGGGCAAGTCCACCCTGGGGCGGCTGCTGGCGGGCATCCACGGGCCGCGCACGGGGGCGGTGACCGTGGGCGGGGTGCCGCTGGTGGAGCTGCCGCTCGACGACCTGCGCGGCCACGTCGCGCTCGTCACCCAGGAGCACCACCTGTTCAAGGGCACCGTGCGCGACAACCTGCTCATCGCCCGCCCCGACGCCTCCGACGCGGCCGTGCGCACGGCACTGGAGGCGGTGGACGCGCTCGGCTGGGTGCTGGGGCTGCCCGACGGCCTCGACACCGAGGTGGGCTCCGGCGGTCTCGCGGTCTCGCCCGCGCAGGCGCAGCAGCTGGCGCTGGCCCGGCTCGTGCTGGCCGACCCCCACACGCTGGTGCTCGACGAGGCCACCTCCCTCATCGACCCGCGCGCCGCCCGCCACCTCGAACGGTCGCTCGCCGCCGTGCTGGAGGGCCGTACGGTGATCGCGATCGCGCACCGGCTGCACACCGCCCACGACGCCGACCGGGTGGCCGTGGTGGAGGACGGCCGGATCAGCGAGCTGGGCTCCCACGACGAGCTGGTGGCGGCGGGCGGCTCGTACGCGGCGCTGTGGCGCAGCTGGCACGGCGGCCCCTCCTGACCTCATGAGGGGGAGGGATCAGAGGGCGGGCTGCCAGGAGAGACCGGCGAGGGTTTCGGTGAGGCGACCGAAGACCACGTCGGCGAAGTGACCGCCGTAGCCGAGCGTGTCCGGCCGCAGCAGCTCCGCCAGCACCCGGCGCCGGCTGGCGGCCGCCTGGACGGGGTCGAGATCGGCGCCGACCGGCCAGTCGGGGTGGCGGATCTGCACCGGGCTGTGCATGACGTCGCCGAAGACGACCAGGCGCAGCCCGCCGGAGGCGATCACGTAGCTCGTGTTCCCGATGGTGTGCCCCGGCGTGAACATCGTCCGCACCCCCGGGAAGACCTCCTCGCCGTCGCCGAAGGTGCGCACCCGCGACGCCATCGCGTCGAACTGCCCCACACGCGCGCCTTCGATGGCGCTCAGGTGGCGGTGCTCCCACTCGGGCGCGGACACCAGGTACGCGGCCTCGGGGAAGGCCGCCCCGCCGCCCGGCCCCGGGTGCACGACCCAGCCGACGTGGTCGAAGTGCAGGTGAGTGATGGCCACCGCCTCGACGTCCGCCGGACGACGCCCCAGCTCGGCGAGGTTGTCCAGCAGGTCGCCGCCGCGGACGAGGCCGATCATGGGGTTGCCCGGGTCGTCGGGGCGGGACACCGGGCCCAGCCCGGCGTCGATCAGCAGGGCCCTGCCGTGGTGCTCGACGAGCAGCCCGCCGACCGAGGCGACCAGGTTGCCGTCCTCGGCGAGGTAGGCGGCGTCGTCCCGCCAGTCGAGCTCCGTCGACTGGGGCAGCCAGCCGTACGGTTTGAGCCGCACCTCGCCGTCGGGCACGTACGTGACCGTGACGTCCCCCAGCCGGAGCGAACGGATGGGGGACGTCTGGTGGAGGCGGTCGTCAACAGCGCTCATAACGAGCACATACTCGGAAATTTCCGGGCATAACGCCGCTTCCGGTAAAGACCGAACGGGAGGCCGGACGAATCAGCCGAGCGCCTTCTTCAGGAAGTCGACCTGCAGCAGGAGCAGGTTCTCCGCCACGACCTCCTGCGGCGTCATGTGCGTCACCCCCGACAACGGCAGCACGCTGTGCTGGCGCCCGGCCGCGAGCAGCGCCGACGACAGCCGCAGCGTGTGGGCGGCCACCACGTTGTCGTCGGCCAGACCGTGCACCAGCAGCAGCGGGCGCTCCAGCTTGGCCGCGTCGGCGGACAGCGACGACTTCTCGTAGACGTCGGGCTGCTCGCCGGGGTGACCGAGGTAACGCTCGGTGTAGCACGTGTCGTACAGCCGCCAGTCGGTCACCGGCGCCCCCGCCACCGCCGCGTGGAAGACGTCGGGCCGCCGCAGCACCGCGAGCGCGGCCAGGAAGCCGCCGAACGACCAGCCGCGGATGGCCACCCGGGTCAGGTCGAGGTCGTCGGGATACTGCTCCGCCACGCCCTGCAGGGCGTCGATCTGGTCCTCCAGCGCGGGGGTCGCGAGGTCGTTGAGCACCGCCCGCTCCCACGCCGTGCCCCGGCCGGGCGTGCCGCGGCCGTCGGCCACGATGACGGCGAAGCCCTGCTCGGCGAACCACTGGCTCTCCAGGAACGCGCCGCGCCGGTTGAGCACCCGCTGCGCGTGCGGGCCGCCGTACGGGTCCATGAGGACGGGGAGCTTGCCGGAGCCCTGCTCGTGCCAGGACGGCAGCACCACGGCGGTGGCGAGCTCGCGCCGGCCGGAACGGCCGATCGAGACCCGCAGGTCGAGGCCGGGCCGCTCGGCGAACGACGGGATCGGCACCGCCATGCCGTCGCGGCGCACGACCGTGGTGGAGACACCTTCGGCGTCGAGGCTCTGCTCGGTCAGCACGCCGACCCCGCCCGCCATCCGCCCCGAGAACACCCCGGACCGGGTCGAGACCGGCAGCAGCGAGTGGCCGTCCCACGTCCACAGCTGGATCTCCGTCGGGTCGCCGCTCGCGCTGAACAGCACGCTGTCGTGGTCGACGTCGAGCACCGCCCGCACCTGCAGCGTCGGCGGCGTGACCGCGCGGTCGCCGACGAACAGCCGGTGGCCGCCCTCACCGTTGGCCACCCACACCAGCGAGCCGTCGTCGAGGTGGGCCGGGACACCGGTGACGATGTCGACCCACGCCGGGTCGGTGTCCTCGCGCACCAGGGTGGACGCGCCGGTCGCCGGGTCGACCGAGAACAGCCGCATCGTCCGCTGGTCGCGGGTCATGGTCACGACCGACAGCGCGTGGGAGTCCCACGCCGCCGTCACGAGGTACTCCTCGTCGAACGGCACCGCCACCCGGGACCCGTCGATCCCCAGCACGAACAGCTCGGTGACGGCGTTGGGGGTGCCCGCGGCCGGGTAGCGCTGGGCGGCGGGCGTGCGGTCGGGGTTGGCCGGGTCGGCGATGTGCCAGACGCGCACGGGCGCCTCGTCGGCCCGCTCGACCAGCAGCGCGTCGCCCGACGGCGACCACCAGTAGCCGCGCATCCGGTCCATCTCCTCGGCGGCGATGAACTCGGCCAGACCGTACGTCACCGTCTCCGACTCCGGCTCGGCCAGCGCGCGGTCCTCGCGTGAGCCGAGGTCCTGCACGCGCAGCGCGCCGCCGGTGACGTACGCGACCAGGCGGCCGTCGGGGGACAGGCGCGGGTCGATGACCGGGCCGGGGGTCTCCAGCCGGTGCGCCCGGCCGCTCGCCAGGTCGGTCACGTAGAGCGTGCCGGACAGTGCGAAGCACGCCCTGGTCACCGCGGTGTCGGTGACGTAGGCGACCACGCCGCCGGCGGCCTCGCGGCTGCGCTCGCGCCGCGCCCGCTCCTCGGGCGGCAGGTTCTCCTCGTCGGGGTGGAGGGTGCGGGGGTCGACCACCAGGCGTTCGACGTGGGTGTCGGTGTCGAGCTCCCACAGGCAGGTCACCGGATCGGTGCCCGACTTCGTCCGCAGGAAGACCACCCGGCTGCCGTCGGGGGAGATGGTGAAGCCCCGGGGAACGCCGAGGGTGAACCTGCGGGTCCGGGCAGACAGGCGCGGGAAGCTCTCACTCATGGGCACAATCCTGCCAGGACGCCGCCATTGTTACGCTCGGGGCTATGACTGATCGCCGCCTCCTGTTCGTGCACGCCCACCCGGACGACGAGACGATCGGCACCGGCGCGACCATCGCCAAATACGTCGCCGAGGGCTGCCACGTCACGCTGGTGACCTGCACGCTGGGCGAGGAGGGTGAGATCATCCCGAGCGACCTCGCCCACCTGGCCGCCGACCGGGACGACTCGCTGGGGCCGTACCGGATCGGCGAGCTGGCCGCGGCCTGCCAGGCGCTCGGCGTGGAGGACCACCGCTTCCTGGGCGGGCCAGGGCGCTGGCGCGACTCGGGCATGATGGGCGCGGCCTCCAACGACCATCCGAAGGCGTTCTGGCGGGCCGACCTCGACGAGGCGGCGGGTGAGCTGGTCAAGGTCATCCGCGAGGTGCGCCCGCAGGTGCTCGTCACGTACGACGACAACGGCTTCTACGGCCATCCCGACCACATCCAGGCCCACCGGGTGGCGCGCAGGGCGTACGAGCTGGCGGCCAAGCCCGGGTTCGGCGTGGGCGAGCCCTGGCAGATCGCGAAGTTCTACCACACCGCCATGCCCCGCTCCGTGATGCGGCGCGGCGTGGAGGGGCTGCGCGAGGCCAACCTCGGCTTCATCGTCCAGGACGTCGGCGACATGCCGTTCGGCAGCCTCGACGAGGCCGTCACCACCGAGATCGACGCCCGCCCGTGGATCGGCAACAAGATCGAGGCCATGCGCGCGCACGCCACCCAGATCCTCGTGCGCGGCACCTGGTTCGCGCTGTCCAACAACATCGGCCAGGAGGTGCTGGGCGTCGAGCACTACACGCTTGCCCTCGGGGTGCCCGGCCCGCCGGTGGCGGGCCCGCCCGTCGAGGCCGGGGGGCTCGGTGAACCGCACAACCGCGAGAACGATCTGTTCGCGGGCATCGACTAACCTCGGTCCACATGGAGCAACGCAGCCAGGCCGAGTCGGCCCTCGGCGGAGCGGCGTACGGCATGTTGTTCGTGCTCGGCGTCGTCATGGGGGTCGTGGGCGGATTCACCCATCCCGTGTGGCAGACAGGGCCTTTCCCGGGGGCGGCGGCCGCATGGGTGCTCGCGCTGTTCGCGGTGTGTTTCGGGGCGGGCAGGCTGATGCGGGCCAAGCTCGGCGCCATGGTGACGGCGCTCGGGTGGCTGCTGGTGACCATGCCGTTCACGCTGGAGCTGCGGGTGGGCGACCTGGTGATCGCGCAGGGCGCGCCCGGCTACGTCTACCTGTACGGCGGCCTGGCGGCGCTGGTGGTGGCGTATCTGATGTCGCCGTCAAGCGGTGGATCATGGTTGCTCCGGGGGTACACACCGAAGAACCCGACGTAACGGCATAAAGTATCTAGGTGCACTTTATCGAGCGGCCAATTGACCCACGTGCGTACCGGAAGGTCGTCGGCCGCTTCGCCACCGGAGTCACGATCGTCACGACCCGGGCAGGCGACGTCGACCACGCGATGACGGTCAACTCCTTCACCTCCGTCTCCCTCGACCCCCTGCTGGTGCTGTTCTGCGCGGAGAAGGTGGCCCGCTTCCACGACGCCGTGCTGGAGGCCGGGGCGTGGGGCGTGTCGGTGTTGCCGGCCTCGATGGAGGACGCCTCCCGTTTCTTCGCCCACCGCGGGCGCCCCCTGGACGGGCAGCTGGCCCGCTGGGCCCACCACCGGGGCGAGTCGGGTGTGGCCCTCTTCGACGGCGCGCTCGCCACGGTGGAGTGCACGACCAAGTCGGTGTACGACGGCGGCGACCACTCCATCGTCGTGGGCCAGGTGACGGCCCTCGGCATGCCGGGCGACGGCCCGCCGCTCCTCTACCACGAGGGCCGCTACAACACCCTGTGAACACGTGAGACGGGCCAGGCGCGGGGCCTGGCCCGTCTGTCGTCCGCCTACTGGGCGGGGGTGGTCGCCGTCTCGGACGGCGTCGGCGTCGCGGTGTCCGTCGGCTCGGCCGGGGACGTGGTCTCCGCGGGCGCGTCGGTCGGCTCCAGCGGAGGCTCCACCGGCGGCTCCTCCGAAGGCGTCGGGCAGATCGGGAGCTCCGTGGGGCTCGCCGTCGGCGCGACGCTCTCCGTCGGAGTGCCGGTCGCGGTCGGGTCCACCGTGGGCGGCACGGTGGGGGCGTCAGTCTCGGTCGGGGTGTCGGTGGGGGTCTCTGTCGGGGTCTCTGTCGGGGTCTGTGCTGGAGGCGCGGCAGCGGCCGGGGGAGCCGGGACGGCCGGGGCCGTCGTCTCCGTGCCGGTGGGCTCCGCGGTGGGGCTCTCCGTCGGGTTGTCCGTCGGGGCGGCCGTGTCGGTGGGCTCCACGGTCGGCGGGAGGGTCTCCGCCGGGGTCGGCTCCACGTCCGGCCGGCACGTGACCGTGACCGTCGGGGCCGGCTCGGTGACGGTGACCGTCGGAGCGGGCTCCGTGACCGTGACCGTCGGGCCGGGCTCCGTGACCGTCACCGTCTCCCTGACCGTCACGGTCGGCAGCGGCGCCATCGCGACCTCCGGCTGCCCGCGCTTCTTGAACGTGCCCCGGCCCAGTCTGGCCGTGGCGTCGCCCTCGCCGTTGATGACGGTGATCTCGGTGTTCGCGGTCGTGCAGGATCCTCTCCTGCACACCCGCTGGTCGACGGTGAAGAACCCCGCGCCCTCATAGGCGACGGAGACGTTCAGGTAGGAAATGCCGCGTCTCTTGACCACCCGCGTCTCGGCGGTGTAGTCGGCGTTCGGGGGACTGGCCGTCGGTGTGGGGGTCGCCGTCGGGGAGAGCGTCTCCGCGGGGGAGGGCGACGCCGTAGGAGAGGTCGGCGTCGGCGTGCTGGGATCGGCGACTAAGGCCAGGTGGAGAGGGGGAGGGTTGTCAGTGAGTCGGAGGGATTCGGTTGCTGACGCCTGCGTGATCGCGGCTCCGCCGGTTCCTGCCAGTGCGACGGTGCCGAGCAGCGCGCCCAGGATGGAGAATCTCATAATCCTGCTCTTGTGGGAGATTTCAGGACAGGGGTTATTATTCCGGCTTGTCAAGATCGGTCAAGACTGAGACGTATGGAGAAGCGCTTCCGGTTCCGCTCCGTGGCGAACTTCCTCAATCTCTCCACGCCGCTCGGCCTGCTGCTCGCGGTCGCCGGCGGGGCGACCCCGCGGCGCGGCCCCGAGGGGCTCATCCTGGCCTTCGGCTACCGTCCCCGCTTCCCGATCGCGGGTGCCTTCACGGTCGGAAATGTGGTTCTGACCAGGCGAAACGCTCTGAGCGAGCGGCTGATCCTGCACGAATCCCGGCACGCCACGCAGTGGGCCTGGTGCGGCGGCCTGCCCATGCTCCCGCTCTATCTGCTGGCGATGCTCGTCTCGGTGGCCGTCTGCGGCCACCAGGCCTCGTACAACATTTTCGAGCGGCTGGCCGGCCTGGACGACGGCGGCTACCCGCGCGAGCCGCTCCGCTGGCGCCGCCCCGGTTGACAGCCTCCTGTCAGGAAGAACGCCCCCGGCGAGCACCACGGCCCTGCCCCGAGCGAGGGGCAGGGCCGTGGCGAGTCAGGGGGTCAGTCGGAGGGTGTGGACCGCGGCCTTCCTGACCGCCTGCGGCGTCGAGCGCATCGGCAGCAGGTCGCCGCGGGCCCACGCCTCGGCCTGATCCCAGTAGTTGTCGTGGAAGGCGTGCCCCGAGGCGCCGGTCAGGTTGATCCACTGCGACTTGTCCAGGTCCGACAGGTCGACGATCATGCGCATCGACGGGACCGTGGTGATGGCGTACCCCGTCTGAACGTTCCAGCCCGTGGCGTTCACCGCGTCCTTGCCGCCCGGCACCCGCAGCGGCCCGCGGTTGAACAGCGCCTCCACCGGTGCGATGCCCGAGGTCCCGAGGGAGCCGTTGACCAGCTCCAGCTGGTGCAGGTCGCCCCAGCGCCACGCCTTGACGTCCTCGCCGAGCCGGTCGGCCAGCTCCTGGTGGGCCGAGGCCATCGCCTGGCGCAGGATGTCGTCGCGGGTCTCCTTGACGTTCCGGGTCGTCACGTCGTCCCAGAAGGGGTCGCCGGGGGCGTCCAGCAGCCGCCTGACGACCTCGTACCAGCGGTCGCCCCCGGTGGGCCGGGCCGACTCCGGCAGGTCGTCGTCGAACGTCCGCACGAGCACCTGCCGCCAGACCGCGTTGAAGAACGCCGCGGCGGCCGAGCCGAGGTCCTGCCGCCGGTCCCAGGTCTTCAGCAACTCCCTGGCGGCGACCCCGGGGCCCGCGAGATCCACCCGCAGCAGCGCCGGGATCAGCGTGTCGGCGAAGCCGTTGTGGGTGTCCTGCTGGATGCGCGACATGACGGCCGCGTCGATCGGCCCCTGCTGGATCGCCGCCGTGATGAGGGTGCGGATGCGTTCGGAGCGGTAGCCGTACGCCCAGTCCTTCGTCAGCAGCGGCCGGTACCGGCTGGGGTCGATGACGGCGTTGTTGGCCGTGACGATGAACCCGTCCGCCGGGTTGCGCACCGACGGCAGCTGGTCGTACGGGATGGGCGCGGGTTTCCAGTCGTACTCGCCGGTCCAGCCGGGGGCGGGCAGGGTGCCGTCGCCGCTCTCGCGTACGGGGATGCGCCCCGGCGCCTGGTAGCCGATCGTGCCCGAGGTGTCGGCGTAGACGAGGTTCTGGGCCGGCACCTCGAACAGCGCGGCCGCCGCCCGGAACTCCTCCCAGTCGGCCGCCTTGTTCAGCAGGAAGATCGAGTCGGCCGTCCGGCCGGGCGTCAGCGCCGTCCACTGCAGCGCCACGGCGTTCGCCTCGCCGCTGGGCCGGGCACCGCCGATCACGTCGTCGATCAGCGGGCCGTGCCGGGTGCTCTTGACGGTGATCGTGACCGGGCTGCCCCCGGCCACCTTGATCTGCTCCCTGCGGGTCTCCAGCGGCAGCCGCTGGCCCTTGTACAGGTACGTGTCGCCGTCCACCTGCTCCAGGAAGAGGTCGGACACGTCCGGCCCCAGGTTCGTGAACCCCCACGCGATCTTGTCCGTGTGCCCGATGATCACGCCGGGGACGCCGGAGAAGGTGAACCCGGTCACGTCGTACGGGCACTCCGCGGTGAGCTTGCGGCAGTGCAGCCCGGCCTGGTACCAGACGGACGGCATCTGCGCGGCCAGGTGCGGATCGTTGGCGAGCAGCGGTTTGCCGCTCGCGGTGTACTCGCCGGAGACCACCCACGAGTTCGACCCGAGGCCGTCGCGGTCGGCCGTGCCCATCGTGCTCGGCACCGCGTCGAGCGTCCCGGCCGCCCGGGTGAGCGCGTCACCGGCTCGCAGCCGGGGCTCGACCTGCTGGTCGAAGCGGTTGCGCTCGATGGTGCCCTGGTTGACGATCGGCAGGTGCCGGTCGTACGGGTAACCGGGGTAGAGCTGGTCGACGCGTTCCCTCGGCAGCTCGGTGAGCGCGAGGGCCCGGTCGATCTCGTCCTCCATGTTGGAGCGCAGGTCCCACGCCATGGCCTTGAGCCAGGCCAGCGAGTCGACCGGCGTCCACTTCTCCGGCCGGCCGCCGCCGTTCTGGATCTTCAGGATGGAGTACTCGAGGCTGCGGCTGGAGGCGTTCGGATGGGCGTCGAGCCAGGCGTTGACGCCTTTGGCGTACGCGTCCAGGTAGTCGCGGGTCGACTGGTCGAGCAGGGGAAGCTCCTGCTCGGCGACCCGGCGCCAGCCCATCGTCCGCAGCGCCTTGTCGTTGTCCAGCGTGGCCGCGCCGAACAGCTCCGAGAGGCGGCCGGCGGTGGTGTGCCGGCGGAAGTCCATCTCGAAGAAGCGGTCCTGGGCGTGGACGTAGCCCTGAGCCATGAAGAGGTCGGCCGCGGTGTCGGCATAGATATGCGGGATTCCCGATTTATCCCGATAAATCTCGACGTTCTGCGCTAACCCCGGCAGCCGTACGGCCCCATCCACCTGTGGGAAGGATCTCTGCACGGTGTACACCACAACCCCTGCCAGCACGACCGCCAGCGCGAGAAGAACGGTTAACACCCGAGCGAACCACCGCAAAGGCCACGGCATCCACGCATAGGGCCTCACCGACACCTCCTTGTCCCCGAACTGGGATCAAGTCTGACAGCACGCGATCAGTACTCCGGACGCGCCGCCACAAGGAGATGTCAGGCCCAGATCTGGCCCTCCGGGGTGTCGGACACCCGGACGCCCATCTCGGCGAGCTCGTCGCGCAGCCGGTCGGACGCCGCCCAGTCGCCGCCCTCCCGCGCCCGCTCCCTGGCCGCCAGCAACTCGGCCGCCCCGGGCGGCAACACCCTCGGCTTGCCGATCTCCGACGACAGGTCGAGCGCCAGCACCTGGTCGAGATGGAGGAACGTCTCCAACTTCGCCCCCGGCGCCACCGACTCGTCGCGCTCCAGCTCGCGCAGGATCCGCAGCGCGGACGGCGTGTCCAGGTCGTCGTCGAAGGCGGCCTCGACGCGTTCGGCGTACGCGGTGGCCATGGGGGCGCTCGGCGACTCCGACCACTCGGCCACCCGCGCCCGCCACCGGCGCACCGTGCGGTCGGCGGCCCGCAGGGTGTCCCATGTGAGGTTCAGCTGCTGCCGGTAGCGGTGCTCCAGGAACGCCAGCCGCACGGCAAGCGGGTCGAGCCCGGCCGCCACGACGTCGGACAGCAGCACCACGTTGCCCGTCGACTTGGCCATCTTGCGCCCGTCGAACAGCAGGTGCTCGCCGTGCACCCAGTGGCGGACCACCTCGTGGCCGGTCGCCGCGTTCGACTGGGCGCGCTCGTCCTCGTGGTGCGGGAAGCGCAGGTCGATGCCGCCGGTGTGCAGGTCGAAGCGCGGGCCGAGGAAGCGCAGCGACATGGCCGAGCACTCGACGTGCCAGCCGGGAAAGCCGCGGCCCCACGGCGCGTCCCAGGTCAGCTCGCCGTCGCCGGGCTTCCACAGGGCCCAGTCGGCGTGGAAGCGCTTGCGCGGGTCGACGGCCTCGATGCGGTGCGCGGGCCTGAGCGCGTCGAGTCGGTTGCCGGATACCTCGCCGTACGACGGGAAGCTCTGGACGTCGAAGAACACCGACCCGTCCGGCACCGTGTACGCGTGACCCCGCTCGACCAGCTGCGCGATCAGCTCGATCATCAGGTCGACGGTCTCGCTGGCACGCGGCGCGTGCTCCGGTGGCCGCAGGTTGAGCGCGGCGGTGTCGGCGACGAAGGCGTCCTCGTAGAAGCGGGCCAGCTCGCGCGCCGAACGCCCCTCGGCCCGCGCCTGCGCGACGACCTTGTCCTCGTCCGTGCCCTCGCCGTCGCCCGACGGATCCTCGACGAGGTGGCCGACGTCGGTGATGTTGCGGCAGGCCACGACGCGCACCCGCCGCCGCTCCAGAACCCGCCTGATGAGGTCGGACAGCACGTACGTGCGCAGGTTGCCCACGTGCGCGTGACGGTAGACGGTCGGCCCGCACGTGTACATGCGTACCGCCCGATCGGCCTCGATCTCCTCGACCTGCCTGGCGCGCGTGTCGTAGATCCGCAACATCCCCCGAGCTTAGTCGGGGGCCGCGGCGAACCCCTACGCCCCCAGGTAGGCGAGGATGTCGCGGTCGCCGCGCTCGCGCAGCCTGGCCAGGACCTCCTCGCGGGCAGCCGTGTCGGGCAGCCCGATCCTGGCCCCGATCAGCCGCAGGCCCTCCGACTCCGAGCCGACCGGAGCGGTGTAGCCGAGCAGGTAGAGGGCCCGGTTGATGGGCGGCATCGCCACGGGCGCGGCCGGCAGGTAGCGGGTCAGCAGCTCGCCGCCGTCGGAGACGGTCAGGAAGACGTGGTCGCCCTCGCGCGCGTTGTACTCCGCCAGCACGTTCCTGATCGACCCCATGGTCGGCTGGTTGTGCCAGCTGATCACCACGTCGCCGGACGGCGCGGAGGCGGTGAGCTGCCCGCCCGGCGCCATCCCGAGATAGGCGGCGAACCCGGTGGGCAGCGGCGAGCCCGACCCGCGCAGGTGCTCGGCGTTGATGTCGACCCGGTGCCACCAGCGGCCGTCGCGGGAGCGGAAGCTGCGCCGGGTCTCGGAGACGTCCTTGCGCGGCTGGTACGTCACCTCCCCGCCCGGCGAGGTGCCCGCGACCCGGATCCAGCCCCGCTGCGTCCGCTCGAACCCCGGCCCGCCCGAGTAGGCGCGCACCGAGCTCTCGCTGACGTCGTAGCGGGAGGTCAGGTTCGTCACGATCGTGCTCACCGACGCCTCGCCGCCGGCCCGCTCGATCTCCCTCGCGATCATCTCCCTGATGCCGAGGTACTCGTCGCCGCCCCACCGCGTCAGGCCGTACTTGTTGCGGTCGACCCGCAGGAAGCGGTCGTCGGCGGTGAGCTGGTTGCGGATGCCGACCAGGCTGTAGTCCTCGCCGATGCGTTCCTGGATCTCCTCCGGCGACAGCGGCGTGCCCGCCACCGCCAGCACCGCCTCGGCTTTCTCGTTGATGCTGCGCGGCCACGGCACCACGTGCCGGCCGAGCACCCGCAGCTGCGGCGTGGCGAGGATCCACCGCTCGGCGACGTCCTCGCGGACCCCGAGCTGGGACACCATGGCCACGGCCTCGGCGAGCGGGCGCGGGCCGTCGGTGAACAGCTGGCGCGTCTTCTCCCGCAGCTCGTCGCTCCCGCCCGAGACGAGCCACCCCTCGGCCTGCTCGTAACCGGTCAGCAGCGTACGGACGAACCGCCAGGCCGGGATGCCGAGTGCGCCCAGCTCCGTGCCGTGCCACGGTACGGCGGCCTGCAGGTCGTCGGCCGGCACCGCCGAGCCGAGCCGGCCGCGCAGCCACGCGACGTGGGCCACCAGCGGGGCGACCTCCGGCTTGCCCAGCCAGGCTTCGATGTGGTCGCGCAGGTCACGCTCGATCTGCCTGATGCGCTCGCGCGTCACCGAGAACCGCTGCGCCAGCTCGTCGAGCGTGGCGCGCTGCTCGGCGTACAGGCGGTCGCGCGCGATCGCCCGCTGCCGGTCGTCCAGCGCCGCGAACAGCTCGTCGATCAGCTCGGGCAGCGGGCGATCCGCCCGCACCGGCGCCGGCACCGCGTCCGGCACCGGCTCCAGCAGCCGCTCGAACACGCCGGTGAACAACTTCTGCACCACGTCCTTGCCGAGCATCTCCGGCGTCCGCTCGGCCTCGGCCGGGTCGGAGAACCGCAGCAGCGGCAGGATGTCACCGAGCATGAGATGCCCCCAGCAGGCCACGGCCAGGTCGGCCAGACGGCCCGCCACGGTCTGCGTGCCGACGAGGGCGCACGCCCGGTCAAGAGGGATCGCCTGCCACCAGGCCTCGGGCAGCTGGGGCTCCTCGACGATCGGCGCGATCTGACCAGGGGAGGTCCAGCGCAGGGGTGGCGAGAGGTCGCTCAGGCTGAGGTTCATTGACGTCCAACCGGCAAAGGAGAGATATCCGCAGTTCAGACTATGTGATCAGAGGGGTAGAAACGGGCTCCCTCTTCCGGAATGGGAGATATAAAGCTTCGAACGGGCGCGGGTGCAGGCGACGAACAGTATGCTCCGTTCGCGCTGCAGCGCACGAGCCCGTAGGTAAGGATCTTCCGGCGGATCTTCCGTCGGCGGCTCGGGCACCACGCCCTCCGCCACCCCGAGCAGCGCCACCCGCTCGAACTCCAGCCCCTTCAGTTGCTGGAACGTCGCCACCCGCACCTCCAGGCCGTCCAGCGCCCGCCGCACCTCGCGCACCAGCCCCGGGTTGCGCGCGCCCACGGCGATCTCCGCCGGCGCCACCCCCTCGGCCAGCCACGACTCCACCGTGGCGCGCAGCCCGGCCAGCTCCGCCTCCCGGGTCGCGTACGCCCTGACGTCCGGGCGTTCGCCGTTGCGGATGGCGGTCAGGTCGTACAGGTCGGTCGTGCCCCGCACCAGGCCGGTCGAGAGGCCGCCGCCGCGCAGCCGTACGGCGAAGGAGAGCAGCTCGTGGGGGAGCCGGTAGGAGATCCCGAGCGTGTGGTGCTCGGCGGGGATGCCGACCGTGGCCAGCGCCACCCGGGTGTCGGTGATCCGCTGGTGCGGGTCGCCCACGATGAACAGGTCGTCGCGCGCGTGCGGCGCCGCCGCGCGCAGCAGCCGCCACTGCGCCGGGCTGATGTCCTGTGCCTCGTCCACCACGATGTGACGGTACGGCTTCTGTCCCGGGTCCACATCGTCGAGCAGATCACCCGTCGCGAGCGAGAGCAACCGCAATGCCGCGTCCGTCAGCTCGGCCAGCGATCTCGCGCCCTGGCCGACCAGCGCCGGGCGGCGGCCCTCCGCGTCGGTCACGATCCGCAGGGCCAGGCGTTCCGGGTTGTCCACCTCGACCCGCTTGCGCACCACCTCGTCCTCGAGCAGCAGGTCCAGCTTCGCCGACAGCTCCTCGGCCAGGCTCTGCGAGAACGTCACCAGCAGCACCGGCCCGGCCCCGTGGACCGCCAGATGGGCGGCCCGGTGCAGGGCGACGACGCTCTTGCCGGTGCCCGCGCCGCCTACCACCAGCGCCGGGTGCTCGTACACGGAGGCCCTGGCCAGCCGGTGCTGCGGCGGATGCAGGAACGTGCACCAGTCCGGCGTCCGCAGCACCCGATCCAGCGCCACCTTGTCGGGCACGAACACCGCCCGGTCGGGGGTGCGCAGCAGCGCGGCGTGCAGGTCCTCGGCGTCGATCGGGCCCGGCGGCTCGGACGACGCCCGCCATGCCTCCAGCGCCCGCCACGCCTCCGCCAGCGTGCCGCCGCGGGCCAGCACCGTCAGCGGGACGTGCTGCGTGGGCGGCAGCAGCGGCTCCAGCGCGGCCACGTCCGCCTCGGTGGTGATCAGCCGGAACAGCGGCAGGGCGTGCACGTCCAGGCCCAGGCCCAGCAGGTCGCCGTCGCAGATCGGGTCGAACAGCCCCGACGCGCCCGCCGACCTGCCCGCCGACCTGCCCGCCGACCTGCGCAGGGCCGGCTCCACCCGCTCCAGGGCCGCGGCGTCCCACTCCTCGACGACCCCGATCACCGGGTTGACGCCGTAGCGGTGGCGGCGGGCGTACGACCAGGCGTCCGGGTCGGGCAGGACCGTCCGCAGCCAGTACACGTCCCGCTGCCGCACCACGACGCCGCGATGGCCGTCCGCCAGGCGCAGGGTCGCGACCCGCGGATCCCTGGCGCCCCTCACCCGCTCGGGGTGCGGGGCGCCCGCGACGTTCAGCAGGAACCGGCGCAGCGCCACCACGGCGTCCCTGCGCACCGACGGGGCAAGGGCGCTGAGTGCCGTGGGGAACTCTGGGCCGATCGCGAGCCGCGGCACCGGCTCAGTCCAGCAGTTCGAGCAGGTCGCGGTCCCCGCGCTCGCGGAGCCTGGCGAGCAGGTCGGGCAGTGGTACGGGGCCCGTCATGCCGATCCTCGTGGCGATCACCCTCGCCGCCTGCTCCTTGGTGCCGCCCGGCGCCGTGTAGCCCACCAGGCGCAGCGCCTTGGTGATCTTCTCGGCGCCCTGGGCGGCGACCGGCAGGTGCCTGGCCCGCAGCACGCCCTCGTCCGAGAGGGTCAGGAACAGGTGTCCGCCCTCCTTGGCGCCCACGTCCACGAGCAGCTGAGCGACGGACACCAGCACCGGCCTGCCGTGCCAGGTCATCGTCAGCTCGCCCGCCGCGCTCCTGACCGTCTTCGTCTCACCCGGCGACAGCCCCAGGTAGGCGGCGAACCCCGTCGGCAGCGGGCACTCGCCTCCGGCGAGCTGCTCGGCGGTCACGTCGACGCGCAGCCACCACCGTCCGTCCGGCTGCCGGAAGCAGCGCCGCGTCTGGGAGACGTCCTTGAGCGGCTGGTACGGCCGCTCCGGCTCGCCGTTGGCCTCGGGTGGCGTCACCGGCGTGAACGCCTGGAACACCGGCGGTCCCGCAGGCGGCTCCACCGGAAGCCCGGCAGGCGGGACCACGGGCGGGGGCGGCGGGAAGGGGCCGAACGCCGACTGCGGCCCGCCCGGCGGCGGAGGGAACTGCACCTGCGGCGGCACGTGCTGCACCTGCGGCTGCCGGGCGTGCGCCGCCAACGACGCCAGCACGAACTGCCAGGCGGGCACCTCCAGCGCGCGGATCTCCGCGCCGTGCCAGCTCGCCGCGCCGGTGAGCTGGTCCTTGGAGGGGGCCGGCCCGACCGTCTTGATCAGCTCGTCCAGATGTGCCCGGAACGGCGCCGCCTCGTCGCTCGCCAGCCACTGGTCGAGGCGGGTGCGCAGCTCGTACTCGGTGGCGGTGATGTCGGCAGGGGGGACGGCGAAGAGCTTGGCCAGCTGGTCGACGGCCGACGGCTCGTCGGTGAAGACCCGGTTCTGCGCCACGGCCCACGTCTTGTCGTCGAGCCCGGCGAACGCCGCCTCGAGCAACTCGAGCAGCCCCTGACCGCCGCTGTCCCCGGCACCCTTGCCCATGGGCGCGGGCACGGGCTGCTCAGGCTGGGCGTCCTCGGCTTCGGCGTGCACAGGCTCGGCCTGAGCCGGCTGGGCGTGCTCAGCTTCGGCGTAGTCCGGCTCGTCGTCCTCGGCTTCGGCGTCCTCCGGCTCGTCGTCCTCAGCTTCGGCGTGCTCCGGCTCAGCCGGCAGGCCCTCGGCGTGCATCGGCTCGGCGTGCATCGGTTCGGCGTGCTCCGCCTCGCCATCCGCCGCCTCGCCGTGCGCCTCGCCGTGTGCCTCGGCGGGCGTCGGCTCGGCGTGCGCCGCGTCGGCGTGCTCCTGCTCCTCGTGAACTCCGGCGGCTTCCCGTGCGGCGGAGCCGTCGGCGGGCTCGCCGGGAGCGAGCCACTCGGCGGCCTCGGCGGCCTCGGCGGCCTCGGCGTGCAAGGCGACGGGCTCGTCCGGAGCTGCCGCCGCCTCCGCCGCGTCCTCACCGGCCCGGTCGGCGGCGGGCGCCCGCTCCAGGACGGCGTCCTGTGCCGGCTGCTCGTCCTCGGGCTCCTCGTCCTCCGTGGAGTAGGAGTCGTCGGCGGATTCCGAGCCACGGAACGCGGGTGCGTAGGCGGCGAAGCGGACCGAAGGCTCCTCGACCGGCGCCCCGGGCTTCGACACGGGGACGGGGGGCTCCGGCTTCTCGTCCACTAACGGATGGCCGGCCGCGACCTCATGGAACGCGTCCTCGGCACGGCCGGCCGCGGCCTCCTCGTACGCGTCGTCCGCGATGGGCAGCCCGCCCGCCGCGTACGACTCGGCGCCCATCCCGGGGCGCTCAGGCGCGAGGCGCGCCAGAACGGCCGTGAACAGGATGTTCATCACCGGCCGCGCCTGGATGAACGGCTGGTCCACCAGCTCCCGCCCGGTCAGCGCGAGCAGCCCGGCCCACGACCCGGCCCGGTCGAGCGCGATCGCGACCGCGGGCTCGTCGGCCTCTTCCGGGTCGAGCACGTACAGCGCCGGCAGGACGTCGCCGAGCGCCGCCGCGGGCCAGTGCTCCAGGGCGATCTCCGTGAGCAGCTCGCCCAGCGACTCGGGGCCGATCGCCGCGAGCACCCGAGGCATGGGCAGGCTGCGCCACCACGCGTCCGGCAGGTCCGGCTGTCCGGCGAGTAGCGTGATCGTCGACGCGTCGCTCCACCTCAACGGTGGTACGAGGTCGCTCAGGCAGAAATTCATCCCGTTCCGTTCACCAGCCCCTCACGCCATGGCAGCGGTGCAGCCATCATCTCGCCGCCCACGGAACAGACCATAGTCCGGCAAAACAGCCCTACGCATCATGCCGTCGCATCAACGCCGAACAGCGGCAAAACGTAGACGCACGTAATCGGCCATCCAGCCGGTCTCCCTGCGCAGCGCGGGCGCGGCCAGCTCGTTGACCCGCTGGAGCAGGGGCTCCACGATCTCGGGCGGCAACCCTTCGAGCACCGACCCGGCGAACATGCGCACCCAGTCGGCGGCCCCGCCGGGGCACTCCTCGAGAGGCGTCGGCCGGTCGAAGTATTCGAGCAGCCGCACGACGAAGCCCTCCTGCTCCAGGCGGCGGGCGTACTCGGCGGGGGTGGGGAAGTACCACGGGAGCTCGGGCTCGCGCAGCCCGTATTCGCGCCAGGCGGTGAACATGGCCGCGGTCAGCTCCGCGCAGTTGCCCGCACCGCCCATCTCCGCGACGAAGCGCCCGCCAGGCGTGAGTGCCTCGCGGACGCTTGCGATCACGGCGCCGGGGTCGCGGGTCATCCAGTGCAGCGCCGCATTGGAGAAGACCGCGTCGTACGGATCGACGACGGTGAAGTCGTGCGCGTCCCCGACGATGAAGTTGATGCCCGGATACTGCGCCAGCGCCTTCTCGATCATCGCCGGCGAGCCGTCGATGCCGAGGACCTCAGCCCCTCGGAAGGCGATCTGCGCGGTCAGCACCCCGGTGCCGCAGCCCAGGTCGAGCACGCGCTCGCCGGGCCGCGGGTCGAGCAGGTCGACCAGTGGCGCGCCCTGCGTCGAGACGTAGCCGAAGCTGCTGTCGTAGGCGCGACTGTTCCACCGCTCCAAGCTCGGTGTGTCGTATCGCAAGACGATCAGCTCTTTTCTCGGACTTCGGGCCCCCGTGGCCGTGCTGTCCGTTCACTTTAGAGCCTGAACGTCGCGACGACATATCAAGTCACTTCGGACTCAGCCCACACTCTTCCCCCATTCCCGCTTCAGGTACGCCTTAGCGGCGTCCGTCTGCGGGATGGTCATGAGGACGGGCGGCCCGGGCGCCTTGGGCAGTTTCGCGGCCTGCTCGCGGTCGAGCGTGCCCTTCATGAGCATCGCCTCGCCGCGCGCCGGCCGGGCGAACCCCTTCTGCAGCAGGTTCTGGCCCTCGTCGGAGAAGAGGAACTCCTGCCAGAGCCGGGCCGCGGCCGGGTGCGGGGCCGCCTTGTTGATCGCCTGCACGTGGTAGGCGCCGAGCGCCGCGTCGCGCGGGATCGTCACCTGCCAGCCGTCGGAGTGGTGGGCGCTGCGGGCGGCGTTCAGGTGGTCCCAGGCGACGACGACGTTGGCCTTGGCCGGATCGGTGAGCCGGCCGGCCTGTTTGAGCTTGGCGAACAGGGCCACGCCCTGTTCGGGCTGCGGCACGCCCGCGCGCATGGACGCCGCCATCACGCCCCCGAACGCCGAGGCCGAGCGCAGCGGGTCGCCGTCGAGCGCGACGCGGTAGTTGGGCTGCAGCAGGTCGTTGAAGGAGACGGGCGCCTTGACCGCGCGGGGGTCGTACCCGATGGACATGTAGCCGCCGTAGGCGGCGTACCAGGAGCCGGACGGGTCCTTGACGTGGTCGGGAAGGTCCTGCCACCCCTGCACCTTGTACGGAGCGAACCGGTCGGCCCCCGACACGGCCACGTCCATGGTGAGATCGAACACGTCCGGCTTGAGCTGCGGGGCCGCGTCGAGCTCGCGCCTGCTGCTCGCGTTCGGCTCCAGCTCGTTGACCTTGATGTCGTACTTGTCGACGAAGGTGTCGATGATCTCGCCGTAGTTGACCCAGTCGCGAGGCAGGGCGATGACGTTGAGCTGGCCCTCTTTCTTGGCGGCCTCGACGAGCCGGTCCATCGTGCCGAAGCCGCTCTTCAGCGAGGCGGCCTGGACGTTGACGGGCGGCAGGTTCTTCGCTTCGGTCGCGGTGGAGTCGGTGGACGACGCGCCGCATCCGGCGCTGGCGAGGATGGCTGCTGCGGCGGCGCAGGTACGTACAGTCACACAATGAATACTTACTGCTACATCCGCCCAGGTCGAGGAGGCGCGGCCGGAACGACTCGGGCCGCCACCAGCGTCTCTTCGGGGATCTCCACCACCGTGCCGTCTTTTTTCCGGATTTTGAGCACTCCGTTCTCCCAGGACACCAAAATTCCGACAGCGTCGCGAAACCCACCGGGGACGCGCCTGCGGGTGGTGACCCGAGCGCCCACGTCGTGCGTTGTAATGGCGATGACAAGGCGTCCGGCCACGAGTTTGCCACCCTCCGTTTCGGCCAGCCGGGAAGCACGGCAATACTAGGGCGTAGCAAACCGCGGTCGAAGTCATGCCATGGTGCGGAGAAGAAGGAGCTCGAGGTGACCTACGTCATCGCGCAGCCTTGCGTGGACGTCCTGGATAAGGCGTGCATCGAGGAGTGCCCCGTCGATTGCATCTACGAGGGCGAGCGCATGCTTTACATCCACCCCGACGAGTGCGTGGACTGCGGCGCGTGCGAACCAGTGTGCCCCGTAGAGGCGATTTTCTATGAGGACGACCTTCCCGAGCAGTGGAAGGAGTTCTACAAGGCCAATGTGGACTTCTTCGAGGAGCTGGGCTCGCCTGGCGGCGCCTCGAAGGTCGGCAAGATCGAGAGGGACCACCCGGTGGTCGCCGCTCTGCCGCCACAGAGCGAGGACCACTAGTACGAACGCCGTGCACGGGGGCATCCGGGCCGGATGCACCCCGTCCACGTGCCCGCCGCGCCGCAGTACGGCACCGCGACATCATGGAGAACCGTGAACACCCTGCCTGACTTCCCGTGGGACCGGCTGGAGCCGTACAAGGAGCGCGCACTGGCACACCCCGACGGCATCGTCGACCTGTCCGTCGGCACTCCCGTCGACCCCGTGCCGCAGATCGTCCAGGACGCTCTGACGCAGGCGGCCGACAGCCCGGGTTACCCCCTCACCCACGGCACCAAGGCGCTGCGCGAGGCCGCGGCGGGGTGGTTGCGGCGCAGGCACGGCGTGACGGTCGATTCGAAGGACGTCCTGCCGGTGATCGGCTCCAAGGAGTTCGTCGCCTGGCTGCCCACCTACCTGGGCGCGCGCCGGGTGGTCTTCCCCGAGCTGGCCTACCCCACCTACGACGTGGGCGCCCGGCTCGCCGGGGCGCACGGCACGGCCTCCGACAGCACGCTCGCGCTCGGCCCCGAGCACGTCGACCTCATCTGGGTCAACTCCCCGGGCAACCCCACGGGCCGGGTGCTGCCCGCCGAACACCTGCGCAAGGTCGTCGCGTGGGCGCGCGAGCGCGGCACGGTCGTCGCCTCCGACGAGTGCTACATCGAGCTCGGGTGGGAGGAGCAGCCGGTCTCGATCCTCCACCCCGACGTCTGCGGCGGCTCCCACGAGGGGCTGCTCGCCGTCCACTCCCTGTCCAAGCGCTCCAACCTGGCCGGCTACCGCGCCGGGTTCGTGACGGGCGACCCCGTCCTGGTCAAGCGGCTGCTGGAGACGCGCAAGCACGCGGGCATGCTCATGCCGCAGCCCGTGCAGGCCGCGATGACGGTGGCGCTCTCCGACGACGAGCACGCCGAGCGGCAGCGCGAGCGCTACGCCGCCCGCCGTGAGGTGCTGCGTCCCGCGCTGGAAAAGGCCGGGTGGCACATCGACCATTCGACGGCGGGCCTGTACTTCTGGGCGTCCAATGGGCAGAGCGCGTGGGATCAGGTAGGGAAACTTTCCGAGATCGGCATTCTCGTCGCGCCCGGCGAGTTCTACGGATCCGCAGGTGGGCGGCACGTCCGCGTCGCGCTCACCGGCACAGACGAACGGATCGCTGCGGCCGTGCGCCGCCTCCAGTAGGATCGCCCCGCACAGCCCGCGAAACGGGCTTGTCTCGCACAAATCGATAAGGGCTTATGCCGAGGCAGACCGCGAGTGGAGCGAGCTGATCGATGAGCGTGACCTCCATGGTCGTTCTCGGGCTGAGCATCGCCACCGTCCTGCTGCTGCTCGGGGCCTTCTGGGCCACGACGCGGCAAGACAGGAGGGGCCGCGTCAGCGCGCCGCCGGCCGAGGTCGCTCCTCTCGAGACCCCGCTGGCGGCTCCGGTGGGCGCTCCCGGGCATGCCGGCACCGACTTCACCGACCCTCGTACGATCGGGGTCGGCGACCGGATCGAGATCCACGGGTCGCCCGCGCGCGTCCTCGGCGCCATGTACGTCTCGTGGCAGGGCCAGCAGTGGACCGAGTTCCTGCTGCGCGACTCCTCCCGGCGCTTCCAGTGGCTCTCCGTCGAGGAGCTGCCGGGCGACCCGCCGCATCTGGAGGTCAAGCTCTGGAACGACGTGCCCACGCAGGGCATGGTGCCGGCCAAGAGCATGCTGATCATGGAGGGCGTGGAGTTCTACCCGATCGAGCGGGGGACGGCCGCGTTCCGCAGCGAGGGCGACACCGGCGTGCCGGAGCGAGGGCTGCTCGACTTCGCCGACTACCGCGCCTCCGACGGCCGGCTGCTGTCGTTCGAACGCGTCCAGGGCGGTGCCTGGACGGCCGCCTACGCCCAGCCGCTGCCGCCGGGCTCGATCTCCATCGTCACCCGCGCGTCCTGACGGGTCACGACAGCTCCACGCCGCGCGCGCCGGCCTTGCCGTCGGCTTCCCAGCCCTCGGTCTCGTAGTCGTTGGCCCACGCCGCGCCGCCGTAGCCGACCCTGCTGAGGCCGTACTTCTCGGCGTGGGCCACCCACCAGGAGGCCACCAGCCAGCCGCGCTTCTTCGTGGTGATCGCCGTGCTGCCCAGCGCCCTGGCCAGCTGCTTGCGGGCCTCCCGCGTACGCGGCGCCGGCGCGGGCGTGCGGGCCTGCGGATACCAGCAGTGCAGGGCCCGCGGCACCCGCCCGGTGAAGGCGGCGGCCAGGAGCTTCGCCTCCTCCTCGTGCGGCGCGTACGCGTAGCCGCCCGCCGAGCGCTGCACGGCCTGCGCCGCCTCCGCCAGCGGCAGCTTGCGGTAGTCCGCCACCTTGACCAGCGCGGCGAAGAACCTGTTCGTCGCGTAGACCGGGTCCATGATCTGCTTCTTGGTGCCCCAGCCCTGCGACTCGCGCTGCTGGAACACGCCGACCGAGTCGCGGTCGCCGTAGGCGACGTTCCTGAGCTTCGACTCCTGCAACGCCGTCGCGTACGCGATGACCACGGCCCGCTCGGGCAGCTTGCGGCGCGCCGCGACGGCGGCGATCGTGGCCGAGATCTGGGCCTGCTCGGGGTCGAGCTCGCGCACGCCCAGCGGGGTGTCGACCACGCAGTACGCCTCGCGCACCACCACGGGCGCCCTTTTCAGCAGGTGGAAGAGCCCTAGGGAGACGGCGACGGCGAGTACGACCACGATGACCGCGATGGTGATGACTCCACGGGAGAAGCGCAGGCGCACGCTGAAGAACCTACCCGGACGGATAAGCTCCGTGGCCATGAGTCATGTGAGCACTTCGTCCCCGATTCCCGCGATCGTGGATGAGTTGTGGGAGCGCAGGGCGGAGCTGTCGCCGGCCGACGCCGAGGCGCGCCGGCAGGTGGTCGGCGCGGTCGACCTGCTCGACCGAGGCGAGGCACGGGCCGCCCGGGTGGCGGGCGGCGAGGTCGTCGTCGACGAGCGCGCCAAGCGCGCCGTGCTGCTCGCCTTCAAGGTGCTCGGACTGGCCCGCTCGCAGGTGGGCGACTTCCACCACAACGACAGGATCCCGCTGAAGAGCACGTTCGACGGCGTGCGCGTGGTGCCGGGGGCGATCGCCCGCTGGGGCTCCTACCTGGCGCCCGGCGTGGTGCTGATGCCGTCGTTCACGAACATCGGCGCGTACGTCGACGCGGGCACGATGGTCGACACCTGGGCCACCGTCGGATCGTGCGCCCAGATCGGCAAGAACGTGCATCTGTCGGGCGGCGTGGGTGTCGGCGGGGTGCTGGAGCCGCCCGGCGCCGTCCCGGTCGTGGTCGAGGACGACGCGCTGATCGGCAGCCGGTCCATGCTCATCGAGGGCGCCAGGGTCGGCGAGGGCGCGGTCGTCGGCGCGGGAACGATCCTTTCCGGCTCGATCCCGGTCATCGACGTCGCGACGGGCGAGGAGCTGTCACGCGGCCGGATCCCGCCGTGGTGCGTGGCGGTGAGCGGCACACGGCAGAAGGAGTTCCCCGGCGGCACGTTCGGCCTGCCGTGCGTGCTGGTGCTCAAGCGCCTGGAGCCGGGGCAGCGGCACGACAAGGCGGCACTCAACGAGGTGCTGCGCGAACACGGGATGGACATCTGATGCTCGACCTGACCCAGGACGTACGCGCGCTGACGGCCGCGATCGTGGACATCGAGTCGGTCAGCGGCCACGAGAAGGCCCTCGCCGACCAGGTGGAGCGGGCGCTGTCCGCGCTGCCGCACCTGAAGGTGTCGCGCTCGGGCGAGACGGTGGTCGCCCGCACCGGGCTCGGCCGCGCCGAACGGGTGCTCATCGCCGGCCACCTCGACACCGTCCCCGTCGCCGGCAACCTGCCGAGCCGGGTCGACGGCGACCTGCTGTACGGCTGCGGCACCTCCGACATGAAGGCCGGCGTCGCGGTCGCGCTGAAGCTCGCCGCCGCCCTGCCCGCGCCCAACCGCGACGTCACGTACGTCTTCTACGACTGCGAGGAGGTCGAGGCCGAGCGCAACGGCCTGACCCGGGTCGCCCGCGACCACGCCGACTGGCTGGCCGCCGACTTCGCGGTGCTGATGGAGCCGACCGACGGGGTGATCGAAGGCGGCTGTCAGGGCACGCTGCGCGCCGAGGTGACGGTGAGCGGCAAGCGGGCCCACAGCGCGCGCTCCTGGTTCGGGGTCAACGCCATCCACGGCATCGAGCCGGTGCTGGCCCGGCTCAACGCGTACGAGCCGCGGCGGCCGGTGGTCGAAGGGCTCGAATACCACGAAGGGCTCAACGCGGTCGGCGTGAGCGGCGGTGTGGCGGGCAACGTCATCCCCGACCTGTGCGTGGTGAGCGTCAACTACCGCTTCGCGCCCGACCAGTCGATCGAGGAGGCGGAGCAGCACGTACGCGAGGTCTTCGACGGGTTCGCCGTGAGCGTCGTGGACGCCGCGCCGGCGGCCAGGCCCGGGCTGACGCATCCGGCGGCGGCGGCGTTCACGGCGGCCGTCACCGGGGCGGTCGGCGGCGAACCGCGCGCCAAGCTGGGCTGGACGGACGTCGCCCGCTTCTCCGCGCTGGGGGTCCCCGCCGTCAACTACGGCCCGGGCGACCCGAACCTCGCGCACCAGCAGGGGGAGTACGTCTCGCTGCCGAAGATCGTCGAGAGCGAGCGGGCGATGCTGGACTGGCTCTCCACATGAAAGTGGCTTTCCTCGCCGGCCATTTGGCGGGGAAAGCCACTTTCAGTCCCGAGCAGCACCCTCGGCAGTTAGACGCAGGGGGGTCGAAATCCGGTTCCCTGGTTTTTTCAAGATTTTTTAGCGTGCTGTTTCGCCCGGTTTGCCTGGGGATTCGCCCCGGGGGAAGAACCTATCGACTCGCGTCGTACCGCGCGGGTAGGGACGCACGGGTGGAACCGGCCGTTTGTGAAGGGGCTAGCGTGATCCGCATGGAAGAACCACGTCGTGAACACCGCCGGGAGCACCGCCAGGGGCAGGCCATCGTCCGCGGTCGCTTCGTGCCCACCTCCACGCACGACCAGCGGCTGCTGGCCCGCCAGGGGCCGTCCGACTGGGTGCACACCGACCCGTGGCGGGTGTTGCGCATCCAGGCGGAGTTCGTGGAGGGATTCGGCCAGCTCGCCGAGCTGCCGCCGGCGGTCACGGTGTTCGGCTCCGCCCGCACCCCTGAGGACTCCCCTGAGTACCGGACGGGCATGCGGCTCGGCCGGGCGCTCGCCGAGGCCGGCTACGCGGTGATCACCGGTGGCGGCCCGGGCGTCATGGAGTCGGTCAACCGGGGCGCGCGCGAGGTGGACGGCGCGGTGTCGGTCGGCCTCGGCATCGAGTTGCCCTTCGAGCAGCGCATGAACGACTACGTCGACCTGGGCGTGGAGTTCCGCTACTTCTTCGTGCGCAAGACGATGTTCGTCAAGTACTCGTGCGGCTTCATCACGCTGCCCGGCGGCTTCGGCACGCTGGACGAGCTGTTCGAGGCGCTCACCCTGGTGCAGACGCGCAAGGTCACCTCCTTCCCCGTGGTGCTGATGGGCTCGGAGTTCTGGGGCGGGCTGCTCGACTGGGTCAAGGGCTCGCTGCTGGGCACCGGCAAGATCGCCGCGGACGACCTCGACCTGATCACCGTCACCGACGACGTGGACGAGGCCGTGCGCATCATCGTGGACTCCGACCTGGCCCGTTCGCGGCAGCTCCTGGAGGAGGAGGAATCCTGCGCGGCCCAGATCGCCGAGCCGCAATAGGCTTCCCCTCTGTGAACATCTGCATCTACTGCGCCTCCAGCCAGAACATCGACCGCAAATACCTCGACCTCGCCACCGAGGTCGGCACCGAGCTGGCCCGGCGCGGGCACACCTTGGTGAGCGGCGGCGCCACGGTCTCGTGCATGGGCGCCGTCACCTCGGCGGCCCGCGCCGCCGGCGGGCGCACGATCGGCGTGATCCCGCAGGTGCTGGTGGACATCGAGGTGGCCGACGAGGAGTCCGACGAGCTCGTCGTGACCGCCGACATGCGCGAGCGCAAGGGGGTCATGGACGCCCGCTCCGACGCGTTCCTGGTGCTGCCGGGCGGCATCGGCACGCTGGAGGAGCTGTTCGAGATCTGGACCGCGCGGGTGCTCGGCATCCACGACCGTCCCCTCGTCGTCCTCGACCCCTGGGGCCTGTACGAGCCGCTGCGCGCGATGATCGGCCACATGTACGACGAGGGATTCACGCGTCCCGACGTCTTCGACGCGATCTCGTTCACCTCGACCGTGGACGAGGCGTTCGCGCACCTGGAGTCGCGTGCGCAACCCGTACGGCCCAGCGTCGCCGAACTCGGCGAGGCCGCCGGCTGACACGTTCCACAGGTTGTGTGGAATGCGTTACTTGCGGTAGATCGCTGAAGGCGCTCCACCGGATGAGTACGATGCCAATGTGCTGGTCATTCTCGCCATTGCCGCCATCGCCATCCTGGCCTGCGTGGTCCTGGTCTCCCTGGGGCGGGGCGGTGAGCTGAGCGAGTTCCCGCCCGACGTGCCCCCGCTCGACCTGCCGGAGGCGGGTCAGCTCACGGCGGTCGACGTCATGGCGTTGCAACTGCCGGTCAACCTGGTCGGCTACCACACGGCCAGCGTCGACGAGACCCTGCGCCGGGCCGCCGGCGCGATCAGCGCCCGCGACACCCGGATCGCCGTGCTGGAGCAGCGGGTCTCCGAGCTGCTGGCCAGCCGGCTGTACGCGCGGCAGGAGGTCTACGCCTCGCCGGGCGCGGGGCCGCGTACCGAGCACGAGCCCGAGGCTCCGGCGCAGCGCGAGCTGCCCGAGTCCGGCGACCCGGTGACGGCCAGCGGCGCCGCGGTGTCGTGGGACACCGAGGCGACGATCACTCCTGCGGAGGACCCGGAGTGGCGCGTCGACACGGTCGCCGTCCCCGGTCGTGCGCAAGACGCCACCGACACGGAGGCGTCCGAGAACGGGCGGACCGCCACCGAGCCGGAGCCCGCGGCAGGCGAACCCGCCGACGCCGAAGCCCGCGAGAGCGACGAGCCGGCCGATGCCGAGCAGAGGTACGAGAACGACGAGCCGGCCGACGCCGAGCAGGCGCACGAGAGCGACGAGCCCGCCGCCGAAGACGGCGCGCCGGAGGCCCGCGACGACAAGCGCAACGGCGCGCTCACCGCCGACAGCGACAAGCCGGACGACGCCGAGCAGGCCGAGGACGAGGAAGAGCGGGTGCGGGTGAGGAAGGGGACGAGCGGCGGTGAGTGAGCTGATCCGCTGCACCTGGCCGGGCCTGGCCGACCCGATGTACCTCGCCTACCACGACGAGGAGTGGGGCCGCCCGGTCAAGGGCGACGACGCCGTCTACGAACGGGTGGTGCTGGAGGCGTTCCAGTCGGGCCTGTCGTGGCTGACCATCCTGCGCAAGCGGGAGAACTTCCGCGCCGCCTTCGACCACTTCTCCCTCCTCAAGGTCGCCGCCTACACCGAGCACGACGTCGAACGCCTGCTCGCCGACCCCGGCATCGTCCGCAACCGCGCCAAGATCGAGGCCGCGATCGCCAACGCCAGGGCCGCGCTCGACCTGCCCGGCGGCCTCTCCGACCTGGTGTGGCGCTACGCCGACCCTGACGCCCCCGCGCCGCGGACGACGGCCGACGTGCCCGCCATCACCCCGGCCTCGACGGCGCTGGCCAAGGAACTGAAGCGGCACGGCTTCCGGTTCGTCGGCCCGACCACCGCGTACGCGCTCATGCAGGCGATCGGCCTGGTCAACGATCACATCGAAGGCTGCCTGGCCCGTACGCGCTGAGCTCGGCGGTGTGGGTGCGCCCGGGATGGCCCCCGCGGATCGACCCGGCGGTCGTCCATGAATGACGGAATCCACCTGGTCCAGCCGCGGGTTCGCTCATAAGATCGCCGTACGATCCGGAGCACGGCCGCCCTCCGGGTTCTGCTCCTGACGACCCATGACGAGGCCGAGGGTGGGACCAGGATGACCGTCATCGCCCAGCCGCCGTTCACGGGCCGGCTCCTGCCCCTGGTCGCCGGGGTCGCCGGGGCCGCCGCGGTGGCCGTCCTGCTCGCGCTCCGGCTGGCCGGCCACGGCGGTTTCCCCACCGACCCGGTCGGCGTGCTCGCGCTGGCGGCGGCATCGACGAGCGCGGCCGTCGCCGCCACCCGGCTCACCGCGGCGGCCAACCGGAGAGCCGGCACTCTCGCGACCTGGCTCTGCCTCGCCCTGCTGACCTACCTCGGCGCGGCCGCCTGGGCGGTGTGGGCGGTCGCAACCGGGCACCCCACCGCCGCACTCGCGGTCGCGATCTGGAGTTCAGCCTGGATCCCGCCGCTCGCGCTCATGCAGCTCGCCGCGTCAGCGGCCATCCGGGCCGACGGACGGGCACCGTGGACACATCACGTGCTCGTCGGGACCATCGCCGCCGTCACGCTCGCGAACTCCCTGCTGACGACGCCGAGCGAGCCCTTCGTCGGCCTGCCGACCATCGCGCCGGAGTCCTGGCGGACAGCCCTCGAACCGCTCGGTGGCCTCGCCACGCTTCTGGGCGCGCTGGCCCTCCTGCTCATCCCGATCACCCTGTGGCGGGCCGCGCTCGGTTCCGCCGGTTCCGCCCGCGCGCGGATCGGCGTCGCCGCGGCCGGGACGACCAGCGCCCCGCTCACCGTCTGCTTCTGCCTCCTGCTGGCCATCGCCCGCGACCCCGGAGCCGTGCAGCCGTCACTGGGCTCGGCCGCGTTCCTCATCTCTCTCGCCGGGGCCTCGGCGTTCAGCGCGGCGTGCGCGGTGCTCGCCGCACGTGGCGGTGTGAACCCCCGGCAAGTGGCGATCGTCGTACGCGGCACCGGGCTCGTCGCCTCGGCCCTCGTCGTGATCGCCATCGGGACGGTCATCGCCTCTCCCGGCGTCCGGCTCGGCGCCACGGCGGTCACCGTCGCCGTCGCGGCCGTGACACTCGTCGTCGTCGGCGGCGCCTGGGCAGGGACCGAACGGCTCGCCCGCGTCCTGACCCCCGAAGAACGGCCGGCGCCGGAGGAGGACGTTCCGGCACCGCTCGGGGCGATACCGGTCCCGGGCCTGACACCCCGTGAGGCGGAGGTTCTCGCCGTCCTCGCCGAGGGCGCCAGCAATGCCGGAATAGCGGCCCAGCTCGTCGTCTCCGAGCGCACGGTCGACGCCCACCTGCGCGCGATCTTCGTCAAGCTCGACCTCAAGCCGGAGGCGGGGACGAACCGCCGCGTGCAGGCCGCGCGGATCTGGCTCGACAACGCCGCCGCGAACCGCGGCCAGAGCACCTGAACAGGGCGGATTCGAAATAGGTGCTGGCACCGATGCGGTGCGCAGGCCCTGTGCCGACGATCGAGGCAGCTGTCAACCGATCGAAGGGGAACGACCGTGACCGCATCCGAACTCGCCGGGACCGCGCTGCCGCCGCCCGCCCCGGCCGCCGCGTCAGCCCCGCGGCGTACCGCCGTCGTCGGGCTCTTCGTCCTGCTGCTGGTCTCGCTCGCGGCCCGTACCTGCTTCGCGTTCTGGGAACCGCCCTTCGACGGCACGGTCCGGTACGACGACGTGCGAGCGCTCGGCGGCGCCTACTGGCCGATGAACCTGTACCTCGGCGGCCCCGGATACGCGATCTCCTGGGTCGCCACCGCGATCTTCCTCGTGCTGCTCGCCCGCGGCAGGGGCCGCGCGCTGAACCTGATCGGCGCTCTGCTGTCCGGGGTCGGCGGGATCCTCTTCGCGCTCACGATCACCGCGGAGGCGCTGCCGTTCGCCTTCGCGGCCGATCCCATGGTGCTGCCGGAGTCCGAGGGACGCGAGCTTTTCGACATCCTGAACGCGCACCTCGGTCTGCTCGTCCCGGCGATCGCCGGCACCCAGATCGCCATCTCGGCCGGCGTGCTGACCGCGCTCATCGGGACGCTGCTGTCGAAGGCGATGCCGCGGTGGCTGTCGATCGCGGGCATCGTGTACGTCATCATGTTCGTCGCGCTGCCGGTCGAGACGTCCGGTCCCGTGGCCGCCGCCATCGCCTACCTGTTGCAGGTCACGCTCGTCGCCGCCATCGGCTGGTTCGGGCTCCGCGCCGCGCTCGGTAGGAGCTGACCCCGCGCGGTGGCGCTGCCGGCCACCCGGCCACCCGCTCGCCGAGGGCGGTGGCCGGGACGTACACGGGGGTCGGACGCGCGCCGGCGCCCGCGCGACCCGCTCCACGGGATGAGCGCATGGCGCCGACTCCCACGCGGGCGTGGCGGGCGGTCACTCGGCGTTGAAGGTCGGCCGTTCCTTGGCGAGGAACGATTCCGTGGCGTTGAGGTGGTCGCGGGTGGCGGCGCATTTGTCCTGCAGGTCGGCCTCCATGGCGAGCGCGTCCGGCAGCGAGTGCGTCGCCGCGTACGCCAGGGCCCACTTGGTGGCGGCGAAGGCCAGCGTCGGGCCCTGCGCCAGGCGTACGGCGAGCTCCTGAGCGGCCTTGGCCAGGTCGCCGGTCGGCACCACGCGCGTGACCAGGCCCAGCTCCAGCGCGCGGGCCGCGTCGAGCGGCTCGCCCAGCAGCATCAGCTCGGCTGCGCGGCCCCGGCCGACCAGGCGCTGCAGCGTCCACGACGCGCCTGAGTCGGGAGCCAGGCCGATGCCGGCGAACGCCAGCGCGAACTTCGCCTTGTCCGAGGCGATCCGCAGGTCGCACGCGAACGCCAGCGACGCCCCCGCGCCCGCGGCCACGCCGTTGACCGCGGCCAGCACCGGCTTGGCCATGGTGGCGATCAGTTCGACGATCGGGTTGTAGTGCTCGCGCACGGTGTTGGCCAGGCCGCGGCCCGCCTCCAGGTTGTCGGCGTGCTCGCGCAGGTCCTGGCCCGCGCAGAAGGCCCGGCCCGAGCCGGTCAGCAGCACGGCCCTGACGGACTGGTCGCCCGCGGCGCGGCGCAGCGCCCCGTGGAGCGCCTCCTTGACCTCGACCGTCAGTGAGTTCATGGCGTCGGGCCGGTCGAGCGTGATGGTGGCGACGGCGTCGGCCACGTCATAGCGGATCACGATAACTCCCTGTCGACGAACGCGGCGGCTGCGGGCAGCAGCCGGGCGGCCTCCTGCTCGAAGTAGGCCCTGGCCTTGTCGCCCGGCCAGCCGGGCGGCAGCAGCTCCGGCGGCAGGCCGGGATCGCGGAAGAGGAAATTGCGCCAGCCGTGCACGAGCCGGCTCCTCGTGGCGAAGACCTGGTCGTCCGGCGCCCCTTCGGGCAGCGTGCTGATCAGCGTGACAGCTTCGGTGTGCCAGTGCTCGTACGCCTCGCCGATGGCGTCCAGATCCCAGGCCCTCGACACCAGCTCGCGCGGGTCGCCCTCCAGCGCCGCGTCGAACCTGTCGGCCCGCACCCCCTCGCCGTCGAGCAGGTTGTCCAGCTCGATGGAGGAGCGCGGGCCGATCCAGGTCGTCTCCGACAGCGCCGCGTAGCCCAGGAACGTCAGGTCGGCCCGCAGCCGCTCCCTGCGCGCACGCTCGCGTACGGGCTCCACGATGATCAGATGCCAGCGGCCGTGCCAGGACAATGTTCCTGCTCGGTAAATTCTGAGTGCGGCCTCGTCCAGCCGCCTCACGCACTTCGGCGTCAGCCCGTAACCGGGCCCCTGCGTCAGTCTCAGCGGCCTCAGCCACCCCTGCCGCACCATGCGTGAAACCGCCGTGCGGACGGCGGGAGCGGCGATCTCCATGGGCTTCATCAGCCGTACGAGCGCCGCGACTGACGCCTGCCCTCCACGCGAGAGCAGGTGGTCTCCATAGAGGTCGAACAGAGCGGCGCGAGCATGCACGAAGTCCAGTTTGGACGTGATCGCACGCCTGGACAACGCATTCTGGGAGGAGATCGTTACCCATGAGCGCTCTCGATGCGGGAGAATAGGACATCACAGAAGACGTGAATGCGCCGACCACCCCCCATGGGAGGTCGGAAATCGCGGGCCGCGGGAGCCCAAGGCAGGAAGGGATGCACGCATGGCGGCGATGAAGCCGCGGACCGGCGATGGTCCGCTCGAGGTCACCAAGGAAGGGCGCGGCATTGTCATGCGGGTCCCTCTGGAGGGTGGCGGCCGGCTCGTCGTGGAGATCTCGGCCGACGAGGCGAAGGCGCTCGGCGAGGCGCTGAAGAACGTCGTCGGCTGAGCCCTCCCGAGAGAATCTTGATCCACGACCCTGGCGTAGTCCGGCGCCAGGGTCGCTGACGTTTGAGGAGATGTTTTCCGTGCCCATTGAGACCACTGCGACGGTGGTCGCCGAGGTTCCCGACGACCCCGACCTGCTTGCCGTCCCGTACTCCGCCGATCTCCGGACCGCCCACCCGGTCGAGCTGCACCTGCCGGTGCCCGACCTGCTGGCGCACTACGAGGCCAAGGGGGAGGCGGGCGAGATCGTCGAGGTGCCCGTGGCACGGGGCGGCGGCGCCACGCCCCGAGTGGGCCGCGTGCTGCTGTACGGCGTGGGCGACGGCTCCCCGCGTGCCCTGCGCAAGGCCGGCGCCGCGCTGTCCCGGCGGGTCAAGGGCCGCGACCGGCTGACCGTCGTGACGCCCGAGGGCGACGTGGCCGCGTTCGCGGAGGCGGCGCTGCTGGCGGCGTACACGTTCAAGATCGGTGAGAGCGGCAAGAAGGCCGTGCGGACGCTGGCCTTCGCGGGGGCGGACGAGGAGGCCGTGCGGCGGGCGCAGACCGTCGCCCAGGCCGTGGCCCTCGCCCGCGACCTGGCCAACACGCCCTCCTCCGTGAAGAACCCGGCCTGGCTCGCGGAGCGGGCCGCCGAGAGCGGCGTCCCCGTCCGGGTGTGGGACGAAGAGCAGCTGCAGGCCGACGGGTTCGGCGGCATCCTCGCCGTCGGGCGCGGCTCGGCCAGCCCGCCCCGGCTCATCCAGCTGTCCTACACGCCCGCCGAGCCCACCGATCGGCACATCGTGCTGGTGGGCAAGGGCATCACGTTCGACTCGGGCGGCCTGTCGCTCAAGCCGACCGAGAACATGAAGACGCAGAAGACCGACATGGCGGGTGGCGCGGTCGTCATCGCGGTGCTCGGCGCGCTGGCCCGGCTGGGCGCCCGGGTGAAGGTCACCGGGCTGGTCGCCGCCGCCGAGAACATGCCCTCCGGCACCGCGCAGCGGCCCAGCGACGTCATCACCCACTACGGCGGCCGCACGGTCGAGGTGCTCAACACCGACGCCGAGGGCCGGCTCGTGATGGCCGACGCGCTCGCCTACGCCGACGCCGTCCTCGACCCCGACGCGGTCGTCGACATCGCCACGCTGACCGGGGCCATCTCGGTGGCGCTCGGCCGCAACGTCGGCGCCGTCTACGCCTCCGACGACGTGCTGGCCAAGCAGCTCCTGGAGGCGGGCGAGGTCACCGACGACCGGCTGTGGCGGATGCCGCTGATCGACGACTACACGCCCGCGCTCGAGTCGTCGATCGCCGACCTGTCCAACGTCGAGGCGGGCTCGCGGTTCGGGGCGGGGTCGATCACGGCGGCGCTGTTCCTGCGGGAGTTCACCGGCGGCCGCCCGTGGGCGCACCTCGACATCGCGGGTGTCGGCCGCAGCACCGTGGACGAGGGCACGCTCAGTAAGGGCGCGACCGGGTTCGGCGTGCGGGTGCTGCTGGACTGGCTCACCCGCGCCTAGTCGGCGATCTTGACGGCCGCCAGCAGCCCGTCGCCCAGGGGCATGAGCACCGAGCGCAGGCGGTCGTCCGCCTGCACCAGCTTGCCCACCTCGCGCAGCGCCACCGTGTCGGTGTCGCGCTGCGTGGGGTCGGCCACGCGGTTGTGCCAGAGCATGTTGTCGAAGGCCACCACGCCGCCGACGCGCAGCAGCCGCACGGCCTCGGCCAGGTAGTCGGTGTACTCCCGCTTCGCGCCGTCGGCGAAGACCATGTCGTAGCCGCCGTCGGACAACCGCGGCAGCACGTCGAGCGCGCGGCCCGTGATCAACCGCACCCGGCTGCCGGAGAAACCCGCCTCGGTGAACGCGTGCCGGGCCAGCCGCTGGTGCTCGGGCTCGACGTCGACGCTCGTCAGCGTGCCGTCGGGACGCATGCCGCGCAGCAGCCACAGCCCCGAGACGCCGCAGCCCGTGCCGATCTCGACGACGGACTTGGCGTTGAGGACGGTGGCGAGAAAACACAGGGCGGCCCCGCCCCCGGGAAGGATGGGCGGCGCTCCCATCTCCAGCCCGCGCTGCCGCGCCGCGTGCAGAACCTCATCTTCCTGATGGAACTGCTCCGCATAGGCCAGAGTGGCCTCCACCGGAGTGGTCATCGGCCTCCTCCCCCACTTTTCGTGCGATTGGCCGCATAGGCCGCACAAGGTATACGCGTGATTGACACCGTTCGCAGCCTAAGGGAGACACGCCCGGACGGGAACTCAGGAGGGTCCTGAGGCGTTGCAGGTTTAAACGGGCTTTGCCGGTCCGGAGGGCAGTCAGTGCGCACGAAGGGACGAAACCAGGCACTATGGCGGTAGCGGTGGTCCCAGAGAGAGGAGTTCTGGTGGACGAAAGCGACCACCAGGCGGATACTCCCGTGTCGTCTGACTGGACTCCTCCCACGTGGGAGGAAGTGGTGCGGACTCACTCCGCACGCGTGTATCGGCTCGCCTACCGGCTGACCGGCAATGTCCACGACGCCGAAGACCTCACCCAGGAGGTCTTCGTCCGGGTTTTCAGGTCGCTGTCGAGCTACACCCCCGGCACCTTCGAGGGTTGGCTGCACCGGATCACGACCAACCTCTTCCTCGACATGGCGCGGCGCAAGCAGCGCATCAGGTTCGAGGGGCTCGCCGACGACGCGGCCGAACGGCTGCGCGGGCGCGAGCCGTCCCCGGCGCAGGCGTTCGACGACGCTCATCTGGAGCCCGACATCCAGGCGGCCCTCGACGCGCTCGCCCCCGAGTTCCGGGCGGCGATCGTGCTGTGTGACATCGAGGGCCTGTCATACGAGGAGATCGCGGCCACGCTCGGCGTCAAGCTGGGTACGGTCCGAAGCCGTATTCACCGTGGCCGGGCGCAGTTGCGGGAGGCGCTCGATCATCGAGCCCCCCGTAATTCCCAACTCCCCCCGACCGTGATCCGTGGGGAGGAAGTCTGACATGGCTCATCTTGGAGAACGCGTATCCGCACTGGTGGACGGTGAACTCAGCCACACCGAACGCGAGCGTGCGCTTGCTCATCTGACCTTCTGTGCTGACTGCCGGAGAGAGGTCGAGTCGGTGCGCGCCCTGAAGTCGCGCCTGCGCTCGCTCGAGACCCCGGCGATGCCCACCGACCTGACGATGTCCCTGCTCCGGATGGCGGAGCCGGGCGGCCCGCTGCCCCCGAGGGAGCGCCCTTTTCCGGCCCGCACCTTCGGTGGGGTGCCCATCCCCGGCCCGCACACCATCGCGCCGCTGGACAACCGGCCGCGCAGAGACGCCACCGGCGGGTCTTCCGGCCCGGGTCGTGGTGGTAGGCGGCGCACGACCTACGTCGCGGTGGGCGTCGTCTCGGCGGCCGTCGCGCTCGGCACCTTCTTCGCGGCGAGTGGCGTGGGGCAGAACAATCCGGCCCCACCGGTTGAACTCTTCCAGCAGCAGGCCCGTACATCGCCTACGAGTGCACCCACCACGCCTTGACACTCCCGGAAGCCGGGCATAGTCGGTTGGCGTAGTCCGCGGCGCGCGGGGCATACGATCTGGGTTCGGGATTTGTCGGCGGCAAGTCCCGGTAAAGCTTTATAAGCCTCGTATGCCGCAAGAGCGAGGATTTGCGGTGGCCGAGCCAAGGAGTGGTGAGACTTAGATGACCGACGAGACGCGCCGCAACGAGGAGCGCATGCCGTCGGACACCCCCGAGCCACCGGTGCGGCCGGAGTTCCTGCCCGCACAGGACGGGTCCGACGCACAGGGCCGGCGGCCCGAGCCGCCCGCCTCGTTCGGTACGTCGTGGGGTGACCCGTCGGGCCGGTCGGAAGCCGCCGGTGCGCCACCGTACGAGAGCCGGCCGTACAGCGAGGCCGGGCGCGGCAGGCCGGGGCAGGACGACGGCGCGCCGAGCGCTCCGCAGGAGGGGGCGCCGTCGTTCGGCGCGCCCGACCCGGGCGCCCAGTCCCGCGAGAACGCGTCCATCGACAACCCGTCGCGCTACGAGAACCCGTACGAGAGCCCGTCGCGCTACGAGAACCCGTCGGGGTACGAGAACCCGGCGCGCTTCGAGAGCCCGTCGGGGTTCGAGACGGGCGAGAGGCCGGCGTTCGGGCCGCCTGACGGTCCGGGGGAGAGGCCGGCGTTCGGGCCGCCTGACGGTCCGGGCGAGGGGCCGGCGTTCGGCGCTCGCGACAACAGCACGCGCGCCTACGACAGCCCGTTCGGCGAGGGCGGTCCCCGCTTCGAGAATCCCTCGTTCGGCGGCCCCGACAACGGGACGCAGGCCTACGAGCGTCCGCCGTTCGGGCAGCCCTACGGCAATCCGCCGCCTCCGCCGCGTCAGGCCCTCGGCATGGGTCCGGGCTGGGGGCCGCCGCCTCCTGGCGCGCACGGCGCAGGGGCGGGCGCGTCCAGGCGCGGGCCCGGCACCGGGTTCCTGATCGCGATGGCCCTGGTCATCGCCCTGGTGGCCTCGCTGCTCGGCAGCGTCGGCACGTACCTGCTGACCAGGCCCACGAGCAGCGCCCAGGACCCCTCCTACAGCCTCGGCCCGGTGCCCAGCGGCGCCACCAACCGCCCGCCCGACTCGGTGGCGGGCGTGGCCTCGCGGGTGCTGCCCAGCGTGGTCTCGCTCGAGGTCGGCAACGGCAGCAGCACCGAAGGCGCCACCGGCTCCGGCTTCCTGATCAAGGACGGCTACGTGGTGACCAACAACCACGTGGTCGCCCTGGCGGCCGGCGGCGGCGAGATCCGGATCCAGTTCAACAACCGCAAGACCACGACGGGCCGCATCGTCGGCCGCGACCCCGGCTCCGACCTGGCCGTGGTCAAGCCGGAAGAGACCTTCGGCACGCCGGAGCTCACGCTCGGCAACTCCGACCAGGTGGTCGTCGGTGACCCGGTGATCGCCATCGGCTCCCCGCTGGGCCTGACCGGCACGGTCACCACCGGCATCGTCAGCTCGCTCAACCGTCCGGTCATCGCGGGCGACGACACGGGCGCCACCAGCGAGGAGCCGGCGTACATCAGCGCCATCCAGACCGACGCCGCCATCAATCCCGGCAACTCGGGCGGCCCGCTCGTCAACGGCAGGGGCGAGGTCGTCGGGGTCAACTCGGCGATCGCCACGCTCGGGCCTTCGATGAGCAGCAGCCAGAGCGGCAGCATCGGCCTGGGCTTCGCGATCCCGGTCAACCAGACGCGACGGGTCGCCGAAGAGCTGATCACGACCGGCCGGGCCAAGCGCCCCAAGATCGGCATCCTGCTCGACCGCGATTTCCGGGGCCAGGGCGTCAAGATCGCGACCGAGGCCGTGGCGGGCCAGCAGCCCGTGACGCCGGGCGGGCCGGCCGACAAGGCCGGGCTGCGGGCGGGTGACGTGATCCTCGAGATCGACGGGCTGCCGCTGCAGGACGGCAACGAGCTCATCGCCCTGATCCGCAGCAAGGCTCCCGGCTCCAAGATCAACGTCAAGTACCTGCGCGACGGCAAGGAACGCAACGCCTCGCTCACGGTGATGGCCGAGGACGAGCCCACCCCGACCCGGTCCTGACCCTTCCCGAGCGCCGCAGGAGTCCGTCTCCTGCGGCGCTCGCGCATGAGCGCGGGGCTATCCGCAGGTCCTGCCGCCCGGAGCGCAGTGCCGGACCTCGGGAAAGCGGGGTGACGGCTCGTCCAGCAGGGGCTGCGGCTCGCGACGAAGGTGCAGGTCCACGAAGGCCCGGACGTACGTACGGGTGATCGTCAGGGCGCGGGCAGGGGACAGGTCGCCGGCGATGCTCACGCCGAGGGCGCCGGCCAGCAGCGGTACGTCGGTGAACGACTGGTGGTTCGCGCCGGGGAGCACGAGCCAGCGCTTCCAGCCGGTCAGGAGTCTCCAGTCGCGGTCCCAGGAGGCATCGCGCCCGCCGGGCCGGTGCTCGGCCGAGCCCATGAACAGGAACGGCCGCGACAACCCCTCCGGGATCCGGGCGTACGTGGTGCCGTCGAGGTCGATCCCGGCCCGGATCCTGCGGTCGGCCCGCATGGCCGCCAGGGCGGCGGCCCCGCCGATCGACTGGCCGGCCATCGCGATCGCGGACGGGTCCACCAGGGACGAGCCCTCCCACGCCGCCCGCGGCCCGGTCAGCCGGTCGAGCACGAAGGAGACGTCGGCCGCCCGGACCCCCATCACCTTCGAGCCGAAGCCGGGGTCCCGGTCGCTGTCGCATGCGACGCACGTGGCGACCCGGCCGCCGGGGAAGGTCGTCGCGTAGCTCTCGTACGCGTGGTCGACGCCGGCCACCACGTAGCCGTGGGAGGCCAGGTCCTCGGCCAGGGCCGTGAGCGTGCTGACGGGCATGGTGAACCCCGGCGAGAGCACCACCAGGGGCAGGGTGCTCGTGCGCCCGTCCGGTTCGGCGTCGCGCACTGCGTTGGTGCGTGTCCTGCTCAGGATGTCGTACGGCGCGCCGGTCACCCTCCGGCCCTTCAGGATGAGCTCCGACTCCTTCGGCGTCATGTAGGGAGCCTGTGGCCCGCCCCGGGGCCGTGCCGGGTACCACAGGACGACCATCAGCTCCCTGGCCGCCGCTTCGGGCACCCACGGGTCGGGGCGGGAGGCGTCCCTCAGGTGCAGGCGGGTGGTGCCGACCGGATGGGCGCCGGTGGGCGCGGGCAGCACGGGGTAGGTGGCGGCCGGCGTCGCGGCGGACGCCACCGCGACGGACCTCGGAGGGGTCGGCGGGGCGCAGGCGGAGGCGGCGAGGAGGGCCAGCCCGGCGGCGGCCAGCAGAATCGGTCTCCGCCCGAGGGCGAGGCTCATGTCCGTCCTTTCAACGTGCCCGGCAGGCGGGCCCGGCAGGCGTGCCCGGCGGGCGAGCCAGGCAGATGTGCCCGGCAGGCGGGGTGTCATCCGGGGAGCAGGGTCAGGGCTGCGGCCAGTGCCGGGTCGCGTCCGGCCGCGGCGTCCCGCGGCGTCGGAGGCACGTGGTGGTCGGGCGCCACGCCGATCCGGTCGATCACCTCGCGGCCGGGCGCCAGGTGGCGTTTCGACGGCAGCGTGAGGACGGTGTGGTTCGCCAGCACGTGCGGCTGCGCAGGTCCCGAGACGGCGCCCGCCGTCCGCGTCCCCACCAGCGCGCCCAGGCGGAGGTCCTTGACCGCGGAGGCGAAGTGCTCGCACGCCGAGGCGCAGCCGCGGTCGGTGAGCACCACCAGCGGCAGGCCGAGCAGCGCCACGGTGTCGTCGGTGCGCATGGCGTCGCACGTGCCGTCCGCGGCGCACTGGTACGCGGTGACCTTGCCGTGGGCGAACGCGCCCAGCAGCCGGTTCACCTCGCCGGGGCTGCCGCCGCCGTTGCCGCGCAGGTCCAGCACGAGGCCGGTGAGCGTGCGGCCGGCCCGCAGCCGGGCGATCGCCCGGAGCACCCGGTCCGCGGAGTCGGGCGCGAAACCGCGCAGCCGTACGTACGCGACGCTGTCCCGCGGCAGTTCGGTCGTGAGGGGTTGCAGAGCGGCCGGGTCGGGCCGGTACGAACCGGGTTTCAGGGTCACGCTCCAGCGCCTGCCGGTGTCCTGCCGCAGCAGCCGCAGCCGGACCGGACGGTCCTCCGGATACCGCGGGTGCAGCGCGGCGACGGCGGCCGGGACGACGACGCCGTCGACGAAGGGCGCCGATCCGCTGACCGACTCGATGACGTCTCCGGGGCGCAACCCGGCTTCCCTGGCAGGTCCGCCGAGGACGGTCGTGACGAACAGCGGCGGCACGGCGGTCCCCGGGTCACCGCTCACCCTGAGGCCCAGGCCGTACTGGTCGTCGTCGTAGGAACCGGGCGGCTGCCGTACGCCGTGCGTCCAGCGGGCGTGATCGTCGTCCAGGGCGGCCACGACGGCCTCCAGGGTGACGACGGCCAGCCTCTGTCTGATGTCCCCCGGCAACGCGTCGGTAAGGCGCCGGTACACCGCCTCGAAAGCGGCCCAGTCGCCCTCCCGGTCACCGCTCAGCGCCGGCATGGTGGCGCCCGGCAGGTCGCGCCCGCCACGGTCGAGCTCCTGCGTGAAGGCGGCGAACCCCGCTGTCAGCAGCGCGCGGGCGTCCAGCGCGGCCCCGCCGTAGTAGGCGCCGAGGATGCAGAGGTACGCCTGCTCGACCACGTCGATCGTGGTGGCGGTCTCCGGCGGGAGAACGGCCCCCTGGGCGGGTTGCCCGCATGCGGGCAACCCGCCCGAGGCCGCCGTGGCCGGCAGGGTGCGCGGCGGCGTCGCCCCGGTGCACGCGGCTGTCAGGAGCAGCACGAGGCCGGCTGTCACGGTCCTGACGGTCATGGCACGCGCCTCCTGACCCGCCAGAAGCAGAACCCGGTGAGGCCGAGCGTGAGCACGGCGTAGAAGCCCGTCTCGATCCACTGGAAGGCCCAGAAGCGCTCGAACGGCTGGTACGTCGCCGCCTGCCGGTACCCCAGCCGGTTGATCTCGTCGAGGCACGCCCGCAGGCTCCGTCCGGCATCGGGAACCTCCGGGGGCGCGCAGGGTCCCGACGTCACCGACACCTGAACGGCGGCGCCCGCGGCATCGGTCTCGGCAGGTCGTCCTGACGGGTCGATGAGGCGGCTGGACAGGACCCAGGCACCCGGGTGGCCGGGCACCGCCCGGTCCACCGACACCCGTGGGGACCCGTCGGGCGGCACGCCGAAATTGCCCACGTTCGCGGGGTCGAGCTCGAAGGCCGCGCTGACCGGAGGCAGCAGGTGCGGCCGGATCAGCAGCGGCATGGCGACCTGCAGCGCAGCGAAGATCGCCAGCGTGACGGCCATGGCGGGCAGGGTGCGGCGCATCAGCGTCCCCATGGCCACGCCCAGGACGAAAGCGAACGCCGCGTATCCCAGGGGAACGATGCCGCGCGCGGCGAACACGGCGGGATCCATCAGGGCGAAACCTGGGGTGGCGGACCGGTCGAGGGGTGCGGACCACCAGGTCACCATGAGGCTGCACAGCCCGGCGGCGGCCACGGCGGCCAGGCCCGTGAGCGTCAGCTTGACGGCCAGCCAGCGGGTGCGGGTCATGCTCTGGTTCCACACCAGCAGGTGCGTGCCGCTCTCCAGCTCACGGGCGATCAGCGGCGCCCCCCAGAAGAGCCCGACCAGGCCGGGCACGACCAGCACGACGACGGTGACGGCCATGAAGGCGCCCTGATGCGCCTCGAAGAAACGGTCGAAGAAGCGTACGCAGTCGGCGGGGGCGCAGGAGGCGAGCCCGGTGGCGTAGTCGGCGGCCAGGCCGGGCCCGGTCAGCGCCAGGACGGCGGCGAGCAGCACGAGAGCCGCGGACGTCATCGCGGCGGAGCCACGGAACTGCCGCCAGGTCAGCCAGATCATCGCACCGCCTCCAGGGCCGTGTGCCCGGAGGAGGGCTGGTCCATGTAGGCGAGCACGAGGTCCTCCAAGGTCAGCCGGCTGACCGTCCAGGCCGGATCGAGGATCGGGGTGTCCGTGCGGACGATGATGGTGCTCTGCCGGTCGGTGTGATGCGCGGAGACGACGTCCTGGCCGGCGGGGAGCCGGCCGGGATCGCGGCGCGGACCGGTGAGCCGGTGGTGGGTGGCGAGGAGATCGTCGACCTCTCCGGCCACCTGGAGGCGCGAGTCGACCAGCACGATCAGGTGATCACACGTCCGTTCCAGGTCGGACACCAGATGGGAGGAGAGCACCACGCTCAGGTCCAGCTCGGCGACGGCCTCCATCAGGGTCCGCAGGAACTCGCGGCGGGCGAGCGGGTCGAGCGCGGCGACGGGCTCGTCCAGGAGGAGCAGCCGAGGCCGCTTGGCCAGGCCGAGAGTGAGGGCGAGCTGGGCGCGCTGCCCGCCTGACAGCTTCCCCGCCCGGTGCGCGGGGTCGAGATCGAGCCGTGCGATGCGCTCTCGCGCGAGGGCGGCGTCCCAGCCGGGGTTGAGCCGGGCTCCTAACCGCAGGTGGTCGGCGACGGTCAGCCCCGGATAGACGGGGGTGTCCTGGGCGACGAAACCGATCTTCGCCAGCTGCGCCGGGCCACCCGCCGGAGAACCGCCGAGCACGGTGATGCCGCCCGAGGACGGCGCGAGCCAGCCGGCGGCCAGTTTCAGCAGGGTGGTCTTGCCGGCACCGTTGGGTCCCACCAGGCCGACGACGTGGCCGGCCGGGAGGTCGAGGGTGCAGTCGCGCAGCGCCCATCGTCTGCCGTATTTCCTGCCCAGGCCCCGGGTCTGCAGGATGGCGGTGCCGTTCACGCTGTGTCCTCCTGTGCGGCGGTGCGGAAGGTGGTCATGAACAGGGCCTCGATGCTTTCGTCGTCGAGCCCCGCCATGCGGGCCTTGGTCAGCCAGCGCCGCAGCTCCTGCCGGAGCGGGCCGTGGGCGGCCAGGGAGGAATCGGCCAGTGTCCTCGTCACGAACGTGCCGACGCCGGGCCGGGCGGCCACCAGCCCTTCGTGTTCGAGCTCCCGGTAGGCCTTGAGGACCGTGTTGGGGTTGATCGCCAGCCGCGCCACCACGTCCTTCACGGTCGGCAGCTGGTCGCCCTCGCGCAGCAGGCCCAGCCGGAGTGCGTGCCGGACCTGATGGACCAGCTGAAGGTACGGCGAGACCCCCGACCGGCCGTCCAGGTGGAACTCGATCACACTTCCTCCATTTATCTAGGCTCCTAGCACTTTAGGAAGCAGGGCGTTAAGCAGTCGTAAAAGATGCCTCTTCCGATTCGGGCGCTTTGGTGGGAGATATGAGGAGGGGAGGCGACCGGGTTGCGGTCGCGAGCCCGTACTCTGTGGAGAGGCCGGGGTTGTCCTCGGAGAGGCTGGACTGCGGTAGGAGATCACGGTGTTCGGACTCGGATGGTTGGAGGTCGGCGCGCTGATCGTGATCGCGCTGCTCGTCTTCGGTCCCGAAAGGCTGCCCCAAGCCGCCACGCAGGCGGGCAGGACGCTGCGCAATCTGCGCCGGATGGCCAACAACGCGCGCGACGACCTGCGCTCGGGCCTCGGCCCGGAGTTCTCCAACTTCGACCCGGCCGACCTCAATCCGCGCAACTTCGTCCGCAAGCATCTCCTCGACGACCTCGAGGACGACTGGAACAACAAGTCGCAGGAGCTGGCGCCGGCCACCACGACGCCGTACGTGCCCGAGCCGGTGGTCGACGAGCTCGCCTACGGCGAGCTGCCCCCGTTCGACCGGGAAGCCACCTAAGAGACGACTAGGGCCTGTCTCAAAGGCGGGTGAGCCAGTCGTTGATAGCGGCCACATGGATGGTGGCTTCGTAGCGGACGGCGAGCTTGTCATACCTCGTGGCGACGGCGCGGTGGCGTTTGAGCCGGTTGATCCCGCACTCCACGGCCGAACGGGCGCGATAGTCGATCGCATCGAACGCGAAGGGCCGGCCACCGCGGCGGCCACGTCGCAACCGGGCAGCGATACGGTCGGCAGGCTCAGGAATGGTGCACCGGATTCCGCGTGAGCGTAGATGCCCGCGGATCGCGCGGGACGAGTAGGCCTTGTCGGCGCGTACGAGGTCGGGCCGGGTGCGGGGTCGGCCCGGCCCGGGCCGGGGCACCCGGATCCCGGCCATCACCGCGGTGAACTGCGGCGCATCACCGCGCTGCCCGGCGGTCACCACCACCGACAGCAGCCCTTGACCCTGTTCGCACGCCAGATGCAGCTTGGACGACAAGCCGCCCCGGGGAACGGCCCAGCGCGTGATCGGCAGGCTCGGGCGTGACCCCGCCTGGTGATTCCGCCTGCCGATCTGCACGCCTGGACGCGCCTGCCGCGTGCTGGTGGGCGCGGCAGACGGTGGAATCCACCCCGACTTGCCAGGTGATCAGATCTGCCGCATCGGCCAGCGCCTGCAGCGCGGTCAAGATCTGCTGCCAGACGCCAGCTCGCTGCCAGCGCCGAAACAGCGCATACACCGCCCGCCAAGAGCCGTAACACTCCGGCACGTCCCGCCATGGTGTTCCGGCCCGCACCCGCCATCGAATCCCGTCGATGAGCTGACGCTTGGTCCACTGCGACGGCCGACCTGGTCCCTTGGGCGCAGGCAGTAACGGTTCCAGCACCGTCCACTGCGCATCGGTCAGGTCGAACCGCCCCGTCACCGTTAAGGTGGGCACGAGGTCTCCGGATGTCAGGTTCTTCTTGGTCGATGAACCCTCTACCGGAGACCTCTCTGGTTATCTGGCTACGACACGCCGTTGCTGGATCTTTGAGACAGGCCCTAGGGCCCGCCCCGGCGGTGAACCGGAACGGGCCCGAGGCGAAAAGGCGTCAGCGGCGCGGCGCGAGACCCAGCTGCATGCCCTTGAGACTGCCGGAGCGCTTGCTCAGGCCGGCCGCGATCTGGCGCAGCTCGACGGAGGCCGGTGCTTCGGGCTCGGTCAGCACCAGTGGCTTGCCCTCGTCGCCGCCCTCGCGCAGCCGCATGTCGATCGGCACCTGGCCGAGCAGCGGGACGGGGGCGCCGAGCGTACGGGTCAGCGCGTCGGCCACGGTCTGGCCGCCGCCCTCGCCGAACACCGCGATGCGCTCGTCGCAGTGGGGGCACGGCAGCCACGCCATGTTCTCGATGACGCCGGCGATCTGCTGGTGCGTCTGGGCGGCGATGGAGCCGGCTCGCTCGGCCACCTCGGCGGCGGCCATCTGCGGCGTCGTCACGACCAGGATCTCGGCCGACGGCAGCCGCTGCGCCACCGAGATCGCGATGTCGCCGGTGCCCGGAGGCAGGTCGAGCAGCAGGACGTCGAGGTCGCCCCAGTAGACGTCGGCCAGGAACTGGTGGAGCGCCCGGTCGAGCATCGGCCCGCGCCAGACCACCGGCATGTTGCCCTCGGGCTTGAACATGCCGACCGAGATCACCTTGATGTCGTGGGCCACCGGCGGCATGATCATGTCTTCGACCTTGGTGGGCCGCTCGGCGGCGCCCAGCATGCGCGGGATGCTGTGGCCGTAGATGTCGGCGTCGACGATGCCGACCTTGAGGCCGCTCGCGGTCATGGCGGCGGCCAGGTTGACCGTCACCGACGACTTGCCGACCCCGCCCTTGCCGCTGGCCACCGCGAAGACGCGGGTCAGCGAGCCCGGCTGGTTGAACGGGATCTCCTTCTCCGGCCCCCGGTCGCCCCGCAGCTTGGTCTGCAGGGTCTTGCGCTGCTCGGTGCTCATCACGTCGAGCTCGATCTTGACGCCCGTCACGCCCTCGACCTTGGAGACGGCGGTGGTGACGTCGCGGGTGATGGTGTCACGCATCGGACAGCCGGCCACGGTGAGGTAGACGCCCACGCGCACCGCACCGTCGGTGGCGATGTCGATGCTCTTGACCATGTCGAGGTCCGTGATCGGGCGACGGATCTCGGGGTCGATGACCGTGGCGAGGGCCGCGGTCACCTGTTCCTGGGTTGGTGCCATCGAAGTGTCGGCACGAGGGAGTGCCGTCCCTCCTTAGTCGTCTATGTGTGGCAGGCGCTGGACGCCAGTTGAGGATGCCCCTCCATGGTATGAACCGGCGCGCTCACTGGGTTAATCCGTCTTGTTAGATGTCTGTGCAATAACGTTTTAAGGTTACTCCGTGACACTTCTGCGCGACGAGGGCCTGACCGCCGAGGAGCTCGCGGTCTGGCGGATGTTACAGCGTGCCCAGGTGCGCATCACCCGTCGCCTGGAAGGGGAGCTGCTCATCGTCCACGATCTCCCGCTGGCCTCCTACGACGTGCTGATGCAGCTGGCGGAGGCGCCGCGGCGGCGGTTGCGGATGAACGACCTGGCCGACCGCGTGCTGCTCTCCCGCAGCGGCCTGACCAGGCTGATCGACCGGCTGCAGCGCGACGGGCTGGTGACCCGGGAGGCGTGCGCCGACGACGCGCGCGGGTTGTTCGCGGTGCTGACCGACCTCGGCGCCGACCGGCTGGCCGACGCGACGCCGACCTATCTGCGCGGCGTCAAGGGCGAGTTCGCCGACCTGCTGGAGCCGGGAGAGCTCGCCCAGATGCGTACGATGCTCGCCAAGCTCGCCTGAAAGACCCTCACTCCGGCCGGCTGCGCAGGTCGTCGAGCAGCCTGCCGAGCTCGGTGCGCAAGTAGTCGCGGGTGGCCACCTCGCTCAGTGTCAGGCGCAGGCCGGCGATCTCGCGCGTCAGATACTCGATCTCCGCCTGGTTGCGGTCGGCGGCCTCGCGGTCCTGCTCGTACTGGATGCGGTCGCGGTCGTCCTGGCGGTTCTGGGCCAGCAGGATCAGCGGCGCCGCGTAGCTGGCCTGCAGCGAGAGCATCAACGTCAGGAAGATGAACGGGTACGGGTCGAAGCGCAGATGCTCGGGCCCGGCCACGTTCCAGATCACCCAGACCGCGACGAACACCGTCATGTAGACGAGGAACCGCGCGGTGCCGATGAAGCGGGCGATGCGCTCGGAGAGCCGGCCGAACGCCTCGGGGTCGTAGTGGGCCCGCAGTGAGGGCCGCAGCTCGCGGGGCTGGTCGAGGCGGTCACTCGTCACGGTCGGGCCTCTCGCGCCAGTCCTCGGGAAGGATGTGGTCGAGCACGTCGTCGACCGTCACCGCGCCGACGAGCCGGCCCAGCTCGTCGACCACGGGGGCGGCCACGAGGTTGTAGTTGGCCAGGTAGTAGGTCACCTCGTGCAGGGTGAACTCGGGTTTGATCGGGTCGATCGAGGGGTCGAGCACGCGTCCGAGCAGTGTCGAGGGCGGCTCACGCAGCAGCCGCTGGAAGTGCGACACCCCCAGGTACGTGCCCGTCGGCGTCTCGGTCGGCGGCCGGGTGACGTAGACCTGGCACGCGATGGCGGGCGACAGGTCCTGCTGGCGGATGTGCGCGAGCGCCTCGGCCACCGTCGCGGTGGGCGGCAGGATCACCGGCTCGCTGGTCATGACGCCGCCCGCGCTGGTCTCCGGGTACGTCAGCAGCCGCCGCACCGGCGCCGCCTCGCCGGGCTCCATCAGCGCCAGCAGCCGGGCCGCCTGCTCGTCCGGCAGGTCGTGCAGCAGATCGGCGGCGTCGTCGGGGCCCATCTCCTCCAGCACGTCGGCCGCCCGCTCGGGGTCGAGAGTGCCGAGGATGCCGATCTGGTCGTCGGGCGGCAGCTCCTCCAGGACGTCGGCCAGCCGGGTGTCGTTGAGCGCCCGCGCGATCTCGATGCGGCGCTTGCTCGGCAGGTCGTGCAGGGCGCTGGCCATGTCGGCGGCGCGCAGCGACTCGAACGCGGCGATCAGCCCGGCCGCCCCCTGGTCCCTCTGCAGGGTGTCGAACCCGGTCACCTCACCCCAGTCGACGATGCGGGGCTCGCGCCGGCGGCCCTTGTAGAGGGCGACCTTGGTGATCTGCCAGGTGGACGGCGTGACGTCCTCCATGGCGACGTCGTAGACGGTCATGGGCTGCTCGCCGAGATGGACGGTGAGGTCGAGCATCTCGCCGATGACGAGGGTCTCGGTGACACGCTGCTCGAACCTGCGCATGTTGAGCTTGCCGGTGAAGACCACGGAGCCGGCCTCGATGCGGCGCACGCGGGTGATGGGCAGGAACACCCGGCGGCGCGGCTGCACCTCCACCACGAAGCCGTGTACGTTCGGCCGGCGGCCGATGCGCAGCCCGACCACGACGTCCCTGACGCGGCCGATCTGGTCGCCCGCCGGGTCGAAGACCGGGGTCCCCGCCAGCCGGGCCACGAAGATCTGCACGTCGCCAGGCTAACAAAGGCGACCCATTGCGCCCGGGACGCCGTACATGTCAGTATCAAACCCGTTTGACGGTCATTACTCAACGGGTGGGGTGCGATGAGGTCGGTGGGGCTCGCGCTGGCGTTCGTGTCCGCGTGGTGTTTCGCGTTCTCCGGGCCGATGGCGAAATATCTCATCGCCGCCGGACTGGAGCCGATGGAGGCGGTCTGGACGCGGATGGCGGGCGCGGGGCTGTTGCTGGTGGCGGTGCTCGCCGTGGTGCGCCCCCGGGCGCTGCGCATCCCGAGGTCGCGGCTGCCGTTCTTCGGTCTGTACGCGATCATGGCGGTCGCCGGGGTGCAGGCCCTGTACTTCGTGGCGATCACGCGGCTGCCGGTGGGGATCGCGCTGCTGCTGGAGTTCATGGCGCCGGTCATGGTGGTCGCCTGGGTGCGGCTGGTCCGCAAGGTGCGGCTCGCACGGGCGGCCTACCTCGGTGCGGTGGTGGCCGTCGTGGGGCTCGGGATCGTCGTCGAGGCGTGGCAGGGGATGCGCCTGGACGCGCTGGGGCTGGCGCTCGGGCTGCTGGCTGGGGCGTGCTGCGCCGGATATTTCCTGATGAACGATAGCTTCGGGGACGATATCGACCCGCTCGGCTTGGTCGCCTGGGGGATGATCGGGGCGGCTGTCGTGCTGGCGCCGTTCTCCCGGCCGTGGGACATCCCGTGGGAGGCGTTCACCGTCTCCGCCACCCCGGAGGGCGGGCAGACGCTGCCGGTGCTGGGGGCGTACCTGTGGATGGTGGTCGTGGCCACCGTGCTGGGCTACACGCTGGGCGTCAACGCCGTACGGCGGCTGTCGGCGGCGGTCGGGGCCACCGTCGCCTCGCTGGAGGTCATCGCGGGCGCCATCGTGGCCTGGGTGCTGGTGGGCGAGACGCTGGGGTTGTTCCAGATCGTCGGCGGTCTGATCGTGCTCTCGGGCGCCCTGCTCGCCCAGACGGCCACCACGACCCTCCCTGAGCCGGATCCGCTGCCCGAGCCGCTCCCCGCCCAGAGTTGACCGCCCGGCGCCCATGGCCGGCCTGGACCGGCCTCACTCCTCGCCTCACTCCTCGGGAGTGAGGCGCACGATCGTGCAGTCGCGGGCCCAGCGGTCGGGGAGGTGTTCGCTGTCGCGGGCGTTGAGCCGGTCCTTGGCCAGGGCGGCGACGACGTCGGCCGAGGCCGCCTGGTCGACGACCGACACCGTCGCGTCGAACTCCACGAGCCGCGCGCCGTTGTCCTTGCTGCGCAGCGTGACATGGACCCGGTCGAGGGCGTCGAGGCCGGGCAGGGCCTGCTCCTCGCCGCCCGTCACGAGGTAGATCGCCCCGTCGTGCCAGGTGTGCCAGGCCAGGCGCGGACGATCGAGGGTGAGCCACAGGATGCCGGACTTCTTGGCGCCCTCCGCGATGGCCGCCGCCCTCTCGGGGACGCCCTGCTCCGAGGCCGGCTGCGGCGTCGTCTTTCCGGCGGGCGGGGTGTGGTCGCTCACACATGCGACTGTAATCCGGGCGTGCGGCCGGGTGAACCGCCGCCGCTCGGAGCCGTTGACGGGGCATGTGAGCGATCTCGCTCGTTCTGCTGCTCGCCGCCGGGAGCGGCGCCGGCGGCGAGCGCCCGGCTGCGTCGCGTGAGGCGCCCACCGGCACGCTGGACACCGAGGTGCAGTATCGGGTCCAGGTCGACCACCAGCCGTTCCGCACCCCGGATGCGCCGGCCTGCCGCCGCCGGCCGGCTGAGCGAGCCGTGCGGCGTCGGCGGCTCATCGGCCGGCTCAGCGCTCACCGCTTGACCGGTTCGAGACCTGGGACCCCGGGATGATCAGACAGTAGCGTGGGCGTATGCGATCACGACGTTCGGTGCTGGCGGTGCCCGGCAGCAATCCCCGGTTCCTGGAGAAGGCCCAGACCCTTCCCGTCGACGAGGTCTTCCTCGACCTGGAAGACTCCGTCGCGCCGCTCGCCAAGGAGGAGGCGCGCGGCAACATCGTCACCGCGCTGCGCGAGGGCGACTGGACGGGGAAGACGCGGGTCGTCCGGGTCAACGACCTCACCACGCAGTGGACGTACCGCGACGTGATCGAGGTGGTCGAGGGCGCGGGGGCGTACCTCGACTGCGTGATGCTGCCGAAGGTGCAGAATCCGACCGAGGTCGTCTGGCTCGACACCCTGCTCACCCAGATCGAGAAGACCATGGGGTACGAGCCGGGCCGCATCGGCATCGAGGCGCAGATCGAGAACGCCCGCGGCCTGGTGAACGTCGACGCCATCGCGGGGTCGTCCAGGCGGCTGGAGACGCTGGTGTTCGGGCCGGCCGACTTCATGGCCTCGGTCGGCATGCGCACGCTCGTCGTCGGCGAGCAGCCCCCGGGCTACGAGGAGGGCGACGCCTACCACTACATCCTCATGCGCCTGCTCATGGCCGCCAGGACGTACGACCTGCAGGTCATCGACGGCCCCTACCTGCAGATCAAGGACGTCGAGGGCTTTCGCCGCGTCGCCCGCCGCGCGGCGGCGCTCGGGTTCGACGGCAAGTGGGTGCTGCACCCGTCGCAGGTCGAGGCGGCCAACGAGGTGTTCTCGCCGACGCAGGAGGACTACGACCACGCCGAGCTGATCCTGGAGGCGTACGAGTACTACACCACCGTGGAGAAGCGCGGCGCGGTCATGCTGGGCGACGAGATGATCGACGAGGCCTCCCGCAAGATGGCGCTCGTCGTGGCCGCCAAGGGGCGGGCGGCCGGGCTGAGCCGGACGAAGAGCTTCACACCTTGATGCCGACGGCGGTGAAGAACCAGAACGACGACGTCAGCCAGAGCCCCACGAGGGCGGTGAACGTCAGCCCGCCGAGCACGGGCAGCGTCCAGCCGGGCGCGTCCCGCTTCGGCAGGGCCAGCATCTTCGCGGTGAAGACGCCGTAGAAGAAGCAGCCGAGCAGCGAGTGCACGAGCACGCGCGGCACGTCGTACTGCAGGCCGAGGGCGTACAGGCAGTGGAAGGCGACGGGGACCGTGAGCGCGAACGCCAGCCGCCCCGACCAGCGGTGCACGGCGGGCGGGATCGCGACCCCGAGCCTGCCCCACATCGACAGGGCGGAGACGACCTGGACGACCGCCAGCACGAACGCGCCCGTCGTGAGCCACACCTTCATCGGCAGCGCGGCGGAGAACCCGGCCACGCCGACGGCGAACCCGGTCGGCGTGTGCGCCCGCCCGTACACGCCGAGGGCGACCGCCACCAGGACGCCCGCCAGCAGTGGCACCACCAGCGTGGTCAGGCCGCGGGACGGCCGCTGGTACGTCGCGGTGGTCATGACATCTCCCCGATGAAGCCGTCGACGTCCTTGGGGTAGATCGTGGCGCCGCCGACCTGGACCGGCGCGGTGGGGCCCGCGGTGTCGATCCGCGGCACGTCGACCTGCCGGTCGCCCGCGAAGGCGGTGCCGACCTGGGTGTAGGTGCCGTTCGCGTTCTTCAGCACGATCCAGCCGGCGCGTACCTTGGCGCCCCTGACGGTCGCGGTGGCGCGGTAGAGGCCCGACGGCTTGGTGACGGTGGGCGCGAAGAAGCTCCACTTGCGGCCGGCGACGGTGAGCGAGCCCTCGGCCTTGCGGCCCTTCAGCTCGGCCCTGACCTTGGCGCGCTTGTCGGCCACGCCGGTCAGCTTCAGCTCGCCTCCCGACTCCACGCCCGTGAACCAGGCCTCGGTCCTGCCGTCGCAGAAGTACCCGACGGCCTTGCCGTTCCTGATCGACAGGGCGATGAGGGCGCCGCTGCCCTTCACCCGGCCGCCGTAGTCGGCCTTGACGGTCTTCTTCGGCGTCGTGGGGGAGGGCGACGGGGTCGGCGCGGCGGAGGGCTGCGCCGCGGCGCCGTTCTGTTGTACGACGGGTGCTTCGGCGGCGGTGTTGACGGCCGGGCTCCCGGCCGTGGGCATCGCGATGACGCTCGCGACACCGAGCCCCCCGGCGAGCACCGCGCCCGCCGCGAGGGTGATGACTGGTCCCAGCCTCGACATGGTCTGCTCCCGTGGTCGGATTCCGTATGCTCCCGAGCATCCGGCCAAAAGAGCGCGCCGTCTGTGAACTAATGCGCACCAAGCGGACAGAATGGAGAGATGCAGGAGAACCCGGGGCCGCACTACCCCGACAACCGCGGGCCGCTCCCGTACGGCGCGGCGCCGTCGGGCATCCCGTACCAGCCGCAGCCCTGGTTCCTGCCGTCGCCGGCCGGGGTCCGCTTCGACCATCTCGCCAGGAACCCCGCCGCCCAGCTGTGGCGGTCGATCGTCGGCACGCTGCTCGTCGCCGTGGGATTCCTGGCGATCGGCGTCGTGGTGGTCGTGGCGTTCACGGTGCCGGCGTTCCTGTTCGGGCTGCCGTCGCCGGTGGACCCGGAGACGGGGGCGCCCGAGCCGACGCCGCTCGGACTGGCCATGACGCTGTTGTCCATCGCGCCCGCGCTGTTGCTCGTGTTCGGGGTGGCGGCGCTCATCCAGCGGCGCCGTCCGGGGACGCTGTCGTCGGTGGCCGGGCGGCTGCGCTGGTCGTGGCTGATGAGCTGCGTGGGGCTGGCCCTGGTCGCGATGGTGCTCGGGCAGGCCGCCCAGTGGCTGGTGCTGGCCAACTCGGGCCAGGACGCGGCGATGTTCGGCTGGGCGGGGTGGGAGGGGTTCCTGCCGCTGCTCGTCGTGATCGTGCTGCTGGTGCCCTTCCAGGCGGCGGCCGAGGAGTACGTCTTCCGCGGGTGGGTGTTGCAGGCGGTCGGTACGCACGTGCGCAACCCGGTCTGGGCGATCGTCATCGGCTCGGCGCTGTTCGCGTCGCTGCACGGTTACTCGTCGGCGGGGCTCGTGGACGTGTTCGCGTTCGGGGCCGTCATGGCGTGGCTGTCGGTGCGGACGGGCGGCCTGGAGGCGGCGATCGCGCTGCACGTGATGAACAACCTCGTGGCGTTCGGGGTGAGCGCCGCCTCGGGCACGCTCGACGACGCACTGGATCAGGGCCGTACGTCGGTGCCGTGGGAGGCGTTGACGGGAACCGTGGTGCAACTCGGGGTGTATGCGTTTGGTGTGATGTACCTAGCTAAAAAGCGGTCAATTCACACTATTTCGGGATAAAGCTGGTTGGTTGCTCGGGAATCTCGCTAGAGAGGTCTCGCCATTCTGGCCCAAGCATGCTGGTCTGGATGGCGAAGGATTCCCGACGACAGGCTGGAACGGTCCGTCTGAACGGGACCGGGATGCAGCTGTACGACGAGTTCGCAGAGGAGGTACGGCGCGTGGCCTCCGGCCCCAGCGACCCGCCACGGCGACCGCCGGGTGACGACGACGCGCGTTCCGAGGGCGCGTCCGGACCGCACTCCTCTTCGGGGCGATCTTCTTGCGAAGAGCCCGAAGAGCCTGAAGAGCCCAGGATCAGCCATTCACCGCCCGGTCCCACGGACGACCGGGCGCGCGGCTTACCCCTGGCCTCTCCCTGGGGCATGCCGCCGTTCGCGGCTCCCGTCCCCGACGAGCCGCAGGAGCCGCCCCGGGGGCGCATGCCGTACAGCTCGCCGACGGCCGAGCCGGACGTCGAGCCGCGCCGCCGCCCCCGCCGCATCGTCAACCGCCCCGACAAACTCGTCGCCGGCGGTCCCCTCTCCGCCGACCCCGACCGCCCGCCGGCGAACACCGACCCCGACCGCCCGCCGGCGACCGCCGGATCCGGCCGGCCCGCGTCCGAGCGGGAGGCGGCCGAGGTGGGACCGTCCGAGGTGGGACCGTCCGAGGTGGGGCCGGCCGAGCGGGACGCGTCCGGGAGCCGGACGCCGCCGTACCGGCTGGTGTTTCCCGTCGAGGAACGCCCGCGCCCGGACGAGACCCCCGAGGGCGAGCCCGAGGTGCGGCGGGTGGGGCGGCCTCCGGCGGGCCGGCCCACCCGGCCGGACCTGCTCGTCGCCACCGGCCCGCCGCGCCCGCAGGGCGGCCGGCACGAGCGCGGCCCCGCCCCCGCCGCCGTCCGCAGGTCCAGCCCGGTACGCCGGGGCAGCAGGGCCGTCCCCGTGGTGCTGACCGTGGCCGCGGCCGTCCTGGCGGGCACCGGCGTGCTCGTGTGGCAGTGGACCGGTGAGGACAGCCCCGCCGTGCGCCTGGCGGCGGGCACCGGCCGGTCGGGGGACGAGCTGTTCACCGTCCCGGCCGCGGGCGACGGCGCCGACCAGAAGCTCAACGACATGACCTCGGTGGGCCGCATGGTGGTGGCGGTCGGCAGCGACACGACCAGCCCCACCCCGCGCCCGCTGTTCCTGTTCTCCCCCGACGGGGGCGAGACCTGGCGGCTCGGCCAGGTGAACGGCGCCTCGACGCCCACGGTGCAGCGCGTGGTGGGCGGCGACGGGCGCTGGCTGGCCAGCGGTGGCGACGGCACGTCCGGCGGGCGCGGCCTGTGGACCAGCCCCGACGGCCGCACCTGGACGGCCGTGGAGGCGTCAGGGTCGGCCGCGTTCCGGGCAGGCGACCAGATCCACGACATCGCGCGCACAGCGTCCGGTTTCGTCGCGGTGGGGCGCGCGACCGGCGAGGACGGCGGCTCGTTGCCGGCCGCGTGGCGCTCGGGCGACGGCCGGACCTGGGAGCGCGCAGAGACCAGGGAGCTGGAAGTACGGGAGCTCAAGGCAGTGGTGGCCAGGGGCGACACGGTCGTGGCCATCGGGGTACCCGCGGTCGGCGAGGGATCGCGGGTGCTGCGCTCGGCAGACGGCGGGCGTACCTGGCAGGCGACCGGCTTCCAGCTCCCCGAGGGGGAGCCGCGCGCGGGCACGGTGGCGGTGTTGTCGAAGCGGTTCGTGCTGGTGCCGACCCGGCGGCGCACGGCCGAGGGCGACGTACGCGTCTACTGCTCCTCGACCGGGGCGGAGTGGTCGCAGTGCGGCTCCATCGGCGGGCTCGGCGGCGAGAGCGTCGGCGTGGAGTCGCTGATCTCCCACCAGTCCGGCGTCGCGGCGATCGCGCAGACCGGCCTCGGCCGCTACTCCGTGCTGACCAGCACCGACGGCAGCTCGTGGGACAAGCGGGCCGACCTCGGCGACCTGCCGGGCGCCACGCTGCGCGGGTTCACGATCGCGGCCGGCGGTACCCTGCTGGCCGGCGGCGACCAGGCAGCCTCCGACGTGGACAACCAGCTCGTCCTGCTGGCCGCGCCCCAGCGCGGCAAGGCGGAGCGCGTGCCGCTCGGCGAGGTCGAGGGCCTGACCAGGATCGCCCGCGAGACGAACGCCCTCGCGAGCTCCGGCGGCCGGTACGTCGCCGTCGGCTCGGCCTCGGGCGACGCGGGTCTGTGGACGATCAGGAACTGGCAGAGCTGGAAGTCCATGAGCCTGGGCGGCCCCGGCAGGCAGACGCTGGAGGACGTGGCGCACGGCCGCCGGGGCTGGCTCGCCGTCGGCGGCACCGCGGCGGACGTCTCCTTCATCGACCCCCTCCTCGTCACCTCCGCGGACGGCGAGAAATGGCGGAAGGTGGACGTCAGGGGCGACCTGGCGCGCGCGGCGGACCTGCCGTACCTGCGGGCCGACGTGGTCACGGCGGGAGAGGACGGCTACGTGGTCGCGGGCGAGTCCAGGAACCAGGCGGGCGTGTCCTCGGCCGAGGTGTGGTTCACGCGGGACACGCGCACGTACACCCGTTCCGAGCGGCTGCCGCAGCGCGGCGCGGGGGTGCGCGTCCACGACGCGGTCGCCGTTCCCGGCGGGTACGTGGTGGTGGGCGGCTCGGGCGGCGCCGACCGGGAGACCAGCGTGGTGTGGTTCTCGGAGGACGGCCTGAACTGGAGCGCGCGCCCGCGGGTGACCCCGCCGGACGCCACGTCGGCCGGCCTACGACAGATCACGATTTATCAGGAAAAATTGGTGGCGATCGGCACCGCCGTGACAGGCGGGTCGCGGCGCGCGTTCGCCGCGGTCTCCGACGACGAGGGCGAGAGCTGGCGGACGGCCTGGCTGCCGGCCGAGCAGGCGGCGGCCGTGTACGACCTGGCGGCGGCCGGCGAGGGCCTGGTCGCCGTCGGCTGGCACGGCGTGTCCGGCGAGGGCGACAGCGCGGCCTGGACGTCTCCTGACGGCCTGTCGTGGAACCGCATGGCGCTCACCCAGGACCGCCTGGCGGGCCAGGGCTCGCAGTGGCTGTCGGCGGTGGCGGTGAACGGCTCGGAGGTCGTGGCGCTCGGCCGGTCCACGACCTACAGCGCCGACCACCTGATCCTGTGGACCTCAAGCCTGTCGTCGAGCAGATAGACCCGGTGTGTGGGGCGGGCGGCGCCGCGACCGATCGTCACGCGTACGGTCGGCCGAGGCCGGGCGGGCGGCGCCGCGAACCTCGCCTAACCAGGCGGGAGCACGCCCCAGCCGGTCAGCGACTCCAGCAGCCCTTCCGACAGCGGGAGGCGAGCCAGGTCGTCCCTGGCGCACCAGCGCACGTCGGCGGCGTCGTCCCCGGGCGTGGGCGTGCCGCCGGAGACGGTGGCGAGATAGTCGCGGATCACGTACGTCACCCCGCCCGGCCCCGGACGGTCGACCGTGCCGGCCAGGCGGCCCACCTCCACCCGCAGCCCGGTCTCCTCGAGGACCTCGCGGCGCACGCCGGCCTCGTCGCTCTCGCCCGGCTCCAGGCGGCCTCCGGGGAGGGACCACAGCCCCATTCCGGGCGGATGGCCGCGCTTGATCAGCAGCAGCCGACCGGCCGCGTCGAAGACGATCGCGCCCACACAATTTACCCGCACCTGACCAAGATTACGGCGGGATAACGCGGAGCACCCTTGACGGGGCCGCGCCGGAGCACGCACCGTGGGTAGTTGTGAGAGCGGCACCAACCTGCCCACGGTGTTTTGGCCCGCTTCACGGGCCGAGCGCCTGGTCGAGTGCGTTTCGTTGCGGCACGCACGGAGACGTCCTGCCCTACCAGCCCCCGTGGCCCCCGAGCAGCACCGCGCTCGAGGCGATCCGCAAGAGTTCGGTCGTGCCGGTCTGGCTGCCGTGGCCGCTGCCCGCCGGCTGGCTGGTGACCGGGTTCGGCGAGGTGGGCGACAAACGCACCGGATCCCGTGCCAGCCTGGTCGCGTTGAGCGGTCCTTCTCTCACGGAGGGGCCCGCCGACCTGATCCTCGTCGCCGAGGAGCCGGGCATCGGGCTGGGCGCGGCCTTCGCCGGTCTCCGCGGCCCCGACCCCGGTGAGGGGTTCGACGCGGGCCCGCCGAACGCGAAGATCGACGTGCTCGGCCATCCCACCGCCCTGTGGTGCGTCGACGGGCAGCCCGACCGCGCGGTCTACGCCGGTGAGGCGCTCGGCAACTGGCTGTGGGCCATCGCCTGGCCGGCCGACGCGGGCTGCGTGATCGCGCTGGCCGAGCTGTCGCTGCTGGACGTGCGCGACCACGAGCTGGACGTGCCGTTCGGGGCCTTCTCCCCGAGGCTCGAAGACCAGGTCACCGACCGCTGATCGGGATGCCAGGGAAGCGCCCGAGCAGCATCAGGTCGACGTCGGCCGTCCTGACGTCCCGGGGCACGCCGAAGATCGCATGGAACGTGTGAGTCTTCCCGGCGGGGACGCTGGTGAAGGAGTCCCATCGGGAGCACGCGCAGGCGCCGCTGCGCAGCTGCGGATGGATGGGCTCGCCGGAGCCCGCGGGGAGCAGGCCGATGCCCTGGAGGTCGAACTCCGACGTGCCTTTCATCAGCACGAGCAGGGTCACCTCGTCGCCCGAGGGAGAGTCGTTCCTGAGCGTCCACCGCAGCGTCACCTCCTCACCCTTGCGCGCCAGGGAGAGGATCCTGACGTGCACCGGCACGCTCGCGTCGTACACGTTGGTGACGAAGGTGTCGCTTTCGGCGAGCGCCTTGCCGTCGCCGGCGGGCCGTGCCGGCTGCTCCCCGGTCGTCGAGTCGGTGGTCGAGTCGGTGGTGGGGCCGGTCGCTGAGGGGTTGCCGGTCGCCGGGGGAGGCGGCGGGTCGGCGGTGACGGTCGCGGTCACCGTGGTGATCGCGCTCGTCTGTGGCTGCGCCGTCGTGGGGCGGTCCCACGGCCGCCAGGCCACCAACGTGGCGGCTGTGACCAGCAAGGCGAGCGCCACCGCGACCACCGGCGCCACGCGGAGCCGGCGGGCCGGCGGCGCCTGCGGGGCAGGCAGGAGCGGCGTCCAGGAGTCGCTCACCATCCGCGTGGCCAGCGCGGGCGTGGCCGACTCCCGTCCGAGCAGCCGGTCCAGGAGTTGCTGGGCGGTGGGCCGGCGGGCCGGGTCCTTGTCCAGCGCCTGCTCCACCAGGGGGCGCAGCCGTTCGTCGAGGCCGTCGAGCCGGGGCACGTGGTGCACCACCCGGTAGAGCACCTGCGGCGCGGGCCCGGTGCCGAACGGCGGCCGGCCCGCTCCCGCGTAGGCCATCACACCGCCCCAGGCGAACACGTCGCTCGCCGCCGTGGCGGGTCGGCCGTCGGCCTGCTCCGGGGCCATGTAGGGCGGCGTGCCCATGACGACGGCCGACTGCGTCGTGTCGGCGGACCCGGACAGGCGGGCGATGCCGAAGTCGATGACCCGCGGCCCCACCGCGCTCAGCAGGATGTTGGACGGTTTGAGGTCGCCGTGCACCACCCCCGCCTGATGGATGGCCGCCAGCGCCGTGGCGACGCCCACCGCCAGCGCCTCCAGGTTGGCGCCGTTCATCGGGCCCTGCGCCCCGATCACCGACGCCAGATCCGGTCCGTCCACGTATTCCGTGACGAGATAGGCGATCTCCCCGTCGATCCCCGCCGCAAGCACCGGCGCCGTGCAGAAGCGCGCCACCCTGCGCGCGGCCTCGGCCTCCCTGGTGAAACGTCTGCGGAAGTCGGCGTCCGCGGCCAGCTCGGGGCGCAACACTTTCAACGCCACCAGGCGGAAATCCGCGTCATGAGCCAGGTAGACGATCCCCATGCCGCCTTGCCCAAGCGTACGTACGAGCCGATACGGGCCGATTTGCTGGCGTTGATCGCTCACGGAAAGCAATTGTCATGACCGGGCCTGAATTGTGCTAGCGGAACGCTTGATCACGGCGTATGCGATTCGCGCTCTCAGGTAGAGGAGCTAGAGTTCGGAGGCGTGACAGCGCGTATCGAGCGAGTGGTGACCGAGGGCGTCGTCGACATCGACGGCACCGATCAGAAGGTCGAGAACAACACCTGGATCGTGGGCGACGACGACGAGGTGATCGTCATCGACGCGGCGCGAGACGCCGAGAAGATCCTGGAGCAGGTGGGCGAACGGGAGGTGCTGGCCGTCATCTGCACGGCGGGCCTGCCCGACCACGTCTCGGCCGCCATCGAGGTGGCCAGCAGAGACGAGGCCGTGATCGCCCTGCACCCCAAGGACAAGCCGCTGTGGCGGGAGACCTGGCGGGAGACCTGGCCCGACATCGACATGGAGGACGACGGCATCTTCGAGGTCGCCGACGTCCAGCTCGACGTCATGGAGACGCCCGGCGTCACGCCCGGCGGCGTGTCGCTCTACTGCGAGGCGCTCAAGGTCGTCTTCAGCGGCGAGGCCCTGCAGGCCGACGGCCCCGGCAGGCTGGGCGGCGAATACCCCGCCCTGGCCGACCAGCTGACCTCGATCGGCGGGCGGCTGTTCACGCTGCCTGGCGAGACACGGGTGCTGCCGGCCCACGGCGAAGAGGTGACGATCGCCGACCTGGAGCCCCACTTCGACGACTGGGTGTCCGGTTCGCTGACCCGCACGGCCGCCGCCGACGACGAGTCCGAGGGCCCGCTGACCGACGGCACCAAGATCTCCGGCATCAAGCTCGGCGACGACTAGGTGAGACACCGGAGCGCGAGGCGGCGGCACCCGGCGACCGCCTTACTCTGCGAGGCCAGATGAATCCCACCCAGTTGCCCCTGGAGGGGATGCCGCGGCGGCTCTATTCCTGCACGCCGTCGCGGTTGAACGCCTGGCTCGACTGCCGCCGCCGCTACCGGTTCACCTACCTCGACCGGCCGCAGCCGGCCAAGGGCCCGGCGTGGGCGCACAACAGCGTCGGCGCGAGCGTGCACAACGCGCTGGCGGGCTGGTGGCGCGAGCCGTACGAACGCCGCACCCCGCTCACGGCGTCCATCCTGCTCACCAACGGGTGGATCACCGAGGGGTTCAAGGACGCCGAGCAGTCCGGCCGGTGGCTGAGCCGCGCCCGCGACCTTGTGTCCGGATATGTCGCGACTTTGGATCCGGCGGATGACCCGGTGGGCGTCGAGCGCACCGTCGCCACCCGTACCAAGGTCATCGCCGTGTCCGGCCGCATCGACCGGCTCGACCGGCGCGGCGACGAGCTGGTCGTGGTCGACTACAAGACCGGCCGCCGCCCCCTGACGCAGGACGACGCCCGTTCCTCGCTCGCCCTGGCCGTCTACGCCGTGGCGGCGTCCGCGGTGATGCGCGCTCCCTGCCGTACGGTCGAGCTGCACCACCTGCCCACCGGCGAGATCGTCGAGTGGCGGCACACCGGCGAGTCCCTCGAACGCCACCTGCGCCGCGCCGAGGAGGTCGCCACCGAGGCAGCGGCGGCCGACGAGCGTTACCGCGAGGTCGTGGCGCCCGCGCCCGGCCGCCCGTCCCGTGAAGGGCCGCCCGCCGGGCCCGCGCCGGTGCCCGCCGAGATCGACGAGCTGTTCCCGCCCAGCCCCGGTCCGCTCTGCTCGTGGTGCGACTTCCGCCGCCACTGCGCCGAGGGCCAGGCGGCCGGGCCCGAGCGCCGCCCGTGGGACGCCCTGGCCGAGTGACCCACCGCCGTGCCCACGTCCTCCGGGGCGGATGACGGCACGGCGGTGGCGGACTCTCGGCGGCCTCTGATCCGTTTCCTGGCGACATCAGGGGTCATGGATCACATGTGAGAGACCGATTACCGGCCGCGGTGGCGCTGGGCTCCCTGTTCAACCCGCTCAACTCCTCCATGATCGCGGTCGCGCTGGCGCACGTCGAGGCCGAGTTCGACGTCGGGATCGCGGCCGTGACGTGGCTCGCCGCCGGGTTCTACCTCACCGGCATCCTGGCGCCGCCGGTGATGGGCACCCTGGCCGACAGGTTCGGGCCGCGGCTGGTGTTCTGCGGCGGGCTCGTGACGATGGCGGTGACCGGCGTGCTGGCCGCGCTGGCGCCGACGTACCCGATGCTGGTGGTCGTGCGGCTGCTGCAGGCGTTCGGGAGCTGCGCGACGATGCCCGCCGGCATGGCGATCGTGCAGGCCGTGATGCCCGGCGAGGACGGCCGGCCGCCGCCGCGCGTGATCGCCACGATCTCCATGGTGCTCACCGCGAGCGCCGCCCTCGGTCCCGTGCTCGGCGGGGTGCTGATCGGGCTGTGGGGGTGGCGGGCGATCTTCCTGGTCAACGTGCCGCTCGCGGTGGTCGCGTTCGTCGCCGCGCTGCGCTGGTTGCCCCGCGTACGCGCCGACGGGGCCGCCCGGCCGCCGCTGCCCCGGCTGCGGCCCCGCCTGCTCGCCACGTGCGCCCAGTTCGCCCTCACCAACGTGGTCTTCTACGTCGCGTTCTTCGCGGTGCCGTTGTGGGCGCAGCAGACGGCGGGCGTGCCGGCGCACGTCGCTGGCCTGCTCGTGCTGCCGCTGGCCGGGCTGGGCATCGTCATGACGCCGGTCGCGGTGGCCCTGGCCAGGCGCGCGGGCATGCGGACCGTGCTGGTGACCGGCGCCGCGCTGCTGCTGCTCGGCTCGTGCCTGCTGGCCGTGTCCGCCTCCGTTGCGCCGGTGCTGGCCGCCGCCTCGGTGCTGGGGGCGGCCGCGGCCTTCGGCCAGTACGCGCTCAACTCGCTCGTCTTCGTGCACGCCGACCGCCGCGACACCGGCGCCGCCGTGGGCTTCTTCCAGGCGTCCAGGTACGTCGGCGCCGCCACCGCGTCCTCCCTGCTCGGCGTGCTGACCGGCGGAGGCGGCCTGGAGACGAGCGCGTGGACGATGGCCGCGGTGTCGGCGGCCGTGCTGGCGGGGACCGCCGTGCTGCCCGTCAGACGGCGGCCCGCGGCCGGCGACGGGGATCGGTCAGGCCCCTGAGCCCTCTGCTGAGGTCGTAGCCGGCCGCGCCGAGGCGTTCCCTGGAGGCCCGCAGCATCTGCCGGGTGGCGGGCATGAAGGCGCGTTCGTGGACGGGCTCGGGCAGCGCGTTCACGCCCAGCCGGAACGCCTTCAGCGCGGCCGTGACCGCCGCTTCGGGCACTTCGGGCAGCGCGCCGTACATGCGCCGGGCCCAGCCGGGGAGCGTGTAGTAGCAGAGCGCGCCGAACGGGAACCAGACGGGCTTGACCGGCGCCAGCATCCTGAGGTGGCGCGGCAGCCGCGGCCACATGAGGAACCGCACGGTCGAGGCCGCCTCCGGCGTCACGCGCAACCGCGGCCGCATCTGCTTGAAGTAGGCGTCCAGCTCGGCGCACGTGCCGGGCACGTCGTCGGGATGCAGGCCGACGTACGCGGCGCTCCTGCGCTGCTCGGCGAGGTACCGGTCGGCCTGGCGCTCGGTGAGCCGCACCCCGCCCCGCCTGGCCACCTCCAGGTACGACGACACCTCCGCGCAGTGCACCCACAGCAGCAGCTCCGGATCGTCGACCCGATGCGCGCGGCCGGTCTCGGGATCGCGGATGCGCATGGCCCGATGGATGCCGCGGACCCGCCGGCCGATCTCCTCGGCCTCCTCCGGGCTGCCGAACGTCACCCGCTCCACGAAGTCGGCCGTACGGCGCAGCCTTCCGAGCGGATCCTCCTGGAAGGTGGAGTTCTGCCAGACGCCCAGCATGGCCCACGGATGGAGGGCCTGGAGCATGAGCCCGCGTACGCCGCCGACCCACATCGAACGGTCGAGATGAACCAGCCAGGTCGCGCTCTGCGGAGGCTGGGCGACGAGCTCATCGGTCATAGTGGACAGATGATTACATGGCGCTCGATCTAACGTCCAAGTAGTGCTTTTCGGCCGCGTTCCAGAAGGTGACCAGGGCCGCCGCGGTCGTCTCCGGCGCCTCCACGGCGGGGGAGTGCACCGCGCCGGGCACGACCACGCTCTCCGCGCCCAGCCGGGCGGCCATCTCCGACTGCGCCTCGGGCGGCCAGCCGTCGTCGTGCTCGCCGAACAGCACCAGCGTCGGCAGCTCGATCTGGCGCAGCTCGTCGGTGCGGTCGCGCATGGTCAGCACCTGCTCGGCCATGCTGGTCAGGCCGGTCGGGGAGTTGTTGAGCAGCCGCCTGCGCAGGAACTCCCTGATCTCGTCGCTCACGTCGTTGGCCAGCGCCTCGGGCTCGAACCTGGTCTGCCACACGTGCTCCAGGCCGAGCGCGGGCACCTCTTCGAGGATCTTCCTGCCGTTGCGGGCCCGCCGGCCCTCGATGGCCGCAGGGCCCGAGCTCATCAGCGTGAACGAGGCGAACTTCGTGCGCCCGTCGATGACCGCCTCCCTGGCCACCAGCCCGCCGAAGGAGTGGCCCACCAGGTGGACGGGGTCACCGCCGCCGATGACCTGGGACAGCACGTCGACGTCCGCGCCGAGCGCGGCGCAGGTGTAGGCGGCCGGGTCGTCGGGGCCCGGAGTTTCGTACTGCCCCCGCAGGTCGACGGCCACCACCCGCCGCCCCGACTGGGCCAGGGTCATCAGGACGGCGATGAAGTCCTCTTTGCTGCCCGTGAGCCCGGGGACCAGGAGCGCGGGCCAGCGCTCCACCACGCCGCTGACCGGGAGCGCCTCCAGAGCCGCGAACGTGCCCTGTGGCGTCTCGATCTTCTGCGGCGCAACACCGGGAGGCAGGTCGAGGAATCGGGGCGTACTCACGTGGGGCAACAATACCCAGAGGTCAGCGGCTCGACACCGCCATGGTGATTACACCGGTGCGACTTCTGGGAAGTTGTGAGGTTTGCGCGACCTCGATCTCAGGCCCGCCACGTGGTTCCGCGCCATGCCGTCGCCGGAGCAGAAGGAACGCCTCCAGAGCCTCGTGAGCGGCGCTGAGCGGCCTCCTGAGGTGCCGGCGTAGCTGGAGGGTGCCCCGGGTGGGGTGATGGCCGTGGCGCCGCGTGAGGAGCACGTACGGCCCGTGCGTCGCGGACAACCCGCCGAGCTCACCGGCCCCTGCGCGTCCACGACATCGACGGGAGATCGCGGAGCGACCCTGGACGCACGGATCAAGGATTCCCCGGGCCCCGGCAGACCATCGGTCAGCCAGGAGGCGGCGGTGGCCTGGTAGTCCCGCCCGCCCTGCCGGTGAGCACCGACTTGCCCGGTTTCGCGGCGACCCGCCGGGTCGTAGCCGCGCGGAGCCATCCAGGCCCCGGCAGGCATCACCGGCCGGGGCCGCACGGACGTCCGGGCCGTCCACCGCCCGCGCCTGTCCGTCATCGTGTCGATGATCGGCCGGGATCCGGCGGCGGTATCGGGGTTCAGGGCGGCGAGGTAGCGGTGGGGGTGTTCGCGTGTGCGGGAGCGTCGCACCCGGTGGTGGGCGGGCATGCGAAAGGCGCGCACCCACCAGGGATGCGCGCCTTTCGTTGTCGGTCAGCCGGTGCGGCGGCGGTTGCCACCGCCACCGCCAGCGCCGCCGCGAGGCTGACGGCGCTGCTGCTTGCGCTCGGTCGCCGCCGACGGGGCGATGTCGTCGTCGTCCGTCGCGAGGTCGGGCGACTGGAAGATCACCGTGAACGGGTTCGGCGGGATGATCCGCTCCGGCTCCTTGCGCGCCGGCGGTGGCGGCGTGGTCAGGAAGCTCGGCTCGGCGACGGGCGCGGCGGGACGCTCGACGGCAGGCGCCACAGGGCGCTCGGCGACGGGCACCTCGGCGCGCTCGACGGCGGGTGCCGCAGGGCGTTCGGCGGCGGGTGCCGCGGGACGCTCGGCGGCGGGTGCCGCGGGACGCTCGGTGACCGGCTCCGGCTCGGTGTCGACCCGGCGGGACCGGGTGCTCCGCACCGGCGCCTCCTCCGCAGGCTCCGCATCGGCGGCCCGGCGAGAGCGGCCGCCCGTCACCGGAGCCTCAGGGGCTTCGGCGAGAGCCTGCTCGATGGCCGTCGAAGCAGCCCCCCTGCGCGTACGGGTGCGCTTCGGCTCGGCCGTCTGCTCGACCTCGTCCGTGCTCAGGAGCGCCTCCTGCGTCTTGGTGTTCACGGACTCCACCTCCGGCGTCTCGACGGTCTCGGCCAGCTCCCTGCCACCGCGTGTACGGCGGCGCTGGCGCGGCGTACGCGAGGGACGCTCCTCGCGCTCCTCACGTTCCTCGCGGCGGCGCCCGCCACGCGTGCGGATCCTGCCCGTCTCACCGAGGTCCTCGATCCGCTCGGCCGACAACCCCGCCCGCGAACGGGCGGCGTGGGGCAGGACGCCCTTGGTGCCCTCGGGGATGGCGAGCTCGGTGTAGACGTGCGGCGAGGTGGAGTAGGTCTCCACGGGCTCGGCGAAGTCCATCCCGAGCATCTGGTTGATCATCTTCCAGCGGGTCAGCTCCTCCCACTCGACGAACGTGACCGCGATGCCCGTGCGCCCGGCCCGGCCGGTGCGGCCGATGCGGTGCACGTAGGTCTTGTCGTCGGTGGGGCAGTCGTAGTTGACCACGTGGGTGACGTCGTCGATGTCGATGCCGCGGGCCGCCACGTCGGTGGCCACGAGCACGTCGATCTTGCCGTTGCGGAACGCCCGCAACGCCTGCTCGCGCTGGCCCTGGCCGAGGTCGCCGTGGACGGCCGCGACCGCGAAGCCGCGGGTGTCGAGCTGCTCGGCGACCATGTCGCAGGCCCGCTTGGTCTCGCAGAAGACCATGGTGAGCCCGCGGCCCTGGGCCTGCAGCAGCCGCGCGACGATCTCGATCTTGTCCATCCGGTGGGTGCGCCACACGATCTGGCGGACCTGCGGGGTGGTCTCGCCATCGCCGCTCTCCATCTCGGCGCGTACGTGCGTCGGACGGTTGAGGTATTTGCGGGACAGCGAGACGATCTCGCCCGGCATGGTGGCGGAGAACAGCATCGTCTGCCGTTCCGCCGGGATCAGCTTGAAGATGCGCTCGATGTCGGGGAGGAAGCCCAGGTCGAGCATGCGGTCGGCCTCGTCGAGCACGAGCGAGGTGATCTGGCTCAGGTCGAGGTGCTTCTGCTTGACCAGGTCGAGCAGTCGGCCGGGGGTGCCGACGATGACGTCGACACCGGCCTTGAGCGCCTCGATCTGCGGCTCGTACGCCCGGCCGCCGTAGACGGTCAGGACGCGCGACCCGAGCTTGCCGGCGGCGGTGACGAGGTCTTCGCTCACCTGCACGGCCAGCTCACGGGTCGGCACGACGACCAGACCGCGGGGCTTCTTCCGGTTTTTGCGCGGCTTGCCGATGCTCTGCAGCATCGCGATGCCGAACGCGTAGGTCTTTCCCGTGCCCGTGCGGGCCTGACCGATGAGGTCTTGCCCGCTCAGGGCTAGCGGGAGGGCCATTTCCTGGATCGGAAACGGCGTGACGATGCCCTCGGTCTCGAGGGCGTCGGCGATCTCTGGTGTGACTCCGAGGTCTCGGAAAGTCGTCAGCGTGGCCTGCCTCAGTCTCAAATGAAGGCGGGCCTGCCGGGACCGACGGGCGGAATACGCCCCTTGTCGTGGGTCCTCGCGGTAGAGCCAGCCCTCTCGCGTCATCAGCGACCGCGCACCCGGGGAAACGGGGGGTAATCGGGGTGTTGTCCCGAATTAACACAGTGCGGTCGCACTTTCACAGAGCAGTGTACTCGATACCACAACGCTGACCGAGCTTACGTATGTTCCCGAAGATTCACCGAAGTACGCTGCCTTCCATGAAAGAGTCTCCTGGAGTCGTCGACCTGCTCGGTGTGCTGGCCTACGCGGAGCTCAGCGCGTACGCGCGCATGACCGAGGATGCCGCCACGCTCGCCCCCTCGCTGGCCGACAGAGCGGCGCTGAGTGAGCTCGCCGTGACCGAGTACGCCCATTTCCGCCTGCTGCGCGACCGGCTGACCGAGCTGGGGGCCGATCCCGACGAGGCGATGGCGCCGTTCATCGCGGCGCTGGAAGCCTGGCACGCGCAGACCCGGCCGTCCGACTGGCTGCAGGCGCTGGTCAAGACGTACGTCGGCGACGGCATCGCGCACGACTTCTACCGGGAGGCGGCCCGTCATCTCGACCCCTCGATCGCCCGGCTGGTCGACGAGGTGCTCGTCGACGAGGGGCGCTCGCAGTTCGCGGTCGAACGGGTCAGGGCGGCGATCGAGACGGATCCGGTGGCGAGCGGGCGGCTGGCGCTGTGGGCTCGGCGGCTGGTGGGGGAGGCGCTCAGCCAGGGGCAGCAGGTGGCCTCGGCGCGGCCGGAGCTGGCGACGTTGCTGACGGAGTCGCTTGAAGAGGGCAAGGCCGATATTTCACGACTTTTCGCGAAGCTCCAGGAGGAGCACAACAAACGGATGGCCGCGATGGGGCTCTGACCCGCCCGCGTGGACGCCGGGTCGGCGATTGGGCGGCGCGAGCGCCGAAACGGTTGTACCGTGCCGACATGAGGGCCTCGCGCCGCTACGGCAGTTCCTTGACGAGATGCGGTCCGAATCGCTGGATTTCCCGCGCTGTACTGCGCAGGCAGGCCACGGTCTGTCCGGCCGTACCGAGTGGTCACACCGCCACCCGCCCCCGCCGCCCCCGCGGCTGTCACCTCTCCAAGGCTCCCGCCTGATCCACTCACGCGCGTACGCGGGAGCCGTAGGGATCGGGCGGGTGCGCCTACGCGGCCGGGAATCGTAGGGATCAGGCGGGTGCGCCTTCCGTGCGCGGCCGGGAGCCGTACGGACCGCCTGCCGCACGGGAGCGCCCGTCTCTTCGGGAGCCGTACGGGCCGGGCGGGAGACGACGCCGGCAGGGTACGGCGGGGTGCGCCGTACCCTGCCGGGCCGGTGTCAGAGGGTGCCGCCGAAGCCGACTGGGCGGGCCTCGTCCTCGCCGATCTCGACGAAGCCGAGCGACGCCACCGGCACCACGATCCTCCTGCCCTTCGTGTCGGTCAGCGCGAACACGCCGCCGTTGACCGCCAGGGCTTCTCTGATCTGCTCTTCGACCTGATCAGCGGACAGGTCGGTCTCGACAACGAGTTCGCGGTGTACTGAGCGTACGCCGATCTTGACTTCCATCGTGGGCTCCCTAGTCGACGGGCTGGCTCACCTCCATCGTGGCGCGCCATGACCCCCGATGACGCGATGATCGCGCCCAGCGAACGGGTTATGCCGTACGCGGAAAACCGCTGATGCCGCGCCAGGCGAGGCGGGCCATCAGTTGCTCGGCCGCGTCCTTGGGGATCGAGCCGTGCGTGGTGACCCAGTAACGGGCGCTGACCTCGGCCATGCCGACCAGGCCGACGCCGAGGAGGTGGGCCTCGTCGCTGGTGCAGCCGGTGTCCTCCTGGATGAGGACGCTGACCATCTCGGCGCACTCGCGCAGGGACCGCTCCATCCGCTGCCGCACGGGCGCGACGTTGCGCAGATCGGACTCGAAGACCAGGCGGAACGCCTCGCCCTGCGTGGAGACGAAGTCGAAGAACGCGCTGAACGTGGCCTGCACGCGCAGTTTGTTCTCCTGCGTGGAGGCCAGGGCCTCCCTGCAGCGGTTGACCATGTCGTCGACGTGCAGGTCGAGCAGCGCCAGATAGAGCTCAAGCTTGCCGGGGAAGTGCTGGTAGAGCACCGGCTTGCTGACACCCGCCCGGTCGGCGATCTCGTCCATGGCGGCCGCGTGGTAGCCGTTCTCCACGAACACTTCCTGCGCGGCGCTCAGCAACTGCCGGCGGCGGGCTAGGCGGGGCAGCCGGGTGCCCCGGGGCTTGGCATCCGGGGTTGCGGTCACGCGGGTCTCCATTGGTCTCTCAGCGGGCAGTGCGGACATCCTACGTGCGGGTAGGCCGCGCCACAGCGGCACCCGTCAACGGTGAGTCTCCTTTACGCAGGTCAGCACCACCGCCGGGCTCAGCGGTAGTCGTCGTCGTCGAGATCCACCACCCGGTCCTGGTCGGCCGCGTCGGCGGGATCGGCGTCGAACGGCAACTCCCTGCGCAGTCGTCCGACCGTCTGGAGCATCTCGCGGTGCTGCTCGGCGGCGTCGGCCTCCGGAGCCTCGATCGACAGCTCACCCGACTCCTCGTCGTAGGAGCCCTCGTCCCCGCGAACGTCCATCTCCGACATCATCGGTCCCCCTTCTGGTGTGGACGCACCCAGCCTACGCCCGGCTGAAAAGGTCGCCACGCTTCTCCACTCTGGCGAGCACGTCCGGCGCCGCGAAGACGAGGTCTTCGGCGCGTTCGCAGCCCTCGACCTCCTTCCACGTCAGCGGAGTGGAGACCGTGGGCCGCTCGCGTGCCCGCAGCGAGTAGGGCGCGACGGTGGTCTTGGCCGGGTTGTTCTGACTCCAGTCGATGAACACCTTGCCAGGTCGCGCCTTCTTCGTCATCACACTGACGACCTCTTCGGGATTCTCCTTCTCGAGGAGCTGCGCCAGCCTCTTGGCGTACGCCGACGGCTCCTCGCGGCAGTCCCAGTCGGCGTACAGCTGCATGCCCTTGCTGCCGCTGGTCTTCGGCACGGCGGTCAGCCCGTCGGCCTCCAGGACCTCGCGCAGCCGCAGCGCCACCCGGCAGCACTCGACGATCGTCGCAGGCGGCCCCGGGTCGAGGTCGAACACGAGGGTGTCGGGCGGCTGGGCCCGGCCGTCGTCATCCACCCGCCACTGGGGCACGTGCAGTTCGAGGGCGGCCAGGTTGGCGTAGTAGACGAGCGTCGGCAGGTCCTCCACCACGGCGAAGTCGATGGTCTCGCGGTTCTTGGTGCTGCCGGGGGCGGGCAGGTTCACCCGCCTGACCCAGTCCGGGGTGTGCTCCGGGGCGTTCTTCTCGAAGAACGACTGGCCGGTGACGCCGTTCGGGTAGCGCTTGACGGTCAGGGGGCGGCCACGCAGGTGCGGGAGCAGGACGGGGGCGATGCGGCTGTAGTAGTCGATGACCTCGGCCTTGGTGAAGCCGTAGTCGGGGTAGAGGACCTTGTCGAGGTTGCTCAGTGTCAGCTCGCGCCCGTCCACCTTGACCGGCACTTTCACAGCGTCACCTCCGCGGGGAGCTTGTCGGGGCGCGGGCGGCGCCACACGGGGTGCCGCAGTCGTTGCTCGTCCGTCCACATCGTGTAGGCCACCTCCCCGACCAGATCGGGCCTAACCCACCGATTCCGCCACGGAACCTGGTTGGAGAAGGGGCTGTGGCGGATCTCCAGGGGCCGCAGGGCCTCGTACAGATCGTCCAGGGCGGTGTCGGTGAAGCCCGTGCCCACGTGGCCGACGTACGTCAGGCCGGCCGGCGTGAACACCCCCATGACCAGCGAGCCGATGCCGCCTGAACGGCGGCCTTTGCCGGGTTTCCAGCCGCCGATGACGACCTCGCGCGCGGTCAGGTTCTTCACTTTGATCCACCAGGGCGACCGCGTGCCCGGCCGGTAAGGGGAGTCCAGCCGTTTGGCAACCACGCCTTCCAGCCCCTGTTCGTACGTGGCCGTGAGCAGGTCGGACGCGCCCGGGAAGTACGGGGGCGCGCCGATGTCCAGCTCGTCGAGCAGCGCCCGGCGGTCGCGGTAGGTCAGGTCGAACAGCGGCATGCCGTCGAGGTAGAGCAGGTCGAACGGCATGTACGTGACCGGGTAGAGCCGCAGCATGGCCGGGTCGGGGTCGGTCAGGTGCATGCGGTGCTGGAGGCGGATGAAGCTGGGCCTGCCGTGGGGGTCGAGCGCGACGACTTCGCCGTCGATGATGGCGTTCTTGATGCCGAACCCAGAAATTTCGGGGTAGCGGCGGGTGTACTCCACGCCGTGGCGTCCTGTCACCCTCATCCCGCCGTCGAGATGGACGAGGGCGCGGATGCCGTCCCACTTGACTTCCAGGCCGTACCGATCACGGTCGGCGGGTAGTTCCCCTGCTACGGCCAGCATGGGTTCGACCGGGTATGGCATTGGTTGCCCCATGACGGGTATGTGCCCCTTTGGCGGGCCATCGAGAGCATGAGGGGTGACCTATGCGCAGCATCTGGAAGGGTGCGATCTCTTTCGGGCTGGTCACCATCCCGGTCAAGCTCTACTCGGCCACCGAGCAGAAGGATGTCACGTTCCACCAGGTGCACCGGGAGGACGGTGGCCGGATCCGCTACAAGCGCGTGTGCACGGTCGACGGCGAGGAGGTCCCGTACGCGGACATCGCCAAGGGCTACGAGCTGGCGAGCGGCGAGGTCGTCGTGCTCTCCGACGAGGACTTCGAGGACCTGCCGCTGAGCACCTCCCGCCGGATCGACGTGCTGCAGTTCACGCCCGCGGAGCAGATCGACCCCATCTACTTCGCCAAGTCGTACTACCTGGAGCCGGACGCGCAGGGCGCGAAGCCGTACGTGCTGCTGCGCGACGCGCTGGAGAGCTCGGGTCAGGTCGCGGTGGTGAAGGTGGCGCTGCGCCAGCGGGAGTCGCTGGCCACGCTCAGGGTCAGGGACGGCGTGTTCGTCCTGGAGACCATGTTGTGGCCGGACGAGATCCGCACGCCCGACTTCGCCTTCCTCGAAGAGGACATCGAGGTGCGCGCCCAGGAGCTCAAGATGGCCGAGTCCCTGATCAGCACCATGGAGTCGGACTTCGACGCGAGCGAGTACCACGACACCTACCGCGAGGCGCTGCAGCAGGTGATCGAGGCCAAGGTGGCGGGCAAGGAGGTCGTCCCGGCCCGCGAGGAAGAGGAGGCCGGCCCGGCGGTCGACCTCATGGCCGCGCTGCGGGCCAGCGTCGAGGCGGCCAAGCGGGAGCGCGAGGGCGCCGGCCGGCCGCAGGCCAAGCCCAAGCGGGCGGCCGGCGGCAAGAAGGCCAAGGACGACGAGAAGGCCGAGGAGAAGGCTCAGGAGAAGGCCGAGGAGAAGGCCCCCGCCAAGCGGAAGGCCCGCAAGTCGGCCTGAGGGTCGCCGCTTCTGTACCTAGGTACACCCCTTCCGGGATCCAGCACGATTCTGCGCCGGCGCGCGCGTCTCTAGCGTCGAAGCATGAACGTGATCGAGGTCCAGAACCTCCACAAGCGCTACCGGGACCACGTGGCGGTGGACGACGTGTCGTTCGACGTCCGCGCTGGTGAGATCTTCGGCATCCTCGGGCCGAACGGCGCGGGCAAGACGACGACCGTGGAGTGCGTGTCGGGGCTGCGTGTCCCCGACGGCGGCACGGTGCGCGTCGCCGGCCTCGACCCCGTCACCGAGGGCGACGCCCTGCGCCGCGTGCTGGGCGTCCAGCTGCAGAGCGCCGCGCTGCCGGAGCAGATCAAGGTCTGGGAGGCGCTCGACCTGTACGCCTCCTTCTACCCCGACCCCGCCGACTGGCGGGAGCTCATGGAACGCGTCGGGCTGGGCCCCAAGCGGGACAGCGCGTTCGGCAAGCTCTCCGGCGGCCAGCGGCAACGCCTGTCCGTCGCGCTCGCGCTCGTCGGCAGGCCGCGCGTCGCGGTGCTCGACGAGCTGACCACCGGCCTCGACCCGCAGGCCCGCCGTGACACCTGGCAGCTGGTGGAGCAGGTGCGCGACTCCGGCGTGACGATCGTGCTCGTCACGCACTTCATGGAGGAGGCCGAACGGCTCTGCGACCGGATCGCGCTCATCGACGCGGGCCGGGTCGTCGCCGTCGACTCGCCCGCCGGGTTCATCGGACGGGTGGGCGGCGAGCAGCGCCTGAGCTTCCGGCCCTCCGTCCCCGTCGACGACGCCGTGCTGCTGGCCCTGCCCGAGGTCGCGGACGTCAGGCGCACAGGTGAGCAGGTCGTCGTGACCGGCACCGGCAACCTGGCCGCCGTCGTCACGCTCGCGCTGGCCGAGCGGCGGATCGTCCCTGGAGACCTGCGCGTCGAGCAGGCCTCGCTCGACGACGCGTTCGTCGCACTCACCGGAAGGAAGCTCGCATGAAGAAGATCATGGTCGTCGAGACGAAGCTGCTCCTGCGCGACTGGGTCGCCACCCTGCTCGCGCTGGCGCTCCCCGTCGCCCTGCTGCTGCTCCTGGGGCAGATCCCCGACCTGCGCAAGGCCGATCCGAATCTGGGCGGCGAGCGGGTCGTGGACGCGCAGCTGCCCGCGCAGATGATCCTGCTGGCGCTGCTGACGGCGTCGTTCACGGTGCTGCCGAACGCGCTGGCCACGTACCGGGAAAGGGGTGTGCTGCGCAGGATGTCGACCACGCCCGTGAACCCCGCGCGGCTGCTCGGCGCGCAGCTGGCGCTCAACCTGGTCGTCGCCTCGATCGCGGCCGTCGTGGTGATCCTTTCCGGGTGGCTGGTGCTCGGCTCGCAGCTCCCGGCCCAGGTGTTCGGCTTCGTGCTGGTCTTCCTGCTGGGCGCCGCCGCGATGCTGGCGCTGGGTCTGGTGATCGCCGCGGTCGCGCCGAACGGCACCACCGCGTCCACCATCGGGTCGATCTCGATGTTCCCGCTGCTGTTCGTGGCCGGCATGTGGATTCCGCGCGAGGTCATGCCGGAGGCGTTGCGCGTGATCAGCGATTTTTCGGTGGTCGGTCCGTTCGTGAACGCCATGCGGGACACGTGGGCGGGGGAATGGCCGCAACTGCCGCATCTGGCGGTGATGGCGGCCGGGCTGGTGCTGTTCTCGGGGCTGGCCGTACGGCTGTTCCGCTGGGAGTGACGGAGGTGCCGGCGCGCTTTTCCGACTCGTCGGCGATCATCAAATAGGACATTTCGGGATAAATCATGCTAATCCACTCTATAAATGTTTAATGCGAGCAATAGCATTGCTAATGCATAGCAAAATGGGGAGATTGCTGTTTGCCCACCCACAGTGCCGGAAAAGACACTTACCGGATGGCTTTTCAGTGGCCATCCAAGACCTTTTCTCAGGGCAACGAGAAAAGTGGAGTACGGGGCAAATCGATCCTTTAGGGGGAAAGCGCAATGCCCAAGCTCAAGAGTGTCATCGCAGGGCTCGCCCTTAGCACCGCCATGGCCGGGGGCACCCTGGTCGCCGGCGCGGCCACGACCACCACCGGCGCCGCCGCCACCACCACCACCAAGGTCGGCGCCGGTACGTCGGTCCTCGCCGGCCACGGGTGCTTCCGCGCGCGGCGCTGCGGCTGGGGCGGCTGGGGCCGTCGCCACCACCGTCACGAGCGCAAGCACCTGCGGATCATCATCGAGAACTTCAACCACAACCGGAACCCGCGGCTGCACCAGAGCGAGCACCGTCGGCACGACCACCACCGCTGGAACCCCAACATGGTGCGCGTGACGGAGCCGGTCCTCGAGGACACCGTCACGGAGTGAACCGGTCCGTGAGTTGATGGCGCAGAAATGAATGCTCGCTTTCCTTGATGGCCGTCGCTGCCCAATGGGGGGTGCGGTTTCACGGCCGACGGTGAATGCCGAGCTTTAGGGGGCGGGCCGCGTCGAAACAAGGCGCGGCCCGTCCCGACATCCATTTCTCCTCGTCTCTGCGGTATGCGACAAGGGCTCCGCCGGCATTGGCGCCGGCGGAGCCCTTGTCATGTCGTTTTACGGCTGACCGTGGAGGCGAGGACCTTGGCATGCCCGGATTCTTTCTGGGCCGTTCTCGGCGGGGCGCGAGCGGCAATTTGTCAGGATGATGCCTGATATAGGCTAAGAGAGGGCAATTGCCGTTTGTGGTCGTTCTGTCCGGTTATACCCATAGTGCGGATGATTGGTTACTAATCGTCCGCCGCGCCTCCCCGAAAAAGCGATTGAGGAGAGGCGTGGAGTATCGGGCAATCGATCCTTTAGGGGGTAAGCGCAATGCCCACGCTCAAGACACTCATCGCAGGTCTCGCCATCAGCACGGCCATGACCGGCGCAGCGGTCGCCGGCGGCGGCGCCATGACGACGGCCGAAGCCAGCGCGACACAGATCGGCGCGGCGACCGCTCCGGTCGTGACCAGTGGCAGGTGCCACAAGGTCCGCCGCTGCGGCTGGGGCTGGCGACGTGGGGGTTGGGGCGGCTGGCGCCGTCACCACCACCAGAAGCGCATCAAGGTCGTTGTCATCAACCACAACGTCAACAACAACGACGACCGCCGTCATCACCGCCACCACGGCGACGACTTCGGCGACTGGGACTGGTAAAGAGCGAACGCCACCGCGATGAGCGGTGGTGAGCCGGTGGCGTCAGGATCCGCGCCACCGAGGAGTCCGCCCAGGCGATGAACTCCGACCAAGCCCATAAAGTGCCCGCATTCATCGGCAACCCGCCTTCGCCAGGAGGCTGCCCGATGAATGCGGGCATCTTCATGTCCGGGCAAGCCCCAGGCCGTCCAGTTCCTTCAGCGGCGCGGCCCTGGGGCTCCGCCGTGCCGTGCGCCGGCCGTGGTCGCGTCACTTCATCATGGCGTCCGTCGCGGCCGCCGGGAATGTGACGCCGGTCAGTTCCGCGGAGGCCGTCCACAGGCGACGGGCGAGTGCGGCGTCCCGGGCGGTCCTCGACCGGCTGACGAGCTTCGGCGCACCGCGCCCCTGCAGCAAGCCGCCCGGGCCGGCGTAGCCGCCGCCTGGGACGTCCGCCACCGCCGCGTAGAGCGTGGGCAGGGCGCCGTCGTCGTCGCTCTGCGAGAAGCGGCTGATGACGGTCGTACGGAGCCGGTGCAGCGAAGAGCGCTCGTGGTCGAGGTGCCCGAGGAGATCGGTGGCCGCCATGCCAGGGTGCGCGGCGGTCGCGAGCACCGGAGAGCCGGCCTCGGTGAGGCGGCGCTGCAGCTCCGCGGTGAACAGCAGATTGGCCAGCTTCGACTGCGCGTACGCGGCGAACGCCCGGTAGGGCCGGCGTTCCCAGTTGAGGTCGCCGAAGTCGATCGCGCCCCTGCGGTGCCCGGTGGAGGAGACCGTGACCACCCGTTTCCTGATCCGTGGCAGCAGCAGGTTCGTGAGCGCGAAGTGTCCCAGGTGGTTGGTGCCGAACTGCAGCTCAAAGCCGTCGGCGGTACGGCCGGGCGGCGGGATCATCAGGCCGGCGTTGTTGATCAGCACGTCGATCGGCTCGGTGAAGTCGTCGGCGAACGCGCGGACCGACGAGAGGTCGGCGAGGTCGAGCCGCCGCACGACGGTGTCGCCGGTGATGGTCGCGGCGGCGGCGCGGCCCTTGGCAGGGTCGCGGACGGCGAGCACGACACGGGCGCTTCTGGCGGCGAGCGCGCGGGCGGCGGCTCGGCCGATGCCACTGTTCGCGCCGGTGATGACGACGGTGCGGCCGGTCAGGTCCGGGATGTGCGCGGCGGTGAATGTTGTCATGATCAACAATGTATGCATCGACAACAATGCTGTCAACGACAACATCTCGGCTACGATGAGTGCCATGCCCGCGTACCATCACGGAAACCTTCGTGCGACCCTGCTCGCCGTCGCCGAACGCAGCCTGCGCCGGCACGGCGCCGACCAGATTTCGCTGCGTGAGCTGGCCCGCGAGGCCGGCGTCAGCCACGCCGCGCCGCGTCGGCACTTCGCGGACCGTCAGGCGCTGCTGGACGCGCTCGCCGAGACCGGGTTCGCCCGGCTGGACAAGGAGTTGCGCACGGCGCTCGCCGCCGCGGGCGAGGAGTTCGAGCCGCGCCTGCACGCCATCGCGGCGGCCTATCTGCGGTTCGCCACCGAGGACGCGGCGCTGCTGGAGCTGATGTTCGCCGGCAAGCATCGCGAGGGCGCCGACCGGCTCGTCGCGGCCGCCGCCGCGCCGTTCGGCCTGATGCACGACCTGATCGCGCAGGGACAGGCACGGGGAGTGCTGGAGCCCGGTGATCCGCAGCGCGTGGGGGTCGTGCTGTTCGCGACGCTGCAGGGCATCGCCACACTGATGAACGGGAAGCTGGTGGCGCCGGAACTGCTCGACGGGATCGTGGAGACCGCCGTCGAGCAGTTCATACGCGGATCGCGGCGCCGTTAGGGGCGCGGTGGGCGGCCGACCAGGGCGGCGAACGTGAAGAGTGCCCGTATTCAGCGGGTCGCCTCGTGGAGGCGGGTCTCCGGTGAATACGGGCACTCATGGGCTGTCGGAGTTCATCGCTTGAACGGACTCCTCGGTGGCGCGGATCCTGACGCCACCGGCTCACCACCGCCTATCGGGCGGTGGCGTCGACTCTTTACCAGTCCCAGTCGTCCTTGAAGAAGTCGTCGTGGCGGCGGTGCTCACGGTGCTGGTTGTTGTTGAAGTTGAAGTTGTCGACCCGGACGTTGACACGGTTGTGGTGACGGTGGTGGCGACGGCCCCAGCCACCCCAGCCGCAGCGACGGATTCTGTGGCACCTGCCCGAGGCCACGACCGGAGCGGTCGCCGCACCGACCTTGGTGGTCGTGCTGGCTTCGGCCGTCGTCATGGCGCCGGCGCCGGCAACCGCTGCTCCGGTCATCGCCGTGCTGATGGCGAGACCTGCGAGAAGAGTCTTGAACGTGGGCATTGCCTTCCCCCTAAAGGATCGATTGCCCGATACTCCGCACCTCTCCGAAAAAGATGACCGGCGGGCCCACCGGTCGTTATCCGGAGCAATACGGTGGACGATTGATAACCAACCGTCCGCACAATGGATATAACCGGACAGAACCGCCGCAAACGGTATTTGTGCTGTCTTAACCGACACCATTCCGCGCCATGAAGACTTTCGCTCGAAAACGCCGGCCTTGCCGGCCGGGGCCCGTGAGGAAGTCCGACCGGCACGGGTGTCGAAACCCGGGCATGCGAAAATCCCCGCCTCCACGGATCGACCGTGAAACGACATGACGAGGGCTCCGCCGGCGTAAATGCCGGCGGAGCCCTCCGAAATGCCGTGGAGACGAGGATGGATGAATCTCAGGACGGACCGCGCCTTGTTCTCGACGCGGCCCATCCGCGAGAGCCCGGAATTCACCGTCGGCCGCGAAACCGTACCCCTGTCGGGCGGCGACGACCATCAGAGAAGGCGAGCACTCATTCCTGCGCTGTCAACGCACGGACTGGATCATCAGCGGCCGAGGAGCGCCGGGTCGAGGTGGTTGTGGTGGTCGTGGCGGTGGTCGCGACGGTGACGACGAAGGTCCTGGTTGTCGTTGAAGTTGTGGTTCCGCACGACGATGCAGACGTGGTCGTTGCGGTGCGAGCGACGGCCCCAGCCGCCCCCGCCGCCCCAGCCGCCATGGTGGTGCCGACCACACTTGTGGTGACGGCCCTGGTGGTGGAAGTGGTGGCGGTTGAAGCCGAAGCCGTTGTCGAAGTCGTCGCCGAAGTCGTCGTTCATGACGACGGGCGCGTTGGAGACCGGTGTGGCGGAGGCGGTGCCGCCGGCGATCACGCCGCCGGTCATCGCGGTGGTGAAGGCGAGACCTGCGATAACACTCTTGAGCTTGGGCATTGCGTTTTCCCCCTAAAGGACGATTGCCCCGTTCTCGACGTTTCCGGGTTTTGGGCGGCTACGGTGAGCCATCCGGTTGATGTCATTTCCGGGGATGCGACCCAGCAAACGGGAATCACTCCATTTTGCTATGCATTAGGAGTCTTATTGCTTGGCTTAAAGATCTATCTCGCGAAATGCCATGATATGTCCGATTAGGGCGCAAATGCACGGGGGCTCGACGGGGCCTGAACGGCCTCGACCTGGCCTGTCGAATACACGTCGGAAAGGTGAAGGCCGTGGCGCCCGTACGTACTGCTCCGAAAATGCGAAAGCGCGCGGACGCGTGACGGCGCCGCCATTTCTGGCCCGCGCGCGAAAATCGCGCGACGTCTCGTCATGGGGTACGGCGGCGTCCGCCATTTACCCCGGTGCGCGCCAGGGGCGGCCGCTCCGGAGAAATGCCTTCCGCGAAAATGCGGCCCCCGGCGACGAATCGATCGCCGGCCTGTGCCGCTCATTGCGGTGAGTGCCGACGACGTTACGCTGGGTGCCGCTGGAGTCATGCTTTCCGGCCATGGTCGCCATAAACGGCATACGACAGGTTTTGCCGTGATCATGGCGTGTCAAGAGATCGCTTAGGCCTCTATGTCGCGGTATGCGCCGCTAAATCCGCGCTTATCGGCCGGACAGTCGACGGCCGGGGGTGCGCCGCAGCCCGCGGCGCACCCGGGGTGTCAGTGCGCCTGTACGGGTGCCGGTACGGTCCGCTGCTCCCATGAGAAGACCTGGGGCGACTTCGGCTCGACGGTCACCCGCAACCACTGGCTCGCGGTGTCGCCGAACGTCTCCAGCCGTGTCAGGTTCGGCACCCCCGCGTAGCCCGGCTCCACCTCCTGCACGTGCTCGTCACCGTGCACCAGCAGCACCGGCTTGCCGTACGCGCGAGCGTGCTCCACGATGCGCTCGCGGATCTCGGTGAACCCGGCGGCCTGCACGGGTTCGGCCTGCAGCATGAGCAGCACGCCCGGCGCGCGGGTGCGCCGGGCGGTGTCGAAGGCCGCGTCGATCCAGTCGAGCGCGGCGGCCTCGCGCGCCTCGTACTCGGCCGTGCGCGGCTCCGGCAGGTCGCCGCCGGGCAGCTCGTTCCAGGGCGCCAGGCCGTTGGAGCTGCCCACCACGTGCGCCGTGGCGAAGACGACGCCCTTCTCGGTGAAGCGCACGTTCTCGACGTAGTCACGGTGCCTCGGGTCGGCGGCCTGGGTCTCGACCTTCATCGCCCGGCCGCCGATCGTGCGCCCGGGGACGGGATAGAAGATCCGGCGGACGGCCTCCAGTCGCTCGGTGGGCAGGAAGCCGCCCGCCGCGACGCGGTGGCAGTCGGTCCAGTCGTTGTCGCCGGGCGTCAGCACGAACGGGTCGTCGAACGTCCGGTACAGCTTCGCCGTCGCGGTCAGGTGCGCGTCGTCGCAGGAGGTCGAGCCGCTCTTCACGTCTCCCGCGTGCAGGACGAGCCGGACGTCCGGGTCGGAGTCGACGTCGTCGACCAGGGCGGGGAACGCGGCTTCCTGCGCCTCGCCGTACGGGGTGTCGCCGAGCAGCGCGAACGTGAAGGAGGGCCCGGGGCGGGACGCGGCGCCGGCCGTGCCGGGTGCGGCGAGGCCGCCGGCCAGGGCGGCGGCGATCGCCGCGGCCATGAGAAGGGGTTTGCGCATGGACGCACCCTGTCCGTCCCCGGCCATCGCCCGGTGACGCGGAGCAGAAGCCCAGGAGAAGGGGCCGCGAACGACGTCGATCATGGTGGGGTGATTTGCAGTGCCTGGGGGTGATGTCCGTAATGTCGGAGAGATGAGGCCGTCGTACCAGGTGGGGGAATCCGAGAGTGGCCGGCGACGATGATTATCGTGTGGGAACCGGGAAGAGGCGTACGCGAGAGCGAGGAGGAGGACCCATGATGGCGGAGCCGATCCCGCACTGGCCAGGACGCATGATCGGCTCGGTGCACGTGCGATCGACCCCCGGGGGTCCCGCGGAGCAGGCGGTGTTCGTGCACGGGCTGGCCGGGGCGGCGACCAACTGGACCGACCTCATGGACGAGCTCAAGGACACCGTCCAGGGGCACGCGCTCGACCTTCCCGGCGCCGGATTCTCGCCCGCGCCCGACGACGGCGACTACTCCGTCCCCGCCCACGCGCGGGCGGTGGTCGGCCTGCTGGAGCAGACGGGCCCGGCCCACCTGTTCGGCAACTCGCTCGGCGGCGCGGTCGCCGTCCGGGTCGCCGCGAGCCGTCCCGACCTCGTGCGCACGCTCACGCTCATCTCCCCGGCCCTGCCCGACCTGCTGCCGAGGTACGGCCCCGTCCGCGTGGCCGCCGCCGCCGTGCCCATGCTGGGCGAATGGGTGGCGGACCACCTGCGCATGCTGCCGGTCGAGCAGCGCATACAGGCGTCGTTCGCCATGGTCTGGGCCAACATGGAGGCCGTCCACCCCATGCGGCTGAAGGACGCCATCGAGGAGCAACGCAGGCGCGACGGCCTGCCGCACGCCGGGCAGGCCATGGTCGCCTCGGCGCGCGGCATCGTGGCCGAGTACTTCCGCCGCGGTGAGGACAACCTGTGGCACCAGGCGGAGAAGGTCCAGGCGCCCGCGCTGATCGTCCACGGCCGCCACGACCGCCTGGTCCGGCCGGCGATGGCCAGGAAGGCCCACCGCGCGTTCCGCCAGGTGCGGCTGGTGCTGCTGCCGACCGCGGGACATGTGGCGATGATGGAGATGCCGCAGGTCGTGGCCGCCGAGGCGCGCCGTCTGATCGGTGAGACGCGATTGGGGAATGCCCCACTGCCCGGCTAGGTTTCAACTGGAGATAAGACCCCCTGAAAACGGGAGCGTAGAACGTGTCGTTGCCACCGCTGGTCGAGCCGGCTCCAGAGCTGACCGTCGACGAAGTGCGCCGCTACTCGCGCCACCTGATCATTCCCGATGTGGGTATGGCGGGGCAGAAGCGGCTGAAGAACGCCAAGGTGCTGTGTGTCGGCGCCGGGGGCCTGGGCTCGCCCGCGCTGATGTATCTCGCGGCGGCGGGTGTCGGCACCCTCGGCATCATCGACTTCGACGTCGTCGATGAGTCCAACCTGCAGCGCCAGATCATCCACGGTCAGTCCGACGTGGGCAAGCTGAAGGCGGAGAGCGCCGCCGCGTCGGTCCGCGAGATCAACCCGTACGTCGACGTCGTGCTCCACAACACGGCGCTGACCACCGAGAACGTCATGGAGATCTTCTCGGGCTACGACCTCATCGTCGACGGCACCGACAACTTCGCCACGCGTTACATGGTGAACGACGCCGCTGTGCTGCTCGGCAAGCCCTACATCTGGGGTTCGATCTACCGCTTCGACGGTCAGGCGAGCGTCTTCTGGGCCGAGCACGGGCCCTGCTACCGCTGCCTCTACCCCGAGCCCCCGCCTCCCGGCATGGTGCCGTCGTGCGCCGAGGGCGGCGTGCTGGGCGTGCTGTGCGCGTCGATCGGCTCCATCCAGGTCAACGAGGCCATCAAGCTGCTGACCGGCATCGGCGACCCGCTGGTCGGCCGGCTGATGATCTACGACGCCCTGGAGATGAAGTACCGCGACGTCAAGGTCCGCAAGGACCCCGAGTGCGTGCTGTGCGGCAAGAACCCGACGGTCACCGAGCTGCTCGAGGACTACGAGGCGTTCTGCGGCGCGATCTCCGACGAGGCCGCCGAGGCCGCCACCGGCTCCACGATCACCGCGCAGGAGCTCAAGGCGATGCAGGACCGCGGCGACAACATCTTCCTCGTCGACGTCCGCGAGCCCAACGAGTACGACATCGTCAACATCCCCGGCGCCACGCTGATCCCGAAGGGCGAGTTCCTCAACGGCTCGGCCCTGGAGAGGCTGCCGCAGGACAAGAAGATCGTGCTCCACTGCAAGTCGGGCGCCCGCTCGGCCGAGGCTCTCGCGATCGTCAAGAACGCCGGCTTCTCCGACGCCGTCCACGTGGGCGGCGGCGTGCTGAGCTGGGTCAAGACCATCGATCCGAGCCTGCCCTCCTACTGACGCGGATGGGGGGATGCTCCCCTGGTCCGCAGGGAAAAATCTGCGCTGAGGACTGCCGCCGGGGTCTTGCGGGAAGCACGACGGGCGGCGGTCAGACGCGCAGGTTCTCTGTCAGGGGGTCAGACCGGTGAACTCCGCCCGCCCGTGGCCCACGCTCGTGGCGGCCTCCGCGCTGACTCTGGTCTGCGCGGTGGCCGCCGGAGTCGCGGGCAGCGCGGCGGGCACCGAGCTGACCCGTGGCCCGAGCACGGCCGAGCTGCACGCGGCGGCCGAGCGGGAGATCGCCGGACGCTGGCGCAACTGGCCCGCGGGCCGCGTCTTCCCCGCCACGTTGCCGTACTCCGCCGAGCAGGGCGGGCGCGAACGTGCCGGCCGGATCGGCATCTCGCCGCACACCTCGTGCGAGGACGCGGTGGACGCCGCGGCGGCCAGGGCGTTGCGCCGGGCCGGGTGCAAGGGCGTGCTGCGAGCGACGTACATCGACGCGCTGCGCGGCGTCCTCGTCACCATCGGCGTGGCGGCATTTCCTGACGAGCTGAGCGCCGTACGCGCCAAGGCGGCCTTCGCCGGTGGCGGCAGGCCCGTGCCCGGCCTGCGCCCGCTCGCCTTCCCCCGCACGGTCGCCGACCGGTTCGCCGCCGACGTCCGCCAGTCGGGGTCGGTACGCCAGGCGGGGCCGTACCTCGTGCTGACCACGGCGGGTCAGGTGGACGGGCGGCCGGCGGACGCGGCGAGCGAGCCGCGACCCGCGATCTTCGCCTTCGGCACCGAGATCTCCGAGCGGGTCCTCACCAGGCTGAGCACGCCGCGGATGCCCGACTGCACCTCGCGGGAGTGGCAGTGCTGAGCCGGTTCGGGATGGGCGTCGCGCTGGCGGGCGTGCTGCTGTTCACGGCCCCGCCCGCGCAGGCCGACGACGTACGCGGCGGGCAGCGGGCGGTGATCAAGACGCTGCGGCTCACCGAGGCGTGGCGCACCAGCAAGGGCGCCGGGGTGACGGTGGCCGTGCTCGACTCGGGTGTCGACCCGCGCCACCGCGACCTGGCCGGCTCGGTACGCGTCGGTAAAGATTTCACCGAGGGCGCAAACCCGCCCGGCACGGGTCCGAGCAGGTTGCACGGCACGTACATGGCCTCGCTGATCGCCGGGCACGGTCACGGGCCTGGAGGAAAACGGGGGATCATCGGCGTCGCGCCCGAAGCGGACGTACTGTCGGTGAGGGTCATCCTGGAGGACGAGGAGCCGGGGTTCCGGGAGTTCAACTCCGACGAGCGCTTCGAGAACGTGGTGGCCCGCGGCATCCGCTACGCGGTCGACGAGGGAGCAGACGTCATCAACATGTCGATCTCCAAGCAGCTGGCGACCCGGGAGGAGCGTGCGGCCATCCGCTACGCCATCTCCAGGGGCGTCGTGCTGGTCGCCGCCGCGGGCAACGAAGGCGACAGGAAGACCGACGGCGCCTTCGCCCCCTACTCCTACCCGGCCGCCTTCCCCGGGGTCGTCTCCGTCGGGGCGACCGACCGGCGGCTGCGGCGGGCGACGTTCTCCAACTGGAACTCCTCGGTGCTGGTGGCCGCGCCCGGCGTGGACATCATGGGCGCCGGGCCGGGCGACGAGTACTGGGTGGGCCGCGGCACGTCCCAGGCGACCGCCCTCGTGTCGGGCGTTGCCGCCCTCATCAAGGCTGAATATCCGGACATGTCGCCGACGTTGGTGGCGCGGGCCCTGACCGACAGCGCCACCGACCGGCCCCCGGGCGGCTACGACACCGCCACCGGCTTCGGCGTCGTCAACGCCGCCAGGGCCCTGACCGAGGCGGCCCGGCTGGCCGGCCACACCGAGGCCGCGACCGGCCCCGACGTCCACGACCCTGCCCGCCCGCTGGCCGGCGGGCAGGAGGGCCCGGTCACGGTCATCGTGCGGGACGACCGGCTCGTCACGCTCTACACGGCGATCTCCGCCGCGGCGGGAGCCGGTGCGCTGGCCTCGCTGTCCGTCATCTTCGTCCTGGTCAGACGGGTACGGCGGGCACAGATGTCACAAGACGCATGATCCGCCTATCAAGGGGGACGAAATAGACGACTTCCCACGGGAGTGGGAGCGACGGAGACGCGGGAACGAGGCGGTGGTGAAGAACCGTAGGACGACGGCAGGAGGGCTGCCGCGCGCCGGGGGAGGATCCGCCCAGGGGCGGCGCAATCCGCTCGGCGCCGCACCCGGCCGCCGGCCGCGGGTGCGCACGTGGCCGGCGGCCGACTCCCATACGCGTACGGTCGCCCGGCAGCGCGCCGAGGTCACCTCCCTCCAGCAGGGGGTGCGCTACCGCCGCATGTTCGTGGCCCTGCTCAGCGTCGTCATCGTGGTGTCGGCCGTCGTCGTGCTGCTCGGCACCGTCGGCCTGTTCGCCGAGACCCGCTCCCGCCCGCTGACCACGGCCGAACAGGACCGCTACAAGCAGGAGGAGATCGCCCGGCGCTGGCAGGCCTGGCCCGCCACGGGCGTCTTCCCCGAAGAGGTGAAGTACTTCGGGCTCGACCGTGCCCAGCAGTACGCCCGCCGCGTCGGCATCGCCCCCGAGACCGAGTGCGCCAAGGGCGTGGACGCCCCCGTGGCCGGCATCCTGCGGGAGTACGGCTGCCGGACGCTGCTGCGGGCGACGTACATCGACCAGACGGCCTCGTTCGTCTTCACGGTCGGGGTGGCCGTGCTGGAGGACGAGGAGTCCAGGGTCTCGGCGACCGACGAGCTCACCCAGGACGACCGGGTGGGCGTGCTGCCGGTCGCCTTCCCCGGGACGGTGACCGCGCGCTTCGGCCCCGACCAGCGTCAGCGCACCAGCTGGGTGGGCGCTGGGCCGTACATCGTCTTCTCGACGGGCGGCTACGCCGACGGGCGCACCCGCGCCGCGATCCCGCCGGAGGAGATCCTGCACAGCGAGCTGTGGCCGGCCGCCAAGTCCATCGGCAACCAGATCGCCTACTTCCTCGCGGACCCGCCGAAGGTGCCGCCCTGCACTCAGGGGAACGTGTGCTGACCGTCGTACGCCTCGTCACGGCGGCCGTCCTCGCGTTCACGGGCACGGCCGCCGACCCCGTCAGAGACCAGCAGAAGTGGGTGCTCGACGCGCTCAACGTCGAGCAGGCCTGGGCGTCGACCAGGGGCGAGGGCGTCACCGTCGCCGTCGTCGACAGCGCCGTGGACCCCGACGTCAAGGAATTGAAGGGCCGCGTCAGCTCCGGCCCCGACATGTCGGCGGGCGCCGTGCAGCGCGAGGTGCGGCCCGGCCGGCACGGCACCGCCATGGCGGGGCTCATCGCCGGCTCCGGCGAGGACGACGGGCTGGTCGGCGTCGCGCCCGCCGCGCGCATCCTGTCGCTGCCCATGGCCATCGACGACGAGCCCGGCTTCTCCATGCCGCCCATGGAGGAGGACGGCCCGGCCGCCGACAGCCCGCTCGCCCGCGCACTGCGTTACGCCGCCAACCACGGCGCCCAGGTCGTGAGCATGTCCATCGGCTCGTACGGGCCGCTCAGGTCCGAGCGCGAGGCCGTCTCGTACGCGCTGGGCAAGGGCGTCGTGCTGGTCGCCGCCGTGGGCAACGACGGCCAGACCGCGTACGCCAGGGAGAAGAGCACCTCCTACTGGAGCTTCCCGGCCGGATACCCGGGGGTCATCGGCGTGGCGGCCACCGACAAGCAGGGCCGCAGGGCGTCGTTCAGCAGCGACAACCTGTCGGTGCTGGTCTCCGCGCCGGGCGTCGAGGTGCCCGTGGTCAAGCGCGGCGGCGGCTACGAGCTGTCCGAGGGCACGAGCTCGGCCGCCGCGCTCGTGGCGGGCGTGGCCGCGCTCATCAAGTCGCGCCATCCCACCCTGCCGCCCGAGCAGGTCGCCCAGGCGCTCGTGGCCGGCTCCAAGGGAGGGCCCGCCGCCGGATACGACGACCAGACCGGCTTCGGCGTGGTCGACGCCGCCGCCGCGCTCAACGCCGCCGCGCGGCTGACCGGCGCCAAGCGCAGCGTGGAGGCCGGCGTCAAGCACTTCGGGGAGGGCGAGGACTCGCCCGTGCCGACCCGTCCTGGGCCCGATCCGCTGCGGTTGGGCCTGTACGGAGGCGGCGTGCTGGTGGCGCTCGCCATGTTCTGCGGAGCCATCGTCCTGCTCAATCAGCGAAAAGAGTGAAAGATCCGCTATGGTCGCGCGTCATGGGATACGAGCTGCGGGTGGTGCGGGAATCGCCACTCGCCTTCGCGGAGCTTGCGAAGGCCATCGCGCCGGCCGGATTCGAGCTGCGCGGATCTGACGAGATCGTGATCGGGCACGGCGGCGACGTGCACCCCGTGGCCCGATGGCGGGACCAGCTGGTCGGCGAGCCCGGCTCCGACTGGCAGGTGGCCCAGCTCCTGCGCCTGTCCACCGCCCTCGGCGCCCGGCTCGTCGGCGAGGACGGCGAGGTCTACACCCTGCGCGACGGCGTCATGGAGGTCGAGGCGGCCGGCGCCGTGACGGAGCTCGGCAAGTTCGGCGAGATCATCGACGCGGGCCCCACGGCATGGAGTCCGTGAACCCCTTCGTCGAGCGGGTGCTGGACCTGGTCGAGCGCATCCCGCCCGGCAAGGTCATGGCCTACGGCGACATCGCCGAATACCTCGGCGAGGGCGGCCCGCGCCAGGTCGGCAAGGTGATGGCCACCTGGGGCGGCGGCGTGCCGTGGTGGCGCGTCGTGCACGCCGACGGCACCGGAGCCGCCCCCGACCACCTGCGGGAATGCCTGGCCCACTGGCGCGAGGAGGGCACTCCGCTGCGCGGCGAACGGGTGGACATGCGCCAGGCACGCTGGGACGGGCGTTCAGGCGATTTTCAGTAACGACGCTGACCTGCGCCTACGGCGAACCCGCGATTCCGTCGCATGTGACTCCCATTACCATGGGCTGAACACTGATGGCGGCCCGAAAGGCGGTGCCTCCCCATGGCCACCGGCGTCACAGCCCGAAGCCAGGGCGGCGATACGCTCGCCGACCGCCTGAAGGCTGTCCAGGATCTGTGCGATCGTGGCGAGCCTCTCGAAGCGGTCATGCGAGCGGTCGGCCCCGGCGGTCGCGACGCCGCGTTCGACGGCGAGGTCCTCAGCGGTCCCCTCGGGGCCCGCATCGACCTGGCGGTCAAACGCGGCCCCGCGCGCCGTCGCGAGATGCTCGACCTCGTACGCCCCTACCTCGCGGGCGTCGACGCCCGCGTCAAACGCGACCTGCCCGTCGCCCGTCGCCTCATCTGCCACCTGATCGAGCACCGCCCCGACGACGAGCTCGTCGAGGGCGAGACGCTCGCCTCGGTGGTGGCCGCCGCGGCCGAGCCGGCCCAGCGCATCCGCAAGGGCCTGCGCTGGTACGCCGACCTGCCCCTGCGCGACGAGCTGCCGACCGACCTCTACCGCCTGCGCCGCGCCGACCTGACGCCGGTCACCCACATCGACGACATCGTCTGGGTCGACGGCAAGCTGCGCGTCACCGGCTTCGCCTACCTCGCCGGGCTCTCCGTTCGCAGTCGCCGGTTCAACATGGCGACCGTGGTGCTGCGCGGGCCGCGCTGGCTGCCGCCCATCCGCATGCGCACCCGCCGGGTGCTCGCCCCCGAGGCCACCCACGGCGCGCGCGAGCCCGGCTGCAACTACGACTGGTCCGGCTTCACCGCCGAGCTGCGCCCGTGGTCGCTGCGCTGGCGCGGCGGCGTGCGCGGGTTCGTCTCCGGGGCCCGCCGCCGCATGCGCCGCAGGCCGTCGGTGCCCGACGCCACGACGTGGCGCGCCGAGATCGTGTTCTGGAGCCGTGGCGCGCTGGCGACCGGCCTGCTGCGCGGCTCGTCCATCGGCCGTCCCGAGCGGCCCGCCGGGCTCCGCGTCAAGCAGGGCTGGTGGGTCAGGCCGGTCTGGACGTCCGACCGCGCCCTGCAGGTCGTGCTCCAGCCCAACCGGGCCGAGCTGACCGGCGTGACGCTCGACGGCGAGCGCCTGGAGCTGAAGATCAACCTGCCCGGCCGCACGGTGACCAAGGGCCACGCCCGGCTCGGCGGCCACCGCATCGCCGCCGACTTCACCCCGTCGGGCGACGGCACCGACGTCGTGGTCGGCCTGGCCGTGCCCGCGCTGCTGCAGGAGAAGGACGGCCGGCGGCTCTGGGTCGAGCCCAAGGGCGACCCGGCGGCCTCCGTCATGCTGGGCGACTCCACCGAGACCCGCTCGACGGTGGGCGACCGCGAGATCACCGTGCTGGGCGACCGCCGCGACCGGATCGTGATCTCGGCCCACCGCATCCGCCCGGTGATCACCTCGGCGGTCTGGGACGGCTCCGCGCTCGTGCTGCGCGGTGACTATCCCGACGCGCCGGGGCCGCGCACGCTCACGCTGCGCCACCGGTCCGGGCTGTCCTACCAGCTGCCGATGGAGCGCTCCGGCGCGGAGTTCTCCGTACGCGTGGAGCCCGGGGCGATGGACCGCTTCGGCGAGCCGGTGCCGCTGGCCTCCGGCACCTGGAGCATGTCGCTGCGCCACCCGTCCGGCGAGATCGTGCCGCTGCGGATGGACCACGCGGCCCTGCCCGGGCTCGACGAAGCCCCGCGCACGATCGGCGGCCACGTCTTCCGCATGATCTCGACGCGTTTCGACGTGCCGGTGATCACGGTCGAGGAGGACAGGCCCGCCGAGGAGCGCGGCGTGGCCGGCACCCACGTGCTGCGCCGCGTGTTCTACCCGGCCCAGCGCACCGAGCCGCTGCGCGAGTCCACCGTCTACGTCGTCAACGACGGCCGCCTCTACGCCGACAGCATCCGCGCCGTCTACGAGGAGCGGCTGCGCCGGGGCGACGACCGCGAGCACATCTGGATCGTCAAGGACGGCGCGTTCGTGCCGCCGGGCGGCGCGACGGTCGTGCGCGCCGGCAGCCGCGAGCACCACGAGGCGCTGGCCAGGTCGCGCCACATCATCACCAACGCGTTCCTGCCGGTGTGGTTCCGCGCCCGCGAGGACCAGGTGGTGGTGCAGGCCTGGCACGGCACCCCGGCCAAGTTCATCGGCAACGACCAGGCCCACATGAACCGTGACCCCAAGCCGCCCATCTGGCACCGCCAGGCGGCCGAGGTGCGCGGGTGGGACCTGCTGCTGTCGCAGTCGCCGTGGGCCACGCCGGTGCTGCGCAAGGCGTTCGGCTACAAGGGCGAGGTGCTGGAGGGCGGGCTGCCCCGCAACGACCTGCTCAACTCGCCCGACCGCGACGCTCTCGCCGCGGCCGTGCGCGAGCGCCTCGGGCTGGCCGAGGGCAAGCGCGTGGTGCTCTACGCGCCGACCTTCCGCGACTACGACCGCAAGAACGCCATGGTCAAGCTCGACCTGGCCAAGGCCCGCCAGGCGCTGGGCGCCGACCACGAGATCCTGGTACGCGCCCACCCGATGCAGGCCGCGCCCGCCGTGCCGGAGATCGCCCGCGACGTCACGACTTATCCGGACATCGCCGAGCTGTTGCTGGTGACCGACGTGCTGGTGACCGACTACTCGTCCGTCATGTTCGACTTCGCCAGCACGGGCCGCCCGATCGTCCTGTACGGCTACGACGTGGCGAAATACTCCGCCAAGCGGGGCCTCTACCTCGACCTGGCGGAGCAGGGCCCGGGCCCGCTGCTGTCGACGTCGGCCGAGGTGATCGAGGCACTGCGGTCGATCGACCAGGTGGCCGCCGCCAACGCCGACCGCTACGACGCCTTCCGTGCCACGTTCGCCCCCCGCGACGACGGCAAGGCCACGGCCAGGGTGGTCGACCACCTCTTCGGCTGACCGGCCGGTCCGGGCGGGCGTAGGGCCTGCCCGGACCGTGCCGCGGTCGGGGATGGCGTGACGCTGCGGGCGAACACGAGCGTCGGCGTGTCGCGAAGAATCCCGATATCTGCGCCGATACGGTAGGCGGATCGCGTGGGGAGACGGGGCAAGTCGGCACGATCTACCCCTGTGGTCTGGTGGAATCTAGAGCTGTGAGTGCTCAGACCTGGCGGTTGGTGCGCAGCGGATCCGGGGGGCCCGATGCGCCCCCTGTGCTCGACGAGCACCAGCGTGCCGTGGTCCGGCACGAGCGCGGGCCGCTGCTCGTCCTGGGCGGCCCCGGCACCGGCAAGACCACGACGATCGTGGAGAGCGTGGTCGACCGGATCGAGCGCCGCGGCGTCGACCCGGAGCGCGTGCTCATCCTCACCTTCAGCCGCAGGGCCGCCGAGGAGCTGCGCCGCCGCGTCACCGGCCGGCTGCGCCGCACCACCCGCACCCCGCTCGCCCTGACGTTCCACTCCTACGCCTACGCGCTGCTGCGCCGCGAGAGCGTGCTCGCGGGCAAGGCCCCGCCACGCCTGCTCACCGGCCCCGAGCAGCTGCTGGAGATCCGGCGGCTGCTCCACGGCGAGCTGGAGGGCGGCGCGCTCGACTGGCCCGTGTCGCTGCGCGAGCCGCTCAAGACCCGCGGGTTCGCCGAGGAGCTGCGCGACTTCCTGTCCAGGGCCAACGAGCGCGGGCTCGACGCCGAGCGGCTGATCACGCTCGGCCGGGTGCACGGGCGGGGCGACTGGGTGGCCGCCGGCCGGTTCGCCGAGCGCTACCAGGACCGCTTCGACCTCGCCCCCGAGGAGACCTACGACTACGCCGAGCTGGTCAGGGGCGCCTCCGCGCTGCTGGCCGACCCGGAGGTGCGCGAGCGCGAGCGGGCGGCGCACGACGCGGTGTTCGTCGACGAATACCAGGAGACCGATCCGGCGCAGGAGCTGCTGCTGTCGCAGCTCTCGGGCGACGGGCGCGACCTCGTCGTGGTCGGCGACCCCGACCAGTCGATCTACGGGTTCCGTGGCGCCGACGTGCAGGGCATCATGCGCTTCCCCGAGCGGTTCAGGAGGCTCGACGGGAGCGAGGCGCCGGTGCTGGCGCTGCGGGTGTCCCACAGGAGCGGGGCCGACCTGCTGGAGGCCACGAGGCGGGTGGCGGCCCGGTTGCCGGTCGCGCCGGCTCCCGAGCACGACCAGCGCCACGGCCACCGCGACCTCGCGCCGCTGCCCGACGCCGACCCGGGCGAGGCGCGCGTGCTGCTGGCCGACAGCACGAGCCAGGAGGCCGCGATCGTGGCCGACACGCTGCGCCGCGCCCACCTGATCGACGGGGTGCCGTGGCACCGGATGGCGGTGCTGGTGCGCTCGGCCCGGCGGCAGGTGCCGCTGCTGCGGCGGGCGCTGGTCAACGCCGGCGTGCCGACGATGATCGCGGGCGACGAGGTGCCGATCGCGCAGGAGCCGGGCGTGCGTCCGCTGCTCACGATGCTGCGGGTGGCGCTGGATCCGTCCAGCCTCGACGAGGGAGTGGCCGAGGAGCTGCTGACGGGCCCGCTCGGCGGCACCGACATGATCGGCGTACGCCGCCTCCGCCGCGCCCTCAAGATCGCCGAGAACGAAGCCGTACACGGCACCACCGAAAGCGGTGACGCGGCGGACGGCGCGTCGGGGGTGGGCGACACCGCGGTCTCCAGCGGCTCCGGCCCCGACGCGCCGGTCCAGGGCGTTCCCGGCGATCCCGCGCCCGTCGGCGGCGATGCCGGCGAACGCGCCCCCGCGGGCGCTCCCGAAGGCCGGGCGGCGGCGACGGACGCGATCGATGAGGACGAGTCGGGGCAGCGCGCCGATGGCGCGGTGCTCGACGGTGCGGTCGTGCGGCGGCCCGCGGCGCGGTCGTCGGGGGAGTTGCTGGTGGCGGCGGTCAAGGACGCCCGGGAGCTCACCCGAGTGGAGCCGCACGTCGCGCTTCCCGCCGAGCGGGTGGCCAGGCTGCTCACCGCCGCTCGCGAGGCCGCCGCGGGACAGGGCACCGCCGAGGACGTCCTGTGGACGATCTGGCAGGGCAGCGGCCTGGCCCAACGCTGGACGGAGCAGAGCCTGCAGGGCGGCCCCAGAGGCGCCCAGGCAGACCGCGACCTCGACGCCGCGGTGGCGCTGTTCGACCACGCGGCCAGGTTCGTCGACCGCATGCCCATGGCCGGCCCCGAGGTGTTCCTCGACGACCTCGCCGCCCAGGAGATCCCCGGCGACACCCTCGCAGACCGGGCCCCCGACGGCGACGCCGTGCGCGTGCTGACCGCCCACCGCGCCAAGGGCCTCGAATGGGACGTCGTCGTGGTGGCGGGCGTGCAGGAGGGCGTCTGGCCCGACCTGCGGCTGCGCGGCTCCCTGCTGGGCATCGAGGACCTGGTCGAGGTGGTCGAGGGCGCCGAGCCCAACGCCGCCTCGCTGCACTCCAAGATGCTCGCGGAGGAGCGCCGGCTGTTCTACGTGGCGGTGACCAGGGCCAGGCGCAGGCTGGTGGTCACGGCCGTGGGCGGGGAGGACACCGACGAGCGCCCGTCCAGGCACCTGGAGGAGCTGATGCCGGGCGCGGTCGAGCAGGCCACGGTCGACGACCGGGCCCGCTGGCTCAACATGTCGGCGCTGGTGGCCGACCTGCGCAGCGCGGTGACCGATCCGACCAAGCCAGGGAAGCTGCGGCAGCGCGCCGCCCGGCAGTTGGCCCGCCTGGCCGCCGCCGGAGTGCAGGGCGCCCACCCCAACGACTGGTACGCCCTCACCCCCATCTCCGACGACCGCCCGCTGAGCTGGCCCGACGGCGTGGTCAACGTCTCCCCCTCGGCGGTCGAGAGCTTCACCAAGTGCGGGCTGCGCTGGCTGCTGGAGACGGCGGTCGGCGCGGCCGGCACCAGCACCGCCCAGGGCCTCGGCAACGTCATCCACGCCCTGGCCGTGCTGGCGGCCACCGACCTGCCCAGCGAAGACCTCCTGGGCAAGCGCCTCGACGAGGTGTGGAAGGAGCTCGACTTCGGCGGCGCCTGGTACAACCGCAAGCAACGCAAGGTCGCCGAGCAGATGATCCGCAAGTTCCTGGTCTGGCACGAGAAGAACCCCCGCGAGCTCAAAGCCATCGAGGAGTCGTTCACCGCCATGGTCTCCGAGGGCGTGCAGATCAAGGGCAGGGTCGACCGGGTGGAGGCCGACGACCAGGGCCGGGCGGTGATCATCGACCTCAAGACCGGCGGCTCCAAGCCCAAGGCGAGCGAGATCGACCGCCATCCGCAACTCGGCGTCTACCAGCTCGCCGCCCTGCTCGGGGCCTTCGCCCGCCACGGCATGACGGAGCCGGGCGGCGCCGCGCTGGTGCAGCTGGGCAAGGCGGGCGGCAAGAACGCCGCGCTGGAGCAGCAGCAGGGTGCGCTGGCCGACGACAAGAACCCGCAGTGGGCCGAGGAGCTCGTCGACACCGTCGCGACCGGCATGTCGGGCCCGTTCTTCCAGGCCAAGGTCAACGACGGCTGCCGCACGTGCGCGGCCCGGGCGAGCTGCCCGGTCAACGACAACGGGGGTCAGGTGTGCTGACCCCCGCCGAGCTCGCCGAGAAACTCGGCATCCTGCCCCCCACCCGCGAACAGGGCGAGGTCATCGAGGCGCCGCTGGAGCCCATGGTCGTCATGGCCGGCGCCGGCTCGGGCAAGAGCGAGACGATGGCCGGCCGCGTGGTCTGGCTGGTCGCCAACGGCCTGGTCAGCCCGGCCAACGTGCTGGGCCTGACGTTCACCCGCAAGGCCGCCGCCGAGCTGGCCACCCGGGTCAGGGAGCGGCTCAACGGCCTGGTGGAGGCCGGCCTGCTGGCGCCGGGCGCCCTCGACGAGGAGCCGACGGTGTCCACCTACCACTCCTACGCCGCCCGCCTGGTCACCGACCACGCGCTGCGCGAGGGCCTGGAGCCGACCATGCGCCTGGTCACGCCGGCCGTGTCGTGGCAGCTGGCCTCACGGGTGGTGGCGATGTACGACGGGCCGATGGACAAGATCGAGCTGGGCCCGCCCTCCGTCACGGCCGCCGTGCTGGAGCTGGCGGGCGAGCTGTCGGAGCACCTGCGCACGCCCGCCGACGTGCGGCGGGTGGGGGAGTGGCTGTGGGAGCGGCTCGACGCGCTGCCCGGCCGCCCGATCGTCGCCCAGAAGCGCCCGGTCACCGTCCAGGCGGCCAGGGAACAGCTGCTGCCGCTGGTGGAGGCGTACGAACGGCTCAAGCGCCGGCGTGAGGTCATCGACTACGGCGACCAGATGTCGCTGGCGGCCAGGATCGCGGCGAACCACAAGGAGGTCGGCGAGATCGAGCGCGGCCGCTACTCCGTGGTCCTGCTCGACGAATACCAGGACACCAGCCACGCCCAGCTCGTCCTGCTCCGCTCGCTCTTCGGCGGTGGCCACCCGGTCACCGCGGTCGGCGACCCCTGCCAGTCGATCTACGGCTGGCGCGGCGCCTCGGCGGGCAACCTGCGCCGCTTCCCGCGCGACTTCCCGGCCCGTACGGGCGAGCCCGCGCCGGTCCGCCAGCTCAGCGTGAGCTTCCGCAACGGCGACCGCGTGCTCGACGTGGCGGCCCGCGTGCAGCTGCCGCTGCGCATGGAGGCCCGCGAGGTGCCCGTGCTGGTGCCCGGCCCCAACCGGGTGGATCGGGGCCGCGTCACGTGCGCCTTCCATGAGACCGCCGACGACGAGGCCAAGTGGATCGCCGACGGCATCGCCAGGATCCTCGGCCAGGAGACCGCCCCCGACGGCCTGCCCTGGGGTGACAGGGAGCGCAAGAAGACTCTCGCCCTCCAGCCTCAGGACATCGCCATCCTGGCCCGCAAACGCTCGCAGTTCCCCGCGATCCGCCGCGCCCTGGAGGAGCGCGACATCCCGGTCGAGGTGGTCGGCCTCGGCGGCCTGCTCACCGTGCCGGAGGTGAACGACATCGTCGCCACGCTGCGCGTCCTGTACGACGCCACGGCCGGCGACGCGCTGGCCAGGCTGCTGGCCGGGCCGCGCTGGCGGATCGGCCCGGCCGACCTGCGGGCGCTCGGCGAGCACGCCAGGCAGCTGGCCCGCGAGCTGAGCGAGAGCCACCGCGAGGAAGACCCGCTCCACCAGGTCGTGGCCGACATGGCCGAAGAGCGCGGCAGCCTGGTCGACGCGCTCGACGAGCTGCCCGACCGGCCGGAGTGGCTGGAGGAGTACAGCCCGCTGGCCCGCACCCGGCTGGTGGCCTTCGCCCACGAGCTGCGCCACCTGCGGGCCCACACCGCGCAGCCGCTGCCCGACCTGATCAGCGAGGTGGAGCGCCGGCTCGGCCTCGACATCGAGGTGGCCGCGCGCAGCGGCACGGCTGGGGCGTTCGCCGCGCGGGCCGACCTCGACGCGTTCCTCGACGCGGCCTCCAGGTTCGCGGGCGACGCGGAGGACCCGACGCTGGGGGCGTTCCTGGCCTATCTGCAGGCGGCGGAGAGCGAGGAGTTCGGGCTGGAGGCGGGCCGGGTCGGCGAGAGCAACAGCGTCAAGCTGATGACCGTGCACGCCTCCAAGGGCCTGGAGTGGCCGGTCGTGGTGGTGCCGGGGCTGTCGCAGCTGGTCAGCTCCAAGGGGACGATCGCGAGCGGCAGCATCTTCCCCGCCACCCCGGTCATGAACGGCCGCTGGACGGAGAACCCGCGTAAGCTGCCCTATTCGCTGCGCGGCGACGCCGCCGACCTGCCGAGGCTGTCCGGGCTGAGCAAGGAGGAGCTGGCCGCGTTCGAGGAGCACTGCCGCGAGCGCGACCTGATGGAGGAGCGCAGGCTCGCGTACGTCGCCGTCACCCGCGCCCACTACCAGCTGATCGCCTCCGGCTACCGCTGGGGCACGGCCACCAAGCCGCTGGAGCCGTCCGACTTCCTGCTGGAGGTCCGCGACGTCGCCGACCGCGTCACGGTCTGGGCGGCCGACGATCCGGCGGGCGCGTCCAACCCGCTGCTGGCCGAGCCGCCCGAGGCCACCTGGCCGGTCACGCCCGAGGGGCTGCGCTACGAGTCCGTCCTCGACGGCGCCCGTCTGGTGGAGGACGCCCTGGCGGGCAGCCTCGCGGAGGACGAAGACGACGACGAGCCGCTGCGCGCCTTCGAGGAGGAGCGGCTGCGGGCCTGGGAGCGTGACACCAACCTGCTGCTGCGCGAGCGTGAGCTGCACCGCCGCCGCCCCGCGACGATCGTGGAGCTGCCGGCCAAGCTGACCGTGTCGTCGCTGGTCACGCTGGCGCAGGACCCTGGCGAGCTGGCCCGCCGCATCCGCCGCCCGGTCCCGGTCGAGCCGGCGCCGCTGGCCCGGCGCGGCACGTCGTTCCACAAGTGGCTGGAGGGACGGTGGGACCAGCAGCGGCTCATCGACGACCTGGAGCTGTACGACGAGGAGCTGGAAGAGACCGACGTGCGGCTGGCGGAGCTGCAGGAGCGCTTCGAGCAGAGCGAGTGGGCCGAGCGGCGGCCGATCGACCTGGAGGTGCCGTTCGAGACCATGATCGCCGACCGGCTGGTGCGCGGCCGCATGGACGCCGTCTTCGAGCGGCCGGGCGGCGGCTACGAGGTGGTCGACTGGAAGACCGGCGAGCCGCCCAGGGGCAAGGCGGCGCGGGCGGCGTCGGTGCAGCTGGCGGCGTACCGGCTGGCCTGGTCACACCTGGCGGGGGTGCCGCTGGAGGAGGTGGGGGCGGCCTTCCACTACGTCCGCGCCAACCGCACCGTCCGCCCGGTCGACCTGCTCGACGGCGACGGCCTGGTCGCGCTGATCGAGCGCGTCAGGCGCGCAGATGGTGGAACGCCGGCTTCGGGTGCATGAGGAAGTCGTGGTGGGAGATGTTCCAGGCGTAGGCCCCGGCCATCTCGAACACCACGGTGTCGCCGACGCGCGCCGACGTCACGATCCGCTGGGCGAACACGTCCTTCGGGGTGCACAACTGGCCGACGAACGTGACCGGCTCGTCCGTCACGCCAGGCCCGCCGCCGGTGGGCAGGATCGTGAACGGCTGGTCGTGCCCCTTCGTCGCCGGGGTGCGCAGGTGGTGGGTGCCGCCGAGCACGACCGCGTACGCCTGGCCGCGTACCCGCTTGACGTCCACCACTTTGGTCGCGTAGTAGCCGCAGTAGACGGTCAGCGCCCGGCCCGGCTCGATCCGCAGCCGCCTGCCCCGCCCCAGTGACGCCAGGCCCGCGCCGTACGCCCCCCAGTCGAACCGGGTTTCCGGCGCCGCGTACGACACCGCCATCCCGCCCCCCAGGTTGACCTCCTCGTACGGCTGCTCCAGCAGTGCCCGCGCCAGCTCCAGCAGTTGGGGAGCCGCGAGCCCGCTGGCCAGGTGGGCGTGCAGCCCGCGCAGCCGCACCCGGTCGCCGAACAACGGCAGGCACGCGGCGACATCGTCCTCGTCCATCCCGAACGGCCCGCTCATCGTCAGCGCCGCGCCCTCGACCGGCAGGTCCGGGTTCAGCCGGAGCAGCACGTCGGCCGCCAGCCCGGTGCCGAGCAGGCGGCGCAGCTCGTTCGGCGACTCGACGTGGATGCGGTGGTGCGGCAGCCGCAGCTCGGCGTCGGTCTTGCCGGGCCCGCCCAGCGCCACCGGCATGCCGGGGAACAACACGGTGACGTGCGCGTGCTCGCCGGCCGACGACACCTCGAACCCGTCCACGTACGCGGCCAGCACACGCAGCAGCTCCGGGTCGGGATTGGCCTTGACGGCGTAGTACAGCTCCACGCCCTCCAGCGCCCGCCGCACGGAGGCGACGTGCTCGTCCAGGGCGGGCAGGTCGTAGAGGTAGGCCGGCGCCTCGGCGAGCCCGAGGGCGGCCTCACGGACGCGCGGGCCGATCATGCGAGCGGGTTGGCGATCGGCACGTACCCGGCGGCGCGGTCGGCCGCCCTGGCCCAGCGCACGCCCAGGTTGGCCTTGGCGGGCAGCGGCGCGCCGGCCAGCAGGTCCGACAGCGGCAGCGGCCGTCCCAGCTCGGCGGCCTGGCGGGCGAACAGGTCGCGGGCGATCCGCCACAAGTCCCGCAGCAGCCCGTCGTCCGGCCCCGCGACCGTCGCGGCGATCTCGGTCAGGTGGTTGACGAGCAGGCAGTAGACCACGCGCCCCCAGCCGCGCTCGGCGTCGTACGTGAGCGCCCCCGCCACGTCGGGGTCGAGCCCGGCGAGGTCGTGGCGGCCGGCGACCAGCTTGGTGCCCTCCAGGTCGCGGAAGACCGCCTCGACGGGCAGGCCGGCGGCGTCCAGGCCGACGAGCACGTTCTGCAGGTGGGGCTCCAGCACCACGCCGTACGCGAAGTACAGCTCCAGCACCGGCAGCGCCACCACCGACACGTACGCCCGCCACCACGCCCGAGGATCCCCGGCGGGAGCCCGCAGGGCCAGGGCCGCGGCCAGCACCGGCGTGACGCCGGGGGAGCAGACGGCCCACGGGCTGCGCCGGACGATCACGCCCAGCCCCTCGTGCAGCCGGGTGCCGAGAGCGGCGGTCCGGTAGCCCGGCTCGGGCAGCCAGCGGGTGGCCGGATGCCGTCGCACGACCTCGTCGAAGATCGGCGCCAGGCGCTCGGTGAGCTCGACGGCCCCGGCCAGCTCGTACCAGGCGTTCTTGCGCACGCAGTTGGTGATCCGCACGTCGAGGGAGAACTTCAGGCAGACCCCCGCCTCCGCGGCGTACACCGTGCGCACCGACGACGTCGGGGTCACCACCGGGCCGGGCCCCAGATCGACGAGATCGGCCCCGAACGCGGGCCGCAGCAGGTCGAGCTGCCAGGGGTGGGCGGGCAGCAGCCGGTACCCGCCGGGTGCCCGGCCGAGCGCGTCGAGCGCGGCCACCTCGCCGCCCTCGGCGAGCACGTCCTCGCGCACGCCGAGCAGCCGGAGCGGGAACTCGGCGTGCGCCTCGGGGGCGTAGCGCAGCCAGCCGTCCCCGCCGCGCGCCTTCGGGCTCGGATGGAACGGATGCCCATGGACCAGGGCCTGCTCCGACTCCAGCCACGGATCGGCGGGCGGCACCGCCTCGGCCCGAGCCCGCACGATCGCGGCCACCGCCTCCTTGCTGGCGGTCACCTGCCCGGCGAACTCGCCGTTGTGGCCCCGCAACTCCGCCTCGACCAGCTCGACCAGCTCCTCGGTGGTCAACGGCCGCCACACACCCGACTCCAGGCGCTCGGCCGGGCCGTCGAACCGCAGCGCCGCGCCCCCGTGCGTACGCACCCGCAGCAGCGTGCCCGCCACCCGCAGCAGCAGGTTCGGCGGCGCCGGCCACACCAGGCCGCGCGGCCCGGCCACCTCCCGCACGCAGCACCGCAGCAGCGCCGCCAGCGTCGCCTCCTCGGCCAGGTCGTCTTCGACGGCCGGGCCGGAGGCCGCGTCGAGGGTCAGTCCGTGCATTCACGTTCTCCTCAGGTAGTTGGGCCCGCTGGTGCCGTAGAACTTGTTGACGTCACGCGCGCCGGAGCGCTCCTTCGACATGAGCGTCCCGGCGGTGATCATGGATTTGCCGGTGAGCCGGGCCGCGTCGAGCGTCCTGGCCCGCAGCAGCCGTGCCATGGGGTCGTCTCCGTACGCGTCCAGCGCCTCGGCCAGGGTGTCGCGCAACAGCGCGGCGGCCTCGTCGGGCGGCAGCGCCGCGAACGTCACCGCCGCCGCGGCCAGGTGCAGGGTGATGGTCACGAACACGTCGGCCAGCGCGTGGGGGTCGTCGGTCAGCATCCGCTCGTCGGCGAAGTCCGGCACCGCGATCCCGGCGGCCGAGAGCCGGGCGGGCGAGGCCAGCAGGCCGTCGTTGTCCTTGACGAGCAGGCGCAGCCGATCGCCCTGGAGGAGCAGGGCCAGGTTCTGCTGGTGGGCTTCGAGGGCGATGCCGTACCTGACGAAGAGCCGAACGTTCCAGCGCAGCAGCAGCTTCAGATAGGCGGGCAGCACGTCGCCCAGCCCGCCGAGCACCCCGGGCGCGTTGAGCGCGGCGACCGGCATGATCGTGCCCTCGGGCAGCCGCCTGACCATCCAGGCCAGGTACTCGTGCCCGGCGTGCGCGTACGTCTGCTCGTCGGCGAGCACCACGTCCGGGTCGGCCAGCTCGCGCAGCAGCAGCTCGGCCCTGGCCCCGTCGTCGAGGGTGCCCGGCTTGATCGAGCGCCGGTTCCTGGCGCCGAGGGTGCTGACCGGGAGGGGCAGCTTGAGGTGCAGGCGCGGGCCGGCTTCGACCGTGCGCATCGACAGGGTGGGCCGCACGGTGACGGCCGCGCCGTCCAGCATCCGCACCCCGTCGATCTTCCGCACCTCGTCCACGGTCAGCGGGTGCACGGGGAAGAGCGCCTCGTCGGCGCCGGCCGTGATCCCGCCGGGCGCGAGGCCGGCGGGCAGCTCCGCGGCGCCCGGCCCGAGCAAGCGGCGCGGCACCGCCGCCCACCGCAGGGCGAACGAGGGCCCGAACTCCGGCGCGTACGCGAGCAGGTCGTCCTCCGACAGCCCTGCCCGCGCCCGCGACGTGGGATAGACCGGATGGTCGGCGAACGCCGCCAGCGTCTCGTACGACGGCCCCGCCCGCAGCACCTCCTCCGCCCGCGCGTCGTGCAGCTCCAGCGCCGTCAGCGCCGCCAGGCACTCCTCGAAGAACGCCGCCACCCCTTCGGCGTCGGCCGGGTCGGCCACCTCGGCCAGGGTCTGCAGCACCTGCTCCAGCCCCAGCCGCTCGTCCGGCGCGACCACGAAGTCCTGGAACAGCAGACCAGGCACGAGGCGTACCCAGCGCCCGTCGGCCAGCGTCACGCCGACGCCGTCCTTGGTCCGCGCCATCCGGGAGGCCAGCCCGCCGTAGTCCTCGCGCAGCAGCGCGTCGAGGACCCGGGCGGCCAGGTACGCCTCCCGACCGCTCATTCGACCACCCACGGCTTGGCCGCCCGGTAGCCGGCGATGGCGGCGTGGACCCGCTCCCGGTCGGGGCCGACCGCGCGGACCACGCCGAGGTAGTCGCGGTTGGTGTGGGTGAGGGAGACGACGTCGCCGACCGCGCGCAACGGCCGGTGCCACAGCCGTACGCCGCCGGTCTCGGCCGACTCGTGCCCGGGCGCCTCCTTGACCGTGCCCGGCCGGTCGGCGACCAGGCTGACGGCGCTGCCGTACGCGGTCGCCGGGGGAGGGGCGGGCGCCCGGTCACCGAGGTGCACCCGCAGGATCCATTCGAACAGCGGCACGCCGAGCACCTCGGCGAGCAGGAAGTCGCAGTGGTCGCCGATCACCCGGTAGTTCACCTCGACGATGCGCGGCCCGCGTGAGGTGAGGACGTACTCGGTGTGGCAGGCCCCGAACCCCACCCCGAGCGCCCGCAGCGCCGCGAGGACGTGCTCGTGCGGCCCGTCGGGCGCCCAGTCGAGCCGCTCCTCCACGAAGTGCGGCAGCGGCCCCAGCGTCGTCGCGAACCCGCCCAGCACCCGCAGCCCCGAGTCGTCCCCCAGGGTCTCCAGCGTGCGCAGCGGCCCGTCGAGGTACTCCTCCACGACCAGCGCCTCTCCGGGCCGCCGCTTCCTGATGTCGGCCACGGCCCCGGCCAGGTCGTCCTCGACGAGCACGACGTCCTCGCTGGCCACGCCCTCGCGCGGCTTGACCACCACCGGGTACGGCACCCGCTCCGGCACCGGGTCGCCCGGCCCCAGCCGTACGGAGAAGACCTCCTCGACGCCCGCCTGAAGAAGCCGGCGGCGCATCAGGAACTTGTTCTTGGCCGCCGCGCACGCCCGCCAGTCCTTGCCGGGCAGCCCGAAGTAGTCGGCGGCCAGCGCGGTCTCGGCCTGCAGGTGGTCGGAGTTGGAGAAGATCGCGTCCGGCCTGCCCAGGTGCTCGATCGCGTCGATGAGGGCTCGCGGGTCGCGTACGTCGCAGCCCACCGCCCCCGGGTGCCGCTCGGGCCGGTCGGTGAGGACGGTCACCTCGCAGCCGAGCGCCCGCGCCGCGGGCAGGAAGCCGTCCGTCACCGAGTCGGTCGGCTTGAGCGCGGTCAGGTAGAGCCGCAACGCGAAAAGCACCCCCGGAGCTCAGGTAAGGCTAACCTAACTCGACGCATCCTAGCCTCACGGAGATCGTCTCGGGGGCCGGATACCGTAATCGGCGGCTAACCGGGTGGTCATAGGATGACAGGGGACTTCTGGGAGGGGGCGGCCAGTGGAGACGACCGCGGAGGCACAACTCATCGGACCACTGCTTCTCGCACGCGGCACCATCGACAGGTCGTCGGCGTTGCGGGCCGACGAGCAGTGGCTGGAGCGGGCCTGGTCCGACCCGGCGACGCGGGTGCTCGTGATCGACAACGGTCACACGCTGGTGCGGCGCACGGGCGACGAGGTGCACGCGGTGCTCTACACGACGGCCGAGGCCCCGCCGGGGCCGCGATTCCTGCTCGGCGTCGAGGCAGGGGTCGCCTACTTCGCGGTGGTCGCGCCGCTGCCCGGCATCCCCAAGGGCGACGTCAACGGCCGCGTGACCGTCCCGATGAGCCTGCGCGACACCCCCGACGGGCAGCCGGTCGCGGCCGGGCTGCGCCAGGCCGGCGGCCTGCTCGGCGACCGCGACGCGGGCCTGCTGGTCTTCGCCGTCGCGCTGGACGCCTGGCATTCGACCCACCAGTACTGCCCGCGCTGCGGCGCCATGACGACCGTGCAGTCCGGCGGCCACGTCCGGGTCTGCCCGAACGACGGCAGCCAGCACTTCCCGCGCGTCGACCCCGCAGTGATCATGCTCATTCGCGACGAGGCCGACCGCTGCCTGCTGGCCCGCGGCCCGCAGTGGCCGGAGGGCCGGCTGTCGATCCTGGCGGGCTTCGTGGAGGCGGGCGAGTCGCTGGAGGCCGCCGTCGTGCGCGAGGTCGCAGAAGAGGTCGGCGTCACCGTCACCCGGCCGCGCTATCTCGGCAGCCAGCCCTGGCCGTTCCCGCGCAGCCTCATGCTGGGCTTCTTCGCCGACGCCACGACCACCACGCTCACGCCGGACGCCGAGGAGATCGCCGAGGCCCGGTGGTTCACGCGGGAACAGCTGGCGCAGGCCCTCAGCTCGGGCGAGCTGCGCCTGCCGCCCCGCGTGTCGATCGCCCGCCGCCTGATCGAGACCTGGTACGGCGGCGAGCTCGTCGGCGACTGGTGAGGGGTCAGACCCCGAGGAGCGCCTTGACCTCGAGGGCAGAGGGGTTCGTCCGCACCACACGGCCGTCGGGGGTGTCGATCACCACGGTGGGCACCGTCTGGTTGCCGTTGTTGACGCTCATCACGAACTCGGCGGCCGACGGGTCCTTCTCGATGTCGATCTCATCGAAAACGATGCCGTCGCGCTTCAGCTGAGACTTGAGCCGCTTGCAAGGGCCGCACCAGGTAGTGCTGTAAACGGTGAGCGCCATGTTGGGGATACCCTCCAAGGTCATGAAAACGGGCGTTGGGTGCAACAACCCGACGATCGCCGTTAATCCCATACCCCGTACGGGCGTCTAGCCGATGCGGCCGGCGATCCACGCCTGCACGCGCTCGGCCATGCCCGGCTCGCGGTAGACCTCCGTGCTGTGGTTGACGCCGGGCGCCGTGATGACGGTCACCGGCACGCCGACCTGGCCCATCATCTTCTTCAGCAGCTGGCTCTGCACCGGCGGCACGAACTCCTTGTCGGAGTGCACGGTGAGCATCGGAGCGTCCTTCGCGCTGGCGTGCCAGGCCACCTCCATGCTGGCCCAGACCCGCGAGCACTTGCCCTTGGGCGCGCCGCAGCCGGCCAGCTTGATCGCGGCCGTGCGCAGCTTGCGCCTGGCGGAGTCGGTGGTCTTCTCCCCGTCGGAGTAGGCGCGCAGCGGCGAGATGATCGGCGACATGCCCACCACGCCCTTGAGCCCGTTGATGCCGTCGCCGTACGTGCCGACGGCCGCCGCGATGTGCCCCCCCGCGGAGAACCCGACCACCACGTAGTTGCCCGGGTCGAACGCCCACCGGTCGGCGTTCTTGCGCGCCAGGGCGATCGCCGCCAGGGCGTCGGCGCGCTGCGCCGGCCAGGCCGCGTCGCCCGACAGGCGGTAGTTGAGGTTGAAGACCGTGTAGCCCATGTCGGCGTAGCCGCGCGCGATCTCCTTCATGGACTTCTTGTCGCCGCTGGACCACCAGCCGCCGTGGATGACGAAGACCCCCGGCCGCTCCTGCCCGTCGGGCGTCCACCAGACGTCCATCGTCTGACGCTTGTGGGAGCCGTACGGGACGGTCTCCAGGGCCAGCCCGCCGAGGCCGTTGACGTCGACCGGATAGTCCACCGTGGGCGCCGGCGTCGGCTCCTTGGACGCGCTCGCGGCGACGGGAGTGAGCACGACGGCAGCGAGCGCTAGGGCGCTCACGAAAACCGCTGTTCGCACGGGCTTCCTTTCCCCACAAGCATTCGGTCGGGCCCCATTGTGGAGGAAGAGAGCACTTGTTCGCATCTCGAACGCTATGAACGTACCTCCGCCCGCATGTTGCCAGAATAAAGAGTCATTGACCGCCGGCAGGCTGGGAGGATGTACGGGTGAACAGCGTGGACGACGTCCTGGTCGGTCTCGATCCCGAGCAGCGCGCGGTCGCCGAGGCCGTGCGCGGGCCGGTGTGCGTCCTGGCCGGCGCCGGCACGGGCAAGACCAGGGCGATCACCCACCGCATCGCGTACGCGGTCCGCAGCGGTGTGGTCGAGCCGCAGAGCGTGCTCGCCGTGACGTTCACCACACGCGCCGCGGGCGAGCTGCGCCAGCGCCTGCGCGCCCTCGGCGCCCCGGGGGTGCAGGCCCGCACGTTCCATGCCGCGGCGCTGCGCCAGCTCACCTACTTCTGGCCGCGGGTGATCGGCGGCGAGGCCCCCTCGGTCATCGAGTCGAAGCTCCCGGTGCTCGGGGAGGCGTGCCGGCGGTTGCGGCGCAGCCCCGACCGTTCCGAGCTGCGCGACATCGCCTCCGAGGTCGAGTGGGCCAAGGTCGTCCAGATCGGCCCCGAAGACTACCCGGCCGCCGCCGCCAAACACCACCGCACGCCGCCTCTTCCCGCCGACGAGCTGGCCGCCCTCTACGACGCGTACGAGCAGATCCGCCGCGAACGCCACCTCCTCGACTTCGAGACCATCCTGGAGCTGACCGCGGCGGTGATGAGCGAGCACCAGGAGGTGGCCGCGCAGATCCGCCAGCAGTACCGCTACTTCGTGGTCGACGAGTACCAAGACGTCAACCCGCTGCAGAAGCTGCTGCTCGACACCTGGCTCGGCGGGCGCGACGACATCTGCGTGGTGGGCGACCCCAACCAGACGATCTACTCCTTCACCGGGGCCAGCCCGCGCTACCTGACGAACTTCGCGGTCGAGCACCCCGACGCCGCCGTCATCAAGCTGATCCGCGACTACCGCTCCACCCCCCAGGTCGTCGACCTGGCCAACCTCGTCATCGCCAAGAGCAGGTCGCCGCACCGGCTCGAGCTCGTGGCGCAGCGCCCCGAGGGCCCCAGGCCGGTGTTCTCCGACTACGACGACGAGCCCGCCGAGGCCGCCGGAGTGGCCAGGGCCATCGGGAAACTGCTCGACAAGGGCGTGCTCTCGCGCGAGATCGCCGTGCTCTTCCGCGTCAACTCCCAGTCGGCGGCCTACGAGGAGGCCCTGGCCAAGGCCGACATCCCGTACGTCCTGCGCGGTGCCGAGCGCTTCTTCGAACGTCCCGAGGTGCGCCAGGCGGTCGTGCTGCTGCGCGGCGCGGCGCGTTCGGCGGCCGGCGAGCCCCTGGCCGCGGAGGTCCACAACATCCTGGCCGGCATCGGCCTGACCGCCTCGCCTTCCGGCGGCGGCAAGGCCCGGGAGAAGTGGGAGTCGCTCAAGGCCCTGGCCGACCTGGCCGAGGACATGGCCGCCCAGGGCGCCGACCTGCCCGCGTTCGTGGCCGAGCTGGAGCGCCGCGCCTCCGAGCAGCACGCGCCGCCCGTCGAGGGCGTCACGCTGGCCTCGCTCCACGCGGCCAAGGGCCTGGAGTGGGACGCCGTCTTCCTCGTCGGCCTCACCGACGGCATGCTCCCGATCATCTATGCCGAGACCCCCGAGCAGATCGAGGAAGAACGCCGCCTGCTCTACGTCGGCGTCACCCGCGCCCGCGAGCACCTGTCGTTGTCGTGGGCCCTTGCCCGCGCGCCGGGGGGCCGCAAGAGCCGCCGCCCGTCCCGCTTCCTCGACGGCCTCACCGGGCGGGTCTCCGCGCCGCCGCGCATGACCGCGCCTGCTCGAGAACGCCCCCGGGTGGCCGCGCCGGTCAGCTGCCGGGTGTGCGCCAAGACGCTGCGAGCGGCGGCCGAGCAGAAGCTCGGCCGCTGCTCGACCTGCCCCGCCGACTACGACGAGGCCCTTCTCGAACGCCTCAAGGCCTGGCGCACGGCCGCCGCCAAGGAGGCCAAGGTGCCGCCGTACGTCGTGTTCACCGACGTCACGCTGCAGGCGATCGCCGAACGCGCGCCGGCGACCGAGCAGGAGTTGTTGTCCATCGCGGGCATCGGCAGGGTGAAGGTCGACCGCTACGGCGACGCCGTGCTCGCCCTCTGCCGTGCTTAGGCCACCCCGATTACCTACTCGCGCGTAACAACCGCGAAACTGCAGGGGGGAATTATTGAGTCTCATCCCACCTCAGGGGCATAGAGGCGAAAAATCAGACTTTGTCCCAGTACGGGACGGCATGGAGGGGACAGACACGTGAACGAGGCGCTGAAGGAGCTGCTCGACCTGCTCGACCTGGAGCAGATCGAGCTCGACATCTTCCGGGGGCGTAGCCCGGAAGAGCGCATCCAGCGCGTCTTCGGCGGCCAGGTGGCGGCCCAGGCCCTGGTCGCGGCCGGCCGTACCGTCCCCAAGGACCGCAACGTGCACTCCCTGCACGCCTACTTCATCCGCCCGGGCGACCCGGCCGTGCCGATCGTCTACAACGTCGAGCGCCTGCGCGACGGGCGGTCGTTCACCACCCGCCGCATCCAGGCCGTCCAGCACGGCAAGGCCATCTTCACGATGTCGGCGTCGTTCCACATCCCCGAGGAGGGCGTGGATCACCAGGCCCTGCGGATGCCGAAGGTGCCCGACCCGGAGACGCTTCCGACGTTCCAGGACCGGATGTACGAGCTGATGGGCGAGAACCCCTCGCTGCGCGACATGCTCGCCCGCCCCCGGCCGGTGGACGCGCGTTACGCCTCGCCGCTCACCTGGGAGGCGTTCCAGAATCCCGAGCTGCGCAGCGCCAACACCAACGTGTGGTTCCGCTACGACGCCGACCTGCCCGACGACCCGCTGCTGCACGTCGTGCTGGCCGCGTACGCCTCCGACTTCACCCTGGTCGACACGATCCTGCTGGCCCACGGCATGGCCTGGGGCGCCTCGAACATCATGGGCGCCTCGCTCGACCACGCCATGTGGTTCCACCGCCCGTTCCGCGCCGACGAGTGGCTGCTGTACGCCCAGGAGTCGCCGTGGTCGGCTGGGGCGCGGGGGCTCGCGCGTGGTGAGATGTACACCGCGTCGGGTGAGCTCGTGGTCTCGGTCGTCCAGGAGGCCATGATCCGGCCGATCAAGTAGTGCGATCTCCGCTGCCAGGAGTAGCGGAGATCGACACGAAATCGCAGGTAGAAAATATGTTGCCCCTTCCAGGCTTCCCGGTTTAGGGTCAAGGTCAAGCGAGTCGGGCAAGTCCTGCCCGACGATCCCAGAGTGGAGGTGAGTCCCAGTGATCAGCATCAAGATGTCGGCCACGAAGTGGCTCGCCTCCGCATGCCGTGACTCGGTGAGGCCCGTCTATGGCCCCGCCAAGCTGCGGCAGGAGCGCCCTGTCCGTAGCCAGGCCGTCGCCTTCTCCTCGCGTCAGCACTTCGCCGCCGTGACGGAAGCCGCTCCTGTCTACATCGCACGTATCGCACTGCCGGCCAGCCAGCTCACCATGGGTGGACTGTGCGGTCCGCAACCCTGGAGGGATGCTCCGGTCATAAGTTGACCGGCACAGCAGCAGCCTCCAGGCCGCGGATCCGCACACAGGATCCGCGGCCTTCTTGTTTGTCCGTGATCCCCGACCACCTACGAGGTGCCCGACCAAGATCACCAGATCGATTCAAAAGGAGAAGCAGATGGGGGCCAAGACGATCATGGACCTGATCGACGAAGCCAAGATCCCCTGTCGTACCGACCCTGACCTGTGGTTCGCAGAGTCGCCGGAGGACGTCGAATTCGCCAAGGCACTCTGCGGCGGCTGCCCGATCCAGAAGGCCTGCCTGGCCCGCGCGCTCGAGCGCGAGGAGCCGTGGGGCGTCTGGGGTGGCGAGCTGATCCTCAGGGGGACGATCGTCCCCCGCAAGCGTCCGCGCGGGCGTCCTCGCAAGCACCCGGTCGCTGCCTGACCTCTTCCGCACTACGCACCAGAAAGAGAACGAACCCATGAGAAACCACCAGCACACCAGGAGCCTCGCCGTGCCGGATCTGATCCATGAAATGGTCAACGACCGAATACAAACCCTCCACCGGGAGGCGGCCGAACTCCGCCTCGTGGAGCGCGTCCGCCGCGTCCAGCGGGCGAGAGCCGAGGTACAGCGGGCGCGGGCCAAGGTCAAGCAAGCGCATGACCGCCTGGAAGCCCTGACCCGCCTCTCCTAACGGCCTCACCGCAGGCCGGCGCAACCATCCAGCGGGCCCAGGCCCATCACCTCTGATCAGGGGAGATCCCGGCGTCGACGCAGGATCTCCATGAAAGCCGGGCGCTCCCGTAGCGCCCGGCTTTCCCTTTCCACCACAACGCCGGGCCGCTTCTCTCCCCGCTTGTGTCGCTGCGGCCTGTCCCCAGAGGCAACGGCGTCCAGGCCCACAGCCGGCGCCCCACCCCGCCGCCATCAGAGGCGGTCCAACGGCCCTTCACCTGGCCCGGCGATCCCGCGTCCGCAGCGATCGCGTCTGCGACATCACTGGGCCGTGCCCTCGGACGGCCGCGTCCAGCGAACTCACCACGTTCGGCGGATTCACGACGTCCAGTGGATCCACCACGTCCAGCGGATCCGCCACGTCCAGCGGCCTGACTACGTTCAGCGGTCCCACTACGTCGGCGAGTTCGCCACGTTCGGCGGATTCACGACGTCGAGTGGATCCGCCACGTTCAGTGGCCTGACTACGTTCGGCGGCTCCACTACGTCGGCGAGTTCGCCACGTTCGGCGGGTCTGTCACGTTCGGCGGATTCACGACGTTCGGTGGATCCGCCACGTTCAGTGGATCCGCCACGTTCAGTGGTCCGGCTACGTTTGGCGGTTCCACTACGTCGGCGAGTCCGCCACGTTCGGCGGGTCTGTCACGTTCGCCGGATTCACGACGTCCAGTGGATCCGCCACGTTCAGTGGTCCGGCTACGTTTGGCGGTTCCACTACGTCGGCGAGTCCGCCACGTTCGGCGGGTCTGTCACGTTCGCCGGATTCACGACGTCCAGTGGATCCGCCACGTTCAGTGGTCCGGCTACGTTTGGCGGTTCCACTACGTCGGCGAGTCCGCCACGTTCGGCGGGTCCACGACGTCCAGTGGATCCGCCACGTTCAGCGGTCCGGCTACGTTCAGCGGCCCCACTGCGTCAGCGAGTCCGCCACCTTCGGCCAGTCCGCCACCTTCAGCGGATCCACCACCGTCGACAACGAGTACGGTGCACCACGAGCGAACAGTCGGGATCAAGGTGGTGAGGCAGGGCGCCTGTGCGAGCGAAGCGCCCTGCCGGCCACGAACTGCCCGCCGCAACGCTCAAGTAGGTCCACGGGGAAGAACCGGGGCCCGGCCGAACGGCGTGGGCGTGCAGATCAGATCACCTGGTCACGCATGGTCCCTGCCGCGATCGCACGGCGGCAGCGGCAGGTCGGCGCGTTTCCGCTGTGGGACGCCGGCTCAGGGAGCGAGGCAACCGGTGAGCGGGATCTCCGTGGGCACTGCCAGGGTGGTGAGTTCAGTGGTGCTGCTGGTCACGCACTCGAGGAGAGCGACCGGATCGACGACGGCGTTCGCGGCAGGGGCCGCGGCGAACAGGCCTGCGGTCGCCAGTGCGGCAGCGGCGGCGATCAGGCGGGCAGGTCGACGCATGTGCATCCTCCAGAAATAGTTACGGTCTGCGTCCGCAACACTACACAAAGTAGTAAAGGATCGGTAGCGCATAGGGCGGTGTGTCACTTCCGCCTCATAACCCCCCGCCACGTTCACTCCCTTTTCGGCCTGCGGGGGGAAATATCCACATCATGCACAGCGGCCAGCCGACACTGCCGAACGCCCACCCCGCTCTCTGTGCATGAAGTACGCGAGGTGCCCGAAGCGCCGGAGTGCTTCAAAGTGCCGAGGCGCCGAAGTCCGTGAGGTGCAGGAGGTGCCAGAGGCGCGAAGTAGCGCAGGTGCTCAAAGGGCCGAGGGCCCGAAGTGCCGAGGTGCCGAAGTGTCGAGGTGCCCGAAGTATGCGACAGCGACGAAGACCTAACTCTTGTCAGCGCTGAGCTTCGCGGTAGCCATCCCGCCATCGTGACCGCGATACGCCCCCGCCACGGCCACCGTGTGCGACCACGCGCGCCGGCCGCGGACGGCAGGGGCCTGGCGGTAGCGCCTGAAGCGCGTTGGGCGCCTGGTCAGTGGGTTCTGAGACGGCGGGGTGGTTCGGCTCCTTCGGAGTCGGCTCTCCCGGGATCGGGGCGGTGAGAGACCGGGGCGGTGGGACAGGGGGTCAGCTGATGGGCAGGGGTTTGTCGTCGGGGTCGTCGGCGAAGCCGGGTACCCAGCGGATGACCTCGTCGCGGAAGCGCGCCGTGGTGCCGAGCTGGCACAGCACGCCGATCCCCGCCGCGTGCACCCGGTGGATCAGCACGTACGACGGCGGCAGGTTGAGCTGCCGGACCACGTTGGTCGGCCGGAGGTCGGCGACGCTGGCCGCCTGCGTCTGCAGCCACGCCCGGCTGAACGTGAACTCCTCCACCGCCGTCGGCTCCACGTACGGAGCCAGGAAGGCGCGCAAAGCGTCGGGGTCGATGTCGACGTCCTCGCGGATGAAGCCCTCACGCCGCAGACCGGCCATGACGGTGTCCATGTCGCCCTCGTTGAAGATCCGCATCAGCTGCCCGAAGACCTTCGGATAGCCGTCGGGCATCCGGTTGACCGCGCCGAAGTCGAGCACGCCGAGCTTGCCGTTGTCGAGCATCCGGAAGTTGCCCGGGTGCGGGTCGGCGTGGAGCATGCCGACCCGCGCGGGGGAGCAGAACAGGAACCGTACGAACAGCAGCCCTGCCCGGTCGCGCTGCTCCTGGGTGCCGCCGGTGATGATGCGCGACAGCGGTGTGCCGTCCATCCACTCGGTGACCAGCACCATCTCGTTGGCCGCCACCACGTCGGGCACGTGGAAGTCGGGATCGCCGTCGAACTCGAGGGCGAAGGCGTGCTGGGCCTCGGCCTCGCTGAGGTAGTCGAGCTCCTCGGCGATGCGCTCACGCAGTTCGTTCAGCAAGGACTTCATGTCGAGGCCGGGCAGCAGCGCGCCGAACATCTTGCCCAGCCGCGCCAGCTGGGAGAAGTCGCCGAGCAGTGCCTTGCCCGCCCCCGGGTACTGGATCTTGACGGCCACCTCCCTGCCGTCCCGCCAGACGGCGCGGTGCACCTGCCCGATCGAGGCGGCGGCCGTCGGCTTGTCGTCGAACGACAGGAAGTGGTCACGCCAGTCGTCGCCCAGCTGCTCGGTCAGTACCTTGTGAACGGTGGCGACGGGCAGCGGCGGCGCGGAGTCCTGCAACTTGGTCAGCGTGGCACGGTAGGGGCCGGCGATCTCCTGCGGCAACGCGGCCTCGAAGATCGACAGCGCCTGGCCGACCTTCATCGCGCCGCCCTTGAGCTCGCCCAGGACCTTGAAGACCTGCTCGGCGGTACGCTGCTGGACCTCCTGTGCGACGATCTCCGCCGACTTGCCGCCGATGCGCTTGCCCAGCCCCAGGGCCGCGCGCCCCGCGAACCCGAGTGGGAGGGTGGCCAGCTTGGCCGAACGCGTGACTGCACGACGTGGAAGATCGCTCACATCGATGCGCGGAACCTCGATGAGATCCGCTTCCCCCCTTCGTGGTCGTCCCCTGAGCACGTCAGTCGAGGTGAGGTGCCATGACCATTCTTAGCGAATATTGATTGTTTCGCATACAACGACATTGAGGGTGAACGCTCCAGGACCGCCTTTTCCATTGCCAATCAGGCGTTACGTCCACTGTGCCGTTGGTCACAATGGACTCCTGGCCATCGAGATGACCAAGCGCATGGCCGACGGCAGCCGCCGCGACCACGGCCGCGAGAGCGGAGGCGCAGGCGATCTCGCCCGGCGGATAGCCGCCCAGCCTGGCGGTGACCATCGGCCAGTTGGGGTCGCGGTCGCGCCGCGTCAGATCGAGACAGTGCAGGCACGCCGTGCTGCCGGGCAGGACCAGCGGACCGATGGTGCCGTACCCCTCGAAGGCCGTCACCAGCAGGTGGGGGATGCCCAATGAGTTGAGGTCGTTGATCAGTAACCCGTCGAGCGGGGCGACCGGCGCGATGATGACGAGATCGGGCCGGTCGGTCTTGTCCCCGAGAAACGGCCCACCAGCCAGGACGTTGACAGCCGGCTCCACGGCCTCCCCTCGTCCCCGCGCCTCGGCCTGACCCGCGTGGTCAGAATTCGCCGCCACGGCTCCACCCCGCCGCACATCCTGCCCCCGCGCAGGTTCCCGCCCACGATCGGGCCGCGCACTGGGATCCCGTCCTCCATCACCCCGCCCATCGCCTCGGGCGTCTTCTGGACGCGTGGGCTCGCGGCCGTCGGCGGGCGGCGCGCCTTGGGCTCGTCCGCGATCACGCGGGAGGCCGCCGGTCTTGGGGAGGCCAAGGGCACCACTGGTTCCGGCGACGCCGTCATGGGTGTCACGGCGAGCCGCATCCGGTCTGCCGCTCTGCGGGGGCACCGCGCGGGAGACGCCGGGGCGAGCAATCGCGGTCCCAGCGGCGCGGGGGATGCGGCCGGTTTCCGCCGCTGCGGTCCGTGGGGCCGTGGGGCGGGACGGCGCCCCCCGCTCACCCGCGCCGACGGCACCTGGTGAGTCCCGGACCGCGTTGTCGGCACGAGGATCCAAGAGAGGGGGCGGGCCGCCTGAGGTGAGCCGCCTGGCGACGGCCACCGCGCCGGCCTCACGGGACATGCCGACCTCCGCCCATGTCAGACCGCCGGGCGTGATGTCCCGGGCCTGAGCCGTGCCAGGGTCGATCACCCGGATGGTGCCCACCCCGGACGCGGCCAGCAGGGCGACGACCTGCGCCCCGACACGGCCCGCGCCGTACACACGCACCCGCGCCCGTCTGCGCCGTTCGAACAGCGCGAACATGCCGTCGGGAGCGGTGGAGGCGATGTCGAGGGCGTCGAGATCGGGCCTCAGCCGGTCTCTCTCGGCGAGCGGCAGGTCGCGGAGGCGGCCGGGACCGGCGGAGGCGTCGTGGAGCACGCCCTGGGCGGCGAGCTGGTCGAGCAGGGAACGGGCACGACCCTCGTCGAGACCGGCCCGGGCGGCCTCACGCAGGACGGTCTCCAGATCGCGGGTGCCGTCGAGGGCTTCCACCCACTCCCGGACCTTCCTGGTCAGGCCGCTCAACATGACGGAGCGCTGGGGGTGGACGCCGTATTGCAGGGTGCGCTCGTCCCGCACGATGCGCCGGAGGGACGGCTTCAGACGTGGCCTCATGGCGGGAAAGATGTCACGCCGAAGCAAGATCCCGAGAGACTTCGCCGCCGCCTGTGGACAACTCTCATCTTCTCACCCTGCCTGTGGACAGACGCGATCCCTGCTGGTCTTCACGAAGCGACAGACGGGCATCCGCTCTGCGGACCTGTCGGAAAAGCCCAGGCGGAGACCGGTGACGCCGCATGACAGGCGCTCCGGAAGGCACGGACTGGCGGCGGCTCGACGCCCGGACCATCGGGGTGGTGGCCTTGTGGGGTTCGGGCCTGGCGCTGGTGACGCTGACGGTCATGTGGTGGCGGGACGCGCCCTGGTGGCTGGTCGCGCCGGTGCCGGTGCCGCTCGTCTCGATGATCGCGTACGAGGCGCTGCGCTGGTCCAAGACGCGCTACCGGCTGACGGCCGAGCACCTCGAGCTGAAGACAGGCCTCTTGGTACGCCGGCACCGGTCGATCCCACGCGGGCGCGTACGCAGCGTCGATCTCACCGCCGACCCGATGCACCGCCTGCTGCGCCTGGCCGTCGTACGCGTCGGAACGGGACACCGGGAGTCCTCCTCCAAGGCGGCGGCCGTGTCGCTGAACGCCCTGCGGCGGGCGGAGGCGCAGCCCCTACGCCTCCGCCCGCCTGGGCTGCGATTCGCGAGAAGGCCGTGCCGGGACCGCTCGTTCCGTTCCTGACCAGACGGTCCTGGGACGGGCGGAGTCCGCGGGGTTACGCTTCCGGGCATGGACGAGATCTTGGTTGACCGTACGGACGACGGAGTCGTGCTCGTCACCCTCAACCGCCCCGACATGCGCAACGCCATGACCGACGCCATGACCGCCCGCTGGCGCGCCACCATGGCCGACCTCGCCGCCGACCGCGAGGCCAGGTGTCTCGTCGTCACCGGCGCCGGCAGCGCGTTCTCCTCCGGCGGCGACCTGTCGTGGCTCGGCGAACGCGGCGTCGAGCCCGTCCCCCAGCTCCGCGACCGCATGCTCGCCTTCTACCGTGACTGGCTCGCGATCACCGAGCTCGAGATCCCGACGATCGCCGCCGTCAACGGCCCCGCGGTCGGGGCGGGCCTGTGCCTCGCGCTGGCCTGCGACCTCGTGTACGCCGCCGACGACGCCAAGCTCCTGGCCCCGTTCACGTCGCTGGGCCTGCACCCGGGGATGGCGGCCACGTACCTGCTGCCCCGGAGGGCGGGCGTCGGGCTGGCGCGGGAGATGCTCCTGACGGGCCGGATCCTGTCCGGATCGGACGCAGAAGTTAAAGGTCTAGTAAATCAATCTTTTCCCAAAAATGACCTTATGTCGCACGTACGGGACATCGCCACGAAGATCGCCCAGAACGCACCCATTGCCACAAGGCTCACCAAAGTCGCCATGAACCAAGACCATCAGGACCTGGAAGCAGCGCTGCGGTGGGAATCCCTGGCCCAACCTGTGACCATGGCCTCCGCCGACATGATCGAGGGCCTTGCCGCACATCGGGAAAGGCGCGTTCCCAAATTCACCGGCTCTTAATCATCTGACCAGCAGAAACAACGTCCGCCCCCTGTGGAATTTCGCCAGTCTCGGCTACCGTGCATATGTGCCCCCCGAGACAGTCGAGGTCCGTCGCAGTTCTCGTCGCCGGCGTACGGTTTCCGCCTACCGCGACGGCGACAAGACGATCGTGCTCCTGCCCGCCTGGCTTAGCGGCGAAGACGCGGATGAATGGGTGAGCCGGATGCTGGATCGGCTGGCCGCCAAGGAACGCCGACGAAGGCCCACCGACGAGGCCCTGCTGGAGCTGGCCAGAGAGTTGTCGGCCAAATACCTGGACGGCGAGGCCGATCCCGCGAGCGTGCGCTGGGTCGACAACCAGCAGCACCGCTGGGGCTCCTGCACCCCGGAAAACGGCACGATCCGCATCTCCACCAGGCTCAAGGGCCTGCCCGAATGGGTGATCAACTACGTGATCATCCACGAGCTCGCCCACCTGCTGGTGCCGAGCCACGGGCCGAAGTTCTGGAAGCTGGTGGAGCAGTACCCGAAGGCCGAGCGGGCCCGCGGGTTCCTCGAAGGCTTCTCCGCCGCCGCCCACACGGCGCCGGAGGAGTGTTGAAGCGCGTCGTCGCCGTCCTCGTACGCCGCACCATGGCGCAGGCCGCGCCCCCGGGAGTCGACCCCGCGACGTTCCTCGCGGCGATCGCCGAGGACACGTACGAGATGGCCGCCGGCCTCGACCTCGTCACGCCCGTCCTGGTCACGAGCGTCCCCGGGCTCGACGACATCGTCTGGCCCGGCACCGAGATCGTCACGATCGACGACGCCGAGCCGCTGAAGGCCGTGCTCGCCCGCCTGCACGCCGACCAGGCCGCCGTGATCGGCGCCGATGCCCCCGACCTGCCACCGCTGCTGGTCGGCAAGCTGTTCAGGGAGCTGGGCAGGGCCGAGATCACGGTCTGCCCGGCGGAGAACGGCGGAGCCGTCGCCCTCGCCTGCGCGTTGCCCGCGCCCGACTGGGCCGAGCCCGACCTCGACGCCGACGACGTGGTGGGCGCGCTGCGCGCCCAGGCCCCCGGCCCGCGCAGGGTCGCGACCACCCCGGGCTGGCACCGCCTGCGCAGCGCCGGCGACGTCGCCCGACTCGACCCCGGCCTGGAAGGCTGGGACAACACCAGGGCCCTGATCAGGGCACGATGAGCCGGGCCAGCACGGCCCGGTGGTCGGTGCGCGGCACATCCCGCACGCTGACCTCCTTCACCCCGACCCGCCGGTCGACCAGCACGTGGTCGATCGTGATGATCGGCGGCACCGGCTTGTTGGCCGGCCAGGTCGGGATCAGCCCTGCGCCCACCTGGTCGGCGGCGTCCTTGTAGCCGCGCGACAGCAGCGCGCGCAGGGCGGCGTGGTCGAGGGAGGCGTTGAAGTCGCCCGCGATGACGCGGATCCGCTGAGGCGAGGCCGAGGGGAGCGCCGCCAGCGCCGCGTTCCAGTCGTTCACCTGCGGACCCAGCGGCGGGTACGGGTGGGCGTCGATGAACTCGATCGGCTCGCCCCCGGGCAGCAGCACCGCCGCGGCGGGCATGCGGTGCCCGGGCGGGGGCGTCCAGTTGGTCAGGGGCCGGACCGGGTGCTTGGAGAACAACCCGCTCCCGGTGGCGCTCCACTCGTCCTGCAGCACGCGGTGCGGCATCAGCGTCTTGAGCCCGGCCGCGTCGAGGTCGGCGACCGCGTCCGGGGTCAGCTCCTGCGTGCTCAGCACGTCGGGGTCGAACTCCTGGACGAGCTTCATGATCGTCGCCACGTCGGCCCGGCCGAACAGCATGTTGATCGTCATGACCCGGAACGGCCGGCCCTGCACGGCGTCCGCCGTCCCCAACGCCCTGGGCAACACGCTGAACCCCAGCGCGGCCGTGGTCAACAGCGCGACGACGGTGGCGGCGCGCCGGCGCCCGAGCGCGGCGATCAGGAGGGGGACGAGCGAGCCCGCCGCGGCGTACGGGGTCGCGGTCATGAGCTGCGTCGGCAGCGAACCGCGCTCCAGCCCGGCCACCCGTGCGATCGCCCACGCGGCGAACGGCGTCACGGCCAGCCACGTGAGAGCCGCGGGAAACTTCCGGCGTTTGCGGACAGGTGTCACGATCGTTCCGCCAACGGCAGAAGTCTCCACTAGGCCCCCCTTTTGGAACGACGCAAGTGGACTCTAGCCAAGGGGCCGGGAGCCGATGGCGGCCTGCCCGCGTTTCGCCAGCCGCCGCGTGGCCTCGTCGCTCGGCTCCGGAATCTCGTCGACGGGGAACCAGCGCAGGTCGAGCGACTCGTCGCTGATCACGGCCGTGGCTCCGGGCGGCGCCACGGCCGCGTACTCGACATCGAGATGCCAGCACTGCGGCGGGTGGCACCACACGGAGTGCTTGTCGACCGCCAGCGGCCCGGGCAGCAGCTCCAGCCCGGAGATCCCCGATTCCTCCCACGCCTCGCGCAGCGCGACCGCCGCGAGGGACGCGTCGGAGACCTCACAGTGACCGCCCATCGGCAGCCACCTCTTGGCCTTCGGATGCAGCGTGAGCAGGACCTGCGCGCCGTCGTGGGACAGCACGGCCGTCGTGGCCGTCAGATGCCCGGGGACGCACTCGCGCAACATCGCGTCGTCATGCGCCCGCAGGTGCTCCAGGAACTCGGCCCGGAGCGCCTCCTCCTCGGGCGTGGGCGCGGCCCAGGCGGACAACACCGCCACCGCGTCGTCGTGCAGGCTCAACTCTTGTCGCCCTCGCCCCCGCCCTCGTCGGGCTTGGCCTCCAGCTGGGAGATGTCCCAGGTCGTCTCCCCGCGGACGAACGCCTGCGGGTCGTCGAGGTCGTCGGCCGTCGGCATGAGATCGGGGTGGGACCACAGCGCGTCACGCCCGTCGACGCCGCGCGCCCCCTCCAGCGCCCGCCACAGCGCCGCGGCCTCGCGCAGCCGCCGCGGTCGCAGCTCCAGCCCGACCAGCGTGCCGAACGTCAGCTCGGCCGGCCCGCCGGTCGCGCGCCGCCGGCGTACGGTCTCCGCCAGCGCGCCCGCGGAGGGCAGCTTGCCCGCGGCGGCGCGGTCGACCACGGTGGCCACCCACCCCTCGACCAGGGCGAGCATCGTCTCCAGCCGGGCCAGCGCGGCCTTCTGTCGCTCGGTCTCCTCGGGCTTGAGCAGGCCGCCGCCGCTCAGCGCCTCCTGGATGGCCGCGGGGTTGTTGAGGTCGAGGCCGCGGATCTGCTCCTCGAGCGCCGAGGTGTCGACCGTGATGCCCCTGGCGTACTCCTCGACCGCGCCCAGCAGGTGGGAACGCAGCCACGGAACGTGCTGGAAGAGCCGGTGGTGGGCCGCCTCGCGCAGCGCCAGGTAGAGCCGGATCTCGTCGGACGGGATCTCCAGGCCCTCGCTGAAGGAGGCGATGCCGCCGGGCAGCAGCGCGGCCTTGTCGGACAGCGGAACCCCGATGTCGGTGGTGCCGACGACCTCGCGCGCCAGCGAGCCGATGGCCTGCCCGATCTGCTGGCCGACCATCATGCCGCCCATCTGCTTCAGCATGCCCATCAGCGGCCCGGCCATCTGCTGGGCCTCCGGGGGCAGCCCGGACCCGCCGAGTGCGCCGCCCATGGTCTCGACCATGCGCTCGGCGATCGGCTCGCAGAGCTTGCGCCAGACCGGGATGGTGTTCTCGATCCACTCGGAACGGCTCCAGGCCTGCGGATTCGACACGCCGCTCGGCAGCGTCGTCGCCTCGTTCAGCCACAGGTCGGCCAGACTGAGCGCGTCGACGATCTGGCGGCGCTCGCCTTCCATGACGCTCGGATCGCCCTGGGCGACCACGGAGTGCCGGGCGATGTTCTTGGCCATGTCCCAGTTGACAGGGCCGGAACCCTGAGGCGCCGACAGCATGTCGGCGAACTGGCGCATCGCCTGAGCCATCTGCTCAGGGTTGCCGAACATGGCGAACGGGTTCTCGTTGGGGTCGTTTTCGCGACCTGGCAGGTCAGTCACCGCTCTACCTCGTGCAGGATGGAGGAGTCCACATCCGCCACGTTAGTCGTCCTACGGCGGATCAGTGCAAAGTGAGGACCTGGTGCCTACCTCGAAACGCCCGCGCCAACCCGTCGTCGCAGTGACGGGAGCCGCCTCCGGCTTGGGCCGCGAGCTGCTCTCGAGGCTCGTATCCTCCGCGGATTTCCGCAGGGTGGTGGCCATCGACGAGCAGCGTGGAGACATCCCGGAGGCCACCTGGAGAGAGATCGACGTACGGGATCCGCTCTTGGCGAACCGGATCTCCGACATCGACGTCCTGGTCCATCTGGCCGGCGACTACGCCGTCGACTCCGACCCGGCCGAACGGCGGGCCTACAACCTGCGCGCCGCGCAGACCGTCCTCACGGCCTGCGCCGCCGCCCGCGTGCGCCGCGTCGTCCTGGTGACGAGCGCGATGGTGTACGGCGCCGCCCCCGACAACGAGGTGCCGCTGCCTGAGGACGCCCCCGTGGCGGCCGAGCCCGACACCGGCGTGGTCGGCGACTTCCTGGAGATCGAGGCCGTGGCGCGCAGGTCGCTGCGCAGCCACCCCGGTCTGGAGGTGACGGTGCTGCGCCCGGCCGCGGTCGTCGGGCCCGGCGTCGACACGGTGATCACCCGCCACTTCGAGTCGCCCAGGCTCCTGACCGTCAAGGGCTGCAGCCCCCACTGGCAGTTCTGCCACATCGACGACCTGCTCTCCGTGCTCGAGCTGGCCGCCCGCGGCGACATCAGCGGCGTGGTGGCGGTCGGCTCCGACGGCTGGATCGAGCACGAGAAGGTCGAAGAGCTCTCCGGCATCCGCAGCCTGGAGCTCCCGGCGGGGCTGACGTTCGGCACGGCGCAGCGCCTGCACCGCCTCGGCGTCACCCCGGCCCCCGCGACCGACCTGCACTACGTCGTCTATCCGTGGGTGGTCGACTGCACGACGTTGCGCGAGGCCGGATGGAAGCCGGCGTGGACCAACGAGGCCGCCTTCGAGCAGCTGCTCGAGCTGCGCGGCGAGAACCGCACGACCGTGGTCGGCAGGCGCCTGCCCGTCAAGGAGGCCACCCTCACCGCCGCCGGCGCCACCGTGGCCGTCATCGGCACAGCCGCGATCGTCCGCCAGGTTCGTAAGAAGCGGCGCCAGTAAAGGTTAGGCTTTTTGTCGTGGACGTCATCCGGTTGCTCGGCATACGAGACACCCCGCTCTCCGTGGACGAAGTGCTGGCCGCCGTCGGCGACCACGCAGCGGGCGGCACCACGTTCTTCGTGGGCACCGTGCGCGAGCAGGACCACGGCAAGCCCGTCACCCGGCTCGCCTACTCGGCGCACCCCACGGCGGAGGCCGAGCTGCGGCAGGTGGCCGAGAAGGTCGCCGCCGACTTCCCCGTGACGGCGCTGGCCGCGGTTCATCGCGTGGGTGAGCTGGAGCTGGGCGACACCGCCGTCATCGTCGCCGTCGCCGCGCCTCACCGCGACGAGGCGTTCAAGGCCGCCAGGCGGCTGATCGACGACCTCAAGGCCAGCGTGCCGATCTGGAAGCACCAGGTGTTCGCCGACGGCGAGACCGAGTGGGTCGGCGTCGGCGAATAAGCTTCTCGACATGTCACGACGCGCCCTCACCTTGCTGATCGCGGGATTCCTCGTGCTCGCGCTGGGGGTGATCGGCGCGTTCCAGCCGGTCCCGTACGTCGTGCTGAGCCCAGGCCCGACGGAGAACACCATCGGCGAGGTCGACAAGAAGCCGGTCATCTCCATCAAGGACCGCCAGACCTATCCGACCAGCGGCGCGCTGAGTCTCGTGACGGTCGCCTACCAGGGCGGCCCGAGCGCCCGCATCGATCTGCTGACGGCGCTGCGCGGCTGGATCGATCCCTCCGTCGCGGTGGTCCCCGAGGAGACCATCTTCGCCCCCGACCGCACCGCCCAGGAGGTCGAGGAGGAGAACACCGTCGAGATGAGCAACTCCCAGGAGACCGCGACCGCCGCCGCGCTCAACGAGCTCAAGATCCCGTACAAGATGGTCGTGACGGTCGCGACCACGCAGAAGGGCCGTCCCGCCGACGGCAAGCTGCGCGCGGAAGACGTGATCGACTCCGTCGACGGCAAGCCGGCGACCGACGTCAACGTCGTGGGCGACACGGTCAAGGCGCACAAACCGGGTGAGACCGTGGCCTTCGGCATCACCCGCGGTCAGGAGAAGCTCGAGGTCTCCGTGCCGACGGTGGCGGGCGAAGAGGGGCAGGCCCTGGTGGGCGTGGAGATGCGGGCCGCCTACCAGTTCCCGTTCGACGTCGACATCAGCGTGGGCGAGGTCGGCGGGCCCAGCGCCGGGCTGATGTTCTCGCTCGGCATCGTCGACAAGCTGACGCCGGGCGCGCTGACCGGCGGCAAGAAGATCGCCGGCACCGGCACCATCGACCCGACGGGCCAGGTCGGCCCGATCGGCGGCATCGCGCAGAAGATGGTCGGCGCCAAGGAGTCGGGCGCCACGATCTTCCTGACGCCCGCCGACAACTGCGCCGAGGCCGTGCGCGCCGTGCCTGACGGCCTGCGGCTGGTACGCGCCGACACGCTGCACGGCGCCGTCCAGGCGCTAGACGCGCTGCGTACGGGAAACGCGAATGTTCCCTCGTGCGAGGCCGGATGAAACTTCTGGCGGCCGTCGTGCGTTAGTCGTAGGGCTGGCACCGCGGTGTAGGTTGCCAGACACGGACCGTTTCTTCATTACGACGAGGGGTTGGCCTTGAGCTTCCGGACCCCAGGAGCCGGCAGGGCAATGCGCTTGCCCCGCCGACCGCGACTGATTCTTCCTGTGGTGATCGCCCTCGTGGTGATCGTTGCCCTGTTCTTCTTTTTCTCGGGCATTTATACCGACTATCTGTGGTTTGACTCGACCGGCTTCACGTCGGTCTTCTCCGGCGTGCTGCTGACCCAGATCGTGCTGTTCCTCGTCGGAGCGGCGCTGATGGTCGGCATCGCCGGCGGCAACATGTTGCTGGCCTTCCGTACGCGGCCGATGTTCGGGCCCGCGATGTTCGGCGGCAGCAGCGGCGCCGACCGCTATCGCATGGCGCTCGACCCCCACCGCAAGCTGATCTTCATCGTCGGCATGGGGCTGCTCGCGCTCTTCGCGGGCTCCTCGTTCGCGGGGCAGTGGCAGACGTGGCTGCAGTTCATCAACGGCGCGCCGTTCGGCAGGCAGGACCCGCAGTTCGGCTACGACATCGCCTTCTTCATGTTCGACTATCCGTTCATCCGGATGGTGCTGAACTTCCTGTTCACCGCCGTGATCATCTCGATCGTGCTGTCGGCGATCACCCACTACCTCTACGGCGGCTTCCGCCTGCAGTCCCCAGGCGTGCACGCCTCCAAGGCCGCCCGCATCCACCTGTCGGTGCTGCTGGGCGTCTTCGTGCTGCTCAAGGCCATCGCGTACTTCATGGACCGGTTCGGCCTGGTCTTCTCCGACCGGGGCTTCGTCCACGGCGCGTCCTACACCGACGTCAACGCCGTGCTGCCGGCCAAGACCATCCTCGCGATCATCGCGCTGATCTGCGCCGTGCTGTTCTTCGCCGGCGTCTTCCGCTCGGGCGGCATGCTGCCCGGCGTCTCCTTCGGCCTGCTCGTGCTCTCGGCCATCCTGATCGGCGGCGTCTACCCGGCGCTGGTCGAGCAGTTCCAGGTCAAGCCCAACCAGCAGGGCAAGGAAGCGCCGTACATCCAGCGCAACATCGAGGCCACCCGCGAGGCGTACGGCGTCGACAAGACCGAGGTCGAGACCTACAACGCGCAGGCCGACCCGACGAAGGTCCAGGCCAACGGCGACACCTCGGTGTCCGGCGTGCGCCTGCTCGACCCTGCCCTGGTCTCCTCGACGTATGAGCAGACGCAGCGCATCAGGGGCTTCTACAGCTTCGCCGACCCGCTGGACGTCGACCGCTACCCCGACGGCACCGGCAAACTGATCGACCACATCGTCGGCATCCGCGAGCTGACCGGTCCGCCCCAGGGCCAGGACAACTGGATCAACCGGGCGCTCGTCTACACCCACGGCTACGGCTTCGTCGCCGCGCCCGGCAACCAGGTCGACTCCAGCGGCCTGCCCGCCTACGACGCGAAGGACATGCCGGTCACCGGCCCGCTGGTCCAGAGCACCAAGCTCAAGGAACCGCGCGTCTACTACGGCGAGAGCTCCATCGGCGACGACTACGTCATCGCCGGCGGCAACCCGCAACAGCCGCAGGAGCTCGACTACCCGGAGACCGGCGGCACCGGCCAGAAGAACACCACCTACACCGGCGCCGGCGGCGTCCCCGTGGGCTCGTTCTTCAACCGTCTGCTCTACGCCGCCAAGTACGGCGAGGCCAACATCGTCCTGTCCGGCGACGTCAACGACAACTCCAAGATCCTGTACGTCCGCAACCCGCGTGACAGGGTCCAGAAGGCCGCGCCGTTCCTGACCCTCGACGGCAACCCGTACCCGGCCGTCGTCGACGGTCGCATCCAGTGGATCGTGGACGGCTACACCACGTCCAACGACTACCCGTACTCCCAGAGCGAGAGCCTGGGCGAGATGACGCGCGACACGTCCACCGACCGCCGGGTGATCGCCCAGCAGCCGATCGACCACGTCAACTACATCCGCAACTCGGTGAAGGCCACGGTCGACGCCTACGACGGCACGGTCCGGCTCTACGCCTGGGACAACAACGACCCGGTGCTCAAGACCTGGAGCAACGCCTTCCCCGGCGTCATCCGCCCGGCCTCCGAGATGAGCGCCGAGCTGCGCCAGCACGTCCGCTACCCGGAAGACCTGTTCAAGGTGCAGCGCTACACCCTGTCGCGCTACCACATCACCGACCCGGCCGCCTTCTACAGCGGCCAGGACTTCTGGAACGTCCCGGGCGACCCGACGCAGGGCGACCGCAACATCAAGCAGCCGCCCTACTACCTGACCACCACGATGCCGGGCGGCACGCCGACGTTCTCGCTGACGACGACGTTCGTGCCGCGACAGGGGCCCAACCTGGCGGCGTTCATGGCGGTCAACTCCGCGGCGGGCAGCAACTACGGTCAGATCCGCATCCTGCGGATGCCGTCCAGTACCCCGATCCCGGGTCCCGGCCAGGCACAGAACGCCTTCCAGAGCCGGTTCGCCGGTGAGCTCAACCTGCTCGGCGTCGGCGCGTCGTCGGTCCGCTACGGCAACCTGCTGACTCTCCCATACGCCGGCGGCCTGGTCTACATCGAACCGGTGTACATCCAGGTGGCCGCGGGCGGCGGGCAGGAGCCGTACCCGATCCTGCAGCGCGTGCTGGTGTCGTTCGGCTCCAAGATCGGTGTCGGCCGCACGCTGGACGAGGCTCTCCAGCAGGTCTTCGGCACCGAGCAGGAGCAGCAACAGCAACAACCCACCGACGAGCAGGAGACCGAGGCCCGGCCCGACCAGGCCGCCACGGCGCTGAACACCGCGATCGCGAACGCCAAGAAGGCGTACGAGGACGCGCAGAAGGCCCTGCAGGCCAGCCCGCCCGACTGGGACGCCTACGGCGACGCCCAGCGGCGACTGGACGAGTCGCTGCGGGCGCTGGAAGGCGCGAACGCGCAGCAGGCGCAGCCGTCGCCCAGCCCGTCGCCGACGGGCACGCCACCGGCGACTCCTCCGCCCACGCCGCCGGCCACACCACCTGCGACGCCGCCCGCGTCCGGCAACCCGTCACCGGTGCCCACAGGGTCACAGGCGGGAGCCGCGGGCACCTCATAACCGCATTGAGTTTGCGCATACCCCGCTGTCGCCGATAGGCTTGCAAAGCACGACGACGCGGGGTGGAGCAGTTCGGTAGCTCGCTGGGCTCATAACCCAGAGGTCGCAGGTTCAAATCCTGCCCCCGCTACCACGATGAAGGCCCGGGGATCCGGAGACGGAAAACCGGGCCTTTTCACGTGGAAGCTGGATCATGGTCAGAGCAGTGTCTCGGGCCTGTATGATGAAGAAGTACACACCGACGCGGGGTGGAGCAGTTCGGTAGCTCGCTGGGCTCATAACCCAGAGGTCGCAGGTTCAAATCCTGTCCCCGCTACCAAGCAGAAGTCCCCGGTCACCGGATCATCCGGCGGCCGGGGACTTTCTCGTATGCCCAAGGGCCTTTCCGTCGATTCGCGGCGATGATTACATAATTACGTGACTGACGACACAGTGCCGACACTGTACGCATGGGCCGGCGGCGCCGAGGCGTTCGAGCGGCTGACCGAGCTCTTCTACCGCAGCGTGGTCAAGGACGACCTGATCGGGCCGCTGTTCGCACACATGGACGCCGACCACCCGAAATACGTGGCGATGTGGCTCAGCGAGGTCTTCGGCGGCCCCGACCGCTACACCAAGGAGCGCGGCGGCTACCCCGTCATGCTGCGCCACCACCTCGGCAAGGCGATCACCGAACCGCAGCGCCGCCGATGGGTCAACCTGCTCCTGGACGCCGCCGACGAGGCAGGGCTTCCTGACGACCCCGAGTTCAGGGCCGCGTTCGCCGGCTACATCGAATGGGGCACCAGGCTGGCGCGGCACAACTCCCAGCCCGGCGCCACGCCTCCGCTCCAGGCGCCGGTCCCGCACTGGGGCTGGGGGGTCGCGCCGCCGTACCAGCCGTAATCTGGAGGAATGGGAGACAGAGCCCGAGGTCGGCTCCGTATCCGCCGACAGACGTGCACTCCGCGGCGGCCTACATGACGCGGGTGCTCGTGGTCGACGACGAGCCGCAGTTGCTGCGTGCCCTGCGGATCAATCTGGCCGCCAGACACTACGAGGCAGCCGTCGCGCCCGACGGCGGCACCGCGCTGCGCCTGGCCGCCGAGTGGCATCCCGATCTGATCATCCTCGACCTCGGTCTGCCCGACCTCGACGGGGTGGAGGTCATCGAAGGGCTGCGGGGCTGGACCTCCGTGCCGATCATCGTTCTGTCGGGGCGTACGGACAGCACCGACAAGGTCGACGCGCTCGACGCCGGCGCCGACGACTATGTGACGAAACCGTTCAGCATCGACGAGCTGCTCGCGCGGCTGCGCGCCGTGACCCGCCGCACGGGGCAGGCAGAGGAGGAGAACGTCACCGTACGGGTCGGCGACCACGTCGTCGACCTCGCGAGCAAGACCATCTCAGGAGGTGTGCACCTCACCCCCACGGAATGGCACTTCCTGGAGACTCTGCTGCGCAACCCCGGCAAGCTGGTCACCCAGCGCCAGCTGCTGACAGAGGTCTGGGGCAGCAACTACCTCAAAGAGACCCACTACCTACGGCAGTACATGGCCCAGCTGCGCCGCAAGCTCGAGCGCGACCCCGCCCACCCGGTCCACCTGCTCACGGAGCCCGGAATGGGTTACCGGTTCCAGCCGGAGTAGAACGCTCGTCTAGCCACTGTGGTGCTTCATGCCGTGCATGACCATCCAGACGGCCTTCTGCACGGCCCACCCCAGCAGCGTGACTCCGAACACCACCTGAACGATCCGCATCCAGACAGACGATCCGTGGTCCGCGTAGATCACCACGCCGACCCACATCACGCCAAATATCCCGACCAGGATGATTGCCGCCCAGTTCAGCCCCCGCTGCCACATAAGCGAAAGTCTGGCAGTTGGCCCGCCAAGGTGGGGTATGTCCGAAGTTGTCATCCCGCCAGCGGGCGGCAACGAGATCAGTGGGGGAGCCGCCGGCCTGTGCCGACGCAGCGGCGCAGGCGAAGGTTGCGCGGAGGCCGCGGCGGAGGGTTCTCGAGACTGGCGAGCAACTCGGCCGCCGCACGGGCGTCGGAGAGGATGCGCTGCGCCGTCTCACCGTCCTCCGGCAACTGGCCGCGCCCGGACAGCTCATGGCTGACGAACGCCAGTGGATCGGGCGCTCCCAGGAGCTCGGCCGCCATCGTCGCCCGTGCGGCCGTCAGCAACCGCAGATAGTGGGTACGCAGGACCGCCTCGCGAAGGTGTGAGTGCTCCAGGTCGTCGACCAGAGTCCGGGCGACTGCCAGCACGTCACCCGCGTCGGCGGTGTCGTCGGCGAGGAAGGCACGGATGTCGTCGAACTCCGAGCGGGTCATGGCGGCCACCTCCGAGAGCGCAGTCTGCTCGTAGGTAATTCGTACCGGGAGGCGATTGCGGATGACTTGCCGTCGGCTTGTCCCGGGGCCGCCGTATGGACGTTCGTGGCAGAGGTTTGAGGGTTAGGTGGGGAGGGAAGGACCTAGGGATTACGTGTGTGGGCCTGAGTAGGCGCGTCAGGCTGCTAGAGTTGCTTCCCGCAGGGCGATCAACGGGGCTCCTGGAGCCTCGAAGATGCCGGGCAAATCCCACTACCTTCAAGCTAATCCGTTGACGGTACGAACCACTTCGGAACGGCTGGTAAGTTAGAGGGGTTGTCTCCGAAAGGGGGCAGGCTTAATTCCCGCAGATCGAGCAAGTCCGGTCAATTTGACAGGAACTTGAACGGCTGAAAGAATAAAGC